>NZ_JAVERI010000017.1:0-52979 GCF_034007205.1 Thiomonas sp.
CCATGCAGGCAATAGCCGAGCGCATTTCCATCATCGACGACATCGCCTACCAGACCAATATGCTGGCTTTGAATGCCGCGATCGAGGCCGCCCGTGCCGGCGAGCATGGCAAGGGCTTTGCCGTGGTGGCCGCCGAGGTGCGCAAGCTCGCCGAGCGCTCGCAGGTGGCGGCCAAGGAGATCGGCGATCTGGCGGCCTCCACCGTCAGGCAGGCCGATGCCGCAGGCGGTCTGATCGCGCAGATCGTGCCCGCAGTGAGCAAGAACTCCGATCTGGTGCAGGAAATCTCCGCCGCCTCCGAAGAACTCGCCACCGGGGTGCAGAGCATCAATCAGGCCGTCGCCCAGCTCTCGGCCGTGACGCAGCAAAACGCCTCGGCCTCCGAAGAGCTTGCGGCCACCGCCGAAGAAATGAATGCGCAGGCGCAGGCCTTGCAGGAGAGCATGCGGCAGTTCAAGCTCGAATGAGAACGCAGCGGTTCGAGCCCCCCTCCCCGCTTCCCCCACTGCGTGGAGGAGGAGCAAACACCGGCGGGGGAAGCATGTTTGCTCCCTCCCCATTTGTGGGGAGGGTTGGGGTGGGGATGGGTGAGGAAGAACGGCGATGAATGGAGAACCCGCTCCCCCTCCCGACCTCCCCCAGCAAGTGGGGGAGGTGAGAACAGCGCTTCGCGCCACCTTCGGATGCCCCTCCCGACCTCCCCCAGCAAGTGGGGGAGGTGAGAACAGCGCTTCGCGCCACCTTCGGATGCCCCTCCCGACCTCCCCCACGAGTGGAGGAGGTGAGATCGGCCCCCTCTCCCTCCGGGAGAGGGTTGGGGTGAGGGTTCGCGGGCCAAGGCAACACCCCTCGCCGCCCAGCCGCCTCTAGGACGCGCGCCCTCCCGACCTCTCCACAGCATGGGGAGGGGTTTGCCGCGTCCGCCAGCCCGTGCATCAAGCCAAACGCCGGGCGCGCTCGGTCGGGCTGACGATGTCAGTCAGGCGGATGCCGAATTTGTCATTGACCAGCACGACTTCGCCCCGGGCGATGAGAAAGCCGTTGACCAGCACGTCCATCGGCTCGCCAGCAAGCCGGTCGAGGTCGACCACCGAGCCTTGCGCGAGTTGCAGCAGTTCGCGGATCTGGATCTTGGTGCGCCCGAGTTCGACCGAAAGCGTGACGGGTATGTCCATCACCAGATCGAGCTGCTCGTTGTGCGCGGCGCGGTCCTGATCGGCATGGAGTTCGGCAAAAGGCGCGGGCTGTACCTTGGCCTTCGGCTCGGGTGCGGCGGCGGCAGCGGGCGCGGCAGCCAGGCCCTGCTCCGCCATGGCTTCGCCCCAGTCGGCCAGATCGTCTGCGGCTGCGGTATGGGTGGGGGTGTCTTCTGCCATGAGAGTTCCTGCGGCCATGAGAAATCGGAATCAGGGCGCCGCATGCGCCAGCAGTTGGTCCCTCTCGGGCGCATCAGGGAAAAGCTGCTGGCGAATCTTGAGCGCCATCTTGTCGCCGTGCCGCCCGTACTCGCCCAGCAGCACGGGAATGCCATTGACCCGGGCCACCACGGTTTCGGGCATCTCGACCGGCAGCACATCGCCCACACGCAACTGCAGCAGCTCGCGCACCAGAACCTGGCGCTGCAACAGCTCCACGCGCATCTCCACTTCGGCCTCGCGCATTTCGGTCTGCAGCGCCTTGATCCAGCGGTGATCGACCTCGCTGCGATCGGTCGTCATGCCCGTGGTGAGCTGGTCGCGGATGGGCTCGATCATGCTGTAGGGAATGCACACATGCAGACTGCCGCCGCCGCCCTCGATCTCGACATTGAAGGTGGTGACGATGACCACTTCGGTCGGCGTGGCGATGTTGACGAACTGCGGGTTGACCTCGGAGCGCGTGACCTCGGGCTCCAGCGGCAACACCGGCGCCCAGGCGGTCTTGTATTCCTTGAACACCATGTCGAGCATGCGCTTGATGATGCGCTGCTCCAAAGCGGTGAAATCTCGGCCCTCGATGCGGGCGTGAAAGCGGCCATCGCCGCCGAAGAAGTTGTCGATCACGCTGAAGATCAGGCGCGGGTCGAAGATGAACAGCGCCGTGCCGCGCAGCGGCTTCATCTGCACCAGATTGAGGTTGCTGGGCACGACCAGGCCGCTGATGAATTCGTTGTACTTGACCAGCTTGACCGAAGACACGGAAATTTCGGATGCGCGCCGCAGAAAATTGAACAGGCTCACCCGCCACAGCCGGGCGAAGCGTTCGTTGATGACCTCCAGCGTGGGCATGCGCCCACGGACGATGCGATCCTGACTGGCCAGGTCGTAAGGGCGCACTCCGCCCTCGTCTGCCGTGTCCGGCTCGGCCACGGGCTCTTCGCCCGACAGCCCGCCAAAGAGGGCATCGACTTCGTCCTGGGAGAGAACGTCCTGGACCATGTCAGTTCCGCACGGCCGTTCCGAAGGAATTGACAGCCCCCCTGGGGGGCAGCGAGCAAAGCGAGCGTGGGGGTTGTTTCATGTCAGTTCCGCACGGCCGTTCCGAAGGAACTGACAGCCCCCCTGGGGGGCAGCGAGCAAAGCGAGCGTGGGGGTTGTTTCATCTCACTGCACCACGAAGGCGGTGAAAAACACGCCGTCGATCGGCGCCTTGGCGTGACCCTGCGCAGCCGGGGCCGCACCGCCCCCGCCGCCGTGACCGCCGCTGGCCGCGGCTGCCGCAGGCGCGCCTTCGAGCACCTTGTTCACCGAATGCAGGATTTCTTCGCGCAGGTGATCGCGCCCTTGCACCGTGTCGACCTTGTCTGTCGACTGGGCGGCGAGGATGCGCAGGATGTTGTTGCGGAGTTCGGGCATCATGAGCTTGACCTTGCCTTCAATGGATGGATCGTAAGTCTTGAGATCGATTTTCACCTGCAGGTAGTGCACCGTGCCGTCGCTGCTCTGCAGATTGGTGACGAAGGGCTCCATGCTGATGAAGCGCAGGTTCTTCGCCCGCTCGGCCGCGGCCTGCGCTGCCAGTTCGGCCGCGGTAGGGGGCACCTTGGGTTTCATCAGAAAAAATGCCGCGGCGCCGCCCCCCGCCATCAAGACGATGATCGCCACCAGAATGATGACGATCAACCTGGTCTTGCCGCCGCCCTGTTCCTTGGCCCTGGCCTCTTGCTCCGCCATACCCCGCTCCCGATGTGTTGATCTGGGCGAGCACGCTGCGCACCCATTGCGCGTGAAGCCCGATCAACGGCGCTTCACGGTTTGATTCAACGACACAGAGGCAGAGTTTTTGAAGGGGCGCCGCCTTGCGCGCCACACCCGCCGCGCTTTGAAGGGTCAGGCGTTCAAACATAGGTGTTGACCAATCCCTGTTGCCAGCGCACGACGGGGAGGGCGGAAGCCCCTGGCGAACTGACTGCAGCGATGTCGCCCATGGCGCCCGACCCCGATGTGCCGCGCTGCGCACGCGCCCGCTGATGCTCGCCCTGCCCGCCTTGCGCGCCGACGGAGGTCTGGCCGAGCGACAGCCCGGCGCCGGCAAACACATCACGCAACTGCGGCAGCGCCGCTTCCACCGCCTGCCGCACCACGGCATGCGCTGAAACGAACTGCGCCTGAACCTGGCCGTCGTGCATCTGTAGATGCACTTCCAGCGGCCCGAGTTGCGGCGGATTGAGGTGCAGCGTGGCGAATTGCTGCTGCCCCTGCGCCGCGAGCAGCACCTGCTGGTTCATCGCCTGCCCCCAGTCGGGCGCGCTCATGTGGGCCGACACCGTGCTCACCCACGTCGGCTGAGCGGCAGCACGGGTCTGCGGCAAACCCAAGGTCAGGGCCTGAGCGACCGGGGCGGGCGTCGCGGCCGACTGGCTTGAGTTTGAGTCGGCGTGGTTCGAGGGTGAAGTGCTCGGGGCCGAAAGCCCGGAGGCCGTGGCGATGGCCTGCTGCACGGCCGCGAAACGACTGGGCTGCGCGGTATCGGCGCCGTGGCCTGCCAGACTCTGCATCCACACGGGCAGGCTCTCGGCGCCCTTGCGGGCGACGCTGCCCGCCGATGCCTCCGTGCGCGCGGAAATCGCCTGTCCGTGGGGCAAGGGCAGGTCTTGCGCTGCGACCCGTGCGGTGGATGCGGGCAAGGCCTGGGCCTGCTTGTCTGCAACCGCAGCGGGCGCGGCCAGTGGCGCCTGCAGCATGGCGGCGAGCACGGAACCCGGTGCGGCAGGCGGCGTGGCCGAGGGCGCATCCTTCGAATCGGCCTTGCGCGCGTCCTGCGGCAAGACTTTGCCGCTTTGCGATGCCGCCATTGCCGCTTGGAGGGCGCCACTGGTGCTCAGCGTCTGCGCCGCGGCCGTTGCATTCGCGGCTGCCGGGTCTTGCGACGGCGCGCCTTGAAGCGTTTGCGCCGCATCGGCCTTACCTTGCGCCTGTGTCTTCGAAGACGGCGCATCGGCGGTTTGCTGCGCAGTGGACGGTCTGGCGGGCGCGGCAGCGGATGGCTCGGTCGGTTGCGCGGCCTTGTCCGCGCGCGAAAGCGCGTCGGCAAAGCGCGGTCCGCTCTCGGACTGAGACGTCGCTGCGCCGGAAGACGACGATTCGGCAGGCGATGCAGCGGCAGTGGAAACGGCAGGAACGATCAGCGGCATGATGGCGGCTCAAACGGCGGGATGCCCGTTCAAAGCAAAACCTGCGCCAGACCGTGTGGCTTTGCGATGACGCTAAAAATCCGACCGCTGTTGCGAGCTGGGCAGAAACTGCGACACCCGCCGCACCGCCCATTCCTGCAGGTTCTTCAGGGCGCTGGCCTTTTGTCCCTGACGCTGCTGTGCCTGATGCTGGTCGATCAACACCTCGAACGCCTTTTCGCGCTGGCGCAATGCCGTCCATTGCCCCATCAACTCGGTCAGGACGAGCTGCTGGCGGTCGAGTTCGATCTTTTGCGCCGTGATGGTCGACTCGATGCGATCGACAAAACCGCGCAGATCGCGCACCTGGCTCCAGGCGGCGCCCGTCGCACCCAGGCTGTCGATCTGCCCACGATATTGCGCGGCATAGCTTTCGAGCTGGGCCAGCTTCGCCCGGGCGGCCCTGAGAACTTCCTGCTGCTTGCCCACCCTCTGTCCCGCATTCTGAGCGGCGTCTACGGCTTGCGCATGCAAGGCCTGGAGGGTTTCCAGGCGTTGCGGGCTGAGGGTGTTGTCGTAGGTCATGCGCTGCGGGCCGAATGAAATTCAGCGAAAGTGTAAGCCTTGGGCCAGGACGGGCAGCGCGAATCCGAAACGGGAACCCAGACCAAAACGTCAAGAATCCGACGGGGCGGGCAGATACGGCGTCATCAGATCGGCCAGTTGCTGCCGGCTTTGCACCAGGCTCACGGCCTGGTGCAGGTCCTGGATCAGGAATTGGCGAATGCCCGCGTGCGCCTGCACCGCCTGATCGAGCTGCGGGTCGGCGCCCGGCGTGTAGGCGCCCACGGCGATGAGGTCCTGCTGGCTGGCATAGCGCGACTGCAGTTCCTTGAGCCTTTGCATGCGCCGCAGTTCGGGGGCGCTGGCGATGGCCGGCATCACGCGGCTGATCGATGCCTGCAGATCGATGGCCGGGAAATGCCCCTGCTCGGCCAGGCGGCGGCTGAGCACGATATGGCCGTCGAGTATCGCGCGCACATTGTCGGCCACCGGGTCTTGCTGGTCGTCGCCTTCCATCAGCACGGTGTAGAACGCGGTGATGCTGCCGCCGCCCTCCGGCCCGTTGCCCGCGCGCTCTACCAGCGCGGGCAGCTTGGCGAACACCGAGGGCGGAAAACCGCGCGCCGCCGGGGGCTCGCCTGCGGCCAGCGCCACCTCGCGCAGCGCCAGGGCGTAGCGGGTGATGGAATCCATCAGCAGCAGCACGTTCAGCCCCTGATCGCGGTAATACTCGGCCATCGCCGTGGCCAGACGCGCGCCGCGAATGCGCGTGAGCGCCGGCGCATCCGCCGGGGCAGCGATCACCACGGCCCTGCTGCGCCCTTGCCCGCCCAGAATGTCTTCGATGAACTCCTTGACCTCGCGGCCCCGCTCGCCGATGAGTCCGACGATGATGATGTCGGCATCGGTGTTGCGCGCCATCATGCCCAGCAGCACGCTCTTGCCCACCCCGCTGCCGGCGAACAGGCCCATGCGCGCGCCCCGGCCCACGGTGAACAGCGCATTGATCGCGCGCACGCCCACGTCGAGCGGCTGGCGCACCAGGGCACGGCTCAGGGGATTGATGGGCTGCGTCGACAAGGTGGTGTAGTTCGAGGCCAGCAGCGGCCCGTCGCCGTCGAGCGGGCGGCCGTTGCCGTCGAGCACGCGCCCGAGCAGCTCCGGCCCGACCGGGATGCGGATGTCGCCCGGCACCGGATACACCCGCGCCCCCGGCGTGAGCCCCTGCACCTCGCCCAGCGCCATGAGCTGCACATGATCGCCGTTGAAGCCCACCACTTCGGCGTCGATCACGCGGTTCTGTTCGGTGCTGATGCGGCAGCGTTCGCCCAGACTGGCCTGAAGCCCCTGCGCCTCCAGGATGAGCCCGCGCACCCGCACCAGGCTGCCGCTGTAAACCAGAGGCAAGGGCCCGCCCGACTGCAGGCGCAGTTGCAAGGTTTGCAGATGGCGCGATACCTCGGCCAGGCTCATTGCAGCCCTTCCTCGAACAGCCGCGCCATGATCTGCCGCCAGCGCTCTTCCACGCGCAGATCGAGCTCGCTCACCGCCTCGCGCGAGCGCCAGCGTCGGTCGGGTTTGGCGGTCTGACCAGGCGCGGCGGCATCCACGATCAAATCGCCGCGCTGCAGGGCGTCATCGGCCAGCAGGCCCACGCCCTGCGCTTCGAGCTCGGGCGCAGCGGTGCGCAGCACCTCCAGATCCAGCGGGTGCAGCCGCACCGAGGGCGAGCCGGCCTGCGCCGGAAACGCGGCCAGCGCCTTGCGCACGATGGGCAGCAAGGCCTCGGGCTGGGTGCGCAGCTCATGCAGCACGACCTGGCGCGCCAGTTCCAGCGCCAGCGCGACCAGCGCGGTCTCGGCCTCGGCGTCGAGCGCGGCAACGGGTTGGGTCAGGCGGGTGATGAGCGCCTGCAGCGTCTGCCGTTCCTGCTGTGCCTGTTCGCGTCCGGCGGCCAGACCCTCGGCGTGTCCGGCGGCATGGCCTTCGCGGCGCCCCTCTTCCAGCCCGGCCTGCCGTCCCTCCGTGCGGCCCTGCGCCTCGGCCTGCGCATAGACCGCCTCGAACTGCTGCGCGGTCGGCGGCCCGCCTGGGGTCTGGCGCGAGGCCGATGCTGCGGGCGCTGCGGCAGGGTCCATGTCCTGCGGTTGCCAGCGCCGGGCGGCCTGGGCGTTTTCCCTGGGAATGATGCGGCTCATGGCTGGCGTGCGAACCTGTCGTCAACTGCGCCCGGATCAGCCGATGAGCTGCTCGCCGCCACCGCTGCCGAGCTGGATCTGCCCGGCGGCCTCCAGGCGGGTGGCGATCTGCAGGATTTCCTTTTGCGCGCCCTCCACCTCGCTGAGCTTGACCGGGCCCTTGGCCTCCATGTCGTCGCGCAGCATCTCGGCCGCGCGCTTGGACATATTGCCGAGGAATTTCTCCTTGAGCGCATTGTTCGCTCCCTTGAGCGCCAGTATCAGCGTTTCGGACGAAATTTCGCGCATCAGGGTCTGCAGGCTGCGGTCGTCCACCTTGATCAGGTCGTCGAACACGAACATCTGTTCCTGCACCTTGGTCGCCAGTTCTTCGTCCTGCGAGCGCAGATGCTCCATGATGCTCGCCGACAGCGCGGTTTCCACCCGGTTGAGGATCTCCGCTGTGACCTTGGGCCCGCCCACGGCGCCGACCTGCACGCCCTGCGAGTCGCCCGAGAGCTGCTCTTCGAGCACTTCGTTGAGCTCGCGCAGCGCGCCGGGCTGCAGCCCGTCGAGCGCGGCCAGGCGCAGCATGGCTTCGTTGGCCTGGCGTTCGGGCAGAAAATGCAGCACCTCGCCGGCCTGCTCCGGCTCGATATAGGCCAGCACCAGCGCCACCACCTGCGGATGCTCCAGCTTGATGAGGTCGGCAATGGCGCGCGGTTCCAGCCATTTGAGGTTTTCCAGCCCACTCGACTCGCCGCCGTGCAGAATGCGCTCGATCAGCGAATTGGCGCGATCGCCGCCCAGCGCCTTGGTCAGCGCGCTGCGCAGAAACTCGTTGGAGCCCAGGCCCAGGGCGGTCTGCTTTTCGAGTTTTTCGCGAAACTCGCGCAGCACCGCATGCGCCTGATCGGCGCTCACCCGGCTGAGCTTGGACATGGCCACGCCCAGGCGCTGCACTTCGCGCGGCGCGAGATGGCGCATGATCTCCGCCGCCTGATCCTCGCCCAGGCTCAGCAGCAGCACGGCGGCACGGTCGAGCCCGCTGAAATCGGCGTTTTCACTGGCCATCGGACAGCCACTCCTTCACCACCTGCGCCGCGCGCCGCGGGTCTTGTTTGACCAGTTCGCGCGAGACCGCCGCATCCGACTCCAGCGTATTGCTCAAATGCACCGTGTCCGGGGCCAGCGCGCCGGGCAGTCCCGCCGCCGCCCGTTCAGTCCCCGCGCTCACGCCGGGCGACGCCTGAGCGCTTTCCTCTGTCGCAGCGGTGCGCGCACCCGCGCCCGGCTCGGCCGCTTGTTCGCCCCGACGCCGCTTGCCCCCGCTCGCCGCCTTGCGCATGGCGCGGTAGGCCAGGAAACCGAGGATGAGCGCGATCGCATAGGGCACGGCCTGCCGCACGGCGTCCCAGACCCAGGGCTGGCGCCACAGCGGCAACTGCTTCTCGGCTTCCTTCTGCGCCGCGGTGAACGGCATGTTGACGATGCTCACCGTGTCGCCGCGCTTGGCGTCGAAACCGATGGCGTTTTCCACGA
Source organism: Thiomonas sp. (assembly GCF_034007205.1). Classification (GTDB taxonomy): domain Bacteria; phylum Pseudomonadota; class Gammaproteobacteria; order Burkholderiales; family Burkholderiaceae_C; genus Thiomonas. Next base: position 8,875 of record NZ_JAVERI010000017.1, read on the forward strand.
GCTGTTTCATCTGCGCCAGTTGCGCTGCGCTCAGCGGCGCGGGCTTGCCGGCCCTGGTCTGATCGTTGACCAGCACCGAGACCGACAGCCGCTTGACCCTGCCGACGGGCTGCTGGGTGTGGCTGACGGTCTTGTCGAGGTCGTAATTGGTCGTCGCCGACGAACTCGCCGCAGTGGGCGCGAGGGTCTTCAGGCTGGGGGTGATCTGCGCGAGCTGCTGCGGCGTGAGCGGCGCCGAGGCCGAACCCACGGTGAACGGCGCGGTCACCCCGCCCGGCGGCTGGTTGGTCAGCGCTCCGGGCACTCCGGCGGGAAGCCCCGCGTTGCCGGTGGACGTGGTGCTCTGCTGTTGCTGACTGAGCACATGGCCCTGGCCGTAGAACACCGAGCTGGATTCGCTCCTGGCGAAATCGAGGTCGGCCGAAACCGCCACGCGCACCCCGTCGTTGCCCACCAGTGGCGCGAGCAGCGCCTCGATCTGCTTGCGATACTGCTGCTCGATGGTGTTGCGATAGGCGAGCTGATCGGGCTGGATGCCGCTGTCGGCGCGCGTTCCTGCGGTGAGCAGGTTGCCGTCCTGGTCGATCACGCTGACGTTCTTGTCGGGCAACCCCGCCACTGCGGACGACACCAGATGCACGATGCCCGCGACCTGCGCGCCGCTGAGCACCCGGCCCGGATAGAGCTTGAGCAGCACCGAGGCCGAGGGCTTCTCCGCCTCGCTCAGGAACACCGAGGGCTTGGGGATGGCCAGATGCACCGTGGCCGATTGCACCGCCGAGAGCGACTCGATGGTGCGCCCCAGCGATCCCTCGAGCGCGCGCTGGTAGTTGATGCGCTCGACGAACTGGCTGGTGCCCATCGGCTCGTTGTCGAGCACCTCGAAGCCCACGCCGGCGCCTCTGGGCAGGCCGTCGGCGGCGAGTTTCATGCGGGTGGCGTACACCTGCGACGACGGCACTTCGATCACCGCGCCGCCGCCGGTGATGCGGTAGGGGATATTGAGCTTCTGCAGCTCGCCGATGACCGCGCCGCCGTCGCGCTCGGACAGATTGGTGTAGAGCACCTGGTAGTCGAGCCGCGTCGTCCACATCAGGGTGACGATGATGAGCGCGATCAACGCCGCCAGCCCCGCCAGCCAGGTGAAGCGCTGGTTCATGTTCATCTGGCGGAAGGCACCCAAGGGGTCTTGCAGCGCGGCGGCAGGGGTCGTGGCCATGAGGGGGCGTCAGGAGAGATGCGTCAAAAATATGTCAGTCAGGCCTGGATATTCATGATGTCCTGATACGCCGAAACGAGCTTGTTGCGCACCTGCAGCACCGCCTGGAAAGACAGGCTGGCCTTCTGCGAAGCGAGCATCACATCGCTCAGACTCACATCGCCCGCGCCCGAAACGAACTGCTGCTGCAGGGCATTGGCGTGCTGCAGCTCGCCGCTCACCCCGTCGACGGCGCTCTTGAGCGTGGCGGCGAAGTCGGCCTGCTGCGAGGCAGCCGTCGCCCCCAGCGCGGCGGCGGCGTTGCCGCCCACCGCAGCGGCAGGCCGGGCGGCGGCTTGCGCGGTGAGGCTGCGCATCTGCGCGAGCACGCTTTGCATGGGATCGATCTGCATGAGGCCTCCGGCAAATTTTCGTCGATTCAACCGGCTGAAAACCGGCATTTTGGCCCTTCGAAGCAAAAGGCGTTCCAACGGCTGAAATCAAGGCAGGTCGGGCCAATCGGGCAACTTCAACCCGGCTTCGCGCAGCTTTTGCAGTTTGTGCCGCAGCGTTCGCGGGCTGATGCCCAGTTGCTGCGCAGCCCGCTGCTTCGAACCCTGGCTGTGCACCAAGGCCTCGGCGATGAGCTGGCGCTCGTTCAGCGCCAGCTCGCTGCCCAGGTCGCCTGCGAAGGTTTGCGGCGAAGGTGCGGGCTGGCGCTGCGGCGGCACCGGGTCGCGTTGCGCCATCTGCGCGGCGGCTGGGGGGAACAGCAGATCGTCCGCCGAAATCACCCCGTTCTGGCTGAGGATGGCCGCGCGCTGCATCACGTTGTCGAGCTCGCGCACATTGCCCGGCCAGCGGTGCGCCAGCAGCGCCTGCTGCGCCGAAGGTTCGAGTCGGGGTACCGGCGTGATACCAAACTGCGCCGCATGCCGCGCCAGCATGGCCCTGGCCAGCGGCAGGATGTCGTCGCGCCGCTCGCGCAGCGGCGGAATCTGCACGGGAAACACGTTCAGGCGGTAATACACGTCCTCGCGCAGCACGCCCTGCTGCACCGCCTGTTGCAGGTCGCGGTTGCTGGTGGCGACGATGCGCACGTCGAGCACGATACGCTTGCGCCCGCCCAGCCGCTCGATCTCGCGCTCCTGCAGCACACGCAGCAGCTTGGCCTGCAGCGCCGGCGCCATCTCCGTCACCTCGTCGAGCAGCAGGGTGCCGCCCTGCGCCTGCTCGAACTTCCCCGGCGCCGACTGCCCTGCACCGGTAAAGGCGCCCTTCTCGAAGCCGAACAGTGTGGCTTCGAGCAGCGTTTCGGGAATGGCGGCGCAGTTGATGGCGATGAACGGCCCTGCGGCGCGCGGCGACTGCGCATGCACCAGGCGCGCCATCACCTCCTTGCCCACGCCGCTTTCGCCCAGCAGCATGACGGTGACATCGGTCTGCGCGGCACGTCGCACGAGGGTCAGGATCTGCTGCATCGCGGCGGATTCGGCCACCAGCGCGCCGGTCGGTACGGTCGGTGGCGCGGCCGGTGGTCTTGCACCGGCAGCCGCCGTGGGTGCCGAAGTCGCGGCTTGGATCGATGCTGCGCGCGCCTTGTCTTTCGGCAAGGTCAAAGACGCCGCCGCCGGAACGAACTGACGGATCTTCGACAGCACCTGCGCGAGTTCGACGGGAGCGCTCAGATAATCCGCCGCGCCGCTTTGCAGCGCCTGCACCGCCGCCTGCACAGAGGCATGCCGCGCCATCATCAGCACCGGCAGCGTGGGGTGCAGGCCGTGCAGCCGACTCAGCACGCGCGCGGCGTCGATCCCCGCGCCGTCACCGTCGCAAAACACCAGATCGGGCGACCAGCCCTGCTCGACCGACCGCAACGCCGTGTCCTGTGCCGTGTGCAGCGCGGCCACGCAGCCCGCACCCTGCAGTGCGTCGCAAAGGCGCTGCCCGCGCTCGGCGTCGTGGTCGATCAGCAAAATGCGTGGGGAGGTCATCGAAGAAATCGAAATCAGCGGGTGAAAACGAGAGGGCATACAGCGTGGCAGCCAGTTAGCAAAACCAAGACCTGATAGGTGACGATTTTCCGTCACTCGCACGCGCCCTCGGGCAAGTTGCGAATTTACCCGCGCGCCTCGGCGCCCAGGCCGTATTTGCGGATTTTCTCCACCAGGGTGGTGCGGCGCAGGCCGAGGTGCTGCGCCGCATGCGCGATGACATGGCGGCTGCGCTGCAGCGCCTGTTCAATCAGGCTGCGTTCGATCTGCTCCAGATAGGCGCGCAGGTCCATGCCCTCTTCGGGCAGGACGGGCTGCAGCACGGGCTCGGTCATCGCTTCCATCAGAGCGTGCAGGCCCTCCTGGTCGCCCTCCTCGGGCGCGTCGATACCCACCGGTTCGGGTAGAGCCGCCACGTCCATGCCAGACTCACGCCCCGGATCGCCGCCCGCACGCAGCTTGGGCGGCAGGTCGACCAGGCGCACGATGGAACCGGCGTGCAGGATGAGCAGCCGCTCCATCAGGTTCTGCAACTCGCGCACATTGCCCGGCCAGCGATAGTGCAACAGCGCCTGCTGCACCCCGTCGCCGAATCGCACCCGCCCCAGCCCCTGCGCCTCCAGGCGCTGCAAGGCATGTTCGGCCAACTGCAGAATGTCTTCGCCGCGCTGGCGCAGCGGCGGCACCTGCAGCGGAAACACGTTCAGGCGGTAGTAGAGGTCTTCGCGGAACTGACCCAGACCGATTCTCTGCTCCAGATCGCGGTGGGTCGCTGCGACGATGCGCGCCTGCGCCGGCAGCACTTCGCTGCCCCCCACCCGCTCGAAGCACTTCTCCTGCAGCACCCGCAGGATCTTGACCTGCAGGGGCGGACTCATTTCGGCGATTTCGTCGAGAAACAGCGTGCCGCGTCCGGCCAGTTCGAACCGGCCCTTGCGCGCGTTGAGCGCCCCGGTGAACGCGCCGCGCTCATGACCGAACAGCTCGCTCTCCATCAGCTCGCCGGGAATGGCGCCGCAATTCACCGCAACGAAAGGCCGGGCGGCGCGCGGCGACTGCAGATGCACGCTGCGCGCCACCAGTTCCTTGCCCGTGCCCGACTCACCGAGCACCAGTACCGTGCTGTCGGTCTGCGCCACGCGGCGTATCTGCTCGCGCAGCGCGCGCATCGGCGGGCTTTCGCCCAGCAGCAGATCGGAGCGGTCGGTCATCGGCAGGTGAGGTGCGCGGTCGTCGAGCATGGCGACATTCTCGCAGCCCCGCGGATGCGGGGGCATCAACCCAACTTGCGCAAAATGCCTTCCACCCCGGTGAGCTTGCGCAGCGGAGCCCGCGCATCGCGCGCCGCTGCCGCATTTTTGTAGGGGCCCACAAAAAACAGATGCAGCCCGCGCACCTGCCTTGCGGCCACGCAGACCCGGGTGTAACCCGCACGATGCAGCTTCTGCGCCAGACGATCGATGCTCTGCTGCTTGCCGAATGCGCCGACCTGCACATACCAGCCCGCCGTGCGGCAAACGCCCACTGCCCCGGCGCGCTTGGGCTGCGCCACAGGCTTGGGTTTGGGTGCAGCGCGTTCAGGGGCGGGCCTGGGCGCGACCCCGGTTCGCACCGCCGAACTCGCAGTCTGAGGTATAGCCGTTTGCGTCTTGATGGGTGCCGAGGCGGCATTTGCAGGCGCCGAGCTGACCGCAGCAGCCTCGGACGCCGTCGCCGCCGCAGCACCCGTTTGGGGTGCGCTGGCCGCAGACAGCGCATTCATCGCGGCCGCCGCCGCCCGCTCCTGCTGCGCCGTGCTCATCGCAGGCTTGGGTTGGGCCGTTGCCACGGCGGAGGCCGCACGCGTCGCCAGGTTGGAAGCGCTCGACGCAGGGTGTATGACCGTGCTCTTGGAGCCCGGCGCAGTTTGACGCAAACCGAACACGGCCCAGGCGACGAGGCCCAGAAGGATGAGAATACCGAGGACGAGAATGCTGCGATTGAGCCAGCGCAGGCGGTTTTTCAGGGGTTGGAGATCGTCGTTCAAGAGGGTTTTCCAGTGCTGGGGGGCTTGGTTGTCGGCGGCGTGGCGGGCGCTTCGGCGGAGATGATGGGGGTGTCGCTCACATTCGTATTGTTCAGCGGCGACACGATCACCACGCTGACGCGGCGGTTGGCTGCGCGGCCCTTGGCCGTGTCGTTGGATTCGACCGGATGATATTGACCATACCCCGCAGCGACAAGCTGTTCGGGTTTCACTCCCTGGGCGATGAACATTTCCACCACCGAAACCGCACGCGCCGACGACAGCGCCCAGTTGGACGGGAACTGCGGGGTATTGATGGGCCGATCATCGGTATAGCCATTGACCTGGATCGGGTAAGGCACCCCCTGCAGCACCCCGGCGATCTGGTCGAGCAGATCCCGAGCCTGCGGCGTCAGCGCCGCCTGACCCGAAGCGAACAGCACGGTGTCATGGATGTCGATGACCACACCAAGCGGGGTCAGGCGCACGCGCACATCGCCCTTGCGAATCGCGCCGGCGAGCAGCTCCTCGATCTTTTGGGCCACGCCCTGCAGCGCCTTCTGCACTTCCTTGGCCGCCGGCCCACCCCGCCCAGGCTGAATGATCTCGGGTTTTTGCGGCTTGGGAAGGGGCGGCAGATCGACGGCCGAAGGCGTGCTGTTGAACGGCTGACCCACCGGCACCGGGTTGGGCGTGGTCGGCTGGCCGGTGAAGGCCGCAATCATGGTCTGCGACAAGACCTTGTACTTGCCTTCGTTGAGCGAGGAGATCGAATACATCACCACGAAAAACGCGAACAGCAGGGTGATGAAGTCGGCATACGACACCAGCCAGCGCTCGTGGTTTTCGTGTTCTTCGGGGGCTTTTTCGCGGGCCATGATTCAATTCATTCGGACGCAGGCTCAAGCGCGCTGGCGCTGCTGCGCCACCTGGCGGCGATGGTGACGGAAAATCAGCCGGTCGAGGTCGTTCTGCACCGGCTGATCGAGGGGATCGAATTCCAGGGTGTGCCAGAACTGGCCGCGGTCGGGGCGCTGTTCGGTGATCAGCCCGGAGAGCACCAGCGGCAGGGCGATGCGATGGCGCAGGTAGATGCGCGCCCACAGCCGCCGCCCGAGTTCGAGCGACTGCTCGCTGGCCCAGCGCAGTTTGCGCGACGACAGCGCACAGGGTCGCTCGGGCGGCAGGTTGCCCAGACCGCGCAGCGCCGCGCTGGCCATCAGCAGCAGCAGATCGACGCGGCGTTCCAGGTTTTGGATCGGGTCGGCGCGGCCATGTTCGCTATCGTGCGACACGGGAGGCTCGTCGAGCATCAGCAGGGCGCGCAGCAGGGTGTTGTTGTCGGCCATGACCTCGGCGCGCGCCTGCGGGGGATCGAGTTCGTCCAGCCAGTCCAGCGGAAAGACCCCGTCGAGCTGCACCGCCGCGACCGCGCCGTGCAGCGCGTCGGGGTGACTGGCGAAAAAACGGGAATCGGGGAAATCGGTGGATTCGTTGGACTGGGACATGGCGGTCGTCTCCGGCGCGTGGACAGGCGTCGCATTCTCCCATCACAGCAAAAGCCGGACCAATCCGTGCATCCACGCAGACCCCGCTCAGGCCGCCGCCTGCTCCAGCCCCCGATGCCAGGAATCGCGCAGCGCCGCCACCACGATGCGGCAGTCGTCGATGGCCTGCAGGTCGTCGAAGATATTGGCCTGCGCCAGCCGTTCGAGCAGATAGGTGTAGATGCGCGCCAGACGCTCGCCCACCGGCTGTTCGCCGGGTTGCGCGGCGTCGGGCAAGGCGGCCAGCAGATGCTCGACGATCTGGTAGGCGCGTCCGAGCGACTGTCCCTTGAGCGGCAAATCCTTGCCGTTCGGGTTGCGCAGGGCGTTTTCCGCCCGGCGCAGGTATTCGAGGATGCCGTCGAGCCCGAGGGCATAGAGCCTGTCGCCGGCGATCCCCTGGTTTTCCACCTGGCGATAGGCGCGCATGGCAAAAGCGGCTGCACTCATGAAACTCTCCTGAATTTTCAGCAATGGGTGGCGATCAGGGCGGCGATCAGCCGCCGGTTGGACTGGAACTGGGACTGCTGCCTGGCGGATTGAAGAACGCGGTGAGGTATTGCCCCACCGATTGCAACTGCGCCACCTGCGTCTGCATGGCGTTGAACTGCTGCTGCAGCAGCGCCGTCTGCGCCGCGGCGCTGTTCTGCAACTGGGTGATCTGCTGGTCGATGCCCTTGATGGTGTTGTTCAGCCCGCTGGTCGCGGCCGAGACAAACCCGCTCTGGGCATCGAGCGCCTGGGTCAGAATGGCATTCATCTGCTGATAAATGCCCCGGCTGACCGTGACCGAACCCAGGCTGCCCGTGGCCTGTCCGCTGATATTCACCTGCAGCCCCAGTGCCGCGCCCGGCCCGGTGACGGTGAGCAACTGCCCTGCCCCGCTTGCGGTCTGGCCGTTGATCGAGCCGATCACATCCGTGCCCTTGACGGTCTGCAAGGTGGTGCCAACCCCGGTGCTGCCCGCAGACGCCGCCTGCGTGGACACCACGGTGAAGCTTTGCGCGCTGCCATAGCCCGCGGTCTGGAACTCCAGGCTGCCGTTGTTGTTGAGGGCGGTGATGCCGCTCAGTCCCTGCTGGCCGAGCGTGGCATTGATCGTGTTCACGATGCTGTCGATGGTCGAGCCCGAAGCCAGTTGCACCGACACGCTGGTTGCGCCCGAGCCGAACACCAGCGTTTCCGAGCTGGTGATGCCGCCGCTGGCCACCGGGTTGGCCGCGGTGAACGTGCCCTGCGTGGCGCCGGAGGTGACATTCACCGCGTAGGTGCCGGGCTGGGTATCGTTGCCCGCGCCGACATACTGCACATTGGCATTGGTGGCCGTGCCCACCTGGCCGAACAGCCCGGCCACGGCGTTGTAATTGTTCTGCAGCGCAGAACTCAATGTGCCCGAATCGAGCGCCAGCGTGCCGTCCTGCGCCAGGCTGATGCCCACCGCGCCCAGCGAGGTATAGGCGCTGCCCGGCGTGGTGCCGACGCCCTGTCCGCTGATGAGGTTGAGCAGTTGGGTGCGCAGCGTCTGGATGCCGGCATTGCCGATCAGCGGGCCGCTCTGTCCCGACGATCCGCTGGAAGTCGTGCCGCCATTGAACGCGGTGAGCTGGTTCAGCGTGCCCATGGTGGTGTTGAAGGCGGTGACGAAACTCTGCACCGAGGTGACGAAGGCGCTGGTGTCGTTGGCCACGGTGAGGGTGGTCGAGCCGCTGGCTTGCAGCAGGTTCAGGCTCACGCCCGGAATCGCCCCGCTGACCGCATTGGTCGCGCTGGTGACCGCCAGACCGTTGATGCTCACCGAAGCGTTGCGGGCGGCCTGGCTCTCGGTCATGGCGCCCGAGGCGCTGGCGCTATAGCTCAGGTCGCCCAGCGAACCGGTCGCGCCGCTGACACTCACGGTGAAGGCATTGGCCGCCCCGGTGTGGTTGCCCGTGAGCGTGAGCCGGTAGCCGGTGCCGTCATAGATGACCGCGGCATTCACCCCGCTGCGCGACTGGTTGATCGCCGCGGCGATGCCGTTGAGCGAGTTGTTGCTGTTGTCGATGTTGATGTTGGTGACCGAGCCGCTGCCCACCTGAATCTGCAGCGTGCCCGTACCGAGCGCGGTGTTGGTGGCCGAGGCGAAATCGCCGGAATAGATGCTCTGCGTCTGCGCCAGCACGATATTGCTCAGCGAATACGTGCCCAGCGGCGCATTGGCGCTGGCCGTGCCCGACACCGCGCTGGAGTCGCTCAGGCTGACCGTGCGGTTGTTGAGCTGGGTGACGTTCTGCAGCCCGGCCACGGTCGATTGCAGGCTGGACAGGCTGCTCTGCACCGAACCCCAGGCGCTCAGCGTGGACTGATACGACTGCTCCTGGCTTTTCAGCAGATCGATGGGCTTTTGATACGCCGCCGACAGCGTCGTGATCAGCGACTGCACATTGATCCCGCTCACCAGGCCTGAAATGGATACCGACGACATGCTGGACTCCGATTGCGCTTGCGCTTGTCAGGCTCAACGACACACCCCGGCCGAACTGTAGGGCCAGAGACCTGTCATCAGGCTTTTTCCTGCAACAGGCTGCCCGGCGGCATGGGTTGATCGGGGCTGCGGGCCGCTGCCTTCGCCACCTGATCGGCGGGCACGTAGTAGCGCACGAACACCTGCTGCGTCTGCTTGTCTTTCAGCTCCACCAGCACCTGGCCGGGGTGTCCCCCGTCCGGGTCGAGCCCGGCGGTCAGCGCCACCGAGGGCTCTTGCTGGCTCACCTGTTTCTGCAATTTATCGGCTGCCTGTGCCAAGTCGGCGGGCGGCACGCTGCCGGGCGCGGCGGCAGGCAAGACCCCTGCAGGTGCACCGGCTTGCGCAGCCGCTGGTGCCGGGCCTGGCGTGGGCGCAGGCGCAGCGGCAGGCAGCTTATTGGGTGTCGAAAAATTCACCGCACTTCGAACGTCCATGATGCCTCCATTCAGGCAGACAAAAACCATGAAGCAGATGGCAAAACCCCCGGGACACCTGACGGCGGCCCGGGGACACTCCTGGAGAAACGATCAGGCGTGCTTACGGCAGCAGCTTGAGGTAGCTCTGCTGCAGCGAGTTGGCCTGCGCCAGGGTGGAGATGCCCGCCTGCTGCAGGATCTGGTACTTGGACAGCTGCGTGGTCGCCTGCGCGATGTTGGCGTCCTGCACCACCGACTGCGCCGCCTGCAGATTGGTCGCCGTGGTCTGCGAGTTCTGCACCGAAGCCTGGATCCGGTTCTGGATCGCGCCCAGACTGCCGCCCTGCTGGTTCAGGGTGTTGATCGCCTGGTCGATGATCGAGATCGCCTGGTTGGCCCCTTCGACCGTCGCCACATTCACCGTGGACACCGCCGACAGCGTGCTGATGTCGCCCAGGCCGATGGCCACGCCGTTGCCCAGCGAGTAACCCTGGGTGGACTGCAACTGGGTGAAGCCCTGCACCAGCGCCGTGGCGTTGGTGCTCGACACGGTCGTGCCGCCCGCAACCAAGGTGCCGGTACCGGTGAAGCCCTTGATCGAGATGTTTTCGCCCTGGCTTTGGGTCAGCACGAGCTGGTTGCTGGAGTTGACGCTGGCGGCGATACCGGTCTGCGCGGTCGAGCCGTTGATGGCCGACACCAGACCGCTCAGGCCGGTGGGATCGACACTGGTGACGTTGGCCGAGATATTGACCGCGTTCGTCTGGCTGCCCGTGTCTCCGTTGCCGATGCTGAAGCTGAAGCTGCCGGTGGTGACGGTGAGGGCCACGCTGGTATTGGCCGTGGCGGTGACGCCGGTTGTCTGGCTGATGGCGTTGATCGAGGCGGCAATGCTTGACGCGGATTCGGTCGCGGTGACGGCAACCCCGGAAGCGCCTGCCGAGCCCGACACCGTGACAGTGCCTGCCGTGAACGCGCCTGCGCCGGAGGTGATGGTGTAGGCCTGACCTGCCGCATAGCCGTTGCTGGCTGCAGCGCCAGTGGTGCTATAGATGGTGCCGCTGGTGGCCATCACGTTATTGCCGATGGCGTTGGAATTGGCATTGGCCACCGACACATTGATGATCTGGTTGGCGTTGGCGCCCACCTGGAACTGCTGGCCGCTGAAGGTGCCGTCGAGCAGGTTCTGGCCGTTGAACTGGGTCTGCGTGGCGATGGTCTGCACCTGCGCGAGCAACTGCGACACCACGCCCTGCAGCGAGGCCCGGTCCTGCGAGGTGTTGGAGCCGTTGGCCGACTGGACCGCGATGGTGCGGATCTGCTGCAGCAGGTTGGTCTCGTTCTGCAGCGCGCCGGTGGCGGTCTGCACCAGCGACACCGCCTGGTTGCCGTTGGACACGGCCTGGTTCAGGCCGTTGATCTGGGTTTGAAAACGCTGCGAAATGGCGTAGCCCGCCGGGTTGTCCGCAGGGCCGTTGATCTGCTTGCCGGTGGAGAGCTGCTGGATATAGGTGCTCAGGCTGTTGGACGTGCTGTTGAGCGCGTTGAGCGTATTGAGCGAATTGACGTTGGTGTTGATGATGCCGGAAATGGCCATGATGGAGCTCCTTTGCTATGGGGAAATCCGGCATCCGTGCCGAATACGGACAACCCTGTCCGCACTTCACTTGACGGCACGCGGCAAAAGGACTTTAGGGCCCGTTCGCAACAAAACGCTGAAATCCCCCTCCCGGCCTCCCCCACAAGTGGAGGAGGTGAGAAATGCGCTTCGCGTCATCTTCGGATGCCCCTCCCGGCCTCCCCCACAAGTGGAGGAGGTGAGAAATGCGCTTCGCGTCATCTTCGGATGCCCCTCCCGGCCTCCCCAACCAGACCGCAAAGGCGCAGATCGGCTCCCTCTCCCTCCGGGAGAGGGTTGGGGTGAGGGTTCGCGCGCCAAGGCGGAAAAGGCAAAGCCAACTGAATTTTTCAGGGCGTTTTCTCAAGTTTTACGGGCGGCCTGCGCGATCGCCTGGCAAGCGCCCTGCGCGGCCAGATGCCACTGCGTCCACTGCCGATGAAGGCTCGCCATGCGTTCGTCTTGCTGCGTCGCCGCATCAGTGATCGCGTCGATCTGCGCCGTGACGTCGCGCAGGCGTGCCAACATCTGGGACGGCGCGTCGCCCGGCGCGTCGGCCCGAGGGGTCTGTCCCGCTGGCCTTTCGGACGGGACGGGCGCAACCGCCGCTTCGCCCGCTTGTCGGGCTGCCGCGCCGAGCAAGGCGTCCAGATCGGCTTCGGTCTGTTCGATCACGGCCGCGTCGGCCGTTGCGCTGGCGGCCAGGTGCGAGAGCTGCAGTCGCAGGTTCAGCCCCAGCAGGGTCAGCGCCTCGGCCGATTGCGCCAGTTGCTCGGCGCGGCGCTGCTGCGTAGCCAGCAAACCGGACTGCTTCTGCACCTCGGCCGTCAGGCTGACAACCACCGATTTCAATTCGGCCAGCGCGGCCTGCCTTTCATGCGCCATTGCGCCCAGTTCGTGCCGCGTCGGCTCGGGCAAAGGCGGCAAGGCGGCCAAAGCGGCTTGGGCTGCTTCGGCGCGCTCCAAGGTACGGGCGGTTTCCTGTGCCTGTTGTCTGAGCAGGCCGAGTTCGGCCTGCGCCTGGGCCGCCTGCCGCTGCCAGGCGCTGCCCTGCGTCCGCTCGGCGTCGAGCGCCGACTGAAGGGCGGCGAGTTGCGCAGCCGTCTGCGCGGCGGTCTGCACGGCGAATTGCGCATTCATTTGCGCCTTCTCGCGGGCTGCTGCCTCCACGGGCAGGCGCGCCGCCGAGGCCGCGTCGATCAAGGGCTGCCAAAAAGCGGTCAGAGAAGATTCGAGCTGCGCCGTCGCCTCCGGCTTGGTGACCGCCTCGTGCAATGCCTGCTGCACCTGCAGCAAATCCAGTCGGAACGACAGTCCGAGGTAGAACGCCAACGACACCAGCAGCGCTGCACCCGCGCCCCAGGCGGTGAGCAGTAGAGCGAAAGAAGCGCCCAACCCTGCGAGTATGGCCAGGGCGCCGCCCCAGACCAGCGCGAGCAGGCTGAGCAGCAGCAGGCTGCGTTGCGGCGTGCGTTTCATCGCCGTTCTCCCGCCAGATTCCAGCAGGACTGCCACAGCGCGGCCACATCGAACACCGCGATGGGATCGGCGGGCTCCAGCTCTGCCGGGCCGGCAAGCGAAGGAGCGCCCGCGTGCAGCAGGCCGCGAATGGCGTTCCACGGCGGTCGCAGCCCCGGCCGCGCCGGCGCCCAGTGCCGGGTGAGCGTGGTCGCGGACAGTCGCAGCAGGCCACCCACCTCATCGACGGCCAGCACCCCGGCGTGCTGCGCCTGAGTCCAGACCAGAAACCGCGCATCCCCTGCCGACAGACTCGGGCGCCGCAACAGGCAGGCGCCCAGATCGAGCACCAGCAGCGGCCTGCCCTGCCAGGCCAGCATCCCGGCGCAGCAGGGCAGACGCTGCGACGCGGGCAGCGACAGCAGATTCGGCGAGCGCAGAATCTGGCGCACGGGTGCAGCCTCCAGCGCATGAAACTGCTCGCCCACGCGAAACTGCAGCCAGGAGGTCGCGCGATTCATGCGCCTTCTCCGGTACGCAGACGTTCGGCCAGCCAGGGAAGATCCAGCAGCAGCACGGCCTGCCCGGCCTGCGGCTGCCACGGCGCGCCTTCCCACGCCGCCGCGCGCACCCCGCAGGCCGATTGCACGGCGGGCGGCACCGGCCAGAACAGCAGGTCTTGCTGGCGCCCAAGTGCCTGTACCCGCACGGCAAAGTGCGTCCCTTCCGGGCCGGATTGCAGCAGCATCGCCGCGCCGCCTGCCGTGTGCCGTGGATTTGGAACATTCCAGCAGGCAGCGAGATCGAGCGCGGGCAGCGCCATGTCGTCGTGCAGCAGCAGCAATTGCCCGTCCGGGCCCCTCCACCACGGCATGGCGGACTCCGACGCCGTGGATACAGCCTCCAGGGGCAGAGCGACGACCCAGGGGCCGACGGTGGCGGTTTGTACGCTCAGGGACATGCTGGAAAACGCCTCCCCCGCCAGCGGGGGAGGCTGAGAGGAAGGCGCAATCTCTGGCTCTGGCTCTGGCTCGGGTTGCGTCTCACTGGAAGTTTGGGTCTCAACGGAATACGGAGATGGCGGCGGGAGCGGCGCGGCGACCGCCGCAGCCTGCTCGCCCTGATTGAGCATCAGGCGATCGCGCAAACCGTCGATCACCGCCTGCAATTCACCCCACTGCAGCGCCGCGCCCGAGGCGATCAGCGGCAATTGCCGCAGCAAATCCTGCTCGCCCCGGCGGCAAAGCGCACTCACGTCCTGAAGCCGCAGAAAATCCGCGCCGATGCGAATGCCGCGCAGCGCCTCGGCGGCATTGCCCAGAGACTGCAGCGTGTCCTCGCGCGTGGGCTGCGTCTGCAGACCGGCGATGAACAGGCGCAAAAACTCCTGCGCATCCACGCGAAACGCCGCCAGCAGCTCTTGCGCGCTGGCGAGTCGCAGGCCGCTGGGCGAACGGTGAAGGGGGGCAGACGCGGACATGGCGGCGCTCAGCGTTCGGCCCGTCTCCAGGTTGAAGCGTTGCCCGTTTCACGCTGGCGGAGCATGAGCGCAAAAATCATGCGCAGTGACCGGGTTCGAGCCGTACCTGATCGCGCCCTTGCGCCTTGGCGCAGTACAGCGCCAGGTCGGCGCAGCGCAGGGTTTGCGCAATCGCGCGGCCGGTCAGCGCGGCCACGCCGGCGGAAAAACCGATGTGCAGTCCGCCGGTCCGGGTTTGCACCAGTGGACGTTGCGCGAGGGCCTGCCGCATGCGATCGACGATCTGCACCGCCTGCACCGCCGTGGCGCCGGGCAGCACGAGCACGAACTCTTCGCCGCCATAGCGATAGACACCGTCGTAGGGGCGCAAGGCGCCGCGCAGCAGGCGTGCGAACGCGGCCAGCACCCGGTCTCCGGTCTGATGGCCGTGCTGATCGTTGACGCGCTTGAAGTGGTCGATGTCGAGCATGACGACCGAGCACATGCCACCCTGGCGCAGCACCAGCGCCTGTTCGCCCTGCAGTCGCCGCTGCAGCGCGGCGCGGCCCGGCAGACCGGTCAGTGCGTCTTGCGCCGCGCGCCGGGCGGCCAAGAGCACTTCCAGATCGGCAAAGCCCTGCAAGGTGTCGAGGCCGAGGTCGATCAGGCGATCCCAGGTCTGCACGGCCCGTGCGTGCTGCTGATCGGTAGCGGTCAACTCGCTGATCAGCGAGCAGATCTCGGCCAGACGCCGCTGCTGCGCGTCGAGCGGCGGCAGCAGCTCTGCGGCATCCGGTGCGCTGCAGTCGATGACCTGGTCGAGCTGGTGTTCGATGGCGCCACGCGGCAACGCGACCACGGCCCCGGGGTGATTGCGGCAGACCCCCTGGCGCAGGCAACGCTGAAACCAGGCGACGTAGATCTGCCGCGCCAGTCGCAGAGCCGAAGCCTCCTGCGCTGCTCCGGTCTCGGGCTGGGTGGGGCTGGCGTCGATCAGGCCGCCTTCGAGCACACTCAAGGTCGGCGCAGACGGCTGTTTGGGTTCGGCGGTGGGCGACAGGGCCAGGGCGCACATGGGAATCTCCATTGTGAGGATGATCCCTGCTTAGCAAACGCGGTGCCAGTCGATTCCCTGCTTTTTGCGGCGCTGAATGACGATTTATCGGCGCCAATATCCACGTGAAAAGATGCAATCGAGTCGTGCTGCGGCGTGCATCCGCAACAAGACGGTTTTTTGACGCCGCTGGAAAATGAGCCAGTGCAGTGTTTCATGCTTGATGGAACAAATAAAAACGATGGATTTGGGGTTGGGGCAAGGCGCAAACCACAGCGATACCCGCAGGTATCGCGCGGATTTGCAACGCCGCCCCGGCGCCAAAGACGCGTTTTTATGTTCCAGATAGCGTGAAACACTGCACTACTGCAGCGGCACGACGACCTGCCCCTGCGCATCGACGATGCCGCTGACCACCCGGCCCGACTGCACATTGCGCACCAGCACCGATTGCCCCACGCGACCGTCCGCCATGGCCTGGCCGAGCGCGACCAGACGCACCCCCATGCCCTGTGCGATCAGGCTGACGGACTGACCGTAGTGCACGAGCTGCGGGCCGGTGAGCATGCTCTGCACCAGCGGCTGACCCGCGGCCACGCTGTAGCGCAGCACCTGCCCGACCAGCGCCTGCGCGTCGGTCACCGCGCCGGGGGGAAGCCGGGCGGCGTCGCGCTCGACCGTGGTGAGATCGGCCGCGGTGAGCGTGTGGCCAGCCTGCAGCGCGCGCGCTGCCACCACCGCACCCTGCGGCCGGTCCACCCGCACGGGCAGGTAGAGCGACCACACCGAGGGCGCGGCGCAGCGCACTTCCACGGTTTGCGCGCCAAACGGGTTGGCGTTGCCGAAATAGGCCGTGCGCAGATCGGCGCAGCGCGGGAAACGCAGCCCCGGCGCGGGTCCCTGCACATCGATTTTCACCTTCTCCCCGCCTGCTGGCAGCCCGGCGCGGACAAACGCCTCCACTGCAGCTCGTATCGTGGCCGGGCTCTCAGCCGCAGGCGCGGCCCAGGCCGAGGTCGCGCCCAGGCCAAGGCCGAGGGCGAGCGTGAAGATCGCCCCCAGCCCTGCCGCATTCGCGTCAGGCCCCCCGAGGGGGATGAGAAAACTTGGGGCGGCCCGGCGTTTTCTCATGAGGCGCAGGCACGAGATCAGAAATAGACGAATCAGCATCGCACAGGAGAAGATTGCAGTGAGTTGGCACGCCTGTAGACGCAAGGTCTGTACCAGCGAAACCTCCCCCTCCCGGCCTCCCCCACAAGTGGGGGAGGTGAGAACAGCGCTTCGCGCCTCCTTCGGATGCCCCTCCCGGCCTCCCCCAGCAAGTGGGGGAGGTGAGAAATGCGCTTCGCGCCTCCTTCGGATGCCCCTCCCGACCTCCCCCGCAAGTGGGGGAGGTGAGAACAGCGCTTCGCGCCTCCTTCGGATGCCCCTCCCGGCCTCCCCCGCGGGCGGGGGAGGTGAGATCGGCCCCCTCTCCCCCCGGGAGAGGGTTGGGGTGAGGGTTCGCGCGCCAAGGCAACACCCCTTGCCGTCCAAAGCCGTCAAGCGGCAAGGTCTTGCCGCTTTGCGCGTGCCGCTTGCCGCTTGCGGCGGCGTGTTCCCTGCGTTTCCCGGCTTGCCGCATCTGGCATGAAATCTGCAGTTCAAGCGCCACGAACCCTTACGAAACACGTCCATGACTTCCGCCCTCGACCGTGAATTCGCCCCGCTGCAAACCGCGCTGAACCTGCGCGCGCAGCGCCAGCAACTGCTCTCGGCCAATATCGCCAATGCGAGCACGCCGGGCTACAAGGCGGTGGATCTGGATTTTTCCGCCGCGTTCAAAGCGGTTTTATCTGGGCAACGAACCGGCGCTGTGGCGCTCAAGACCGATCAGCCCCGGCAACTGCCCGGCGCCGCCGCTCCCGTCGGGTCGAACTTCATCGCCTACCAGTCGGGCAACGCCGTGCGGCTGGACGGCAACTCGGTGGACATGAACCGCGAGCAGGCCGAGTTCCAGAAAAACAGCATTCAGTACGAAGCCGATCTCACCTTTGTCACCGGCAAGATCAAGACCCTGACCTCCGCCATCACCGGCAACTGAGTCTGCAACCGAGCCTGAGCCCCCGCCATGTCCCTGTTCTCCGCCCTCGATGTCGCCAACTCCGGCCTGAACGCCCAGAGCCTGCGGCTGAACGTGGTGGCCAGCAATCTGGCCAATGCCAATTCCGCCGTCAGCTCCAACGGCCAGCCCTACCGCGCCCGCGAAGTGGTGTTCGCCGCGCAGCCGCTGTCGGGTCCCGGCGTGCCCGCCGGGGTCAACGGCGTGCAGGTGGCCGGCGTGGTGGAAAAACCCGGCCCGCTCAAGCTCGTTTACGACCCCGGCAACCCGCTGGCCAACAAGGACGGCTATGTGAGCTATCCCAATGTCAACCCGGTCGATGAAATGGTCAACATGATTTCCGCCTCGCGCGCCTATCAGGCCGACGTGAACGTGATGAACACCACCAAGAACCTGCTGCTGAAAACCCTCACCCTGGGCCAATGACGCTTTTTTGCCTGAAAGACTCCTGCCATGAGCACCTCTCCCATCGGTTCCAACGCCTTTCTGTCCTCGCTGCAGACGAGCAGCAGCAGCGGCAGCGCCGCCAGCGGCCTGGGCGCAATGGCCGACGTCAACACCTTCTACAAGCTGCTGGTGACGCAGCTCACCAACCAGGACCCGATGAACCCGCTGAGCAACCAGGACCTCTCGGCCCAGCTCGCGCAGTTCAGCACCGCCAGCGGCGTGCAGGGCATTCAGCAATCGATGGCCGCGCTTACTGCCCAGCTCGCGCAGACGCAGGGGTTGCAGGCCGCCAATCTGGTGGGGCAGACGGTGGTGTTCGACCACAACAGCATCAGCCTGCCCGCCAGCGGCGGCGCGGCGGGCGGCTTCACCCTGGCCTCGGCCGCGCAGAACGTGCAGGTGCAGGTTGTGAACAGCGCCGGCCAGACCGTCGACACCCTGCAACTTGGCGCCCTGCCGACCGGCGTGCAGACCTTCAACTGGGACGGCTCGACCAGCGGCGGACACAAAGCGCCTGCGGGCGCCTACACCTTCAACGTCAGCGCCACCGACGGCAGCGGCCAGCCGGTGGCCGCGGTGCCCTTCGGCACGGGCAAGGTGCAGTCGGTCTATCTCAGCGGCAGCAACGGGCCCGCGCTTCAGCTCGAAGGACAGAGCGGCACCGTGCCGCTGTCGAACATCCAGGGCGTGATGTAGGCGCCAAAAGCCGACCCGCTTCGCCACACGATCTTTTTCCGGGGGATTCCATGAGCACCTTCCAAACCGCGCTGTCCGGCCTGAAAGCCGCCTCGACCGACCTGCAGGTGATGGGCAACAACATCGCCAACGCCAACACCGTGGGCTTCAAGAGCTCGAACGCCGAATTCGCCGACATGTACGCCGCCGCCGTCGCCGGCACTTCGCCGCAGTATGGCCAGGTGGGCATCGGCACCACCGTCTCGACGGTGGCGCAGCAGTTCTCTCAGGGCAATATCAGCGCCACGAGCAATCCGCTGGATGTGGCCATCAACGGCACCGGCTTCTTCCAGTTCGACTACAACGGCGCCACGGTCTATGGCCGCAACGGCCAGTTCCAGCTCGATCAGAACGGCTATGTCGTCGATGCCTCGGGCGGCAAGCTCATCGGCACGCCCGCGGTCAGCGGGGTGCTCACCGGCGGCTCGGGCCCGCTGCAGATCACCGAAACCACGCTGGCGCCCAAGGCCACGGCCAGCGGCACGCTGGGGCTGAACCTCAACGCCAGTTCGACGCCGATCAGCAGCGGCACGCCGTTCAACATGAACGACCCGACCACTTACAACTACTCCACCACCACCACGGTGTACGACAGCCTGGGCACGTCTCACCTGCTCACGACCTATTACGCGCTGACTTCCGGATCGACCGACGGGCAAAAATGGGATGTGTATTACAGCGTGGACGGCACGACCAGCAGCGGCAGCGGCATCACCAGCGGCGGGCCGATGACCCTCCAGTTCAGCTCGACCGGCGCGATCAGCGGCACGGCCAGTGGCGCCGTCGGCCCGCTGTCGTGGGCCGACGGCGCCTCGGGCTCGACCATTGCGCTCAACTTCGCCGGCTCGACCAATTACAACGCCCCTTCGGTGGTGAACTCGCTCACCACCGACGGCTACGGCGTCGGGCAGCTCAGCAATCTGTCGATCGATCCCAGCGGGGTGATTTTCGGCCGCTACACCAACGGCCAATCGGCCAAGCTGGGGCTCATCACCCTGACCAACTTCAAGGCGCCGCAGGGTCTGCAGCGCTTGGGCAACAACTACTTCGTGCCGACCTATGCCTCGGGCCTGCCTCTCACCGGACAACCCGGAGCGGGCGGATTGGGGGTGCTGCAGTCCAGCGCGGTGGAAGAGTCCAACGTCGATTTGTCGTCGCAACTGGTCAATCTGATCGTCGCGCAGCAGGCCTATCAGGCCAATGCGCAGACCATCAAGACGCAGAACCAGGTGGTCCAGACTTTGCTTAGTCTGTAAAAAAGCAGCCCTTCCGAATCATGGATACCCTCTGGATTGCCGCCACCGGCGCCCGCGCCATCCTGCAGCAGCAGGCGGTGACGACCAACAACCTCGCCAACGTCAACACCGTCGGCTTTCGCGGCGGGCAGGCGCAGTTCCGCGCCTTGCCGGTCTACGGCAACGCCTTGCCGACCAGCGCCTACACCGCGGTGCAGGGCAACAGCGCCGATCTGCAGCAAGGGCCGATCAACCACACCGGGCGCAACCTCGACGTCGCCATCCGCGGCCCCGGCTGGATCGCGGTGCAGGCCCCCAATGGCGACACCGCCTACACCCGCAACGGCGATCTGCAGGTGTCGGCAGGCGGCATTCTGTCCACCAGCGACGGCCGCCCGGTGCTGGGCCAGGGCGGCGCGCCGATTTCGCTGCCGCCGCTGGAGTCGGTGCAGATCGGCGCCGACGGCACGATCTCCGGTGTGCCGGTGGGCAGCCAGCCCAACGCGCTGGTCGTGGTCAACCGCATTCGGCTCGTCAACCCGCCGGCCAGCCAGATGCAGCGCGGCGCCGACGGCCTGTTCCGCGACACGCAAGGCCCGGCGCAGCCCGACGGCAATGTGCAGCTCGCCGTCGGCGCCCTGGAAGGCAGCAATGTCAACCCGGTGCAGGCCATGATCCAGATTCTCGACAACACCCGCGCGTTCGAAATCCAGACCAAGCTGATGCAGACCGTCGACCAGAACCATCAGGCCGCCACGCAATTGCTCAACGTGAGTTGATCCGCCCCACCGCAATCCCCTCAGAGAACCCGCCATGATTCGCTCGCTCTACGTTGCCAAGACCGGCCTGGAAGCCGAACAGACCCGCATGGACGTGATCGCCAACAACCTGGCGAACGTCAACACCAGCGGCTTCAAGGGCTCGCGCGCCGTTTTCCAGGACCTGCTCTACCAGAACCTCACCCAGCCGGGCGCGCAGTCGTCGCAGAGCACGCAATACCCCAGCGGCCTGCAACTTGGCACCGGCGTGCGCCCGGTGGCCACCGAGCGGCTGATGACGCAGGGCAACCTCACGCAGACCGGCAACTCGCTCGACGTCGCCATCAACGGCCAGGGCTTCTTTCAGGTGCTCGAACCCAACGGCACCATCGCCTATACCCGCGACGGCACCTTCCAGCTCAACAACCAGGGGCAGATCGTCACCGCCAACGGCTATCTGGTGCAGCCCACGGTCACCATTCCGGCCAGCGCGCAAACCATCACCATCGGCGCCGACGGCACCGTGTCCGTCACCCTGCCGGGGCAGGCCACGCCGCAACAGGTCGGCGCGCTGCAACTCGCCAGCTTCGTCAATCCCACCGGGCTGCAGAGCATCGGCGACAACCTCTATCTGCAGACCGGCTCCAGCGGCGCGCCCAACACCGGCCAGCCCACGCTCAACGGCCTGGGCTCGGTGCAGCAAGGCTATCTGGAATCGTCCAACGTCAACGTCGTGGCCGAGCTGGTGGACATGATCTCCACCCAGCGCGCCTACGAAGTCAACAGCAAGGCGGTGACGGCCTCCGACCAGATGCTGCAATACGTGAACAACAATCTGTGATGACGATCATGTCCGGGCTGTCCCAATACCGCCGGCTCCTGGCCGCCGCGCTGGCCATGCTGCTCGGCGCCTGTGCCACGCCGCAGCAGCACCTCAGCAGCGAGGCGCTCACTCCGCTGCCCATTCCGGCGCAGCCCGAGGCGATGAACGCCCATGCCCCCAACGGCGCCATCTGGCAGCCGGGCACGAACGTCTCGCTGTTCGAGGACAGCCGCGCGCACCGCGTGGGCGACCTCATCACCGTGCTCATCCAGGAGAACGCCAACGCCACCAAGTCCACCAACACCACGGTGAACAAGTCCGACGACGTGAGCGCGGGTCTGTCGAGCTTTTTCGGCAAGCCGCTGACCGCGGGCGGCTATTCGCCGTCGATGGGCATGACTTCATCGACCAAGTTCGGCGGCAACGGCGCCACCTCGCAGAGCAACACCTTCACTACCGTACTCGAAGCGACCGTAGTGAAGGTGATGAGCAACGGCAACCTCGAAATCTCCGGGCAGAAGGAGGTGATGCTCAACGGCGGGCATGAATACATCCGCGTGGCCGGTGTGGTGCGCGCATCCGATGTCAGCCCGCAGAACACCGTGCTGAGCACGCAGATCGCCAACGCCCGCGTGGAATACAGCGGCACGGGCGATGTGTACGCCGCGGCCAAGGTGCCCTGGCTGACGAGCTTTTTCCTCTCGCTGTGGCCGTTCTGAAACGGGGTGACGACATGCTGACCGAATCGCGGCGGACAACCCTCCCCCTCCCAGCCTCCCCCACAAGTGGGGGAGGTGAGAACTGCGCTTCGCGCCTCCTTCGGATGCCCCTCCCAGCCTCCCCCACAGTTGGGGGAGGTGAGATCTGCCCCCTCTCCCTCCGGGAGAGGGTTGGGGTGAGGGTTCGCACGCCAAGGCACACCCCTCACCGCCCAGCCGCCTCAAGAACGCGCCTCCCCCTCCCAGCCTCCCCCACAAGTGGGGGAGGTGAGAACTGCGCTCCGCGCTTCCTTCGGATGCCCCTCCCAGCCTCCCCCACAAGTGGAGGAGGTGAGAACTGCGCTCCGCGCTTCCTTCGGATGCCCCTCCCAGCCTCCCCCACGGTGCGGGGGAGGCATGATGGCTCCCTCCCCACTGGTGGGGGTGGAGGCGGAAAAGGCAAAGCCAACTGCTTGGCTTTGCCCCGCCGCAACGGGGCTGGCCTGCAAGCCAGCCATTGGACGGGTTGGGGAGGGGAGCGTGCCGTTAACCGCCGCCTTCTCGCCTGGCTGGCCGCCCTCTGTCTGCTAGGCGCCTTACTGACCGCTCCGGCTCAGGCCGCCGCCATCCGCGACCTCACCAGCGTGCAGGGCGTGCGCGTGAATCAGCTCGTCGGCTATGGCCTGGTGGTCGGCCTGGGCGGCACCGGCGACCAGGCCACGCAGGTGCCCTACACCACGCAATCGCTGCTCTCGATGTTTCAGCGCCTGGGCATCAACCTGCCGCCGAATGTGGCCTCCAACCTGCAACCCAAGGACGTGGCCGCGGCGATGGTCACCGCCAATCTGCCGCCGTTTTCGCAGCCGGGGCAGCAGATCAACATCACCGTGTCCGCCATCGGCAATGCCTCCAGCCTGGCCGGCGGCACGCTGCTGATGACCCCGCTCAAGGGTGCGGACGGCCAGACCTATGCCGTGGCGCAGGGCAATGTGGTGGTCAGCGGCTTTGGCGCATCCTCCGGCGGCAACACCACCCAGGTCAACTTTCTCACCGCCGGCCAGATCGCCAACGGCGCCACGGTGGAGCGCGCCGTGGCGAGCAGTTTCGACCAGTCCGGCCCGATCACCCTCGCGCTCGATACCCCGAGCTTCGGCACCGCCAGCCGCGTGGCCGATTCCATCAACCAGCGTTTCGGCGCAGGCACGGCCACGGCGCTGAACGCCGGGGTCGTTCAGGTGCAGGCGCCGCTGACCGCGGGCGAGCGCACCGCCTTTCTCGGCCAGATCGAGGCGCTGGACGTGTCGCCCGAATCGCCCCCGGCCAAGGTGGTGATCGACGCCCGCAGCGGCACCGTGGTGCTGGGCCAGAACGTCACCCTGGGCGCCTGCGCGGTGGCGCACGGCAATCTGTCGGTCACCATCAGCACCCAGTACGAAGTCAGCCAGCCCAACCCGCTGGGCGCGGGGCAGACCGCCGTCGTTCCCAACACCAATGTGAAAGCCAAGGCGGACCAGGCCAAGCTGCTCATGTTCAACCCCGGCGTGACGCTCGAAGCCGTGGTGCGCGCGCTCAACGCCGTGGGCGCGGCGCCCAGCGACCTCATCGCCATTGTGCAGGCCATGAAGGCCGCAGGCGCGCTGCACGCGCAGCTCGACGTGATCTGAGCTGAACGATGACGACTGCACCTCCTCTGCCCGGCGCCGCCGCGGCATCCAACAGCCTGTCGTTCCAGGGGCTGAACCAGCTCAAGGCCGCAGTCGTGGCCGATCCGCGCAGCCCGCAGGCGATCAAGGCCGTGGCGCAGCAGTTCGAGGCGCTGCTGATGCAGCAGATGCTCGGCGCGATGGACGCCACCCGCCTGGGACCGGACCTGCTGGGCGACACCTCGGGGCCGATGTTCAAGTCGATGTTCAACCAGCAGCTCGCCGTCACGCTCAGCCAGGGCCAGGGCATGGGGCTGGCCAGCTTCATCGCCCGCGATCTGTCCACCCGCTATGGCCTGGATCCCGCCGCGCCCAAGGCCCAGCCTGCCGACCCTTCGTCCCTCGCCGCGCAGGCCGTCAACACCGGCGCCAGCGCGCTTCCGCTGGCCAGCGGGGCGGCGGCCCTGCCCGCCACATCGCTCGCCGCCTACCGCCAGAACGCCCTGCCGCTCCAGTCCGCGCCAGCGCCCACCGCCGCGCAACCCTCCCCAGGCGGCCCATCGCTCGAACAGGCCAAGACCTTCATCGCCCGCATTCTCCCCAGCGTGCAGGCCGCAGCGAAACAACTCGGCGTCACCCCGGTGGCGATACTGGCGCAGGCTGCGCTCGAAACCGGCTGGGGGCGGCACACGCCGGGCAACAACCTGTTCGGCATCAAGGCAGGCGGCGGCTGGGCGGGCGGCGCCGTGCAGACCCTCACGCGCGAATTCCAGAATGGCGTGGCGTCGGTGGGCGCGGCCGCCTTCCGCGCCTATCAGAACGTGGCCGACAGCGTGGACAACTACGCCGCCCTGCTCTCGCGCCCACGCTACCAGTCGGCGCGCGGCCAGGGCAACGACATTTCGGCCTTCGCCACCGCCTTGCAGCGCAGCGGCTACGCCACCGATCCCGACTACGCCGCCAAGCTGGTGGCCATCGCCCGCAGCCCGCGCATGCAGCAGGCGCTGCAGCAGCTTGGGGTGGAGGCAAGTTCGGATTCAAGTTCTGCGGTGCAGTGACGTTATACCGAGTACCTCCCGCGTCCGCTTCCGCCGCCATGCCCCAAGTCCAGACCCCGCAAGACGAACGCCAGCTCGTCGCCGCGCTCACCGAAGTGCTGCGCCAGCAACGCCAGGCGCTGGTGAATACCGGCAGCGAGGGCGCGGCGCCCGTCACGCCGATCTGGCAACCGCTGATCGCGGCGCTCGACCAGTTCGCCGCCCGCCGGCGCGCGGGCGACCCGACGCTGGACCGATCCCCCGAGCTCACCGCCGAAGTCGCCGCGCTGCGCGACGAAACCCTGGCGCTGCAGCACACCCTCACCGTCTGGAGCGCCGCGCTGCAGCAGGCCATCGCCCAGTCGCAGCGGCAAGCGGCCGACCCCACTTACGGACCCGCAACCGGCGCCGCCAAGCGGTATGGCCAGACGCAAGGGCAAACTCTGGGGAGGGGATGAAATGTCAGGCATCAGCGGGCTGCTCAACAACGCCCTCACCGGCCTGCAGGCGGCGCAGTCTGCGCTGCAGGTCACGGGCAACAACATCGCCAACGTCAACACCCCCGGCTACAGCCGTGAGACGGCCGTGCAGTCCAGCCTCACGCCCAGCCTGTACGGCGGGCAATATCTCGGCAATGGCGCGCAGATCGACGCCGTCACCCGCAGCTACAACGGCTATCTGCAATCGCAGGTGTGGAGCACGGCGGCCACCGCCAGCGGCGCCAGCACGCTCGACACCCAGCTACAGCCCATCGTCAACCTGATCGCCGGAACCGACTCCGGCCTGAGCACCTCGATCAACCAGTTCTTCGCCAGCGGGGTGGCGCAGGTCGCGGCCAATCCGGCCGACATCCCCTCGCGGCAAAATCTCGTCGGTCAGGCGCAATCGCTGGCGCAAACTCTTCAGACTTCGGCGCAACAAATGCAACAGGCGGCCGATGGCGTCAACCAGCAGATCGGGCAGAGCATCACCGCAATCAACAGCCTCACGCAGCAAATCGCCCGGCTCAACGTCCAGATCAACTCTCTCTCGGGCGCGGGCAGTGCCCCCAACTCGCTGCTCGATCAGCGCGACCAGCTCATCACCCAGTTGTCGGGCCAGGTCGGCGTCACCGTGCTACCGCAAGACGGCAATCAGGTCAATGTGTTCACCGGCAACGGGCAGGTGCTGGTCGCGGGCGCGCAGTCGTTCGACCTGAAAACCACGCCCAACGCCTACGATCCGTCGCAGCTCGAAGTGGCCTACGCCGCCAATGGCGCGGTGCTGTCTTCGGGATTGCAGGGCGGCGCCTTGGGCGGGCTGCTGCAGTTCCGCAACCAGGTGCTGCAGCCCGCGCAGAACGCGCTCGGCCGCATCGCCGACGGTCTGGCGTCGGCCATGAACAGCCAGCAGGCGCAGGGGCTCGACCTCAATGGCCAGTTCGGCGCGGCGATGTTCCAGGCCGGGTCGGTGCAGGTGCTCGCCAGCTCGACCAACAGCGGCAACGCCGTCATCAGCGGCAGCGTGGTCGATGCCAATGCCCTCACCACCGCCGACTACCGCCTGAACTACGACGGCAGCAACTGGACGGTCACCAATCTTTCCTCGGGCCAGCCCGTCAGCGGGGCGACGGTGGCCGCCTCGGGCAGCGCGACCGTCCTCACTTTCGACGGCGTGCAGGTCAACGTCAGCGGGGCGCAGGCGGGCAACAGTTTCGAGGTGCAGCCCACGCGCTACGGCGCGCTGAACTTTCAGTCCGTGCTCACCGACCCCACGAAAATCGCCGCGGCGTCGCCTTATGTGTCCAGCGCGGGGCAGATGCAATCGGGCAGCCTGGTCAACACCAACCTCGGCAATCTCACCCTCTCGGCCGGGCAATACAGCGCCAGCAGCGGCGCGGGCGCGCTGGTCATTTCGGGCGCGAGCGTGCCCACGAGCCTGCAAGTCACCCTCACCAGCGGCGGCACCAGCGGCGCCGTGGGTTTTGAGGTCACGCAACCTGGCTCGGCCACCGTGCTGGCTTCGGGCAGCCTGAGCCTGGGCGGCAGCGGGCAGGTGCTGTCCATCCCCTACGCCAGCAACCCGCCCGGCGGCTACTGGAACGTCACCCTCGCAGGCAGCACCGCCGTCTCGGGCGACGCCTTCACCCTCAGCCCGGCGGGCGGCGGCAATGGCGGCAATGCGCAAGTCATGGCCGCACTGCAAACCGCCAAAACCTTGGCAGGCGGCAGCACCTCGCTCGAAGGCGCGTATTCGCAGCTCGTCAGCCAGGTCGCCACGCAGGGCAGTCAGGCGCAGAGCGCGCTCAGTGCCGCCACTTCGGTGGCGGCGCAGGCCACGGCGGCGCAGCAGTCCGTTTCCGGCGTGAACCTCGACGAGGAAGCGACCCGCCTCATTCAGTACCAGCAGGCGTATCAGGCCGCGGCCAAGGCCATCCAGGTCGGCAGCAGCCTGTTCACCTCGCTGCTGCAGGCCGTGCAGTAAAGCGAGTGCAGTGTCTCGCCAATAACTTGACATGAAACCGCGTCTTTTCCCGCCATGCTGCGTTGCACCCCCTTGCCCTATGCCCAATAGGGCGGCGGGGTTGCGCCTTGCCTGGCGAAAAAATCCATCGGCTTCATCCTGTCAAGCCATTGGCGAGACACTGCACTAGAAGGAGCGTCGCCATGCGCATCAGCACCCCACAGTTCTACGCCGCCAGCCTCACCGGCATTCTCAATCAGCAAAACACGCTGAACACCCTGAGCCAGCAGCTCTCCACCGGCAGCACCCTGGTCAACCCCTCCGACCAGCCTGTGGCCGCGGCGCAGAACGTCGCCCTCACCGGGAGAATCAACCGCCTTGCCAATTACACCGAGAACGGCCAGAACGCGCAAAACTCGCTGCAGCTCGAAAGCGCCACGGTGCAAAGCGTCACCACCCTGGTCAGCCAGGTGCGCCAGCTCGCGGTGCAGATGAACAACGGCACCGTCAATTCGCAGGACCTGCAAAACGCCGCCGCCGCCATGCAAGGCTACACGCAGCAACTCGCGCAATATGCCAACACGCAGGACGGCCAGGGCAACTACCTGTTTGCCGGCAGCAAGAGCGGCACCCAGCCCTTCGTCCTCCAGGCCGACGGCAGCGTGCAATACCAGGGTGACGGCGGACAGAACCAGCTCGCGCTCGGCCCCAGCCTGAACACCGCCATCAGCGACCCCGGCAACGCGCTGTTCATGAACGCGCGCGCGGGCAACGGCACATTCACCGTCGATGCCGCCAGCAGCAACACCGGCGGCGCCACCGCCGGCCCCGGCACCGTCAACGACACCGCCCTGGCGCAGCAAACCCTGATGGTCGACGGCACGCAATACCAGATCAGTTTCAGCGGCAGCGGCGGCTCGATGACCTACTCCGTAGCCAGCGGCACCGGCGGCACTTTCTCCGCCAGCCCGCTCGCCAGCGGCGCCTTCACCCCGGGCATGAGCATCGGCCTGCCCCCCGGCGGCAGTCCGGCCATCACCGTGCCCATCGTCGGCACGCCCGCTGCGGGCGACCGCTTCACCGTCGGCGCCGCCGCGCCGCAAAGCCTGTTTCAGACCTTCCAGGCGCTGCAGCAGGCCTTCTCCTCCGCTCAAACGCAGACCTCCGGCAGCAACGCCCTGCGCGCGCAATCCATCAGCAACGCCCTGGCCAGCCTCGACCAGAACCAGACCAATCTGCTCAGCGCCCAGGCCAGCATCGGCAGCCGATTGCAGCAGGTGCAGGCGGTGCAGACGCAGAATTCCAGCCTCACCCTGCAACTGCAAACCCAGCAGACCCAACTCACCAGCATCAACTACCCGCAGGTCATCACCGAATATCAGTCCAGCCTCACCGCGCTGCAGGCGGCGCAGAAGGCGTTTGTGCAGGTGCAGGGGTTGAGTTTGTTTCAATACCTCTAACCAGGCTTTGATCGCCTCGCCACTGATGGCCAACATTTCTGTGAAACCGCAATCCAAGGTTTTTGTCACCCAGCCCTTTCTGCCGCCTCTTGAGGAGTTTCTGCCCTACCTCCAGCAGATCTGGGACAACAAGATCCTGACCAATGGCGGTCCCTTTCATGTCCAGTTCGAGCGTGCGCTGTGTGAGCACCTCGGCGTCGAACATGTAGCCCTCTTCACCAATGGCACGCTGGCGCTCGTGACGGCGCTGCAATCGCTGCGGATCACCGGAGAAGTGATCACCACGCCCTACTCTTTCGTCGCGACGTCGCATTCGCTGCTATGGAATGGCATCCGACCGATCTTTGTCGATATCGATCCCAAAACGCTGAACCTAGACCCCTCAAAGATCGAAGCAGCGATCACACCGCAGACAACCGCCATCCTGCCGGTTCACTGCTACGGCCATCCCTGCGATGTCGAGGCTATTCAGCGCATTGCGGATATTTACAACCTCAAAGTAATCTATGACGCGGCGCATGCCTTTGGGGTTGAGGATGCAGGTGGCAGCATCCTGCGGCATGGCGATCTTTCCGTACTGAGTTTCCACGCAACCAAGACCTTTTCGACGTTCGAAGGCGGTGCCATCGTCTGCCCCGATGCGAAGACCAAGCAACGCATCGATCACCTCAAGAATTTCGGCTTCGTCGATGAAACGACTGTCGTCGCTCCAGGCATCAATGGCAAGATGAGCGAATTCAATGCGGCGCTGGGTTTGCTACAACTCAATTACATCGATGAGGCCATTTCGCGGCGAGCTGAGATAGACGCGAAATACCGAAGCCTGCTGTCTCCAGTGCCGGGCATACGTTGTGTGCCCGACAACGGAGAAACGGTCCGCAATCATGGCTATTTCCCCGTGCTCGTGGGGCCCGAGTACCCTCTCACACGCGACGCTCTATACGACAAGCTCAAAGCACGTGGCTATCACGCGCGCCGTTACTTCTATCCACTGATTTCGGATTTTCCGATGTATCGTGGCCTTCCCTCGGCGCGCCGTGACAATCTGCCCGTAGCCACGCAGATGGCCGAGCAGGTGCTGTGTCTTCCCATCTTTCCCGCGCTCGATCACCAGACCGTCGAGGATATCGTCGCGATCATCGCGGAATGACAACGTAAAGGTAACGACCATGTTGACTCGTTCCGAGCTGGAAACCATCGGCTTTGCCAAGGTTGGCAAGGAGGTGCGGATATCGGAGCTGGCACGCTTCTATGGCGCTGAACGGATCATCATTGGCGACCATGTCCGCATCGATGATTTCTGCGTCCTTTCAGCCGGCACTGGCGGCATCCGAATCGGGCACCATGTGCATATCGCGGTATTCAGTTCTCTGATCGGGCAAGGCGAAATCGCCCTGTCAGATTTTGCCAACCTATCTTCGCGTGTATCCGTATACAGCAGCAACGACGACTACTCCGGAGCCAGCCTGACGAACCCTACGGTGCCAGCTAAATATACCGACGTCAAACACGCAGATGTCAGACTGGGCCGCCACGTCATCGTAGGTAGCGGCAGCGTCATTCTTCCAGGGGTCACGATTGCCGATGGCGTCGCGGTAGGCGCCTTGTCATTGGTCACCCAAGACTGCAGCGAATTTGGCATCTATGCCGGTTGTCCCGCCAAACGCATCAAGGAGCGCAGTCGTGCACTTCTCGATCTGGAGGCGCGATTCATCGCCAATCAAACGCCTTCAAACCCATGACTTCATCCCTCTACCTCAACGTTGGCTGCGGCAAGGTCAAATTACCTGGTTTTGTCAATATCGATCTGGAACCTGGCGGCGACGTCCAATGCGATGTGACGCAGGGACTTCCCTATGCCGATGCCACGGTCGATGGCATCTACAGCGAGCATTTCATCGAGCATCTGAGCCAGAAAGACATTCTGGGTTTTCTACGGGAGTGCCGCCGTGTCCTTAAACCGGGAGGACGGGTTCGCATTGCGACCCCAGACCTGGAAGAACTCGTATCACATTACGCCAGCAAAAACTGGCGTCAACCTTGGCTTGAAAAATACGGATACCAATGGGTCAGTAACCGCGCTGAATACCTCAATTTATCGCTGCGCGAGTGGGGACATGCATGGGTTGTCGACGAAGAGGAGCTGTCCCGCCTGGCGAACTGGGCAGGCCTTGAGCGTCCCCAGCGCGTCACGCTGAACACGAGCACAGACCCCCATCTGGCCGGGTTGGAAACCCGCCTTGAATCGACGCTGATCATGGAATACGTCCGTGCCGCGGATGCCGAGGATGACCAGCCGCTCGTGTCCATAGTGATCCCGGCGTACCGCGCTGACTTCCTCGCCGCCTGCCTGGACAGCGCATTGGCGCAGACCCACTCTCATATCGAGATTCTCGTCCTCGATGACAGCCCTTCCGACGCGGTCGCTCGAATTTCCGAAGTCTATGCACAACGCGATCCGCGAGTGGCCTATCGACGCAATGCCCAGCCGCTGGGTGAGCCTGAAAACCTTACCCAGGGCATACGTCTTGCCCGAGGGGCGTTCATCAAACCGCTGTACGACGATGATCTGCTCGCTCCGGAGGCGGTGGAACAGTTGCTCGCGGTCTGGCGTGCCCACCCTGGCGTGCGGCTCGCCGCAGTTCGGCGTCTTCCGATTAATGCAACAGGTCAGCCCCTTGATGAGACCCTCCTGCCGCCCCTGTCACGGGTGACAGGCCGTCTGCGCGGCACCGAAGTGCTCGGCCATCTCCTCGCCCGCGGCCTCAACCTGCTGGGAGAGCCAACCTGCATGATGTTCCGGCGCAGCGATGCTCTGGCGATTGACGAACCCAATGTGATGAGCCTGTTCGGGCATCTCTGCTTCGGCGTTGGTGATGTCTGCCTCGCCATGCATCTTCTCTCCCGAGGCGATCTCGCCTACATTGCAGATCCTCTTGCAAGGCTTCGCATCCACCCCGCTCAAACCCAGCGGCAACAACAGACCCACGCGCTTGGTACGGCCAATTGGCAATATCTGCGCGAGCAAGGTGCACGTTTGGGCATTGCGCTTCAACATCGGGCGCCAACACCTACACTTGCGAACATACCCTCCCTTCCGAACCGAACGTTACTGTCCGGCACGTTGCATCCTGGGAGCCCTCAAGGGTCAGGCTCCGCCGTCCTCCTGCACCTGTATTACCCCGACCTCTGGCCCGAAATGCGCGATGCCATTGCGCAGATTCCGGCGCCTTGCGATCTCTACGTTTCGCTGACCGAGGGGCGCGAAGACGTGCTGGCTGAGATCGTGCGCGACCGGCCGGATGCGGTGGTGATCAGCCACCCCAACCGCGGACGCGACATTGCGCCTCGCCTGGCGCTGCTGCGCATGGCGCGCGCGCATCGATACGATCAATTGCTCTTTCTGCACGGCAAGAAATCGCCGCATCTGCGGGAACTCCCCGGGCAGATTCCCATTCCTTTCCTGCGGCACAAGGATGGGGATCGGTGGCGCAGGGAAATCGTCGCGGAATTGCTGGCCGATCCCGCGCGCACGCTGGCGGCATTCGCCCAAAACCCCAAGCTCGGTCTTCTCGGCCCGCGCCGCTTCTGGTTGAGGACGCACTACTCCGACCCCAACGTCCCCCGGCTGGCCGAATTTGCACAGCGCCTGGGACTTTCTTTGGATACCAACCGGCACGGTTATATCGCCGGAACGATGTTCTGGTGCCGTCCCCATGCGCTCGATCCCCTGCTTGCGCTCGATCTCAAGACGGAAGACTTCGACGACGAAGCCGGACAAGTCGAAGGGACTCTGGCGCATGTGGTCGAACGCCTGTTCACGCTCAGCGTGGAGGATGCCGGATTCGAAGTCGGCCTGAGTGAAGGCGAGGCAATCGGCCCGGTTCCCCGCATACTCCCCCCCTGGCTCCCCGAAGTCCGCTGGCTGCCGCATGAAAGCGACTGGGCGCAGGAGGCGCGGCAGGCGTGGGCAACACAAGGCTGGACGCCCCCGCGCATCGCCCTGGCGCTGGCGGCAGCGGCGCCCGAGCGCACGCAGGCGACGCAGCAAAGCCTGGCCGGGCAATGGCGGACGGGACTGACGGGCGATCTGCTGGCCGTGGAGGGCAAGGGCGCAGACCTGCTCGCCGCCATCAACCGCCAACTGCTGGGCGGCAACGCCGACTGGCTCGGCCTGATCGACGCCGGCGACCAGCTCGCCCCCGACGCGCTGTTTCGCCTCGCCTGCGCCATGCGCGAGCATCCGCAGTGGCAGCTCGTCTATACCGACGAAGACCAGCTCGACGCCTCCGGTCAGCACACCCACCCGCACTGCAAGCCCGACTTCAACCTCGACTATCTGCGCAGCCTGCCCTATATCGGCGGGCTGCTGCTGATCCGCCGCGACCTGTTCGAGGCGCTGGGCGGTTTCGACCCGCAGGCCGAAGGCGCGGAAGACTACGACCTGCTGCTGCGCGCCTGGGAGCATCTGCAGCAGACCGGCGCCGGAGAAGCGGCCATCGGCCATGTGCCCGAGGTGCTTTATCACCGGCTGCAGGGCTCGGGGCATACGCAGAAATCGGTGCCCGAGATATTGCAGGCTGGGCAATCTGCCTTGGAGCGTCATTTCGCGCGCCTGGGCATCGCCGCGCAGGTGCAGCCCGGGCCGTTTCCGCCGTCTTTCCGGGTGCGCTGGCCGCTGCCCGAAACCCGCCCGCTGGTGTCCATCCTCATTCCCACGCGCGACCAGTTGCCGCTGTTGCAGCGCTGCGTGGAATCGGTGATCGAAAAAACCAGGTACCCGGCTTACGAAATCCTCATCATCGACAA
This sequence comes from Thiomonas sp., assembly GCF_034007205.1. Taxonomy (GTDB): domain Bacteria; phylum Pseudomonadota; class Gammaproteobacteria; order Burkholderiales; family Burkholderiaceae_C; genus Thiomonas. The sequence goes on from NZ_JAVERI010000017.1 coordinate 42,315, forward strand.
CGACAGCGCAACAATCGAGGCGCGCAACTATCTGGCTGCCATCGAGGCCAAGGAGGCTGAGCTGGGCGGCCGTCTGCGCGTGGTTCGCCAGCCGGGCGCGTTCAACTTCTCGGCGATGAACAACGCCGCGGCGCGCGCGGCGCGCGGCGAGTATCTGCTGCTGCTCAACAACGACACCGCCGCGCTGCACGACGATTGGCTGGACGAAATGATGGGCCACGCCGTTCGGCCGGATGTGGGCATCGTCGGCGCCAAGCTGCTCTACCCTGACGGCAAGATTCAGCATGCCGGGGTCATCCTGGGCCTGCGCGGCCCGGCCGAGCATCCCTTCATCGGCCGTCCGCCCGAAGATCGCGGCTACTTCGGCCGCGCCCAGCTCACGCACGACCTCTCGGCCGTCACCGGCGCCTGCCTGCTCATCCGCAAAAGCGTTTACGAGCAGGCGGGCGGGCTCGATGAACAGGCTTTCAAGGTGTCTTACAACGACATCGACCTGTGTTTGAAGGTGCGCGAAGCGGGGCTGCGCGTCGTGTTCACGCCCTACGCGCTGCTGATGCACGAAGGCTCTGCCAGCCAGAAGGGCAAGACCGAGGCCCGGCCCGACGAGGCCAAGCTCAAGCGCTTTGCCGCGGAAAAAGACGCCATGTATGCCAAGTGGCTGCCGCAGCTCGCGTTCGACCCGGCGTACAACCGTCACTTGAGCCTGGCCAGCACCGACTTTCTGCTCGACGATCAGCCCTGTCTGAGCTGGGACCCGGCGTGGCGCCCGCGCCCGCGCATTCTGGTGCACCCGGCCGACCGCGACGGCTGCGGCGAGTACCGCATCATCGCGCCGATGCGCGCCCTCAACCGCGCGGGCCGCACCCAGGGCTGGGAAACCATGCGCCTGTTCGAGCCCGCCGAAATGCAGCGCATGCAGCCCGACACCCTGGTGGTGCAGCGCCAGATGGAGTGGCCGCAGATCGAGGCGCTTGAGCGTCATGTCCGCACCTCCAGGGCGTTTCGCGTGTTCGAGATCGACGATCTCATCACCAATCTGCCGATCAAGAGCGTGCACAAGGGCACCATCCACAAAGACATCGCCAAGCGTTTTCGCAAGGCGGCGAGCCTGTGCAACCGACTGGTCGTCGCCACCGAGCCGCTGGCCAAGGCGTATGCGCATTTCACCGACGAAGTCGTGGTGCAGCCCAACTACCTCGAAGCCGCGCGCTGGGGACATTTGCGCCCCGCCCGCGCCGAGCGCAGCAGGCCGCGCGTGGGCTGGGCCGGCGGCGTGGGCCATACCGGCGACCTCGAACTCATTGCCGATCTGGTGCGCGACACCGCCGCCGAAGTCGATTGGGTGTTCTTCGGCATGTGCCCGGAGCCGCTCAAGCCCCTGGTCAAGGAGTACCACCCCGGCGTGCCGCTCGATCAATACCCGGCCAAACTCGCCTCACTCGACCTCGATCTGGCCGTGGCCCCGCTGGAAGACAACGCCTTCAATGAGGCCAAGAGCCATCTGCGCCTGCTCGAATACGGCATCCTCGGCTATCCCGTCATCTGCTCCGACCTCACGCCGTATCAGGGCGACTTCCCCGTCACCCGCGTGGCCAACCGCTACCGCGACTGGGCCCGCGCACTGCGCGACGCCGTGGCCGACCGCGCCGCGCTGCGCGCCAAGGGCGACGCGCTGCGCGCCAAGGTGCTGGCCGACTGGATGATGGAAGACCATCTCGACACCTGGCTGAAGGCCTGGCTGCGCTGACCCCCTCTCCCCCCGGGAGAGGGTTGGGGTGAGGGCCCGCACGCCAAGGCAACCCTCCTCCCAGCCTCCCCCACGCCGTGGAAAAGCTGAGACCGGCCCCCTCTCCCTCAGCGAGAGGGTTGGGGTGAGGGCTCGCGGGCCAAGGCAACCCCCCTCCCAACCTCCCCCCACGCCGTGGGGGAAGGGTTTCAGCGGATCGACATGCAACGCGGCGGCTAGCCGCCATCCGCAGGCTGCTAGCATCGACGCCAAGACCGAGACATTTTTTCGCTTCATGAACAGCGCACTCACCCCGCCGCAATCCGATTCGCCCGAAGCGCAAGGCGCCGTCATGCAGGCGCACATCGCCCGCCAGCCCATCGTCGACCGCAAGCAGCAGATCGTCGGCTATGAGCTGTTCGCGCGCGAAAGCGGCACGGCCGAGCAGGCCCCCGCCCATCACACCGCCGAGAGCGACAGCGTGCTGCTGTTCAACGCCCTGTCGAACATCGGCGCCGAGAGGCTGTTCGGCGAAAAGCTCGCCTTCATCAACTGCGTGGTCGAAGACCTCCAGGCCGAGCACCTCGACATCGTCTTCCCCGACCGCATCGTGCTCGAAGTGCCGCGCATCTACGGCGACGACCCCGCCGGTATAGCCGCCGTCGCTGCGGCACTCAAACACCTGAAGGAACGTGGATTCCAGCTTGCAGCCGGCCCCTTCGCCGCGGCCTCGCCTTATGCCGCCTGGCTGCCTTTCCTCGGCTTCATCAAGGCCGATGTGCAGAGCCTTTCCGCCAACGTGGCCGTGGCCTTGCAACGCAGGGCCGAAAGCTGGCGCAATCTGCGCCTCGTGGCCGAACGGGTGGAAACGCCCGGGCAGTTCAAGACCTATTTCGACGCGGGATACCACTTTTTTCAGGGCTATTACTTCGCCCGGCCGCAGACCATCAGCGCCAAGGTCATCAACCCGGCGTATGCCAATGTGCTGCAGTTGATGAATCTGGTCATGCGCCAGGCCGATCTGGGCGAAATCGAGCTGGTGCTCAAGCGCGACCCGGCGCTGTCGTTCAAGCTGCTGCGCTACATCAACTCCTCGGGCTTCGGCCTGATGTCGGAAGTCACCTCCTTCCGCCACGCCGCCGCCATTCTTGGGTATAAAAAGCTGTTTCGCTGGCTGGCCCTGCTGCTGGCCACCGTGCCGGGCAGCGCGGCTTCACCGGCCATCGCGCGCACCGCCATCACCCGCGGCCGCATGATGGAACTGCTGGCCAAGGGCTCGCTCTCCGACGAAGATGCCGACAACGCCTTCGTCGTGGGCATTTTTTCCATGCTCGATGCGATGCTTGGCGTGCCGATGGAAAAGGCGCTTGCCGAAATCACCCTGTCCGAGCAAGTCGTGATGGCGCTCAGGCACGACAGCGGACTGTTCGGCAGCTATCTGCAGCTCGTGCGGGCCGTCGAACAACGCGACTTCGACAACCTCGACTTTCTCGCCTCGGCCCTGGGCATCCCCGGCTGGCGCGTCGGCTCGGTGCATCTGGCCGCGCTGGCCTGGGTGGAAGACCTGGGCATCTGAAGCTGGCGCCGAGCAATGAAGGAAGTCACCTCCAAACTGTTCCGCGAGGAATATCAGGTCAGTTCCGCACAGAAAACGGATCACGTACTGAACAAGATCGCCGAGCGACACGAGCTGCTGGCCGTGCTGCCGCACGACCGCGCCGAGGAATTCAGCTCCACCCTGCTCGTCGTCAACCGCACCAAACATTGGCTGGTCATCGACGAGGTCAATCCGGATATCGGCAACCGCCGCCTCGAAAACGGCGCGCCGTTTTTCATCATCGGCCGCTTCGAGGGCGTATTCGTCGGCTTTCAGTCCAGGCTCATCGAGCGCATCGATCACGAGGGCTATGGCGCGCTGCGCGTCGCCTACCCCGAGGTCATCTACTACCTGCAGCGGCGCAATTTTTTCCGCGTCACCGTGGCGCCGGGCGACTTGAGTGCGGTGGAGGTGCAGCGCCGGGGAGCCAAGCCGCTCCATGGTCAATGCCATGACATCAGCGTCAACGGCATGCGTCTGCTCGTGCCGTCAACGCTCGACTATGCCTTGACCGTGGGGGAATACATCCCGCTGGTGCGTTTCAGCCTGGAGGATGTGGAACTCGCCGTCGAAGCCGAGGTGCGCTATGTCGGGCCGCTGCGCGACACCAAGACGCGGCAGCCCATGCGCCAGCTCGGCATTCAGTTCCTGAACATGGCCCCAGGCTTCGAGCAACGCCTGCAGCAATACGTCCAGCGGCGCGACCGCGAGCTGCTCAGGGATGCAAGGCGCTGAGGTGTGCAGTCGGCCATCGCAGCACCGTCGATAAAGGTGTCGCTCGGCGTCCTGCCGTTGATGCAATGCGAGGCGCAGGCCGCGCCGTGGTGTGTTGCACCACAAGCGGACACTGCAATACCAAGAAAGATCGCGAGCCGTTTTTTTGAGCGGTTCGTCCAGCGACAGCGAGTCCCCGCCCAACAAACCTTCTACTGCAGCGCCAGCACGCGCGACATCAACCCCGGCGTGGGCGGCGCTTCGGCCTGACGCACGAAAACGCCATCTCCCTCCACCTCCGAGGCCTCCACGATGCGCTGCTCGAAGCGCGCCGAGGTCGCATCGAACACCAGCGGCGCCTGCCCATGCGCACGCAGCGGCTGCCCGCTCTGCGCGGGCAGGAGCACCATCACCATCGGCATGGATTGCCTGTCGATAGGGGCATAGCGCAGGCCAAAATGCGCTGCGGGCGCGAGCAGAAAGCTCACCCCGGCGTCCTCCACCGATTGCAGCCAGAGGAAAGGCCGCTGCGCTTGCAGACCGATGAGCACAAAGCGTTGCAGGGTCTCGAATCCGGGCAGAGGCGAGGCGGCTACCCAGATCTGATGCGGCGCAACCGGCAACAGACCGAAGCGTGTGGCCACGTCGAATGCTTGATTGGCCGCCGCTGCCGAAGCCGCGGGCGCGGGACCATCGGGCGAGACTGATTCATACAGGGCTGAATTCACCGCGGCTCTCCCTCATTCAAGCCCACCCATTGCGCCAATGAAAGACCCTGCGGCGCCACCGCAGCCTGGTTGCCCTGGCTGATCTGGGCATAGAGTTCCTCGCGCAGCACGCGCAAGTCGAGCGGGCCTTCGATACCGAGGCGAACCTTGCCGGGCGCGGACTGCAGCACGACCAGGCGGATGTTGTCGCCGATGCGGATGGCTTCACCGGGGCGGCGCGTGAGAATGAGCATGAATCTGGCTTGAACCCGGCGCAACCGTCGTCGAGCGTGCTCAGGCGCTGACCTGCAGGCGCAAGGAACGCACCGGGCCGCTGCCGGGCTGCCCCTGGCCGTGCGCGCCATAGAGATCGACGCCATCCGGGTTGCCGCGCAGGATCTGCAGCGCCCCTTCGGTGCTGCGCACCAGGGCGGAAATCATCGCGCCATTGCGCCGATTGGCCTCGGCGACTTGCCGCGCCAGCGTCTGGACACTGCCCCACAGAGGGCTGGCAGGCGCTTCGGGCTGTGTGTCGAACTGCGCCATGCGTTCGCGCTCGATCGCGTCGATCTCGGCCAGCAGGGTGTTCTTCTGCTCGGTAAGGGCTGGCAGCTCGTCGGCAGCGGCTCGCAGCAGGCAGGCATGCTCCTGCAGCAGCAGACGATGGAAAGCCTGCAGCTTGTCGAGTTGCAGGCGAAACAGGGCTTCAACCAGGGCTTCAACCGACTGCGGCATGATGGGCTCGGATGGGGTGGGTTGCAAGGTTTCAGTTCGAAGCCGGCTTGCTCGCGCCGATCAGCGCCTGACTGTCCTGCAGCAGGCCCTTGGCGATGCGCTGCGCGTCGACCCCATATTGCCCGCTGCGAATGGCGTTTTGCAGTTCGGCGATGCGGGCGTCGCTGGCCGGGGGCGTGGCGCCCTGCGTGCTGGCAAGGTTGAGCATCTGCCCGGCTCCTGAGATGGAGACCTGCTCGGTCGTCGCCGCGACTGACGCATTCACCTGCCCAGCGCCAGCGGGTGCCGAGCCTGCAGCCGAGACTGCGCGGCGCGCCGCTGCGGCCGAACCGCTGGCAGAGGCCGAAGCGCTTGAAAGGGTGGAATTCTGGATGGGAATCATGGTGGCATTCTCTCCTGTTGGAGGGCTCAACGTCACACTTTTCCGCAACTTTAGGGGAAGTGTGACTTTTTTGGCAAACCTCGTCGAAACGCCGCTGAAACGTCCTTGAAACGCCCTTGCCCGCACCGGCGACCGCATCGGGTGCGGGCAAACCAAACGCCCGCCTCAAGTTCGCGCCCAGCGTGCCGTTACTTCAAGCGCAAGACGAACCCACGCGAGGCCCACCTTGAAATTCCTGGTTGTTGACGACTTTCCCACCATGCGGCGCATCGTGCGCGGGCTGCTGCTGCAGACCGGCTATGTGAGCGGCACGATCGACGAGGCGGAAAACGGCGAAGAAGCCTGGCGTCGGCTGCAGTCAGGCGGCATCGATTTCGTCATCACCGACTGGAACATGCCGGTGATGCAGGGCATCGACCTGCTCAAGCTCATCCGCGCCAGCGACAACCCGGCCATCCGCAGCCTGCCGGTGCTGATGGTCACCGCCGAGGCCAAGAAGGAAAACATCATCGCCGCGGCGCAGGCCGGGGTCAACGGCTACATCGTCAAGCCCTTCACCGCGCAGACGCTCAAGGAAAAGCTCGACGCCATCATGGCCCGCCTCAATGCCGCAGCAGGAAGCGCCAAATGACCCCACCCAACACCGTCACCGTGGCCGAGGCCGCCTCCAGCGCGCTGCACAAACTCACCGAAGCCGATGCCCTGCTGCATGAAGGCGTGCGCCGCATCATGGCCGCCTCCAGCGACCTGCCAGAGGTCAGCCAACCGCTGGAAGAGGCGCTCGCCTTGAGCGAAAAACAGGCCATGTCCACGCTCGAAGCGGTCGAGACCGGTCTGGCCGAACTCCAGGCCATCCGCGCCACGCAGCGCGGCTTCATCGACGAGCGTCTCGACCGCATCGAGCAGCAGTTCCAGATCATATCGCTCAGTCAACAGGGGCAAGACCTGGCCGGTCAGAGGCTGAAAAAAACCATGCATCTGCTGCAGGCGGTGGAGCAGCGCATCCGTGCCGCAGTCGAACAGCTCGCCCCGCAACTCGATGCGCCCGCGGCGCCTTCGTCAGCGTCCGGTTTGACTCCCGGCAGCACTCCAGCTCACGCGGCGCCCGCCCAAGCCGGCCCCGCGCTGGCCCAGGACGACGTGGACGCCCTGCTGCGCGACCTCGGCATCTGAAACCTTCCCTTCGCCATCATGGACAACGACATCCTGCAGGAATTTCTCGCCGAGTCGCGCGAGCTGCTGAGCCAGGCCCAAGACCAGTTGCTGCAGCTGGAATCCCGGCCCGACGACGCCGGGCTGCTTGCCGCCATTTTCCGCGCCTTTCACACCCTCAAGGGCGGCGCCGGTTTTCTCGAAGCGCAGAACATGGTCGATTGGTGCCATCACCTCGAAGACCTGTTCGACAAGATGCGCGCCGGCAAGCTGCGCGCCACCGCGCCGATGATCGACGCCATCCTGCGTGCCACCGACGTCATCACCGCCATGCTCGACGACATGGCGCATGGCGAAAATCCGGGCCCCGGCCCGGCCGACCTCGGGCAGGACATTCAGGCCTTCGCCGCAGGCGAAGTCCCGGTATCTGCCGCAGGCGAAGTCCCGGTATCGGCCGCAGGCGAAGTCCCTGTATCGGCCACAGGTGAAACGCCTGAGGCGACGATCAAAGCGCCTCAGTCCGAGCCCGCGCCCGAAGGCATCTGGGTCACGCAGGCCCAACGCGATGGCGGCGGCACCGGGCTGTTTGCCGAACGCCGCGACGTTGCGGATACAGCCCCTGCAACCGCACCCCATATGGAGTCGGCTCAAGGCGGGCATCCCCCTCCCAACCTCCCCCTGCCCCCTCTCCCCCCGGGAGAGGGTTGGGGTGAGGGCGCGCGCGCCGACCACCCCGCCTCATCCGAAGAAATCACCCAGGACGAATTCGAGCATGTGCTCGATGCGCTTTACGGCCCCGGCCAGGCGCCCGGACTGGCTCCCGTGCCAGATCCTGCCGCCCCCGCATCCGGCAAGGTCGAGTCGGGCGAAATCGAACACGTCACGCCGCAGGCGGGCCAGACGGTCGATGTGCCCAAGGCCGAACCCGCCGCCGCGACGCCCCGCGTCGCCAACGGCACCAACGGCGGCGTCACTGAAGAAGCCACCATCCGCGTCGATTCCACCCGGCTCGACCAGGCGATGAACCAGGTCGGCGAGCTCGTGCTGCTGCGCAACCGCCTGAGCGCCGCCGTGGCCCGCATGGGGCAGGACGACGAAGCCCTGGCCCGGCTGGCGCGCGAAACCGATCTGGCGGTCAACGATCTGCAGAACACCGTCATGCGCCTGCGCATGCAGCCGTGCAAGCGCCTGTTCCAGAGCCTGCCGCGCGTGGTGCGCGACGCCTCGCGCGCCTTGGGCAAAAAGGTGCGGCTGGACATCGAAGGCGAAGACGTGGAGATCGACAAGACCGTGATCGATGCGCTCTCCGGCCCGCTCATCCACCTCGTGCGCAACGCGCTCGACCACGGCATCGAAGAGCCCGATGCACGCCGCCAGGCAGGCAAGCCCGAGGAAGGCGTGCTGCGCGTGGCCGCGCGTCATCTGGGCGACAAGGTGCAGATCGCGGTGGGCGACGACGGGCGCGGCATGAACGCGCAAAGAATCATGCAGCTCGGCATCGCCAAGGGGCTCATCACCGCGCAGGAAGCCGCCCGGCTGTCCGAGCGCGAAATGCTCGAACTCATCTTCCTGCCCGGCTTTTCCACCAAGGAGCAGGTCAGCGAGCTCTCCGGCCGCGGCGTGGGCATGGACGTGGTGCGATCCACCGTCGCCTCGCTGCGCGGGCGCATCGACATCGACACCGCCCCAGGCAAGGGCAGCACCCTGACGCTGGAGCTGCCACTCACCATGGCGGTGCTGCCCGTGCTGTATTTCCGCCTGCGGCGCGAGACCTACGCCCTGCCGGTGACCGCCATCGAAAACCTGCTGGCCATCGACCCGGCGCAGGTGCACGCCATCTCGGGCCGCCTGATGGTGCAGGTGGATGGCGAGCGCGTCGTGCCCTACATCGACCTGGGCCAACTGCTGCAGAACAGCCCGATCGACCTGATCCGGGAGCAGAGCGAAGGCATTCTCATCGAGCAGGGGCTGCTGGTGGTCTCCGAGGCGATGGGCACCGAAGACTCGGTGGTCAAGCCGCTGGACATCACCACCCGCGACGCCCTCTACCAGGGCGCCACCATCTCCGGCAACGGCGAGGTGGTGCTGATTCTCGACGGCGCCACGCTGTCCCGGGTGCAACGCAAGAGCTGAACGAGCCCATCATGGACGACCAAACCCTCGAATCCCTGCGCCGCGACTTCATCGCCGTAGCCGACGCCACCTACGCCTTTCAGCGCGATCTGAAAAAACGCCTGCGCGAAATCGACCGCAAGGCGCTCAACGCCCAGGTGCTGGTCAAGCGCCACGGCAAGGAACTCGCCGGCTATGGCGTGGTGGCCCAGTCCTTCCGCGAAGGCGCGCAGTCCATGCAGTCTGCCGCCGAACAGGTGCAAAAGCTCATCAACCCGCTGATGATGCATTTCATGGAAACGCTGCGCGAGGCGCAGCAGATGCAGAGCCTGCATCACATTCAAAACACCGCAGCAGCGCATTGCCCCGCTCTGGCCGAGCGCATGCGCGAACACGCCGAGCTGCAGGACCGCCACACCGCGGGCAGCCGCCGCGCCGGGCAGGCACTGAACACGGCGCTCGACCGCTTTCAGTCCGTCCTCGCCGAGCTCGACTACGTGGTGGTCAATGGCCGCATCGAGGCGGCGCTCAAGGGCGCGGTCAACGCGCCGCTGGCGCAGGTTTCGCTGGAAATGGATCGGTCGGTGAGCGGCGTGCAAGAGCTGCTGCGCACCTATCGCCAACAAATAGAAAGGATCATCGAATGAAATCCCTCGAATTCTTCAGCCAGGGCAACCACCGCTGGAACATCATCTACGACCAGGAGGAGCGCCGCGTCATCGACTCCAACGTCTACGCGCTGAGCGTGGACGATCAGACGCTGATCCTCGATCCGGGCGGATTCGAGATCTTCCCGCAGGTGTTCAGCGCCCTGGTCGAAGTGGCGCCGCCCGGCTCGCTCAAGGCCGCCTTCGTCAGCCATCAAGACCCCGACATCGCCTCCAGCCTGCCGCTGTGGAACGCCTGCAACCCCAGGATCGCCTGGTATGTGCCCAAGCTGTGGAACGGCTTCATCCGCCACTACGGCGCGCTCGAAGCCGACCTGCGCGACATTCCCGACGAAGGCGGCGAAATGACGCTGGGCTCCGCCCGGCTGCAGTTCGTGCCCGCGCACTACCTGCACGCCTCGGCGAATTTCCATGTGTACGACGCCTTCGCCAAGGTGCTGTTCAGCGGCGACGTCGGCGCGGCGCTGCTGCCCGCAGGCCACGCGCCCTTCGTCGACCGCCGCAACATCGAAACGCCTGCCGCGTTCGACGAGCACATCAAGTCGGCCGAATATTTTCACAAGCGCTGGATGCCGTCGATGGCCGCCAAGCGCAACTGGTGCGAGCGCGTCTCGAAGATGGACATCGACTTCCTCGCTCCGCAGCACGGCGCGATCTACACCGGCCAGAACGTCAAGCGCTTCATCGACTGGTTCGACGCCCTCAAGGTCGGCTCGGCCATTGAGTAATCAGTGGTCGGTGGTCGGTGGTCAGGGGTCAGTGGTCAGAGCAGTTAGTCAATTTGCCCACTGCCCACCGACCACTGCCCACCGCCCACTGCCCACTGCCCACCGACCACTGCCCACCGCCCACTGCCCACTGCCCACCGACCA
>NZ_JAVERI010000008.1:0-164824 GCF_034007205.1 Thiomonas sp.
CAGCGCCGCCGCGTCAGCGGCAAGCGTGGGGGCAAGCAAATCGGCCCAGCCGCCGGGCCGCCCCAAGGCTGGGCCAGCCCCCTCGGGGGGCAGCGCCGCCGCGTCAGCGGCAAGCGTGGGGGCAAGCAAATCGGCCCAGCCGCCGGGCCGCCCCAAGGCTGGGCCAGCCCCCTCGGGGGGCAGCGCCGCCGCGTCAGCGGCAAGCGTGGGGGCAAGCTCCCGCGGATTCACCCTGCTCGAAGTGCTGGTGGCGCTGGCGGTGGTGGCCATTGCGCTGCTGGCGGCGATGCGGGCCGCAGGCGGAGTCGTCGACAACGCGCAGCGCTATCGCATGACCGTGCTGGCCGAGCAGTGCGCGCAGAATTTTCTGGTCGATCAACGTCTGAGCAAGACCTTTCTAGCGGTCGGGAGAAGCACCAGCACCTGCACGCAGGCGAATGTGCCATTCACCGTGGCGGTGGATGTGATGCCCACGCCCAATCCCAACTTCCGCCGCGTGCAGGTCAATGTGCTCGACGCCAGCGGCTGGAGCGCGTGGCAGGTGGTCACCATCATCGGGAACCTGTAAGTGAGCCCGAACCGAGTCCCTGCTGCCGGCCAGAGGGGTTTCACCCTGATCGAGCTGCTGGTGGCCGTGACCATTCTCGCGGTGGTGGCGGTGCTGGGCTGGCGCGGGCTCGATGCGGTGGCGCGCAGCCGCGACGACGCCAGCCGCGCATTCACCACCAGCTCGCGTCTGGCCGACGGCATGCAGCAGTTTGGCGACGATCTGCGCCACGCGGTATCGGAAGGGCCCGGACTGCCTGCGGTGAGCCTGCTCGGCGGCGGCTTGTTCATCATGCGCCGCCCCGCGCAGCCGCTGGGCGGCGATGTGCGGGCAGACGCAGCGGCGGGCGTCGGCCTGCCGCCGAATGCGGGCGAGCTGCAGGTCGTGCGCTGGACGGTGCAGGACGGCGCGCTCAAGCGCAGTGCCAGCGCGCCCACCGCCAGCCGCGCGGCGTTGCTGGCTGCCTTGCAGAATTCCACCGCCCCCTTGCTGACCATTCTGCCCGGCGTGGCGGGGATGCAGGTCCAGTTCTATCGCTACGCCGGCATCGGGCTGCTGCAGCAGTCGGGCGCCTGGGTCAACCCAGGCACCGCGGCGAACGCGACCGGCAGCACCCCGGCCGCATCGGCCAGTGCTGCAGCAGGCAGCGCACTCGCCGTCAGCACGGCCACCCCGGCTGCGGTGCGCTTGCGGCTGCAGTTTGCCGGCAAGGCGCTGACGGGCGAGTTGCAGCGCGATTTTTTGCTGGATGACCGGGAATGAAGCGCGCAACCGGGCAGCAGCGGGGCGCGGCGCTGATCACCGCCATGCTGATCGCCGCGCTGGCCGCGGTGATGGTCTCGGGCATGTTCTGGAGCCAGTGGAGCGCCATCGCCCGCGAGCAGACCGCGCGCGAGCAGACGCAGGCGCGCTGGATTCTGCGCGGCTCGATCGACTGGGCCCGGCTGATCCTGCGCGAAGACGCCATGACCTCGACGGCCGATTACCTCGGCGAGCCCTGGTCGGTGCCGCTGGCCGAGGCACGGCTGTCGACCTTTCTCGCTGCGCGCGGGAGAGACAGCGCGGGCCTGCCCGACGCCTGGCTCGAAGGGCGCATCACGGATGCGCAGAGCCGTTTCAATCTGCGCGATCTGGCCCCGGCCGGGACCATCGACCCGCAGGCGCTGCTGGCCCTAGAGCGACTGTGCGCGGCGCTGCAATTGCCCTCCAGCGTGGCGGCGACCATCGCCAACGGCATGGCGGCGAGTAGCCCGTTTGGCGCCGCAGCACGGGAAAATGTTGCCAATTCGCCACTGCCGCTGCAGCAGTTGCAGGATCTGGCGCGCCTGGGCCCGACCGTGGCGCAGGCCCTGCCCAGGCTCGCCTCGGCCGTCACCCTGCTGCCTCAGGCCACCCCGGTCAACGCCAACACCGCCGGCCCGGTGGTGTTGGCCGCCGTGCTCGGGGTGAGCCTGGATGCGGCGCAGGCGCTGGTCGAGGCGCGCAAGCGCGCGTACTTTCGCAATCTGGGCGATATTTCCACCCTGCTGCCGCAAGGCACGACCGTCAATCCGCAGTTGGTCAGCGTGGCCACCGGCTACTTCGACGCCATTGCCCGCGTGCGCATCGACCGGCTGGAATACGCCGAGCGCGCGCTGATTCAGCGGGCCGGGGTGTTCTCGCAGGTGGTGCGCATCCAGCGCGTGCCCCCCTGGTTGGCGGCTGCGCCTGAATCCGACCAGGGCGCAAACTGACGAGATCGGACGAGCCGGTTTCAAGAATGTGTTCCAACGCATTGTTTTTCCCCTACCTTTACGGTAACGAAGCCTCTCTACAATCGCCGCCATCATGCAAACCCTGGTTCTTCGCCTGCCGCCTCTGGCCACTGCGCATCCGCTGCCGGAGCTGGAGTACGTGCTGCTGAGCGCCAATGACAGGCTGCTGTCTTCGGGCCGGGAGCAAGCCGCACTGCTGCCGCGCGGCGCCCGCGTGGTGGCCGTGGTCGATGCGCTCGACGCCTCGGTGATGGCGGTGACGCTGCCCGCCATGCCGTCTTCCCGACTGCAGGCTGCGCTGAACGGGGCGCTCGAAGACCGTCTGCTGCAGGACGCGGGGCAACTGCATCTGAGCGTCGGGCCGCTCGCCGAGGACGGCAGCGTGACCCTGGCCTGCGCGGTGCAAAAGACGCTGCTGCAGCAGGCCATCGCCGACCTCACCCAGGCCGGACAGGAGCCGTCTGGCATCGTTCCCGAAGCCGCCCTGCTGGCGCCGGGCGACGCGCTGCTGCAAACCTCCGAGCAAGGCCCGCGCCTGCTGTGGCGCGATCTGCAGGGCGAGGCGGCCTGGTTGCCGCTCATCCTGGCCGCCGATGCCGCCGCGCCGCAGGCGCTGCCGCTGCCGGTCACGCCCGAACATCTCTGGGTGCAGGATCAGGCGCAGCCGCAACTGAGCTGGCTCGATCTGCCGCCCGAGCTCACCCCGGCCACGATCAGCGATGCCGGATGGATGGCGCGCGCGGCGCAGTCGCCGTGGAACCTGCGGCAGTTCGACCTGGCGCCCAAACATGCGCTGTCGCGGGGTTGGGCCGGTGTGCGGGAGCAACTGGCCACGCCCGCGTGGCGGCGCGTCGGCGCCCTGCTGGGGCTGCTGGCCGTCGTGCAGCTTGTGGGCATGAATGCCGCCGCGTTCATGCTCTCGCGGCAGGAAAGCCAGTTGCGGCAGAAACTCGACGCCACCGCCGCCGAGGCCTTGCCCGGCGTGCCCGCTATTCTCGATGCGCGCCTGCAGGTGCAGCGTGCGCTCGTTGAAGCCCGCCTGCGCACTGGCCGCCCCGGAGACGGCGATCTCGACGTGCTCATGGGCCGCGCCAGCGTAGTCGTGCCGCCGGGCATCGTGCCCACGGCGTTGAAGTTCAGCCCGGGGCAGTTGCAGCTCACCCTGCCGGGCGATGCGGCCGCGCAGGCCGCCGCGCGCTGCACCCCTGCGGGCCTGTCCTGCGTGGCGCAGGGCGATGTGTTGAGCGTGACGGGGGCCATCCAATGAGCGCGACGCAAGGCAGCCGCGTCGCCGCGCTGTCGGCGCTCTGGTACCGGGGATTGCCGCAGGCCGTGGCGCTCGGGCGCCAGCGCTGGGCGGCGATGTCGCCGCGCGAGCGCTTTGCTGTCGGCTCTGCCGCCGTGCTGGTGCTGGCTGCACTGCTGTGGCTGCTTGCGATCAAACCGGCCTGGCGCACGCTGCAAACCGCGCCGCAGCGCATCGTCAGCCTGCAGCAGCAATTGCAAACCCTGCAGCAGGACGCGCAGAGAATTGCCGCGCTGCGCAGCGCACCATCGGCACCGGCATTCAGCGGCGATCTGCAGGCGGCCATCGTGGCCTGGTTCAAACGGGTCGACCCCGGCGCCAAGGTGCAGGCGCAGGTGCTGCCGGGCGAGGTGACGCTGAGCATCACGGCGCTGCGCCCGGCCACCCTGCCTGCGCTGGCGCAGGCGGCGCGGCGCGATTGGTCGGCGCAGGTGGATGGCGCCGATCTCGAGCGCGGACAGGACGGCGCGCTCAGCGGCACGGTGCATCTGTCGCGGCAGGGATCGGGTGGCGGATGAATGGCCGGCACACCCAAATCCACCGATCCGGCGCGCCCCGGGCGATCTTCCGGCAAACGCTCGTCCGCGTCGTCGTCGCGCGGGCGTTCGTCGTCGCGCAGGCCGGTCAAACGCCAACGCGCCTTCAGCCGCCGCGGGTTGTGGCTGGCGGCTTTGCTCGGCGCGCTGTGGGCGCTGCTGTGGCAGGCGCCGGCAAGCTGGCTGAGTGCGGCGGTGTGGAAGGCCAGCGGCGAGCATGTCCTGCTCGCGCAGGCGCAAGGCACCTGGCGCGACGGCTCTGCGCTGCTGGTACTCGAAGGCGGGGCGGGCAGCCGCGGCGCGACCGTGCTGCCCGGCACTCTGCACTGGAGCATCGGTCTGGGCGAACTCTGGCGCGGTCGGCTGTTGGCAACGATCGACTGGCCCAAGGTCTCGCCCCAGCCCTTGCAGGCGAGCGCCCAGCTCGGCTGGTCGCAGACCGCGGTGGCGCTGCGCCCGGCGAATGGCGGGCCGGATGCGCCCTGGCAGGGCGTCCTGCCGCTGTCGGTGCTCGATGGGCTGGGCACGCCCTGGAACACCGTTGCGCTGCGGGGGCAGGCGCGATTCACCCTGCGGGGCCTGCTCCTAGAATCGGTGGCCGGGCGGATGCGGATCGCGGGGCAGTTGAGAATCGATCTGCCGGATGTGGCATCCCGCCTGAGCGTGGTGGCGCCCATCGGCAGCTACACGCTGAGCATCACCGGGCAGGGCGCCGAGGCGCAGATCAATCTGCGCAGCGACCAAGGGCCGCTGCTGTTGCAGGGCAAAGGGGTCTGGAACGGCCAGGCGCTGCAGTTTCTAGGAACCGGCCGGGCGGCGCCCGGCAACGAAGCGGCGATGGCCAATCTGCTGTCGCTCCTCGGACGGCGCGAGGGCGACCATGTGCGAATCGCCATCTGAATATTCACGCGCCCCGACAGCCGCAGAACAACCCCAAGAATCAAGGAACGCCGCGATGCATCCCGACTTGAAACCCGAACATCACGCCAGCCGCCGGATGCGTCGCTATCTGGCGCTGCTGCTCGTGCCTTTGCTCATGCTGCAACCGGTGATGGCGCAGGCGCCCTCGGGCACGGCGGGCGATGCAAGGCGCAATGCAAGCGGCGATCTCACCATCAACCTGGTCAACGCCGACATCGCCAGTGCGGTGCAGGCGGTGGCCGCGGCGACCGGGCGCAATTTCATCGTCGATCCGCGGGTGAGGGGGCAGGTCACCCTCCAGTTCGAAAAGCCGGTGTCGCCGCAGAGGGTGTTTCAGGCGCTGCTCACGCAGTTGCGTCTGGCGGGCTTTGCCGTGGTGGAGCATGACGGCGTGTATCAGGTGGTGCCCGAGGCCGACGCCAAGCTGCAGAGCGGCCCGGTGGGCGTGGGGCTGGCGCCGTCTCATATTCCCGGCCGCGGCGATCAGGTGGTGACGCAGATCTTCCAGTTGCGCAACGCCTCGGCCAGCAGCCTGCTGCCGGTGCTGCGGCCGCTGATCTCGCCCAACAACACCATCAACGTCAGCCCCTCGGGCAATGCGCTGGTCGTCACCGACTATGCCGACAACCTCAAGCGCATCGCGCGCATCATCGCCGGGCTCGACGTGCCCACAGGCACCGATGTCACCGTGGTGCCGCTGAGTTATGCGGTGGCCAGCGATCTGGCGCCGACGCTGCAAAAACTCATCGACATGCAGACGGCCCAACCGGGCGGGCCGGGTGCTCCCGGTGCGCAGGCAGCCTTCGCCAACAGCGCAGCGATGCGCGCGGTCATCCTGCCGGAAAACGCGAGCAATTCCTTGATCGTGCGCGCCACCAATGGGGCGCAACTGGCTGAGATCGAGCAGATGATCCACCGCCTCGACCGGCCGCAAAGCGATCAGGACAACATCCATGTGGTGTATCTGCGCAATGCCAATGCGGCCGATCTGGCGCGCACCCTGCGCGGCGTGCTGGCCGCGCAGGGTGCGGGCAGCGCTTCTTCCGGCGGACCCTCGCAGACCAAGCCGCTGGGGGGCACGCAGTCGATGAGTGGCAGCAACAACGGCAACCCATCTTCTTCTGCTTCCTACGACGCCACCAGCCCGGGGCTGGGCCAGGCGCCGGAATTCGGCGCCACCGGCGGCGACTCGACGGTCAACCTGCCGCAGGGCGGCACGGTTTATGCCGACAATGCGCTCAACGCCCTCATCATCAACGCGCCGCAGCCGGTCTACATGCAACTGCGCCGGGTGATCGGGAAACTCGATGTGCGGCGCGCGCAGGTCTATGTGGAGGCGCTGATCGCCGAGGTCGATGCCAACAAGGCGGCGCAACTGGGCATCCAGTGGCAGTCGATCGCCGCAAGCGCGGGCAACAACAACGCCATCGTCGGCGGCACCAACTTCGGCACCGGCGGCAGCAACATCATCAACCTGCAGGCCGGGCTGTCCAGCGGCAGCGGCGCAGGAACTGCCATCGCCAACGGCACGCTCAACATCCCCAACGGCCTGAACATCGGCGTGCTGCACGATTTCGCCGGAGTGGTCACGCTCGGATTTCTGGCCAACTTTTTGCAGACGCACGACGGCGCCAACATCCTGTCCGCGCCCAATCTGATGACCCTCGATAACGAGGAGGCCAAGATCGTCGTCGGTCAGAACGTGCCCTTCATCACCGGCCAGTATGCGCAGACGGGTTCCACCGCCACGGTCACGCCGTTCCAGACCATCGAGCGCAAGGACGTGGGCCTCACGCTCAAGGTGCGGCCGCAGATCACCGCAGGCGGCGCCATCAGGATGGACGTCTATCAGGAGGTGTCGAGCATTTCCAGCCAGTCCAACACCGCGGGCATCATCACCAACAAGCGCTCGATCCAGACCGCGGTGCTGGTCAACGACGGCCAGACCATCGTGCTCGGCGGGCTGATGCAGGACAACGTGAGCGAGAACAACAGCAAGATTCCGGGCCTGGGCGACATCCCCGGTCTGGGCGCGCTGTTTCGCTCCAATTCGCGCACGGCGACCAAGACCGACCTGATGGTGTTTTTGCGGCCCATCGTGGTGCGCACCGAGAATCAGGGCAACGTCCTCAGCCAGCAGCGTTATGAAGCCATGCGCGGCCTGCAGAATCAGGCGCAACTGCCGCCGCAGTTGGGCATGCCCTATATGCCGGGGCCGGTGCTGCCCTCATTCCGCGACGAGGCCGATGAACTTCCAGCGGGCGAGCCCGGCGGCGCTGCGGCACCACCCTTGGCCTCGCCTCGCGCCACGACTGAGCCCAGCCCCGGCGTCAATACCCTGCAGAGCCTGCAGGCCCACCGCCAGGCCGATGCGACCGTGGTCGAACTCGGCTTCTCGCAACCGCTGACCGCGCCGCCCACCGCCTTCACCCTGAGCGACCCGATCCGGCTGGTTCTCGATTTTCAGGGCGCCCATTCCTTGCTCGGCAGCAAGTCCCAGCGCTTCGATCTCGGGCCGCTGCGGTCCGCCGATGTCATCGACTCGCAGGGCAAGTCCCGGGTGATTCTCAACCTGAACCAGACCACGCGCTACGCCACCGAGGTACAGGGCAGGCGGCTGCGCGTCATCCTCACGCCGCAGCACTGAACGACTGCACTGAACGACCGATCACCATGTCCGTGCGTCATCCCTTGCCCTATACCTTCTGCCGCGACCAGGCCGTGCTGGCCGAAGACGACGGCCAGGGCGTGCAACTCTGGATGTGCGAGGCCACGCGGCCCGCGGCGCTGGCCGAGGTGCAGCGCCAGCATGTGCTCACTGCGGTGCATCGCACCACCGCCGAAGACCTGCAGGCGCGCATCGGCGCGGCCTATGCCGCGCGCGACGGCAGCGCCGCCTCGGTCATCAGCGAAGTCGAGGGCGATGTCGATCTGGGTCGGCTGATGCAGGACATTCCGGCGGTCGAAGACCTGCTCGAAGCCGCCGACGACGCGCCCATCATCCGCATGCTCAACGTGCTGTTCACCCAGGCCGCGCGTGAAGGCGCTTCCGACATTCACATCGAGCCTTACGAAACCGCCTCGGTGGTGCGGTTTCGCGTGGACGGCACGCTGCGCGAAGTCGTGCGCCCGAACAAGGCGCTGCATGGCGCGCTGATTTCGCGCATCAAGATTCTTTCGCAGCTCGACATCGCCGAAAAGCGTCTGCCGCAGGATGGCCGCATCGCCCTGCGCATCGGCGGGCGCACGCTCGATGTGCGCGTCTCCACCCTGCCTTGCGCGCATGGCGAGCGCGCCGTGCTGCGGCTGCTCGACAAATCGTCAGCCAAGCTGAATCTGCGCGCCGTGGGCATGGCGCCCGACATGCTCGACCGCTTCGACGCCCTCATCCGCGCGCCGCACGGCATCCTGCTGGTCACCGGGCCGACGGGCAGCGGCAAGACCACCACGCTCTACTCCGCGCTCACCCGGCTCGACGCCGCCACCACCAGCATCATGACGGTGGAAGATCCGATCGAATACGACCTGCCCGGCATCGGCCAGACGCAGGTCAACCCCCGCATCGACCTGAGCTTTGCCCGCGCGCTGCGCGCCATCCTGCGGCAAGACCCCGATGTGGTGATGATCGGTGAAATCCGCGATTTCGAAACCGCGCAGATCGCCATCCAGGCCTCGCTCACCGGCCACCTCGTGCTCGCCACCCTGCACACCAACGATTCCATCTCTGCCGTCACCCGCCTGACCGACATGGGGGTCGAGCCCTTTTTGCTCGCTTCCTCGCTGCTGGGCGTGCTGGCGCAGCGGCTGGTGCGCCAGCTCTGTCCGGCGTGCAAGATGCCGTCGCCAGATGGTCAGGGTTTCGTCCCCGTGGGCTGTCCCGCGTGCAACCATACCGGCTATACCGGGCGCACCGGCGTGTTCGAGCTGTTCGAGGTCGACGACGGCCTGCGCGCGGCCATTCACGCGCGCGCCTCGGAGGCCGAGCTGCGCCGACTGGCGCAGGCGAAGGGCATGCGCACCATGCGCCAGGACGGGCAACGCTATATCGACAGCGGCATCACCAGCCTGGCCGAGTTGCTGCGCGTGACGCGCGACTGACTTTTTCCCGCCGCCCCATGCCCGCTTACCGCTTTGTCGCCCTGGACGCCGCAGGCGCCGAACAGTCCGGCGTGCTCGAATCCGACAGCGCCCGCGGCGCGCGCACCCTGCTGCGCAGCCGGGGGCTGATCCCGCTGCAGGTCGAAGGCATCCACGAAGAAGCCGCGCAGGCCAGCGGTCGCCGCTTCGCCCGCCGGGTGTTCAACAACCAGGAGCGCACCCTGTTCACCCGCCAGCTCGCCGGCCTGCTGGTGTCGGGCCTGCCGGTGGAAAAAGCCTTGGCCGCCCTGGCCGAAGACGCCGACCGCGCCGAGATCGGCAATCTGCTGTCCAACCTCAAGAGCGAGGTCTCCGCCGGCCACAGCCTGGGCGATGCGCTGGCGCAGTATCCGCGCGAGTTCAAGCCCATCTACCGCGCGCTGGTGAGCGCCGGTGAAGACAGCGGCGATCTCGGTCTGGTGATGGAGCGGCTGTCCGACTACCTCGAAGACCAGCAGGCGCTGCGGGGCAAGCTGGTGCAGGCCTTCGCCTACCCGGCCATCGTGGTGCTGGTGGCCGTGACCGTGGTGGTGCTGCTGCTCACCTATGTCGTGCCGCAGGTGGTCGGCGTGTTTCAGGGCGCACACCAGAAGCTGCCGCTGCTCACCGTCGGCCTGATCGCCGTGTCCGATTTCATGCGCGCCTGGGGCTGGCTGATATTGACCCTGCTGGTCATCGGCGGCATCGCGTTTGCTCAGGCGATGAAGTTGCCGGGGCCTCGGCTGGCGTTCGACGCCATGCTGCTGCGCAGTCCGCTGTTCGGGCGGCTGATCCGCGGCATCAACACCGCGCGCTTCGCCAGCACCCTGGGCATTCTGGGCGCTGCCGGCGTGCCCATCCTGCGTGCGCTGCAGGCCGCTGCGGACACGCTGAGCAACAGCCTGCTCAAGGCCGACGCCGAAGAAGCCATCGCCCTGGTGCGCGAAGGCGCTTCGCTCAGCGCTTCGCTGGCGCTGCACAAGCGCTTCCCGCCGGTGCTCATCACCTTCATCCGCCTGGGCGAGCAAACCGGCACGCTGCCGCAGATGCTCGACCGCGCCGCCGTGCAGCATGCGCAGGAGGTGCAGCGCCGCGCCCTGACCCTCACTACCCTCCTGGAGCCGCTGCTCATCCTGGTCATGGGCGGCATGGTGCTGCTCATCGTGCTGGCCGTGATGATGCCCATCATTCAGATGAACAACTTGGTGAAGTAACCATGCCCGCTGATTTGAACGACCGTCTGGTGGTGGCGATTTCCTCGCGCGCGCTGTTCGATTTCGAGGAGGAGAACCGCGTGTTCGAGCAGGCCGACGATGCCGCCTACATGCGGCTGCAGCTCGACCGCCTGGAGCGCCCGGCCAGCCCCGGCGTGGCGTTTCAACTGGTGCGCAAGCTGCTGGCGTTCAACACCAGCGACGCGCAGCGCGACCGGGTGGAAGTGGTGCTGCTGTCGCGCAACGATCCGGTGTCCGGGCTGCGCGTGTTCAACTCCGCCAGGCATCACGGCACGCCCATCGAGCGCGGCGTGTTCACGCGGGGCCGCGCGCCCTATCAATATCTGCACGCCTTGCAGGCGAATCTGTTTTTGTCGGCCGAGCCCGATGACGTGCGCGCGGCCCTGCACGCCGGCTATCCGGCGGCGCAGGTCTATCCCGACTCGGCGCGCGCCTCCGAGGCGCATCCCGATGAGGTGCGCATCGCCTTCGACGGCGACGCGGTGCTGTTTTCCGACGAAGCCGAGCGCGTGTACCAGGCCGAGGGACTGCCGGCCTTCCAGCAGCACGAAGCAGACAGGGCGGCGCTGCCGCTGCCCCCGGGTCCGTTCAAGCCCCTGCTCGAAGCGCTGCACCGCCTGCAAAAAGCCAGCACCGATGGCTCCACCCCCATGCGCCTGCGCACCGCCCTGGTCACGGCGCGCAGCGCCCCGGCGCACGAGCGCGCCGTGCGCACCCTGATGCACTGGAACATCACCGTCGATGAAGCCATGTTCCTCGGCGGATTGGACAAGGGGCCGTTCCTGCGCGAATTCCAGCCCGATTTTTTCTTCGATGATCAGGCCGGTCATGTGCAATCGGCCGCGCGCCATGTGCCTGTCGGTCAGGTGCATTCGGCCGCGACTTCAAGTCCGGCCTAGAATGATTTTTTTACCTCCCGGAGATAACACATCATGGTCATGCCTGCCTCCATGTCGGATCGCGACGGCAAAATCTGGATGGACGGTCAGCTCGTCGAGTGGCGCGATGCCAGGATTCACGTGCTGACGCACACCTTGCACTACGGCTGCGGCGCCTTCGAGGGCGTGCGGGCCTACAAAACCGACAAGGGCACGGCCATCTTCCGCCTGCGCGACCACACCGAGCGCCTGTTCAACAGCGCCAAGATTCTGCGCATGGACATTCCGTTCACCTTCGAGCAGGCCATGCAGTCGCAGATCGACGTGGTCAAGGCCAACGGCTTCGATTCCTGCTACATCCGTCCGCTCACCTGGATCGGCGACAAGAAGCTCGGCGTCTCGCCGCGCGGCAACACCATTCACCTGATGATCGCCGCCTGGCCTTGGGGCGCCTATCTGGGCGAAGAGGGCCTGAAGCGCGGCATCCGCGTCAAGACCAGCAGCTACACGCGCCATCATGTGAACATCACCATGGTCAATGCCAAGGCGGTGAGCAACTACACCAACTCCATCCTGGCGAACATGGAGGTCACCAACGATGGTTACGACGAGGCGCTGCTGCTCGATCCGCAGGGTTTCGTCAGCGAAGGGGCTGGAGAAAACATCTTCATCGTGCGCGATGGGGTGCTCTACACCCCGGACCTGTCCTCGGGCGCGCTCAACGGCATCACCCGCAAGACCGTGTTCGCCATCTGTGAAGACCTGGGCCTGCCCCTCAGGGAAAAGCGCATCACCCGCGACGAGGTCTATATCGCCGACGAAGCCTTCTTCGCCGGCACCGCGGCCGAGGTCACCCCCATCCGCGAGCTCGACGGCATCACCCTCGGCCCTGGGCATCGGGGACCGATCACCGAGCGCATCCAGAATGCCTTCTTCGATATCGTCGGCGGACGCAATCCGAAGTACGCCGACTGGCTGTCGATGGTCTGATCACGGCACCCCCGCCACTTGACTGAGATCTGCACATGAGCGCCATTCCCAAGCCCGACATGCCCGTGGTCGAACTCAAGGCCAAGGATCTGCCGGCGTATTGCCCCAATCCGAACATGCCGATCTGGAGCAGTCATCCTCGCGTCTATCTCGACGTGACCCACGGCGAAGTGGCCTGCCCCTACTGCGGCACCCGCTATCGCCTGGCCAAAGGCGAAGTGGTCCACGGGCATTGAGCGTGCGTCCATGCCCCGCGTGCTGCTGATCGCTCCCCAGTGGATCGGCGACGCGGTGATGGCCCAGCCCCTGGTGGCGCTGCTGGCCGGGCGGGGCGAACAGGTCAGCGCGCTGGGGCTGCCCAGTGTGGCCCCCGTATTGCGCGCCATGCCGGGCGTGGGCGAGGTCATCGAGGCGCCCTTTGCGCATGGACGACTCGATCTCGGGCTGCGCTGGCGCATCGCTGCCGAGCTGCGTGACCAGGGGTTCGAGCGCGCCTACATCCTCGGCAACAACGTCAAGGCGCGTCTCGTGCCGTGGCTGGCGCGCATTCCGCGGCGCATCGGCCATTCCGGCGAAGCGCGCGGCCTGCTGCTGACCGATCGAATCGAAGCCGGCGTGCCCGCCCGCGCGAGAGAAGCCTCGGAGCCGATGGCGCTGTCGCCCGTGTCCTGCCGCGTTCCGCGGATTGGGCAGGAAAGCCGCGCGGATATGCGGCAGTATTACGCCGCGCTGGCGCAGCTCGACGGGTCGATCAACGGGCCAGCCCTTCCAGAGCCGACCCTGCTCGTCCCTGCTGCCGAGGCCGAGGCCATGCGCAGCCGCTTCGGTCTGCCGCCGCGCTGGATCGCCCTGTGCCCCGGCGCGGAGTATGGCCCGGCCAAGCAATGGCCGGTCGCACACTACGCCGCTCTGTCTGCCCAGGCGCAGAACGCCGGTTACGCCGTCGCCATCCTTGGCGCCCCGCGGGATGAAGCCGCCGGAGCCGAGATTGCCCTGCGCGCGCCGGGCAGCGTCAATCTATGCGGAGCCACGCGGCTGGGCGAAGCCATCGCCCTGCTTGCAAGCTGTGCCGGCGCGGTCAGCAACGATTCCGGTCTGATGCACGTCGCCGCTGCGCTGGGCCGGCCGACCGTGGGGGTGTACGGTTCGACAGACCCTCGCCATACGCCTCCTGCAGCGCACCGCAGCGCCACCCTCTGGCTGCAACTCGATTGCAGCCCGTGCTTTCAACGCACCTGCCCGCTGGGGCATCTCAACTGCCTGAATCGCATCACACCGGATACGGTCTGGAATGCGCTGACGCGATCGATGTGCGGTTGAGTGTCGGGGCTTTCATTGCCAGAGCAGCACAAGCGCAATCGCTATCCAGCCCAAGGTGAAGTTGAGCACCACCAGCGGGTGAATCTGCTCCAGCGCGCGTCCCAGCGCGGGCCAGTCCTGCCCAGAGGCGGCCAGACGTGCGCGGCGAAAAGGCGCAAAGTAGATGTGCGCGAAGATCGCCATCATCACCAGGCCGATGCCCAACATGGCATACCAGCCGACAGGCGCCCGGGCGAAGCCGACTTGCCCCATGATGATCCCTCCGGTGACCAGAATCACGCCGATGCTGAGCCAGACCAGGGGGAAGAAGCGTTGCAGCGTCGCAAGGGCCTGTTCACGCTATATCTGCACCCGCGTTGCCCCCAGGCGGGGAGGGATGCAAGGCGGAGGGCAGGGGCAAGGCTGGCTGCCTTGCCCCTGCCCGACAACGCCGCAGACGCCCCGTCTGGAGGCAACCCTTCGGGCCGGGGGTGTGGGCGGCGCACTGCCACGTTGCAGTCCGCTTGTGGTGGAGACCACCACGGCGCGGCCTGCGCCTCGCATTGCATCCGCCCAGACCCCCGGCGCGGGTGCAGATATAGCGTGAACAGGCCCTGGAATGAACTGCGGTCTCACAGGTGGCTGCAGCAGGGCGAAGGCGGTGGGCCGCATGGCAAAAAGGATGAACGCCATGCCACCCATCCAGACGATCGCGGCGACAAGATGCAAGAAGACCAGCAGAGCAACCATGAATGTTCCTGAAGTTGGGCGCCGTGCACGCAGGCACGAATCGAGGTCGGTGGCTGCGAGCCCGCCAACAAAATGACAGAATGTTGACCCGACACAATGTTAGATGTTGCGGCACGAAAAAAACTGGAACTGTATCCACTTTCCCCTATACTTTCGCCATTTGACCTGCGCGCCAATTGTTACCCGCCGCAACAACCGATCACTGGCTGCGAGAGGGTGGCGGACAGGCTTCAACCCATATTCAACGTAGTTTCAAACCAGGGGCTGGCCATAGAGTCGTCCGCATTGCTGATCTGAGTGTTTTCGCTTTGAACCAAACCGTGCCATCCATCGATCCCTGGAAAGACGAGCAAGACCTGCCGTCGGCAGCGCCCTTGACGCGCGCCGAAGCGCAGAGCCTGCTGCTGCGCAAGCCGCAGGTTTCCGTCTGGCGCGTGGTGGCGCTGCAGGCCGTGGTCGGTCTGGCGGTTGCCGTGGCGAGCTGGTTTTTTGCCGCGGGCGAGCTCTCGGTCGTCTGGTCTGCCCTGTACGGCGCGGCCATCATCGCCGTGCCCTCGGCGCTGTTCGCTCTGTCCATTCGGCTCTGGCTGTCCAGATTGAAACCCGGCGTGGCGGTTTACGGTTTTGCGCTGGGGGAATTGCTGAAAATCGGTTTGACCATCGTGCTTCTTTTTTTCGCGCCGCGCATCGTGCAGCCCCTGAGTTGGGCGGCGATGCTGATCGCAGTCGCCGTGACCTTGCAGGTGTACTGGGTCGCCTTGATTCTGCGCGGCAGGAAATCGTGTGGCGCAGCCTGATCCATTCAAGTCGTGCCGCGCTGGCGGCCCTCCATCATTAGTCGACCATGTCCGCAGAACAACACACCATCACCGCAGGCGAGTACATCGTTCACCACTTGACGCACTGGACCAGCGGTCCGCGTACCGGAGTGGTCGACTTTGGCATCATCGACATCGATTCCATCTTCTTTTCCGTGCTGCTGGGGGTGATTGCGTGCTATGTGCTGTGGCGCGTCGCCCAAAACATGACCAGCGGCAGGCCGGGGCGGATGCAGGCGGCGGTGGAGTTTCTGGTCGAGTTCGTCGACGAGCAGGCGCGCGGCATTGTGCGCAACGCCAAGTCGCGCGAGTTTGTGGCCCCGCTGGCGTTCATCTCGTTCGTCTGGATCGTGATGATGAACCTGATGGACCTGCTGCCGGTGGATCTGCTGCCGAGGCTGTGGCAGATGGCGCACCCCGGGGTCGATCCCGAGCATGTCTACCTGCGTGTCGTTCCCACTGCCGACCTGTCGATCTCGCTGGGCATGTCCATCACCATTTTGTTGCTCAGCCTGTATTACGGCATCAAGATCAAAGGCATCGGCGGCTGGGTGCATGAACTCTTCACGGCGCCGTTCGGCAATCATTTTCTGCTGTGGCCGCTGAACTTCGCCATGCAGATTCTCGAATATCTCGCCAAGACGCTTTCACACGGCATGCGGTTGTTCGGCAACCTCTATGCCGAAGAAATCCTGTTCATGATCATCGCCCTGATGGGTGCTGCCGGCTTGAGCAGTCTGACGGGCTGGGCGCTGTTTTTCGGCAACATCGCCGCCGGTCTGGCCTGGTCGATCTTCAGCCTGCTTGTCATCGTGCTGCAGGGTTTCATTTTCATGATGCTGGCGCTGGTGTACATCGGCCAGGCGCATGATCATCATTGATCGTTTCTGATCGCTTTTTTCCGATTTCTTTTCTCTTTCTTTTTCTCTTCAACTCTTCAACTCACTAGGAGCAAGCATGGAACACGTTCTCGGATATGTCGCACTGGCCGCGGGTCTGATCATTGGTCTGGGCGCCAATGGCGCCTGTATCGGTATCGGCATCATGGGCAGCAAATACCTCGAATCCGCCGCACGTCAGCCCGAGCTGATGAACGAACTGCAAACCAAGATGTTCCTGCTGGCCGGTCTGATCGACGCGGCCTTCCTGATCGGTGTCGGTCTGGCCATGATGTTCACCTTCGCCAACCCGTTCGTGCTGAAGTAATCCCCGCCTGATTCCAGCAACGATCCGTTCACCCATCTGAAGCAAAGGTTAGCGCCATGCATCTGGACGCAACACTCATTGCGCAGATCATCGTTTTCTTGCTGCTGGCGTGGTTCACGAAAAAATTCGTGTGGCCGCCCATCGTCAAGGCCCTCGATGAACGCGCAACAAAAATCGCCGACGGTCTGGCAGCCGCCGATCGCGCCAAGTCAGAACTCGCTTCGGCCAACCGCAAGGTCGAGGAAGAGCTGGCCCGCTCGCACCAGGAAAGCGCGGTTCGTCTGGCCGAGGCCGAGCGTCGTGCGCAGGCCGTGATCGAAGAGGCGCGCAAAAAGGCCGAGGAGGTCGCGGCGAACATCGTGGCGCAGGCCAGGTCGGAAGCCGATCAGCAGGCCGTCAAGGCGCGCGATCAGTTGCGCGATCAGGTCGCGGCGCTGGCGGTCAAGGGCGCCGAGGCCATTCTGCATCGCGAGATCAATCCGCAGGTGCATGCCGATCTGCTCAACCGGCTCAAGGCCGAGCTGTAATCGGAGCGCATCATGGCAGAACTCGCCACTATTGCCCGTCCCTACGCCGAAGCCGCTTTTGCCGCAGTACGAGACGCCGGCGTCCCGGCCGCGCAGGCTGCAGACATGCTGGATCAGATCGCGCAGATCGCCTCGGATCCCGCATTGCGCGACGTGATGGGCAGCCCCAGGGTCTCGGCGCGTCAGTTGGTCGATCTGGTTCTGGGTGCATTGCCCGATGCCGTGCCCCCTGCATTGAAGAATCTGGTCGAGATGCTGGCCGAGAACCGGCGCTTCGCAGCCGCCAGCCAGATCGCCGAACAGTTCCGTGCACTGAAGGACGAGGCAGAAGGCAGGGTCGAGGCCGTGGTGACCAGCGCCTTCCCGCTGGAAGGCGAGGCGCTCGATAGCCTGGTGCAGGCGCTCGAACGCAAATACGGCCGCAAGCTGCACGCCACCGTGGAAATCGACCCAATGCTCATCGGGGGAGTGCGCGTCGCCGTTGGTGACGAAGTGCTCGATACCTCGGTTCGCGCCCGGTTGGAGCAGATGAAAGTCGCTCTCACCGCTTAAGTCTCAAGAGGCTCCCATGCAACTCAATCCCGCAGAAATTTCCGAACTCATCAAGAGCCGTATCGAAGGCCTGGACGCCAGCGCCAATATCCGCAACGAGGGCACCGTCGTGTCCCTGACCGACGGAATTGCGCGCGTGCACGGGCTGTCCGACGTGATGCAGGGCGAAATGCTCGAATTCCCGAACAACACCTACGGCCTGGCGCTCAACCTCGAGCGCGACTCCGTCGGCGTGGTGATTCTGGGCCCTTACGAGCAAATCTCCGAAGGCGACACCGTCAAGTGCACCGGCGAGATTCTTTCCGTGCCCGTCGGCCCCGAACTGATCGGCCGCGTGGTCAATACCCTGGGCGTGCCCATCGACGGCAAGGGCCCGGTAGAAGCCAAGCAGCTCGACCCTATCGAAAAAATCGCCCCTGGGGTGATCTGGCGCCAATCCGTGTCGCAGCCGGTGCAGACCGGCATCAAGGCGATCGATGCCATGGTGCCCATCGGCCGCGGCCAGCGCGAGCTGATCATCGGCGACCGTCAGACTGGCAAGACGGCCGTGGCTGTCGACTCGATCATCAGCCAGAAGGGCAAGGACCTGATCTGCATCTATGTCGCCATCGGTCAGAAAGCCTCGACCATCGCCAACGTGGTGCGCAAGCTGCAGGAATTCGGCGCGATGGACTACACCATCGTCGTGGCCGCCTCGGCTTCCGATTCCGCCGCGATGCAGTACCTGGCGCCTTACGCAGGCTGCACCATGGGCGAGTATTTCCGCGATCGCGGTCAGGACGCACTGGTGATCTACGACGATCTGACCAAGCAGGCCTGGGCCTATCGCCAGATCTCGCTGCTGCTTCGCCGCCCGCCAGGGCGTGAAGCCTATCCCGGCGACGTGTTCTACCTGCACAGCCGCCTGCTCGAACGCGCCGCCCGCGTCAGCGCCGAGTACGTCGAGAAATTCACGAATGGTGAAGTCAAGGGCAAGACCGGTTCGCTCACCGCATTGCCGATCATCGAAACGCAGGCCGGCGATGTGTCCGCGTTCGTGCCGACCAATGTGATCTCGATCACCGACGGCCAGATCTTCCTCGAAACCGATCTGTTCAACGCCGGCGTGCGTCCCGCGATCAACGCCGGTGTGTCGGTGTCGCGGGTGGGTGGTGCGGCGCAGACCAAGATCATCAAAAAGCTCTCGGGCGGCATCCGCACCGACCTGGCGCAGTACCGCGAGCTGGCGGCCTTCGCGCAGTTCGCTTCCGACCTCGACGAAGCCACCCGCAAGCAGCTCGAACGCGGCCGTCGCGTCGTTGAACTGCTCAAGCAGCCGCAGTATCAGCCCGCGCAGGTCTGGCAGATGGCGGCTTCGCTCTACGCGGTGAACAACGGCTATCTCGACGATCTGGATGTGAAGCAGGTGCTGCCTTTCGAGAAGGGGCTGCACGATCATCTGCAGACCCAGCACGCCGCCCTGGTGCAAAGCATCGAATCGGCCAAGGATCTTTCCAAGGACGACGAAGCCAAGCTCAAGGATGCGATCGCCGAATTCAAGAAAAACGGTGCGTACTAATTCATTCCATGACGGACGAGACCGGCGGGCCGAAGCCTTTCGGTCTGACCCAGGAGTAATTCAATGGCTGGAATGAAAGAAATTCGCGTCAAGATCAAGAGTGTGCAAAACACACGCAAGATCACCAAGGCGATGGAAATGGTGGCCGCATCCAAGATGCGCAAGGCCCAGGAACGCATGCGCGCGGCACGACCCTATGGCGATACCGTGCGCATCATCGCGGGCGATCTGCGCCAGGCCAACCCGGAATACACCCATCCCTTCCTGATCAAGCGCGAGCCGATCAAGCGCGTCGGCCTCATTCTGGTGACGACGGACAAGGGGCTTTGCGGCGGTTTGAACACCAACATCACCCGCATGGCGCTGGGGAGAATCAAGGAATGGCAGGCCGACGGCGTGCAGATCGAATGCTGCGCCATTGGCAACAAGGGCCTGCAGTTCCTGCAGCGCCTGGGTCTGCATATCACGTCGCACGCCGTGCAGCTCGGCGACAAGCCGCATCTGGAAAAGCTGATCGGGCCGGTCAAGGTCATGCTCGACGCCTACCAGGAAGGCAAGCTCGACGCGGTCTACCTGGCGTTCAGCCGCTTCGTCAACACCATGAAGCAGGCGCCGGAAATCGAGCCGCTGGTCCCGCTGCCCGCACACGCCCTGGCCGTCAAGGCGGGAGAGGAAAAGTCGCATAGCTGGGATTACATCTACGAGCCCGACGCCAAGCCGGTGATCGATGCCCTGCTGGTGCGTTACATCGAGGCATTGATCTATCAGGCAGTGGCCGAAAACATGGCCTGTGAGCAATCGGCGCGGATGGTGGCGATGAAATCGGCCTCCGACAATGCCAAGAGCGTGATCGGCGAGTTGCAGCTCGTCTACAACAAGAGCCGACAGGCGGCGATCACCAAAGAACTTTCGGAAATCGTGAGCGGAGCCGCCGCGGTCTGACGCGGCCCGGATCCGACCCCCAACCCGGCCAACCGGATTCAAACCATTGGAGAGCAATATGACGACGGCTCAAGCGCAAGGCAAGATCGTGCAGTGCATCGGCGCTGTGATCGATATCGAGTTTCCCCGAAACGCCATTCCCAAGGTGTACGACGCCCTGGCTCTGGCCGAAGACAATGAGCACAGCCTGGCCGAAAAAGGCCTGACCTTCGAGGTGCAGCAGCAGATCGGCGACGGCGTGGTGCGCACCATCGCGATGGGCGCAAGCGACGGGCTGCGCCGCGGCATGCGAGTGAACAATACCGGAAGGCCGATCGAAGTGCCGGTCGGCCCGGCCGTGCTGGGCCGCATCATGGACGTGCTGGGTCGCCCCATCGACGAAGCCGGTCCCATCGCCACCGAAGAGCGCCGCTCGATTCACCAGTCGGCGCCGAAGTTCGATGACCTGTCTCCTTCGGTCGATCTGCTCGAGACCGGCATCAAGGTGATCGACCTGGTCTGCCCCTTCGCCAAGGGCGGCAAGGTCGGGCTGTTCGGCGGCGCCGGCGTGGGCAAGACCGTGAACATGATGGAACTCATCAACAACATCGCCAAGCAGCACAGCGGCCTGTCGGTGTTTGCCGGCGTCGGCGAGCGCACCCGCGAGGGCAACGACTTCTATCACGAAATGAAGGAGTCGAACGTGCTCGACAAGGTCGGGATGGTGTTCGGCCAGATGAACGAGCCGCCGGGCAACCGCCTGCGCGTGGCGCTGACCGGCCTGACCATGGCCGAGCGCTTCCGCGACGAAGGCCGCGACATCCTGTTTTTCGTCGACAACATCTACCGCTACACCCTGGCCGGAACCGAAGTGTCGGCGCTGCTCGGGCGCATGCCGTCCGCGGTGGGCTATCAGCCGACGCTGGCCGACGAAATGGGCAAGCTGCAGGAGCGCATCACCTCGACCAAGACCGGCTCCATCACTTCCATCCAGGCGGTGTACGTGCCCGCGGACGACCTGACCGACCCGTCTCCCGCGACCACCTTCAACCACCTCGACGCCACCGTGGTGCTGAGCCGCGACATCGCCTCGCTGGGCATCTACCCGGCCGTCGATCCGCTCGACTCGACCAGCCGCCAGATCGACCCCAACGTCATCGGCGAAGAGCACTACTCCACCACCCGCGCGGTGCAGGGCATCCTGCAACGCTACAAGGAACTGCGCGACATCATCGCCATCCTGGGCATGGACGAACTCTCTCCGGAAGACAAGCAGGCCGTGGCACGGGCGCGCAAGATCCAGCGTTTCCTGTCGCAGCCCTTCCACGTGGCCGAAGTGTTCACCGGATCGCCCGGCAAATACGTGCCGTTGAAGGAAACCATCCGCGGCTTCAAGATGATCGTGAACGGCGAGTGCGACGCGCTGCCCGAGCAGGCGTTCTACATGGTCGGCACCATCGACGAAGCCTTCGAAAAGGCCAAGAAGCTCAGCTAAGCCAGAGAGCGCCCCCAGAACCTGCTGCATTCGCGTCAGGCCCTCCGAGGGGGATGAGAAAACTTGGGGTGGCCCTGTGTTTTCTCATGAGCTTGAGGCGATCCCATCCGGCGCGGTCTGCCCAAACGGACCGACAGCCGGAGCCTGAAACCGCATCACGTTCCGGATTGAAGCCATGAACACCATCCATGTCGACGTCGTCAGTGCCGAGGAGTCCATCTTCTCCGGCGAGGCGCGTTTTGTCGCCCTTCCCGGCGAATCGGGTGAGCTGGGCATTCTGCCCGGCCACACCCCGTTGATCACCCGCATCAGGCCCGGCTCGGTGCGCATCGAGCTGGCCGAAGCCAATGCCGCAGGCGGCAAGGAAGAATTCGTTTTCGTCGCCGGCGGCATTCTCGAAGTGCAGCCCAAGCGCGTCACCGTCCTGGCCGACACGGCCATTCGCGGCAAGGACCTCGACGAAGCCAAGGCCAACGAGGCGCTCAAGGCCGCTCAGGAAGCGCGTGCCCATGCCAAAGAGGCACAGGACGTCGCCGTGGTCGAGGGCGAACTCGCCATGCTGGCAGCGCAGCTCGCTGCCATTCGCAAGCTCCGCGGCCGCTCGCACTGAACGGCGCTCAGCACTGTTGCAAAAGAACAGCCCGCCCATGCGGGCTGTTCTTTTTTGGGCTTCATCGCCCTACGATGCATAGGATGGGGCAAGACGGAGTCGGCGAATGAATGCAGGTCAGCTTGCAAGGAAGGCAAACCTGGAAGTTTCAGGCCTGCTTGAAGGACGCAAGCATGGGCCACTGATTGCCGCAACCCTGCTGCTGGGATTGGCCCTGGGAGGCTGCGCCAGTGCGCCTTCGCGCAGTGTGGCGAGCGGGGAGCCGGTCAACGCACAGGCGGGTTGCCATGCGCCGCCGCCCAATCTGCGCGCAGCCTATAACCGCACCTATACCGTACATGGCCGCAGCTATACGCCCTTGCGCAGCGCGGACGGCTATGACGAGGTCGGCATCGCTTCCTGGTATGGCTGGGAGTCCGGCACGACCACCTCGATGGGCATGCGTTTCAACCCGCGCGGATTCACGGCAGCGAGCCGCGTTCTGCCGCTGCCGACCTGTGTGCAGGTGACCAATCTGGACAACGGACTGAGTGCCCTGGTGCTGGTCAATGATCGCGGCCCGTTTGTCAGCGGGCGCCTGCTCGATCTGTCGATGGGCGCCGCGCAGGCCCTGGGTGTGACCCGAACGGGAACGGCGCGCGTGCGCGTCGTGGCCTTGCCCGAGGGTGCGAACGCGCCCTTGCAGTTCGCTCAGGCGGCTGCGCCGCAGACCCCGCAAACCCTTACTATGCCGGCCGCCGTCCCGCAGCACATTCCGTTGCCGGATCAGTCAAAGTTTGCTCCGCAACAGTTCGCCACTCAGCCCGTCGCCCCGGTGCCGGAGTCCATCGAAGTGCAGACCTTGCCGCCGCTCAAGTCGCCTTCCGCGCCGGGCGCTATCGGGCCGCAAACTCCGGCCTCTGGCGCAGGCGCGAGCGCGCAGCCTTCCATGCCCCAGCCCGCACCGACCTTGCCCGTCACCTCGCCGCAGGTCGCGGCAACCGGCTCGGCGCAGGCCGACCAGGCGATGGCGCCCGCGCCCTCCGCTTCGCCTCTGAACTATGTGCAGACCGGCGCCTTCATCCTCCAAGCCAACGCCGAGTCGGAGAAAGCGCGCCTGCAGGCTGCAGGCATAGCCGACGTGCTGGTGGTGCCGGGTTACATACGCGGGCAAACCTTCTATCGCGTCCAGATCGGACCGCTCGCGGGCGTTGCGCCGGATGCCACCCTCGTGCAGCAGTTGCTGGGACTGGGACTGCGCAACTTTTCCGTCGTGCAGCAGTAGCCCAGCCCGTCAACCCGACGAATGAAAACGCACCCGAAGGTGCGTCGTCTAAAGCGTCCACCAAGGCGGGGTCGCGGGATGAACCCAGGCTTCTGGCGAGGCAATCACTTCTTGCGCAGGCACTCGCTCATGAATTTCTTGCGCTCTTCGCCCTTCATGCCCTTGGCTTTGGCATCCTTGCTGCAAAGCGACATTCTCTGTTGCTGAGGGGTCAGTTTTTTCTCGCCCGCAGCAGCCTTGTGCTCAGCTTGGCGCTCGGCTTTGTGTTCAGGCATGGCCGCTTGTTGGGGCGCCTGGGCAGCGGCGGGCTTGCTGGCCAGACACTCTTTCATGAAGGCCTTGCGGGCCTCACCGGTCTTGCCGGTGGCTTCCTTGTTGCATTGGGCCATGCGGCTTTGCTGCGGGGTGCCTTGCGCTTGAGACAGCATGGGCAGGGCCAGCAGGCCAAGGGCAAGACCGAGGGTGGCGATCAGTTTGTTCATGATTTCTCCAAGTTGTGTTGTTACAAGTGGTATTGTTGCCGGACAGCCGTGCAATACAAGGTCGCAAACCGGCAAATCATTACACCATACGGTCATGAAGGCGCGCAGACCGGCGGCAGACTCATAAAATGCCGATTTTGCGTCTTCACAACTTTTCCATAATGATCGAATTCACCGCGCGGTTGACCATCGCGCTGCAACGGGCCGCTTGCGCCTTGCTGCCGGAATTTTCAGGCACTGTCGAACTCAGCCGCCCGCGCAGCGATGACCATGGCGAACTGGCCAGCAATCTGGCGATGCAACTGGCCAGGCCACTCAAGCGCAATCCGCGCGAGGTGGCGCAGCACATCATTGCCGCGCTGACCTCCGAGCCCGATCTGGCTTCGGGCATCGCCCGCACCGAAATCGCCGGGCCCGGTTTCATCAATTTCCACCTCAAGCCCGCGGTGCTGCAGCAGGTGATCCTGGAGGTGGAGCAGGTTGGCGCGGCGTTTGGACATTCGCGTGCCGGGTGCGGGCAGCCCATGCTGGTGGAGTTCGTTTCGGCCAACCCGACCGGGCCGCTGCACGTGGGACATGGACGCCAGGGGGCGCTGGGCGATGCCATCGCCGCCGTGCTCGCCACGCAGGGCTGGGCGGTGCAGCGCGAGTTTTAT
Organism: Thiomonas sp.; assembly: GCF_034007205.1. GTDB lineage: Bacteria > Pseudomonadota > Gammaproteobacteria > Burkholderiales > Burkholderiaceae_C > Thiomonas. The sequence continues at coordinate 24,422 of NZ_JAVERI010000008.1, forward strand.
TACAACGACGCCGGGGTGCAGATCCAGACGCTCGCCTTGTCGGTGCAGGCCAGGGCGCGCGGTTTCAAGCCCGGCGATGCGCAGTGGCCCGAGTCGGCCTACAACGGCGACTACATCGCCGACATCGCGCAGGATTTTCTGGCGCGCGAGTCGGTGCCTGACGATCAGGGCAGGCCCATCGTCGCCAGCGGGCAGACCGACGATCTGGACAATATCCGCCGCTTCGCCGTGGCGTACCTGCGCCGCGAACAGGATCTCGACCTCAAGACCTTCGGCATTCGTTTCGACACCTATTACCTCGAATCCAGCCTGTACGCCGATGGCCGGGTCGAGGAAACGGTCAAGCGGCTGCAGGCTTCCGGGCACACCTACGAACAGGACGGCGCGCTGTGGCTGCGCACCACCGAGTTCGGTGACGACAAAGACCGCGTGATGCGCAAGTCCGACGGCACCTACACCTACTTCGTTCCCGACGTGGCCTATCACCTGGCCAAATGGCAGCGCGGATTTCACCACGCGGTGAACATCCAGGGGTCGGATCACCACGGCACCATAGTCCGGGTGCGCGCCGGGTTGCAGGCGCTGGACCTGGGCATTCCCGCGAGCTATCCCGACTATGTGCTGCACAAAATGGTCACGGTGATGCGCGGCGGGCAGGAAGTGAAAATTTCCAAGCGTGCAGGCAGCTATGTGACCGTGCGCGACCTGATCGAATGGTCCGGCGGCGTGCGCGAGGACATGAGCGATGCCGAGCGGCAGGCCGCGCTGCAGCGCGGGCGCGACGCCGTGCGCTTTTTCCTCGTTTCGCGCAAGGCCGATACCGAATTCGTGTTCGACGTCGATCTCGCCCTGGCGCAAAGCGATGAAAACCCGGTCTACTACGTGCAATATGCCCATGCCCGGGTGAATTCGGTGTTCGAACAATGGGCCGCCCGCGCCCCGCAGGACGCGGCGCAGCCCGCGCTGCTGGATCAGGCCGATCTGTCCCGGCTCACCGCACCGCGCGAACGCGCGCTGCAACTTGCCCTGGCGCGTTATCCGCAGGTCCTGGCCACCGCCGCGCAGGAGCTTGCTCCCCATCAGGTGGCCTTCTATCTGCGCGATCTGGCTGCGGATTTTCACGCTTTCTACAACGCCGAGCGCGTGCTGGTCGACGAACTGCCGCTGCGGCATGCGCGCCTGCGCCTGCTGCGCGCCGTGCGTCAGGTGATGCACAATGCACTGGCCGTGCTCGGCGTGAGCGCGCCGCTGCGCATGTAAGCGCCGCAACGCTTCCGCCAGGCTTCATCGACAACGCATACTCCTGCCCTTCATGTCCAAACGCACCCCACTTCACCGCCAGTTCGGCGACACCGTGATCGGCCTGATCGCCGGTCTGGTCATCGGTCTGGCGATCGCACTCGGCGTTGCGCTCTACATCACCAAGGCGCCATTGCCCTTCATGAACCGATTCCAGGAACGCCCCGGCAATGCGGCATCCGGGAGCGGCAACTGGAACCCCAATCAGGGGCTGAGCGGCGCAACCGCCACACCGCCCGCGGGCAGCGGCTCCATGCCCGTGACGGTGGCGAGCAGGCCGCTCTCGCCTCAGGCGCTGGCCAGACTGGGGCAACCCGCACCGCTAGCGTCCCAGGCCGCAGCGGCTGCAGGCCCTGGCGGCATGACGAGCCCGGCAACATCGGCCAGGCCCGCCGCGCAGGGTACGGTGCAATATGTGCTGCAGGTCGGCGCCTACAGCACACGCGAAGACGCCGAGCGCCAGCGCGCCAAGGTGGCCCTGACCGGGCAGGAGGCGCATGTCGATGAGCGAGTTGTCAACGGGCGCACCCTTTACCGCGTTCGCTTGGGGCCGTTCACCTCGGCGCAGCAGGCCGAGCAAACGCAGAAACTTCTGGGCGACAACGGCATTCAAACCGCCCTGGTGCGTCTGGGTACATAAAACCCTTCATTCATTCTCAAACCAAAGGATGTCTCATGTTGCAACGCTGGCTTTCCGTGGTGTTCATGGCGTTTTCTATGGGCCTGTTCGCCGCAGGCGCGCAGGCGCAGACCCCCGCCAGGAGCAGCCCGTTCCACGAGGGCTTTGCCTACAACCGTCTGGCCGTGCCGCAGCCGGTGAGCCCGGCGGACAAGATCGTGGTGTATGAATTTTTCTGGTACGACTGCCCGCACTGCGCCGACTTCGATCCCCTGCTCGAAGCCTGGCAGAAAAAACTGCCGCCTGACGTCGTGCTCGAACGCGTCCCCGTCGCTTTTTCTCCCCAGTTCGTGCCGCAACAGCATCTCTATTACGCCCTGAAGGCGCTGGGCAAGCTCGATGATGCGATGCAGGCCAGGATTTTCAACGCCATCCACAAACAGCACATTCCCTTGGGTACGGCCGATCAGATGGCCAACTGGCTGGCGCAGCAGGGCATTGCGAAAAAGACTTTTCTCGATGCCTACAACTCGTTCGGCGTGAATGCCCAGGTCCGGCAAGCCACGCAGATGGTGACCGATTACCAGATCCAGGGTGTGCCGACCATGGCGGTTCAGGGTATGTACACGACCTCGGCGGCTTTGCCTGAGGCCAATAACAACGAGAAGGTGCTCGAAGTCGTCGATTACCTCATCAACAAGGTGCGAGAGCAGCAGAAAAAGAAGTAAGCGTCTCCTCCCATCACAACAGCAAACTGCCCGCGGTATGCGGGCAGTGTGGTTTTGAGCACCGCCAATTTGTGCTGCGGGGCTGCGCGGCCTTGCCCTAGAATGAACCGAATGAAGCAAAACCCATGCCGATGAAACGATTGGCCCGATTCCTGTTGTTGACCCTGCTGTGTGCGCCAGGTCTGGCGCTGCCCGTGCTTGCGGCACAGACCGACCGGAACCAGCCGATTCACATCGAGGCGGACGCCATGCGTTACGACGACGTGCATCAGACCAGCGTGTTCACCGGCAATGTGGTCGTCACCAAGGGATCCCTCGTGTTGCGCGCCGCAACCGTGGACGTGCGCCAGGCGCCGGACGGCTACCAGTATGCGACGGCGATCGCCGCGCCGGGGCAGTTGGCCACTTTTGCGCAGCAACTCGATGCGGCGCCCGGGCAGCCGACGCAGACGCTGGATGGGGCCGCGCAGCGCATCGAATACGACGGCAAGACCGATGTCGTTACCCTGCGCGGTCAGGCCGTGCTCAGCCGTCTGATCGACGGCAAACTGGTCGACCGCGGTCAGGGCAATGTGATCGCCTACAACCGCATCACCGATGTGTTCACCATTGAAGGCGGAGCGCAGGGCGCTTCGGCCACCAATCCCGGTGGCCGGGTGCGGATGATGTTGACGCCGCAGCCTGCCGCGCCCGCCGCATCGGCGGCGCCAAGGTCGCCCCCCGCGCTCCGGGTCGCGCCCAGGCTGGAGACGCAGCCTTGAGCGCGCAGGTTCATTCTGCCAGGCAGACCGTGGTGCGGGGCGGACTCGATCCCGTCGCCCCGGCGCAGGCGCCGCGTCCGACATCAGCCCGTGCGACCCGCGTGGCCACCGGCTCTGAACTGGATGTTCAGCATCTGCAGAAGCGCTATGCCGGCCGGCAGGTGGTGCGCGACGTGAGCTTCAGCGTGCGCTGCGGCGAGGTCGTCGGCCTGCTGGGGCCGAACGGCGCGGGCAAGACCACTTCGTTCTACATGATCGTCGGCCTGGTGCGGCCCGATGCGGGTCGCATCCATATCGACGGCCAGGACGTGACCGACCTGCCCATGCATCGCCGCGCCCGCATGGGGCTGTCGTATCTGCCGCAGGAGGCGTCCATCTTTCGCCGCATGACCGTGGCCGAGAACGTGCGGGCCGTGCTGGAACTGCAGCACGACGCGCAGGGGCGGCGCCTGGGCAAGGCCGAAATCCGCGAACGCGAAGAGCATCTCCTGCGCGAGCTTCATGTCGAGCATCTGCGCGACAGCCCCGCGCCCGCATTGTCGGGCGGCGAGCGGCGGCGGGTGGAAATCGCCCGCGCCCTGGCCACGCAGCCGCGCTTCATCCTGCTCGACGAGCCTTTCGCCGGGATCGACCCCATAGCGGTCATCGAAATCCAGCGCATCGTGCAGTTCCTGAAAGAGCAGGGTATCGGCGTGCTGATCACCGACCACAATGTGCGCGAAACCCTGGGCATCTGCGACGCCGCCTGCATCATCAGCGAAGGGCAGGTGCTGGCGCAGGGCGATCCGCAATCCATCATCGACAACCCCGCGGTGCGCAAGGTGTACCTCGGTGAAAACTTCCGCATGTGATGAAGCCGTCGCTGAATCTGCGTCTGTCCCAGCATCTCGCGCTCACGCCGCAGTTGCAGCAGTCCATCCGGCTGCTGCAACTCTCCACCCTCGAACTCACGCAGGAAATCGAGGGGCTGCTCGAATCCAATCCCTTTCTCGAACCCGAAGAAGAGCAAGACGCGCCGGCCACCTCATCGACGGCCGAGACACCCGTGGCGCCGACGCCCGACGTTCCCCAGATTGCCGTCGAAGGGCATGACCCCGTTGCCGAACCCGCTGCCGAGCTGCGGCTCGATACGCAGGACTGGACGGCCAGCAGCGGCGAAACCGATCACGGCGCCGATACCGATGCCGACGCCGACTCCTGGGTCGGTTCGGGCCAGTCCGCCAGCGGGGGTGGGGGTGACGACGATGAATTCAGTGCGCTCGACATCGCCTGCGGACACCTCGATCTGCGCGACCACCTGCGCTCGCAACTGGCCGGGCTCGCGCTGAGCGCGACCGACCGCGCGGCCGCCGAAGCCATCATCGACTCGCTCGACGACGACGGGTATTTGCCCGACACCCCGCAGGAACTGGCGCAGGCCCTCGCCCCGGCGGCGGATGCCGAGCAGATCGAAGACCTGGCCGATGCGCTGACCACGGCCATGCGCCTGATTCAGAGTTTCGACCCCGCAGGCGTTGCCGCCCGCGATCTTCCCGACTGCCTCCGTCTGCAACTTCAGCGCCAGCCGCCCTGTCCGGTGCGCGACCTCGCCTTGCAGATTTGTCGCGGCGGACATCTCGACCTGCTCGCGCGCCGCGACTGGCGCAGGCTCGAACGCCAGCTTCAGGCCGATGAAGCCGCGCTGCGTCAGGCGCAGCAACGCATCGCCCAGCTCGATCCGCATCCCGGCGGCGCCTTTCGCCGCGATGACGCGCAGGCGGTGACCCCCGACGTGATCGCCCGCAAGACGCCGCAAGGCTGGGTGGCGCAGCTCAACGCCGAGGTCATGCCCAGGCTGCGGGTGAACCAGATTTACGCCGATGCCCTGCGCCGCGCACGCGACAGCGGCGGTGCCATGCAGGGGCAGCTTCAGGAGGCGCGCTGGTTCGTGAAAAACGTGCAGCAGCGTTTCGAAACCATCCAGCGCGTGGCTCAGACCATCGTCGAGCGCCAGCAGCGGTTTTTCGACTACGGCCCCGTGGCCATGCGGCCCATGGTGCTGCGCGAAATCGCCGACGAACTCGGGCTGCACGAATCGACCATCTCGCGCGTGACCACGCAGAAATTCATGCTCACGCCGTTCGGTACCGTCGAGTTGAAGTATTTCTTCGGTTCCGGGCTGAGCACCGAGGCGGGCGGGAACACCTCGTCCACCGCGGTACGCGAACTCATCCGCCGTCTTGTCGCAGAGGAAGACAGCACAAAGCCGCTGTCGGACAGCGAACTCGCCGAGCGCCTGACGCAGCAAGGCGTGCAGGTGGCGCGGCGCACCGTGGCGAAGTACCGCGAGGCGCTGCGCATACCGCCAGCAAACCTGCGCAAAAGCGCATAGTTTTCCCGGCGGGGCGCTCACCCTGCGCTAAGTCGCCCGCTCCAGAATGCCGTTGTCGCGCCCCACGCGATCCCACGACAACACCAAACAGCATTCAGGGAGTTCATCATGCAAAACGCAGCAACAGCCGCGCGACCCTCTGCGCAACCCCCCGCGCAACCCGATTGGGCGCTGGCGGTCAAGGTTCCGGTGGTCATCACCCTCTATTTCTGGTTGATCAAGATCATGGCCACCACGGTGGGCGAAACCGCCGCGGACTATCTGGCCGTCGATCTGCATCTGGGGCTGGTCGCCACCAGCGTGGTGATGACGGTCTTGTTCGTTGCCGTGCTCACGGCGCAGATGCGCGCCCGCCGCTACGTTCCGTGGCTTTACTGGTTGACCGTGACCCTCATCAGCGTGGTGGGCACGCTGGTCACCGACAATCTGACCGATCAGTTGGGCGTGCCGCTGCCAGTGAGTACGGCCTTGTTCGCCGCGGCCTTGATGGCGACGTTCATGTTCTGGTGGTTCAGCGAACGCAGCCTGTCGATCCACAGCATCGGCACGCCTCGGCGCGAAGCGTTCTACTGGGCGGCCATCCTGTTCACCTTTGCGCTGGGTACTGCCGGAGGCGATCTGGCCGCCGAGCGGCTGCAGCTCGGCTATGCGATGTCGGCCGTGCTGTTCGGCGGTGCCATCGCGTTGACGGCGGCGGCCTACTACCTCTTCAAGGTCAGCGCCGTGACCACGTTCTGGGTCGCCTACATCCTCACCCGGCCGCTGGGCGCGACGTTGGGTGACTGGTTGTCCAAACCCGGCGCCGAAGGGGGGCTCGGTCTGGGGACGATGGGAACCAGCGCCCTGTTCCTGCTGGCCATTCTGTCCCTGGTGATCTACCTCACCGCGACGCGGCGAGACCAGTTGCAGGAGGGCCAACAGGGCGATCGGCAGGAGGAATCATCCCTCGCTTGACTTCATGCGGGCGGCGTGGAGCGCGCGCTTCAAGCCGTCGCTGGCCAGTCTGAAGGCATCGAGTACGCCTTGCTCGCTGAAGGCATCGGACTGGGGCGGGAGAATGACCTGGTCGCTGGCAGTCCAGCGCGCCAGCCGCAGCATGTCGAGCGCTTCGCCCAGATCGGATTGCAGCGCGCTGGTGAGTTTGAGCCAGGCCTTCCCTTCGTCGCCCAGAGCGGAGCCGACCCAGGGGGCCAGCCATTCCAGCGCGTAGCGCAATTGCTTGGCGCGCAGGCGCAGGGTGTGCAGCGCGCTCCAGGGGGCGTCGAGCGGCGTGGCGGCAAAGCCGTCCCAGATCGCCAGCAGTTCGGCCCAGCGCTGCGGATGCAAATGCAGATCGTCGCTGTGAAAGCGCAGCAGCCGCCTGGCAAGCTGTTCGGTGGACACCTCGACAGCGATGATGCTCCCGCTGCTCCAGCACTCCGCCCAGCGCGCCTGAGCCAGCAGCACGCGGCCGAAACGCGCACTGCGCAGGTAACTCAGCAGGGCCTGAAGACGCGCGGTGCGGCGCTGGAGCAGGCCTGCGTACACGGGGGATGAGCCTTGCGCCTGGCCCTGCGCGCGGGCCAGTTCGAGGCAGACGTCGACATCGCGCACCGCGCCCAGGAGCTGCCCGGCCCAGCGCCATTCGCCGCGCAGCCAGCGGCAGGCGGCGCGCTGCGACTTCGGGCCTGTGGTCTGGAGCAAACGCAGCAGCACACGCAGACGGCGCAATTGCAGTCGCATCTGGTGCACGGTCTCGGCTTGGGTTTGCTCGCGCAGCAGGTCGGCGCCGACGGCAATCACCGCGGCGGCCTGGTGGAGCACGTCGGCCACAGCCTGCCCGCCCTGCGCATGCGGGGGCAGTTCGCGGGCCACAGCGGGCAGTTGCAGCGTGATCTCGCCTGCGGCGATGGCGGCGAGCTGGACCTTGCTGACCGGAGAGATCAGCAGCGGCAGGTCTTGCGCCAGGGTCCAGGCGAGATCGAAGGCGTGGGGCCAATGGCCGTCGATGAACTCGATCTCCAGTTCGCTGATCGGCAGACTGGGCGCCTCCGGGGTGGTGCCGCCCAGCGCCTGCCCGTGGTCGAGGCAGACTTCGAGCTGCGAGCCTTCCCATTCGACCTGCCAGACGGTGCGTTGCACCCGCGTGCCCAGCACGGCGCGCAACTGGCCGGCGAGGGCCTCAACGTCGCCCAGGCTGGACAGCGGCGTGTCGCTCAGGCGTTGCAGCGAAGCGGCATTGGGCGTGTCGGCGTCGATGTCGAATTCCCACTCGCCACGCGCGAGTTGCAAACCCGCGGCTGGACTGCTTTTCAGAGTGAGGACGCGCCGCCCGTCGCCCGCATGCCGCACGCGCAGAGCCATTCCGGCTTGACGCAAGGTGTGCTCCGGCGTGTCGAAGTACCAGCTCTGCAGCGTCTGCACGCGCGGCGCCTGCGCCATCGACAGCAGAACGGGATGGCTGCGCACGGTGTCGTGCAGGGTGGGATCGAGCCGGAATTTGAGTTCGCGTTCCGGTTCCTGACTCATGGCGGGATATTCTGAGGAAGGTGAGCGCGTCATTTGACTCGCTCACTGCGTGGGAAACAAGTCACCGTGTCAGGCGGGCCGCGAATTTTTTCGTGACATTCACCTGTTTGACATATTAGGGCTATGCAATGCGCGGCATGGTGATCCAAACCCTGTCCCGAATGATGCGCACCAGTGCTGTGCTCTCCCAAGATGGCGCCCCGGCGCAGGCGCTGCAGGACGCTGCACAGAGCGACGCCTCTCAAGGCGACGGCGAGCCGGTCATGAAGTGGCGCACCCTGTGGCTGTCGGACATCCACCTGGGCACGCGCGACTGCAAGGCGCCGCAACTGCTCGAATTCATACGCCATTGCGGCGCCGACACCATCTATCTGGTGGGCGACATCATCGACGGCTGGCAGCTCAAGAAAAAGGGCATCTACTGGCCGCAGTCGCACAACGACGTGGTGCAGAAGCTGCTGCGCAAGGCGCGCAAGGGCACGCGGGTGGTGTTCGTGCCAGGCAACCATGACGAATTCGCACGGCCCTACGACGGCCTGCATTTCGGCGGCATCGAGGTCATCAACCAGGTGCGGCACGTCACCGCCGACGGTCGCACCCTGCTCGTCGTGCACGGCGATCTGTTCGACAGCGTGGTGCTGTACGCCAAGTGGCTGGCGCACCTGGGCGACGCCGCCTATATGTTCACCCTCAAACTCAACCGCTGGTTCAACCAGGTGCGGCTCAGGCTCGGCCTGCCGTACTGGTCGCTGTCGCAGTATCTCAAGCACAAGGTCAAGGCGGCGGTGAACACCATCTCCAGCTTCGAGACCCTGCTCAGCGACGAGGCGCGGCGCCAGCAATGCGACGGCGTGGTCTGCGGCCACATTCACCGCGCCGAGCTGCGCTGCGAAGACCATCTGATCTACGCCAACTGCGGCGACTGGGTGGAAAGTCTCACCGCGCTGGCCGAAGACTTCGATGGGCGGCTCAAGCTGCTGCACTGGAACGCCGGGCTGCAGGTGCTGGCGGAGCTGGCGCCGAAGACCGCAGCGCACCCCGCCCAAGCCCAACCGGTTCACGCACAACCCGCCCACGCATGATCGCCTCTGCTGTCGTTGCTCCTGACGTTTCCCCTGTGCTCCCCCACAGGGACGCTGCGGCCGAAAAGCCCTGGCCTCCCGCTGCCGGTACGCCGCCGCTGCGCATCCTCATCGTCACCGATGCCTGGGAGCCGCAGATCAACGGCGTGGTGCGCACCCTCAAGACCACCATCGGCCAGTTGCGCGACATGGGGCAAGTCGTCGACGTGGTCGAGCCGAACAGCTTTCGCACCATCGCCTGTCCGACGTACCCCGAAATCCGGCTCAGCCTGAGGCCGCATGGTCGCATCATGCAGCGGGTCACCGAATTCATGCCCGACGTGATCCATGTGGCTACCGAAGGGCCGCTGGGGCATGCCGCGCGCCGTATCGCGCTGCGCCTGGACATTGCGCTGACCACGGCCTATCACACCCGTTTTCCCGAATACGTCCAGGCCCGCTTTCGCGTCCCGCTGGGCTGGACTTACGCCTATCTGCGGCGCTTCCACAACGCGGGCCGCGCCGTGCTGGCTCCCACCCAGGTGGTGCAGCGCGACTTGCAGCAGCATGGCTTTCGCAATGTGCGGCTGTGGTCGCGCGGGGTCGATCACCGCATCTTTTACCCGCGCGAAGGCGAGCGGCTGGAGGGCAAGCCGCCCATCTTTCTGTACGTCGGCCGGGTGGCGGTGGAGAAGAACATCGACGCCTTTTTGCAGCTCGACCTGCCGGGTACCAAATGGGTGGTCGGCGAGGGGCCCGAACTCGAGCGCATCCGCAAGCAGTACCCCGAGGTGCGTTACCTCGGCGTGCTCACGCAGGACGAGCTGGCCAGGGTGTATTCCGGCGCCGATGTGTTCGTGTTTCCGAGCAAGACCGACACCTTCGGCCTGGTGTTGATCGAGGCCATGGCCTGTGGTTGCCCGGTAGCCGCCTTTCCCGTGACCGGCCCGCTGGATGTGATCGGCGACAGCCCGGCCGGGGCGCTCGACAACGACCTCAAGGCCGCCTGCCTGCGCGCCCTGCAGATTCCGCGCAGCGTGGCGCTGGCGCATGCCCGCAAGTTCACCTGGGAAGCGGCCTCGCGGCAGTTTCTCGAACATCTGCGCAAGGCGGTGCGCGAGAGCGACGCGACGCAAGCTGCGAGCTGAACCAATGGCCCAGCAGCGCGAGCGCGCGCCCCTGCCCAAACCGGAGGCTGCGCCCAATCCCTACAAGGCTCGCACCGGGCTGTCGCGCGTGTATCACGCGGGCATCAACTCGATCAGCGGCCTGCGTTCGGCGTGGAAAACCGAGTCGGCGTTTCGCCAGGAGCTCACGCTGGCCCTCATCATGCTGCCGCTGGCGCTGTGGCTCGGGCGCACCTGGACGGAACGCGCGGTGCTTGTGGGCAGCGTGCTGCTGGTGCTCATCGTCGAGCTGCTCAACACCGCCATCGAGTACACCGTCGATCGCGTCTCGCTGGAGCGGCACGAACTGAGCAAGACCGCCAAAGACCTGGGCAGTGCCGCCGTGCTGCTCACCCTGCTGCTGTGCGCTTTGATCTGGACCGCAGTGCTGCTGCCGCGAGTTTGACGCTAGTTTTACTAAGTTATAAATCAATCCATTATCGATACCTGGCGGCCTCCAATCTGGCCATATGGCATGGCGATCTGGCCAGATCGATCGGGGAGCGCCGGGAGCAGCGCCCAATCCGCAGCGCCATCAACTTGTATCCCAATGAACAACCGGGGTGGTCAGACCGCAGCCGCAGGCTCGGCTTCAAGCTGGCGACGCATCATGCGATGCGACCACAGCCCGCCAAACGGAATCAGCGAAGCAAGAAACACCCCGAGGCTGCGCAGGGGCGAGAGCTGCCCGCGCGACAGCGTCACCCCCAGCGCAATCGTGGCCCAGATGAACAGCGCGCCGTGAATCGGCCCGATGATCTTCACCCCCAATGGCCAGTCGGCCGCGTATTTCAGCGGCACGGCCAGCAGCACCAGGGCGATGAGCGACGAACCTTCGACCAGCGCCATGACGCTGAGATGATGAAGCGGGGACTTGAACATTCAGGCAACTCCGGCGAAACGTCTCGCTACGAGACGGATGCGCGAAATGCTATGTCCCGAAAAATCCCCTGCGGCGCGAATGCGGCTGGGCGACGCCAGAGGAATTGCCCGAGCGCAACTCCTGCATCAGCGGCTGGCGTCTTGGGTACCTGCCGCGTCGATGCGCAGGCTTCGGTGCAGGCGTCGGCAATTTGGGCCTATCGATATGGGTAGCCTCGGGGCGGGCTGCTATAGTCTTCTGTTACCTTTGAATTGGGGCAGGTTTTTCGTGAAACAGCGTCTTGGCGAGATTCTGATTGAGCAGGGCAAAGTCGATCAGTCCCAGGTCGATCGAGCTTTGCGTTTGCAGCAAGAAGACCGATCAGGACGCATCGGGGAAATTCTGCTGCGGCTTGGCCTGGTGACCGAGGTGGACGTTGCTCAAGCCCTCTCCATCCAGAGTGCGATACCGCTGGCCAAGGCCACGGACTATCCAGAGTTGCCCTTGTTCACTCAGGCGCTGTCGCAGAGATACCTGCGTGAAGCTCATGCGCTTCCTTTGAGTGATGATGGCAAGCGCATGGCAGTTGCTGTTGCGGATCCGTTCGACGGGTTCCTGAAGGAGTCGCTGGGATTGGCCACGGGCCGCTCAGTCGATTTCGTTCTGGCCACACCCGGCGAATTGCAGGCAGCGTTCGACCGGCTTTACGGCACCGGCAAATCGTCGATGGATCAGATCGTCGGCGATATCGAAACGCTGGAAGACGACACCGGAAACGAAGATCTCCAGCAGTTGAAGGACCTGGCGAGCGAAGCTCCGGTCATCCGGTTGGTCAGTCTGATCATCAGCCGGGCGATGGAATCGCGTGCTTCCGACATCCATGTCGAGCCTTTCGAGAGCCGGCTCATCGTGCGCTACCGTATCGACGGCGTTCTGCATGAAGTCGAGTCGCCGCCGCGCAGATTGTCTGCGGCGGTCATTTCGCGTATCAAAATCATGGCGAGTCTGGACATCGCCGAACGCCGCCTGCCACAGGACGGGCGCATCAAGCTGCGCATCCACGGCAAAGAGGCGGATTTGCGTGTTTCCACAGTGCCCACGCTCTATGGAGAAAGCGTGGTGATGCGGATCCTGGACAAATCCTCCACACTGCTGGATTTCACGCGCCTGGGGTTTGACGATCACAACCTCCCGAAATTCAAGTCGGCCCTGATGCAGCCGCACGGCATTCTGCTGGTGACGGGCCCGACCGGCAGCGGCAAAACCACCACGCTCTATACCGCACTGCAAACCATCAATCAGCCCGATCTGAAAATTCTCACGGTCGAAGACCCTGTGGAATATCAGATGGATGGAATCAACCAGATTCAGGTCAAGCCGCAAATCGGCCTGACTTTCGCCAATGCGCTGCGCTCTATCGTTCGACAGGACCCGGACGTCATCATGGTGGGGGAAATCCGCGATTTGGAAACCGCGCAGATCGCCATCCAGTCCGCCCTGACGGGGCATATGGTGCTGTCGACCCTCCACACCAACGATGCGGCAAGCACCATCAACCGCTTGCTCGATATGGGGGTGGAAGACTATCTGCTCACCTCGACGATCGTCGGCATACAGGCGCAGCGCCTGGTGCGCAACCTGTGCACGGCTTGTCGACAACCCTACACGCCTACGCCCGAACTGCTCGATGAAATCGGCTTGAGGCGCTACCTCCCGGAGCAAGGGGCGATCCTTTATCACCCCCAAGGATGTGAACTTTGCGGCGGCACGGGCTTCACAGGCAGAAGCTGTATCGTCGAAGTCCTGTTGATGGACGATACGGTGCGGCAAAAGGTGATGACGCATGCCACCTCTGGGGAAATCCGCCGGGTCGCGGTGGCGCAGGGCATGGAAACCATGTATGAAAACGGCTTGCGCAAAGTGGCGGCTGGCCTGACCACTCTGGAGGAGGTCCTGCGTGCCACGCGCGAGGAGTGAGATTTGCCTATTTATGCCTATAAAGCGGTAACCGGCGCGGGTGAGGTCGTCGAAGGCACGATGGACGCCCGCAGCGACGCCATCGTGATCGAACGCCTGCAGAGCAGCGGCCATCTGCCGATTCGTGTTTCTGAAACGGGCGCCGAAACCGGTGCACAAACGGCTGCGAAGTCATCGGGCGGGCTGTTCCAGAGCAAGCGCGTCAAGCGCGAAGAAATCATGGAGTTCACCCGCGAATTGGCCACGCTGCTGCGCGCCGGATTGCCGCTGGATCGGTGCCTCGACATCATGAGCGGCATGGCATCGCGCGCTCCGGTCGCTGAACTGATCGTCAGCATCCAGGCCGAAGTGCGCGGCGGCGCTCCGCTGTCGGCCGCCCTGGAAAAGCACAAGAACGTGTTTGACCGCTTCTACCTCAACATGATCCGCGCTGGCGAGGCAGGTGGCGCTCTGGACGTGGTCTTGTTCCGCTTGACCGATTTCATGGAGCGCGCCAAGGAATTGCGCGAAACCGTGACCTCGGCCATGATCTATCCCATCATTCTGGCCTGCGTCTCGGTGCTGTCCGTCCTGCTGCTGCTCATGTTCGTCGTGCCGCAGTTCACGCAGATGTTCGATCAGGCGGGCAAATCCTTGCCCGTTCCCACGCAGATCGTGATCGCCGCCGGGAATTTCGTGCGTGGCGACTGGTGGGTGATTCTGATCGGAGCCGTGGCTATCGTTTGGCTGATGCGCAGGCAACTGAGCAACCCGGTCAGTCGTCTGCGCTGGGATCGCTGGTTTCTGGGCTTGCCCTTGTTCGGCGAAATGATTCTCAAGCTGGACGTCGCCCGGCTGACCCGCACCTTGGGCACCCTGCTGGAAAACGGCGTCACCCTGCTCTCGGGTCTGTCCATTGCCAAGGAGACGGTCGGCAACGCCGTTCTACGCGAGAGTCTCGATCAGGTGACGGCCAATTTGCGCGAAGGCAAGGGGTTGGGCAAGCCGCTCATGCAGACGGGCTTGTTTCCCAAACTGGCGGTTCACATGGTGATGGTCGGCGAGGAGACCGGGCGCCTGCAGGAACTGTTGATCCAGGTGGCCAATGTCTATGATCGCGAGGCGCAGACCACCATCAAGCGCCTTTTGGCGCTGATGGAGCCCATTCTCATTCTTTCTTTGGGGCTGATGATCGGTGGCATCATCATGTCGATTCTGTTGGCCATTCTCAGCGTCAACAATCTTGCATTCAGTTGATTTTTTCGGCTGATCTCTCACAGGAGTTCTCCATGTTTTTAGCCAAACAACGCCAAGCAGCGCGAATGCGCGGCCTGACGCTGATCGAATTGCTCGTCGTCCTGGTCATTCTGGGTTTGCTCGCAGGTCTGGTCGCGCCGCGTGTCATTCACTACCTCTCCACCTCCAAGACCGAGACGGCGCATCTTCAGATCAAGCATTTCGAGGCCGCGCTCGATCTTTACCGGCTCGACGTCGGCGGCTACCCCAACACCCAGCAAGGTCTGCAAGCGCTGATCAAAGACCCCTCGGGCGTGACCAATTGGCACGGCCCCTACCTCAAGAGCCCAGACATCCCGAAAGATCCCTGGGGTCACCCCTTCATCTACACCAGCCCGGGCAAGCACGGCGCCTACGACATCGAGTCTTATGGTGCGGACGGACAGCCCGGTGGCACCGGTGAAAACGAGGACGTGAAAAGTTGGTGATCGCGCGGCGCCGCGCCGCTGGCTTCACGTTGCTCGAGTTGCTGGTCGTGCTGGTTTTGATGGCCTTCATGACCGGGCTGGCCATTCCGCTGATTTCCTCGGGTACGCCCGGCGCCCAGATCAAGGCCGCATCCAGGGAACTTCTGGCCGGTCTGAGACAGGCGCGCGAACAGGCCATCGTCACCCGGCAACCCACGGCGTTGACCATCGATGTGGATGACCGCAAATTCCAGATATCGCGGCATAAAACCGCTTTTCAGTTGCCCGGGAAACTGCAGATCGGCCTGTTCGTCGCCGAGGTCGAGGACAACGGCAAACGAGGCTCGTTCATTTTTTATCCCGACGGCAGTTCCACCGGAGGCAAGGTCACTGTCACGCTCGATGGCCAAACCAACCGTATTGATGTCGACTGGCTCACCGGCGTGGCTCGGCTTCAGGAATAGGATGAATGTGAACACCCCGAGATCCGTGAGCGGATTTTCCCTGCTCGAAGTGCTCGTCGCCTTCGCCATTCTGGCCCTGACGCTCGGGGTGCTGCTCAACATTTTCTCCGGCGGTCTGCGCAACCTCGGCGATGGCCAGCACTACACCCGCGCCGTGCTCGATGCGCAGTCCCGGCTGGCCGAGATCGGCGTATCGCGCCCCTTGACGGCGGGCGACCAGTCGGGCGACATCGACGATGTTTACCGTTGGTCGGCGCGCGTCACTCCGCTGGCCATGGCGCCTGGGGGCTTGGCGACGCTCTACCAGGTCGATCTCACGGTCAAATGGGGCGAAGGCGCTGCCACGCGCTCGGTCGTCTTGCAGACCCTCAAGATCGGCCCATCGACCACATGATGCGCAAGACTCGCCGTCCCCAGCATGGTCTGACCCTGCTCGAAATGATGATCGCCATGCTGTTGCTGAGCATGCTGCTCATGCTGCTGTTCGGCGGGCTGCGGCTCGCCTCCAGCAGTTGGGATCGCGGCAGCGCCTTCACCGACCACGTGTCGCAGATGCAACTGGTCGAGGATTTCATGCGGCGTGAAATCTCCCAGGCCGTCGCCTACCGCCTCAAGCAAGACCCGCAAGATCCCAAGGCCGTGCTGCTCGGCTATCAAGGCAGCGCCAAGCGCCTGCGTTTTGTCGCCCTCATGCCCCAGGCGGCAGTCAAGGGCGGCCTGTATGTGCTGACCTTTGGCCTGTCGCAGCAGGAGAATGGTCGGCAGGCCCTGACCCTGTGGCGCGAGCCGGTCGATGCGGACGGACTCGCCCACGAGCAGCCCTCGACTGATGAATCCTCCGCGTATGCACCGGTCATTCTGGCGCGCCACGTGGCGCATCTGGCGTTTTCCTATTACGGGGTGCCATTCGGCAGCAATCAACCGGCTTCCTGGCTTGCGGACTGGCCAGACAACAGCAATGCCCCCCAGCTCATCCGCATGAACATTGTGTTCGATGACGGCCAGACCTGGCCCGATCTGGTCGTGGCGCCGCGTGTGGATATGGCCGCAGCGGCAAGTGTGCGATGAAAGTCGGCGCGACGATTTCCGCCCCGGTCGCCCAGCGCGGCATCGCCCTGATCCTCGTGCTCTGGGTCTTGGTGCTGCTCACCATCATCGCTGGCAGTTTCGCCTACAGCGTGCATACCAGCACGCAGATGGCCGCGAACGCCATTGAGACGGCCAAGGCGCGAGAGCTGGCCGACGGCGGGGTGATGAAAGGCGTTTTCGAACTCCTCAGCGCGCAGAACCTGCCGACAGCCTGGAAAGCCAATGGACAGACGCACCGCATGCAGATCGAAGGCCACGATATCGCCGTGACCCTCACCGACGAATCCGGCAAGATCGACCTGAACGGCGCGCCGCCCGCCCTGCTGACGTCCCTGCTGCAGTCGGTCGGCGTGGATGCCGACCGTGCCGCCCAGCTCGCGCTCACCATCGTCAGTTGGCGCGCACCACAGCCCGCAGGCGCCGGCTTGCAGCCTCAGCTTGGCGCCGTGGCTGCGCACGGTCCTTTTCGCAACATCGAAGCGTTGCAACAAGTGCCCGGCATCACGCCGCAACTCTTTCGCCGTCTTGCCCCCTTGGTGACGGTCTTCACCGGCTTGCCCGGTGTCAACACCATGCTCGCCCCCGAGTCCGTGCTGCGCGCCCTTCCAGGCGTGAGCCCGGAGCTCGCCAATGCCTACGCCCAGCAGCGAGCCGCGCTATGGCAAGGCGGGCAGGCCGTGCCGCCGCTGACGCAGGCCGGGAGCTATAACGTCGCGGCGCTTTCTGGCTTCGTGGGCGTGCTCGCCCAGGTCAGTCTGTCTGACGGAGCGGGGTATGCCCGCGAGGCCGTGGTGCGCATCACCGGTCAGCCCGGCCACCCCTACCAGATCCTTTCATGGCGCGAGGCTTATCCGCCAACGTCTGAGGCGCAGGCCGATTCGTCAGGCTGACCCGGTTTCAAACCCAGCGATCCAATACACTTTGCCCCTTGGACTTTGCCCCTTTGCGGGCAAGGCCTTGCCCCACGCATCAAGCAGATCCCCGATGGCAATCACCTCCCCACGTTCGGCCGACATCCGGCAAACGCTTTCCATGCAATGGCGCGCCTTCCTCGACTGGTGGGGTTCGGAGTTGGCCGCGCTGTTGCCCGCCTCATGGCGCTCGGGCGCAACCGACCCCTTCGAGAGCTGCCTGAGCAGCGTCGAAGATGGAGTGTTCTCGGTCCGCCGCCATCAGGGTGGGCGTTGGGTCGAGGTCGCTCGCAAAACCCTGGAAGGAAGCGACTTTCGTGCGCAACAACAGGCTGTCGCCGCCGTGCTCAAGGCGGCGCATCTCCACTCTGACCAGCCCTATCTTCTGGCGCTGCCGCCGCGTCAAGTGTTGCGCAAGGAGATCGCCCTGCCGCTTGCGGCCGAGGAAAATCTGCGCACCGTCATTCAGTACGAAATCGATCACTACACCCCGTTTCGGGCCGAGCAGGTGTATTTCGACTACCGCTTGCTTCACCGCGACGCTGCGCTGGGCAAGCTCACCGTGTTGCTTGGCGTCGTGCCGCGCGGCGTGGTCGACCAGGCTTTGCAGCACCTGCACAACCTGGGCTTGAAGCCCGCGGCCGCCATCACCCTTGACGACCTCGTGCCGAATGTGCCGCCACTGAACTTCCTGCCCGATACCGCGCGCCCAAAACGCAATCTTCGTCTCAGCAAAAGCAATCTCGCCCTTCTGTCCTTGGTCATCCTGCTCGGCATCGCGGCCATCCTGTTGCCCATCTGGATCAAACGCGAGGCATCGATCCAGCTCATTCCGGTCGTGACCCAGGCCGACCGGGCCACACAAAAAGTCGAGCAACTGCGCGACAGGGTTCAGGCCGAGCAGCAGATCTACAACCTGCTCAGCGAAAAAAAGCGCACCCAGCCCTCCGCCCTGTTGCTGCTCGATGAACTCACCCGCCTGCTGCCCAAAGACACCTGGGTGCAGCAGCTCAACCTCAATGGCAACACCCTGCAGATCCAGGGCGACACCGGTTCCGCCTCCAAGCTCATCGGTCTGATCGAAAATTCCCGCGTGCTCAGCGGCGCCAACTTCACCGCTCCGCTGACCAAAGGCGCTGGCGAAAACACCGAGCATTTCCAGCTCAGCATGCAGGTCGATACCACTTCCCTCGTGCCCAGCGAAGCGCAACTCAAAGCGCAGCCCGCGCAAACGCCGCTGCCTCAGCGCGCCGCGTCACAGCCCGCCAAGCCCCAGGCGCCAGCCAGTTCCGCCGCCTCGGCGCCCACTACGGCAGCGAGCGCTGCCAGGCCTTCCGCTGCCAGCGCACCCAAGCCGGTTTCCGCTGCATCGAATCCCAAATGAATCTCACCCTGACCCCCATGACGCCCGGGCAAAGCCGCGCCCTGGCCGTGCTCCTGCTGCTGGCCGTCTTGTGCGCAGTTGCTGCCGCCATCGCCATTCCCGCCCTGCAGTTGAACGCCCGCTATCAGTCCGCCATCGATCAACGCGTCGATCGCCTGACCCGCGAGCAGCGCATCATTTCCATGGCGCCCAAACTGCAGCAGCAGATGCTCGAACTCCAGCGTCTCAACCCCTCTCGGTTCTACCTGCGCAACCCCAACCCTGTTCTTGCCGCAGCCGAGATCCAGGAAAACGCCAAGCGTTTGATCGACGCCAATGGCGGCAAGCTTCTCAGTATGAACATCCTCCCCCCCAAGGATGAAGACCCACTCACCCGCGTCGGCATCAACGTGCAGCTCACCGGCGGGCTCGACGGCGTGGAAAAGCTGCTCTACCAGCTCGAAACCGCTACGCCCTATCTATTCATCAACAACCTCAGCATCCGCGCCATCAACGCCTATCTTCCCCGCAACAGCGCTGTGCCCCCCTTGCAACTGCAGGTGCAGTTCGACCTCACCGGCTATGTGCGTAAAAAGGAGGCAGCATGAGTGCGCTGCATTTCACCGGACAAAAGCAACTGAGCGCCACCCTGCTCGTCATGGCCGCTGCCTTGGTGTCCCTCCTGATCTATGAAGGGCAGCAGGGCGTCGCGCTGCGAGACAGCGTGCTGGCGCTCAACACCCGCCAGGCCGCCACCCCGCCCGCCTTGAACCTCCAGGCGCCCTTTCAACTGCGCCCACTGGCCAGTTATGCACAGATCACCGAACAACCGCTGTTCGTCTCCTCCCGCACCCCTGCCGAATCCAAAGTGGCTGCAGCAGCTCCTCCGCCCGAGTCGTTCCAGCTCACCGGCATTGCTCAATCCGCCCAAGAATCCGTCGTGCTCTTGCGCAACACCAAAACCGGCAAAACCGAGCGCCTGAAAACAGGAGAAAAAGCCAAGGACGGCCTGGCGCTGGATTCCGTCAAATCAAATGGCGCGACCCTCGATCAGAACGGACAGAAAGTCACGCTCGATCTCGATGTCGCCTTGAGCGGCAACCGTGTGGCGACTCCGCCGCTACCACCCCGGCCAACTTCGACAGGTTCCGCCGCCAAAGCGGCCGTTACACCGCCGCAAAACTCAGCGCGGGCAAGCGCTGGTCCAGCCCAGCCCGCGGTCGATCCAGGCCTGGAACAACTCAATCTGCAGCGAGCGAAAATGGGACTGGCTCCCTGCACACCCGATGGAAAGTGCCCACCTTGAGAGTCAAATGAACCGAATCGAAAAAGTCATCAAGTACATTGACAAAAAAATGAAGGGCATTGAAATTGCCCCGTGGCATACGCCACTCGCCCCCAAGCGCGACGGCTGGAACTGCTTATCACTCGATTTGTTTTCGCTCGATGAACTGCGGCAAAAAAATCAAAACGACGAAAATTTGTCGAATGATCTCATTGAAAATATAGAAGAGGTGGATGTTGTAGGGTCGGCTTCGGATATTGAAGAGCTGATTGCTGCGCGCGATGGACTGGGTACTTTTGATTACATCATTTCCTCGCATAATTTTGAGCATTTACCCAACCCGATCAAGTTCTTGCAGGGCGCAGCCAAGGTGCTGAAGGAAAACGGTATCTTATCGATGGCCATTCCCGATAAGCGGGGTTGTTTTGATTATTTTCGCCCGCATTCTATTACCGCAGATTTCCTGGCCGCTTATGCAGAAGATAGGGTGATGCCTACTGTGACGCAGATTTTTGCGCATGGCTCGCTGAATGCGAGGTATGGCTCAAATCTGGCTTTTTTGCAGACTGGCAATCCCAGGGGGGTTCAGGTGGATAAAAATCTGATGCTTCACTATAAAAATTGGGTGGAGAGGTCAAAAAATAAACCGACAGAATGTGCAGATACTCACTGCCATGTTTTTACGCCTTCTTCATTTTATTTGATCATGATTGAGTTGCAATTTCTCGGACTCATGCCATTTCATGTCATCGAAATCGAGCAGACGGGAGGAGTTGAGTTTTATGTGCACATGAGAAAAATGCCTCAGTCTTTCAAACCGCCGGAGGATCAGTTCTATTTGTTCAGGCAGCAGCTTTTGCATCAGATTGGCAACGAGTTGGCTTTCAATTCAATTCTAGGGTTCGATTGCAGGGCTCAGGTTACGCACAAAAATAATGAAATCAAAAATTAAATGTAGATCATCCTATATCAGTTTCCCCATTTTTTGAGATACAGTTGCGCTTTTTTTCTCCAATGTGTGCTGAAAAAGCTACCTTGGCTTTGGTGGGTGAGTTCAATCGGCCATGTGCCTAGCCTTAGTCCGGCTTTTCGTGCTGATCGACAAAAATCGATGTCATATAAATGAAAATCGAATTTCGGGTCGAACCGAACTTTTTTGGGCTGTAGGCGCGATTTTTGTGTGACCAGAAACACGCCGTCGAGCAGTTCGCAGGGGGCGGGCATGCCACCAAAGTAAGACGTGGCCCCATAGGGTTCCTTGCCATGCGCAATACGCCCGGTGAAATTGATGCGCTGGTCAGATTTCAGATTATCATCTAAGTGTCCCCATCCTACCTGCCCCGGCAGCCTTCTCTTGTTGCCCGCTACACCCCACACATCAAAATGTACCAGCCCTTCCCGGAGTATTTTTGTCAGGCCGCCGAGTTCATCCAGCCATACATCGTCGTGCATGAAAACGAGAATATCGCCATCATCGGCCGCTTCGATGGCTGCATTGAAAATTTCTGGTAGGCCGCGCCGGTTTGCAAAGGCGATCTGAGGTTTGATGCGTGCATCTCTCTCCAAATGGTAAGGCAGTGATCGCCCCAGCGCAGATTCCGCCCAGAATTCGGCCTCGGTCTTTTGTGTGGCGCTCACGACGCGCACAGTCCCTTGAAAATCGCTGTCCAGAGGATAATCAGGCCAACGAATGGGACGAGGTGCGGGATTCTGAAGGTGGCGTTCCCACATCTGCGTCATGGCCTGCGTGAAATGCCGGGCGAAACGGTCGGCATCGAATAGCGGGGAGGCTAGCACCTGTTGCCGCAGGGCCGGGCGCAACTGGGCGAGTTCGTCGATTTTGCCAGCCCAAGCCACCGCCTTGGCGATGTATTCCTCTTTGCTATAGGCCACCCAGTTGGGCAAGCCGGCATTCATCAGCAGGCCAAGACCTTGCCTGCCGATGAGCGTTTGTCCTGCCAGGGTCAATACGGGCACGCCCATCCAGAGGCTCTCGACCGTGGTAGTGCCTCCAGTGTAAGGAAATGGGTCTAGGCTGATGTCGATGCGATTGAAGCACGCGAGATAGTCTTCGCGACTGCTTTCCCCCTCTAGAATGAGCCGATTTGCGCTGATGCCCTGTGCTTGAAATTTCGCCATCAACTCGGCCTGCAACTCGGGGTCTGCGAGATGGCGTGTTTTCAAAAAAAGCGTGCTATGGGGCAATTGCAGCAGAATTTTTGACCATGTTTCAATCACCTCATCGTTTAATTTGAGATATTGATTGAAACAGCCGAAGAAAGGCGCGCTTCTTGTGCCGCTGGGGGTTCTTTGGGGGGCGATGTCGAATTCCGGGGGAGTAAAACAGAGTCGGGTTTCGGGAAGCGGCCACAATGCCTCGCTGAAAAATTCGGCCGCTTGATCCGCCTGACTCCAGGGATCACACAACAGATAGTCGATCTCATTTACGCCCGTGGTGGCAAAATAACCTAGCCAAGTGACCTGCACAGGAGCAGGGCGCCGTGCAAAAACCGCAAGGCGATTTGCGCCCGTATGCCCCGCAAGATCGATCAATATGTGGATGTCATCATGATGAATGAGTTCCGCCGCCTCTTGGTCCGTCAAGGAATTGATGGCGCGCCAGGCCGCCGAGCTGGCCTGTATTCTCTCGCTTACACTATCGACGGTCGTGCTGTTGCTGTAGATGAAGACCTTGATTTTGTCGTGATGCCTTTGATGGATGGCAGAAAGCACGGCATCCATGAAATGGCCGACCGGGTGATTGTGAAGATCTGCGGACACAAAACCAATGTTCAGGGATACGTCTTCCGTGTTTTTATATTGGAAATCGGTGAGCCGCATTCTACTCAAACGAGCGCCGAATCTTCTAAGTTCATTTTCTCGCTGCTCATTGGAATCGCACCCTGAACTAGCGAAAACGTAGAAAAGATTGCTATGGCTTGTGAGGCTGTTGGGTTCTCGCCATAAGGCATCCCTATACAGCTTCTCAGCTTGCGAGAAATCGCCTGAGGCAAAAAAAAGATTGGCGAGTGAAAAGAGAAATTCTGCCTTTTCAGGGTGCTGCCTGTGCAGCCTTGAGAGAAGAGGCATGGCCTTGTGCACTTGGCCGCTTCTTTCATAAAGATTGGCCAAGCCCAGATTGAATAAAGGATTGTCAGGGTGGAGTGCCTGGCCTTTTTGATAAAGAAGCGCCGCTCGATCTGCCTCCTCCTTTCTGGTGGACAAAAGATTGGCCAACTTCAGCAGGGCGTGGGCATTCTCAGGGCTGGATTCAAGTACATTTTGGTAATAAGCAATGGCCTTGTCGTTGTCGCCCTGTTTTTGGTGCGCCTCAGCGAGACCCAACAGGGCTGGTACGCGATTGGCGCCGCTGTCCAGAATTTCTTTGTAGAGGGTGATGGCCTGATCGTATTGACCGTTTTTGGTCAATAAGTCCGCCAACTCCATGCCCGCGATATGCGATCGCGTTTTTTCCCAAAGGTCTTGGTAAATTTCAAAGGCTTCATCCTTGTCGCCCTGAGTGAGCCCTTGGGTGAGCAATAAGGCCGCGAGATTTCTTCGGTTGATGAAGGATGATGGAGCGATGGAGATCGCAGTTCGGTAAAGCTGCTCCGCCTCTTTCAATCGACCGGCGGATTGCAGCAGCGAGCCGTAGCTGGCGTAGGCATCCAGGGTCTCAGGCCATCGTTTGATGAGTTGGATATAAATCTTTTGGGCATCGAATAGCTCCTTGAGGTCTTGATGAACCCGTGCCAGGTGGAATAGCGGAAGAACTTCATTGGGCGCTAGGGCCACGACCCGCTGCAATAAGGGTTTGGCCTCTTTCTGACGGCCGGTATGAATCAGTGCCAGGGCGTACTGATGCAGCGTTGGGGCGTGGTTGGGGTTTTTTTTCAGAAAAATACGGGCCGCGTGGATGACGTGCGGATAGTTTTTGCCGTTGAAAGCCGCGTTGATTTCGGCGAGCAGGAGTTGGTCTTTGCTGGGGTTGAAAGGCGTTGTCGTCATGTCGGTGCGTGTCAGGGCGTCGAGATCAACGGTGAAGGAGGTTGATTCAGAGGGGCAGACAAGCCGCATGGGATACGGGTGTCATTGTCTCTGCGAGGTTACGGCGTCAAGAGGTACGGCGTCATGAGCCCATCAGACCGCACGGCAAGATGCCCCCGCAAGAAGTCTTGCGATATTGTGCCTGCGCGCAAGGGCTGCAACGCCAGCGGCTTAGGCTGCCGCTCGTGTGGCTGCACTCAGTCGGCTGGCGGCGGCGCACGGTCGGCAAGGTGCCGTTTGGAGGCACGCTGTCCCAGGGGGATTGGGTCCTGGCGTCCGGGATTGACCGATAATGCCATGCTTTGACTTCGGGTCACACGGCAGCGTCACAGCGCATCTCCAGCGGCACTGCCCGAGCGATGCGAATTCACCACTATGGTTCCCCCGCCTGCACACCAGGGTGGTGCCTTAGTCGTCATTCAATCTAGGAATGCACCAAAAATGAGCGTTCAACGTCAACACACCCTCCGCCCGCTGGCAGCACTCATCAGTGCCGCCTTGGTCTTGGGGGGGTGCGCCACGCCCCCGCCCAACCGGCCCCTGATGCCCGATATTTCTTCTCTGCCCAGCCCGTTTCCGTCTGCCAGCGCGCCGCAGGCGACGGCGTCGGCTGCTTACGCGGCGGGCACCTCCAGTAGCGCCGCATCAGAAAAGAAGGCCAACGAAGACAAATCCAAGTCCTACCTCTATCCGGGCACCGGGCAATTCGTCAGACAACCCGCGGCGGTGCAACCCACGCACACCTCCACCGCCCAAGGCACCACCCTCAACCTCGAAGGCGCCGACATCCGCGAGGTCGCGCACGTCATCCTGGGCGACATCCTCAAGGTCAACTACGTGGTCGACCCCAGGGTGCAGGGCAATATCACCATTCGCACCAGCAGCCCCATTCCCAAGGATGCGCTCGTGTCCACCCTCGACACCGCCCTGCGCATGAACGGCGCCGCGCTGGTGCACGACCCGCGAGAAAATCTCTACAAGGTCGTGCCCCTGACGGTTGCCATCAAGGGCTCGGTCGATCCGCAAGTGGGCGGGGCCAACATTCCGCTGCGCCCCGGCTTCAGCGTGCTGGCCGTGCCGCTGAAATACATCGGCGCGGCCGACATGGCCAAGATCCTCCAGCCCCTCACGCCCGATGGTGGCATCGTGCGCATCGACCCCGTGCGCAACCTGCTCATCCTGGCCGGCGGCCAGGGCGAACTGCGGCACATGCTCGACACCATCGACATGTTCGATGTCGACTGGATGGCCGGCATGTCGGTGGGCATCTACAAGCTCGCCAATATGGACGTCAAGAGCGCCGAGCCTGCGGTGGAAAAACTCTTTGGCGACAAGGCCAACAACCCGCTCGCCGGGCTGGTGCGCGTCATTCCGCTGGAGCAACTCAACGCCTTCATGGTGGTCACCTCGCAGCCCGCCTACCTCGAAAAAGCCAAGACCTGGATCCATCGCATCGACCAGGCCGGTTACGGCGGCACCCAGCTTTTCGTCTATCCCGTCAAGAATGGCAATGCCGTCAAGCTCGCTGCGGTGCTCAGCTCGCTGTATTCCTCCAAAGCGCCAGCCGCATCGAACGGTGCCGCCTCGGTCGCGCCGGGGTTGACGGGCAGCAGTATTTTCACCAACACCACCATAGGCGGTCAGACCTCCCCGCTGGGCGCACCGACAACAGGGGCGACAAACACCACCACGGCCGGTCTGGGCAGCGGCCTCAGCATGCCGGGGCTGACTGCGAGCCAGGCCAATCAGGGCAACGCCATCACCACCGGCGGCGACCAGAACGTCACCCTCAAATCCGAAGGCGGCGTCAAGATCATCGCCGACAAAGACAACAACTCCCTGCTCATCCTCGCCACCGCGCAGGAGTACGAAAAAATCGAGGCCGCGCTGCGTCGGCTCGACTCCAGCCCGCGCCAGGTGCTCATCCAGGTCACCATCGCCCAGATCACCCTCAACAACAATATGCAGTACGGGCTCGAGTGGTTTTTCAACAGCAACAACGGCACCGTCAACGGCCAGCTCGTCAGCAACCTCGGCTCGGCAGGGGGTCCCATTCCCTCCACGCCCACCACCCTGGCCAATGGCTTTTCCATCTACAAGCTTGGGGATGCGGGTGACATCCGCGTACTGTTCAACGCCCTGGCGCAAGACTCCGATCTCAAGATTCTCTCCACTCCGCAGTTGATGGTCACCGACAACCAGACCGCGCAAATCCAGATCGGCGACCAGATTCCCACCCTGGGTCCGGTACAGACCACCACCACGGGCGTCATCACCAGCGTCAACTACATCAACACCGGCGTACAGCTCACCGTCACGCCGCGCATCAACGCCGGCGGCCTGGTGTCGATGGACATTTCTCAGGCCGTCAGCACCCCCGGCTCCACCACCACCTCGGCCATCAATTCCCCCACCATCAGCCAGCGCTCCATCCAGACCCATGTGGCCGTGCAGTCGGGCAAGACGCTCGTGCTCGGCGGCCTCATCCAGGACCAGGATGGCGGCGGCAACACCGGCCTGCCCTACCTCTCGCGCATCCCCGTGCTGGGCGCACTATTCGGCACCCAGAGCGTCACCAAGGTGCGCACCGAACTCGTCGTGCTCATCACCCCGCGGGTCATCAACAACCCCGAAGAGGCCACCGATGTCACGCAGGAATACCGCAAGCGGGTGGATGAACTCAAGCAGCAGATCGAGGGCGCCATGCCCAAAGCCACCGCCGCTGAGCCCATCAAGCCCTAGCCAAGTCGGGCAAGCGAGGCGAGAGCGTTAAAAAAAAACAACAACCGCCCTTGGAAGTGTTCTAACCCTGGCCTCGACACTCGCGCCTGTGGCTATACTCTGCCACGTTACATAAGCCCGGTTTCATACAGGGTAGATGCAACGCTTGGCACACTACTTGCAGGGTCGGAGTGTCAAATCAACAAGAGGGAGGCAACAAGAGTCAGAAACGGCAAGGCCCTTCAGGTCTGGCCGCACAAGGGGGAAAGGCAGAGGTCACTTGCCAATGCATCATTCCCCCAACATCTGCACTCCGTACGGCACAAACACTTGACGATTTGTCTTCTTTGCATGCTAGTATCGTTTTCAGCGCAGTGATCGCAACAATTGAGTCATCACCGCTATCTGTGTTTTCAACCCGTTCTGAAAGGAAGTTCTCAATGAACAACATCAAATTCAAGAAAAGCCTGATGGCCGCTGCTGCTGGTGCCGTGCTGGCCACCGTGGGCATGTCCGCCGCCAACGCCAACTCGCTGCTGTTCCCCTATTGGAGCACCAACAACGGTGCCCAAAGCGCGCTGAGCCTGAGCACCGACGGTTCGGTCGGTACGGCTCGTACCCTCCACTTTGTTTACAACTATGGCCCGTCTTGCACCCATTACGACCTGGATGGCTCCATGACCGGCAACGATCTGCTGCAGCAGTCGGTGGCTGCGCCGAGCGCCGGTGGTTTTGGTCTGGTGGTGCCCAGCGATACGTCGACCCCGGCCTACTTCCCGCTCGCCAACCAAACCGGCTTTCTGGTCGTGACCGACAAGACGTCAAGCAGCACTGCCGCCATCTCCGGCGACATGGCCATCGTCGACCCCAGCACGGGCTTGGTTGCTGCTTATGCTGCGACTTCGAATGCTCTCGATACTTTGACTGCTGCCAACGAGGGTGACTTCTCTGCTATTACCAACACCAGCTACAGTCTGAGCTTCTATCCCCAATCGATCGTGACCACCTCGTGGTATTCCATCATGATGGGTAACATGAACGCGGCCATCTCGGGTGGCCGTGACTGGACGGGGACCGCTACCGTGTCGAACAGTACCGGTGGTACTGGCGGTGTTTACAACAACGACGAAGCGTTCTTCTCGGGTACCAACTCCAAGACCCTCACCTGCGCAGGAAGCGTAAAGCCGACCGATCTGATGACCACTGCGCAAGCAGCAGCGGTCGGACCCAATGGCGGCTTGATCCAAGCGGGCTGGACTCCCGTGGCGCCGAATGGTACCACCATTCTGGACACGACCTCCGGCGTGCTGATGTACAAGATGCAACTGGTGAGCCCGTCTGTGGGCGGCGTGTTCGGCGGCAAGCAGTTCATGTTCCAACAGCAGTAAAGTGCCAAGCCCGTCTGATGCCGACGGGTTTGCGCCTTCTCAAAGGCCCCGCTCGATGCGGGGCCTTTTTTATGGATTTGAAGGAGCAGGAACTTCCGACCTTCAGGTCTCTCTCATAAAGTTTGTTGCGCATCAAGCCACTCCTTTCATGAAGCCACTCTTCTCTCTCTTGGCCGCGTTTTTCGTCCTCGCTTTGACTTCCTGCTCTGCGCTGCAACCCCATGACGGCCCCAAGCCGGTTGTTCAAATCAGCAGCCTGCAAACCGGCACGATAGAAACCTATCCCGCCGTCATGCCACTCTCCGATGGCCAGAATGCCCTGCTGTATGACAACAAAGAGGGCCGAGTGACTTTTCAGATCGGTGAACACAAGATCCTGCTGGATGAAAAAGCCCCGGTGCAGGGCGGCAACTGGTTTCAGTTGCACGAGCACAAGGGCCGCATTTACGCCAGTTGGTGGTCGCACCAGAACGCCAAGAATCTCTACATCACCAGCAGCGTCGATGGCGGCAAAACCTTCGGCCCCGTGGCGATTGTGAACGACAACCACGGCGTGCTCCCGCCCTACACCTTGTCCTTTGGCGCAGACGGTGTGGTGATGGCCACCTACTCCGATGAGCGCACACCCAAGTATGAGGTGTATTTCAACCGCTCCACCGACAACGGCTTGACCTGGCAGCGCCCTGACGTCCGCCTCGATGAGATGCCTGCCGGTGCGGATCTCAGCTTCGCCGTCGAGCCTCGCACCCTTCAAATTGGCAAAGAGCTGTTCGCCTTCTGGGATGACAGCAACACCATCATGTCCGGTTATGCCGTGCATCGCGTGCTGATGCGCACCACAAGAGATGAGGGCAAAACCTGGTCGACGGTGCATGAGCTTTATCGTTCGAGCAACCAGATCAGCTCCCTTCAAACCTTGGCGGTTGGCAACAAAATCATCCTTGCCTTCGATGATTACCACCATGGCATCAAGTCCCTGGTTTCTCCCGACGCGGGCAAAACCTGGCTGCCAGCCTCTACCCTCGAAGGAACCGAAACGACCACCAACAGCGGCATCACCCTTGCCACGGATGGCCAGTTCGTCTATGCGGCATGGAATTCACAACAACAGGGAAGAAAAACACAAATCGATGTGGGTCGCGTCGATCTGACCAAAGGCGACTGGATCGGTACTGCCCAGCGAGTGGACGTCAAGGCCTTCAACAACACCGACTCTGGTTTGCCGACGATAGCGGCCTTTCAAAACGGACCGGTCGTAGTGGCATGGGTGGACTTCCGCGATATTCGGCCGAATATCTATGTGTCCATGTCGGTCGATCATGGCGCTGCTTGGTCCAAGCCAGAGGCTATCAGCGCCCCCGGAAAAAAGAACCTCGGACTGCCGAAGTTGTATAACACCGGCAACGGCATGGCGCTGAGTATGGATTCCTTTCCGTCTGACCGTCAGCTGGAGGGGGAATTCACGGTAGTCAACCTGGACCTGACCGCCAACAGCAAAGCCTTGCCTATTTATGTTCAGGTAAAACCCTACTCCGAGGAACAAAAACAAAAAATGCTCGATGAGCGGGTCAATGAACTGTGGAAGTTGAGGATGGAATCAAAATACGCCAAAACCTATGGTTTTTTTGACTTTGCCTACCGCGCCTTCATGCCAAAAAAAGACTTTGTGGAGAAATCTGGCAACATCAATTATTATAAATACGAAATTTTGAAGACAAAGATTGATGGAAACGTCGCAGAAGTCGAGCAGAAGGTAACTTACGATAGCAAACCGATCATGCTGCCTAATGGTAAGACCGTCGACGTAAAGAAGACCACTGTAGGTGTCAAGACGACATGGGTATGGGTTGGAGATAACTGGTATCTTGTCTATGCCCCCGCATTCGGGAAGCCGATCTTGAATTACTGATATATTTTCATTATATTTAATCATATACAGGCGCAAGAATATTGCGCCTGCTTTATTTTTTAAAGCAAATCCTTCATGCTCCAGAGATTCTTTGCGACGATGTGCAATCATCGGGAGCTCATGTTGCTGCTCATCCGGCGCGACATGGCTGCAAGAACGTCTGGAACCGTCCTTGGAAGTTTGTGGATGCTGGTGCAGCCGACTCTGCAGGTGGCGGCATTGTGGTTTTTGCTGGATATCGTGTTGAAAGTCCGGTTTCCTGGCATGGAAGGCGGTTTCGTGGGTTACTACCTGACCGGCATGCTGCCTTGGCTGATGATGAGCGAAATCATACAGCGCAGCCTCGGTGTGATGCCAGAATATGCGGCGCTGTATCAACGTTCCGTTTTTCCGCTTTTCCTCATCCCTCTGGTTCCGCTTCTGGTGAGCGGCGGAATCTATGTCAGCATCTTTTTCATTGTTGCTTTCCTGATTTCAGGCTGGGCGGGCGCTCTGGGCGCGCTGTTGCTGATGCTGGGTTTATTGTTGTGGTTGCTGCCGTTTTGTTATTTGCTGGCTGTGCTTGGATTATTTGTGCGCGATTTGCAGCAACTCGCACCTTTTGTTCTGACCATGTTGATGTATGTCACGCCGATCCTTTACGTGCCCTCCGCGTTGCCTCAGAGCATGACTTGGTGGTTGCAGGTCAATCCTTTTGCGCACCTGATGGCGCTGGCGCATGCCCTGGTGCAGGGGCAGGCATGGACTTGGTGGAACCTGGTGGTGCCTGGCGCGCTTTGGCTTGTCGTCTTGCTGCCAGCGCTCGCACTGTTTTATCGGGCGCAACCTCACATGCGTGAGGCGCTATAAAATTCATTTATATAAAGGCATTTATATTTCGGTGGCTGGATGATTGCGATTGATTTGAGAGGAGTCAGCAAGACTTATAGCCTTTATAAGCATGGTTTCGACCGATTGCTGGAAATTGCTTTCGCAAAAAAGCGCCATGTGGAATTTGTGGCCCTGCACACCCTTGATCTACAAATAGACGCCGGAGAGGTCATCGGGCTGGTCGGGATGAATGGGGCGGGCAAGAGTACGTTGCTTAAGTTGCTGGCACGCACTCTGGTTCCGACCACGGGCGAGTTGAATATCCATGGGAGAATTGCCGCTTTATTGGAATTGGGCACTGGTTTTCACCCGGAAATGACCGGACGCGAAAATGTCTATCTTGCGGCAGCAGTTTTGGGTATTGGCCGTACACGAATGGCCACGCTGTATGATGAAATTGTGGAGTTTTCAGGTTTGCACGATTTCATGGAGCAGCCCGTCAAGACCTACTCCTCAGGCATGTATGTGCGCCTGGCGTTCGCGGTTGCTACCTGCGTCGATCCTGATATTCTGATTGTGGATGAGGCGCTGTCCGTGGGTGATGGGGCTTTTGCCAGAAAGTCTTTCGACCGGATCATGGGTTTCAAGAAGGCTGGAAAAACCATTCTGTTTTGTTCCCATTCCTTATACCAGGTCGAGGCGATTTGCACGCGTGTGATCTGGGTTCATCAAGGCCGGGTCATGATGGATGGCGATCCTGCCCAGGTTGTTGCTGCATATAACGGGTTTCTGAATAGTCAAGGTCGTCAGCCGGGTGTTGACCTTCCAATTCAGGCGCCAGTCAGTGATTCACCTCTGCTGATCCCGGCCGGTCATGCAAGGCTGACCAAGGTGACGGCATGGGCTGACGGCAAGGCAGGGAAGGAATTGCAGTTGCATTCGGGATCCAGTGATTTGTGTATAGAGGCATCCTTTTCCTCCGATCCAGCCTTGCCAGCGCCGACACTGGCCTTTGCTTTGACAGGTGCCGATGGACGCTGGATTTGCAGCGCGGGAACTTTGAATGACGGCATTGCGCTGCAACGCACAGCAGAGGGCAACGGTCGTGTTTTGCTGACCTACCCCGCTTTGCCGTTGCTCAAGGGGGAATACTGGGTGCAGGCGTTTTTGCTTAGCGAGGATGGTGTTCATATTTACGATCAGGCCAGCGACATTGCCCGGATTTTGGTCACGCAAACGGGACTGGAACAAGGTATCGTGACATTGCCGCACCATTGGGCGGATGTCGCTGAAGGCGCTGTGCGTTCGACAACTTCGGCATTTGCGGCATGATCCTGCAGCAATCGCTTGGGGCCGCCGAAATGCAGAGGCCTGCGCCTGACACCTGTTTGGGTGAAGGTTTGGCTTACTTGCCCGCAGCACCTGGCCGCTTACTTTATTGGTCGCCTGTTCGTTCAGAGTTGGCGGCTGACTTACAAAGTCTGGGCTATCAGGTTTGTGTCGGGCTGACGACGCAGCTTTCTTCTGTGGGCCGTCAGGCGCGCCTCGGATGTGTGCCACCAGAAGATTGCGAATTCCCGCTCGCGGCAGTTTGGTTTGTTGAGCTGTCACCGGAGGTGAATGCCTTGGCCTGTTTGCAGTCCGCAGTGGCTTCCATAATGGCGGGTGGCAGGATTTTGCTGAGTTTTTCCGAAAGCCAGTATGCACGCCTCCCCAAATGGCGGGAGTATTGGATCACCATCGGTGCCAGACTGGGTTTGCAGTTGCTCGGCAAGACTGGGAAAATTCTGTGCCTGATTCGAACCGAGCAGGCACCTCGTTGGCAAATAAGGCTGGCCTCTGCGCAGGATATGCCTCATATCCAGTCCTTGTTCAAGGCTGTTTTTGACCAAGAGTTGAGCGAAGCCGCCTGGGACTGGAAATATGGGCAAGGCCGAGGCAATGCCATTCTGGCTTATCGGAATGGAGAGCTGGTCGCCCATTATGGCGCGATCTATCGTGACATCTGGATGGAAGGCGTGCGCAACTGGGCTTTGCAAGTGGTTGATGTCATGGTGCATCCAGGGCATCGCGGCGTCATGACCAAGCAGGGCGCTTTCTTTTTGATGACGGCCACTTGGGATGAACTCTATGGCCCTTTGGCTTTCGGTTTTCCTACTGCACGAAGTATGCAGCTCGGGCAGCGTCTGGGCATATATGCAGATGCGGGATCGATTGTCGAGTTGCGCTGGCCCGCCGGTACTCCTCGCCCGCGTTTGACGACACATCTGGTTTCTGTCGATCCGACAAACGCAACCCATCGCAGAAAGATTGAAGAATTATGGAAGGGCATGCGGCAAGATTTGATAGGGCGCGTGGTAGGTGAGCGTGGCTCCGATTGGCTTATGCACCGTTTTATAAATCATCCAAGCAAAAGATATGAAATACTTGCAGTCAGCCACAGATTGACCGGAACATGGGATGGAATAATTGTATGGCGCGAATCAGAGGGGCGAATTGAGATACTCGATCTGATAGCTCCATTGGCAAATATTTCAAATCTGATTGCTCATGCAAGGCGGATCTGCGCTTTGCGAGCTTGCAAGGATGTCTATTTGTGGATAGCCGCTGCGTCGACCGAATTGATCCCTGCAAAGAGCACATCGCTGCACACTACTGACATGCGCATACCTACAGACTGCTGGACTGGGGTATCCGATGCTTCTCGGTTGATCGATCGATGGTGGTTGGTCGGCGGAGATTCGGATTTTCGATAAAGCTTTCAGGTGAAATTGCTTATAGTCACGCGTGAGCGGCCTGGTGATGCTCGCTTTGGTCTTGGCAAGGTAGTGCGAAGAATCGCTGCTGAACTGCAAGACAGAGGCCACCAAGTCGCACTCATCAGTGCTGCGGACTGGACGGAACAAGACCATAAAAATCACGCCAAGACGACGCGCTTCTTGCAACGTCTCGGAGCGCCAGAAGCCTTGGCCAGCACGCTGGCTGAGCGTTGGGTGCAAGCGCGCCGTACGCGCCTATTGCTGCAGCGCGAAGGGTACACGCATCTCTGGTTCCAAGATCCTTGGCTGTCCGCAGCCTATTTGTTGCTGCGCCCCTTCAATCGTGCTCATCGTGAAATTCGCTGGGGGATTTCAGAGCATGGTTTGGGGACGTTTGCTCGTGCTGTGGCGCTAGATGGTTTGCTCATGCCGCAGCGTTGGCGTCAGATTTTGATATGGCTTGAGGCCAGAGGTTTGCGGCGGGCTGATTTTGTCCTGTTGCCCAGCAAGGCTGTTGAGGGTCAACTGCGCCATGAACTTCATCTGCACAGTACGCCGAAACATTGGGCTGTCTTGGGCTACGGTCGCCCCCCGGCTCCGATGATGTCGCGCGGAGATGCGAGGCGTGAGCTAGGCTGGGAAGCAGACGGGTTTTATGCGCTTGTGCTTGGGCGCACCGCGCCCGTCAAGCGAATCGACTTGATCTTGAACGCGTGTCACTTGGCACAGCGCGCGGGGGTAGAGGTACGTCTTGTCTTCGTTGGCGGCGGTCTTCATGCAGATCTGCAGCGCCTCGCTGCAGGCTTGTCTTCCCCGCCGATCTGTGTGGAGGTGGATGATCCTTCCCTCTACCTAGCGGCTGCAGACATCTATCTGAGTGCATGCGCGGTTGAATCATTCGGGTTTGCTAATTTAGAGGCGATAACTGCTGGATTGCCCTGCGTTGTCGCAGCAGGAGGTGGCGCCACAGAAGTCCTGCAGGACGGCGCTTGGCTCATAGAGCCAACTGCTGAGAATTTTGCAGAGGCGATCTGTCAGTTGTTTGTTCAGCCGAATTTGAGGACACGCTGGGCAGATGCGGCTCTTGCCCGCGCCGCATGTATTCCAAGCTGGGCGCAACTCTCGGCTCAATACGAAGTGCATATCGGAGGTGATTGTGCAAAGATTGGCGCCCCCTAAACAGTTTCCACTTGAGAGTTTCGCGCGTGTACTGGCGTTCATCCCGCATCCTGATGATGAGGCAATGGGTTGCGGCGGTTTGCTTCGCCGACTCGTTGATGCCGGACGTGAAGTCGAGCTTGTTCTGGTGAGCGATGGTTCCGGAGGACCAAATCACCCCACGAATCTGAAAGCGGAAAGACTCCCTGAATTTGCTCGCTCGTTGCATTTCCTCGGTTTGGATACCTATGACGCCTGGCTTTTGCCGGATGGTTGCCTGGAGCAGGAGTCGGAATTGAGTGAGCGCATCAATAAACGTATTGAAGACTCCGCACCCGATCTGATCGTTGCGCCATGGCCGGGAGACCTGCATCCTGACCATGCGGCAATCGGCCACGCGGTGGACTCCAGTTCTGCTGGCCGCAAGAGCAGCGTGGCATGGTTCGAAATCTGGTCGCCCTTGCCAGCAAGCCATGTTCTGGATATCACGGACCTCATGGATATCAAGCTTCAGGCACTCAAGGCGCATGAGACTGCGCTGCGCTTTGGCAATTATCTCGAAGCAATGATGGGGTTGTCCGCCTATCGCGGAATCAATCTGCCCTACCGAGGCACACCAAACTATGCGGAGGCCTACCTTTTGAGAGGCCCCAATCATTCTGGTTAAGAACGCTTGGCGCGCCTGCGAGCGAGGCGAGCGCGAATGCGACTGAGTCTGAGACGAGCAAGCAGGACCTCTGGGCGCTCAGTCAATGTCTGAAGCAGTCATTCGATGTGTGTTGGTTCGAACAGATCGTCGTCATCGAGAAAGATGAGGTACCCGCCGTAAGCTGCATCAAGACCGACATTGGCCGCAGCACTTCGCAATAGTGGATTTCCTTGGGAGATGAGACGCACCGGCATGTTATTACGATTTCGACGGGGCTGAGTCCGACTCAGCTAACAAGTGACACCAGTTTCGCACAAGGGATGGGGTTGTGGCGCATGAACGATGCTTAGCCGATGAGGACGGAGCCAATCAACAAGGTTGGGATGGAAGGCCGGGGGCAGGGCAAAATCAACGCGGCGGTGAAAGGCGGGTGATTGCTGTCGCGGTGACTTATCGGCCTGATCTCGCACTATTCCGCATTGCGGTACGGGCGTGCCGAAATCAGGTAGCAGAATTTTTTGTGATTGATAATGGATCTACAGAGCCATACAAAAGCTCATTGGCAGCGCTTTGTGATGACGAAGCATGTAATTTTGTTCCTTTGGCAGGTAATTCTGGCATAGCAGCAGCACAGAACCAGGGTATATTAATGGCACGCAGCGCCGGGGCGACCCATATTCTGTTGCTAGACCAGGACAGTGTCGCCGCACCCGATATGGTAGCGCGTTTGTTAGAGATTCTTGATAGGGCGCCGAGATCGGGGCGACGCGTGGCCGCGGTTGGGCCTAGGTTGGTAGATCGTCGCTCAGGACGGAGTACGCCATTCGTCCGCTTTGGGCTATTTGGTGTGACGCGGCTCAACTGCCAGAAAAATAGGATAGTCGTTGAATCGGATTTTCTTGTGGCTTCGGGTTCGTTGATGCGTATAAGTGTTTTTGATGAAATTGGTTTGATGGAGGAGGGGTTGTTTATCGACAATGTCGATTTGGAATGGTGCTTTCGTTCAAGGCATATTGGCTATGTATTGCTTGGGGTCTGCGAAGCTGTGCTTGAGCATAGCGTGGGTGACCAAGCATTTCATCTGGCTGGGAGGGTTATATATCGACATAACCCCATACGTCAATACTATATTATGCGTAATCGCATATTGCTATATCGTAGGTCATACAGCCCATGGGCTTGGGTGATACAGGATTTTTTACGTATGCTGGTTAAGGTGATGTTGTTTGGATTGATTTATTCTCCGCGAATAAAAAATTTGTATATGATGGCACGTGGCATGATCGATGGCGTGCGTGGACGAACTGGCCCGTTTTTTGATTGATCAAAATGGTTTACGGTAAGTTATATTGCTTGATAAAAATTCGGCTGTAAAATGCCCCATTGATGCATTTCATGCTTGATCCGACAAGTTATTTTCGCAAAAACAAGCCAGTATAAGACGGTTTTTTCAATAATATGTTGATTGATTTGAATGCTATAGGTGGTATTGGTGGGCAAGTCACTGTTTCAGTGGTCTCTCATGGCCAAGAGGAGATGTTGAATCATCTTTTGAACGATATGGCGCGGCATGCTTCACAATCTTTGCGGCGTGTTGTAGTAACACACAATTTACCGTCTGTTGGGGTTCAGCGTCCAGAGGATTCTAGGGAATATATTTTCGATCAAGTTTATAATAAAAAGCCAAGAGGATTTGGAGAAAATCATAATGCAGCTTTTTGTTTCTGCGATACGGAGTGGTTTGCGGTTGTGAATCCGGATATTCGGTTGGGGTCTGATATTTTCACGGAGTTAATTTCTAAAGCAATGCCAAACGATATATTATTAGGCCCCGCGTTGTTCGATCCAGAGCGCAATGAGATTGCACCAAATCGAGGCATGCTAAATATCTTTGAGATTGTTGGCAGGAAATTTATTAATAGCGCTCCGCCTAAAGATGTTGTATGGCTCCCAGGTGCGTTTTTGCTATTGCGCTCCGGAGCCTATAAGCAGATAGGCGGCTTCGACGAGAAGTTTTATCTGTATGCAGAGGATTTCGATTTATCAGCACGCATGAGGCTAGCCGGTGGCGTGTTGCGTTATGTGCCTGACGTGCAAGTAATTCATCCGGCGCAGCACAGTAGCCACGTTCGATTGCGTTATCTGCGCTGGCATGTGGTGAGTCTATTGAAGCTCTGGACCAGCCGCACCTTTTGGCGTTATCGCAACCTACTGCGGCGCGAGGCGCGCGCAGCTCGACTGAAGACCTAGCGCCTCTGCTGACCGGAGGTCAGAGGAGATAACTACTTCTTGGCGGTAGTATTTTGATCTTGTGCTCTATCGCGACCAATCCAGAAGCCATCACTCAAAATAAAGCGGTAAACACGTTCGGGTAATCGCACGCGATGGGTGTCGAGCCAACTAACGACAGGCAGCATTAGTGGCACGCAAATTCGAAGGAAGCGCTTCCAAATTCTGGGGCGATCGGCCACCGGCATAAGAGGATCGTAAACGAGTTCGGGATGTAGCGTATATATAGTGCCAATTGAAGCGCCAACCTTGATCTGTCGTTCGTAAAAATGGCGTAAGAACATTGGATGGCAATGATGCACTCTAGCTTGTGCGTTGTATACGATGCGCAAACCACGACGACTTAAGCGTAGGCCAAGATCGATGTCTTCCCAGCCATAAGTTCTGAAATTTGGGTCGAATGGTTGCTGTCCCATTATTTCTCGCGGCAGCGAGACATTGGATGTGTAAAAACACGTATAGGGTACGTCGTTCCCATCGAGCATGTAGCGATAGCCAAACTGATGTCCCCCCTCGTTGACATACTCCAGGAAAGGAGTGACGTGCATGCCTTCACGATCCCATTGTGTATAGCCTACGACTGCACAGGGCATGCCGACCTCTAGATGCTTGGCAATATGTTGTTCTATGAAATCAGGCTCAGGAATTGTATCGTCGCCAATGAAAAGAACGATATCGCCGGTGGCAAATTGAAGGCCGTAATTTCGAGCAATACCCTGTCCGGTATTATTCTGCGTGAAGACTTTCAATACTAAATCACCGGAATTTACATTTTTCCAGTTTTGCAAATTTTCCCATGTGCCGTCACTAGAGCCGTCGTCGACGACGATGACTTCGTAGTGCGGCCAGCTCTGATGTTTGAGTGCTTCCAATGTCCTCGCCAGAATGGGCCAGCGTTTGTAGGTTGTGATGAGCACCGTGACTGTATTTGGCTTATATATGGGTAATGGTTTAGAACCTTCAAATTTGATCTGATGGATGAATGCGCCTAATCGTCGCATGTCACCATTGTGAAATTCTTGGTGTGAGACCCAGGATGGAACATCGATCATGACGTTTAGCAGGCCATCAGCTCTGGCTTGGGCCGGTATTTCTATCGAGTTCCAAAAATTGTCTGGATCCAGTAGCTGACTTGTTTGTGATTCATTGCAGCGTACTGAGACTGCTCGCCCTTTGCAAAGTGAAGATGGAACATGCATTTTGATAAAAAGCCGTCCTATTTCGCCAGCGCCTACTTGAATTCGTGCAAAAGCTCTGCCAGTAGTTGCACGAACGTCAATCCCATCAATGCGTTCTGGAATGTACCAACCCGGACCCAGTCGACCCAACGCAGATGATCTACCCGGCCAAAGAACATTGCTGATTAGAAGCGGCTCCTGTCTTGCTGATTCCAATACGACCGATAAATCAGGTTGAGGTGGCACATAAAGGGTAATGAGTCCTCTTTCAAATAATTCATGGTCAGTAACGCGACGGTTACGCTGGATGCGTCTGCGCTCGCGCAATGTGCCGGGTGCGTGTCGCAAATTCCAACTCAATACCGCCCAGGCAAAGCCTAGATGGCCGCTTCTTAGCCAACCGCGATACAGTCTGTAGGTTGCACCAAGCGCTCGGCGGAGTGCATAGTTCTTCCAGATTGACCGCAAGTTGTGTCGATTGCCCATGACGTGCCGCCATGTGCTATCACGCTCGA
This sequence comes from Thiomonas sp., assembly GCF_034007205.1. Classification (GTDB taxonomy): domain Bacteria; phylum Pseudomonadota; class Gammaproteobacteria; order Burkholderiales; family Burkholderiaceae_C; genus Thiomonas. Next base: position 63,991 of record NZ_JAVERI010000008.1, read on the forward strand.
CTTTTGTTGTGCCACCAAACGCATGAAAAACGATGGATCGAGGGCACATCACAACCCGCTGGCCATTCAGCCAGTAGCGCCAGCCGAGATCCACGTCTTCGTGGTACATGAACATCGCCGGGTCGAAGCCGCCAATTGCTAGAAATTCATGCTTGCGCACAAGCATTGCTGCGCCAGACGGGAAAAGAACATCTTTAGGCTGGGCATCCACATCGGAGTCTGCTTCTATGTATGGAAATCCAGCGTCAATGTCATAGCCGAAACCCAATCGTGACATGCCGCCGCCACGAGCATTTAATAACTCAGGTCGCGCTAATAGACGAAGCTGAGAGCACGAAGCACCAATCTCTGGGTGGAGCAAAAGAGGCTCAATCAAGCGGGTGAGCCAGTCGGGAGTCACAATGGTGTCGCTATTGAGCAGTGCCACATATCCAGACTTGGCCGCCTCAATACCAATCTGATTGCCTCGTCCGAAACCGTGGTTAATTTTTTCCGAAATAACGGTGATCTGAGGCCAGTTCGAACGCAGCCAGGCCACACTATCGTCTTTGGAAGCGTTATCCACAATGATGACGTCCATAGCGACGCCACGCGTAGACATAAGAGATGGAATGCACTTTTCCAGATGGTGCCGTCCGTTGTAATTGACCACAATCAGACTGACGCGCAAAGAATGAGTAACTGCGACACCAGGGCCCGCTGACTCGCGCTTTGAAAGATCTATCTCGCGTGCATGCCGAACAGCTTCCCACGCCTCCAGTTGTATCAGGCGAGGGATCATCTTTTGCTTGACGGCGATGTGGGCATCTGCAAGTAGTGCGGCTTCTCCGCAGCGTAAGTGTTTCGCATATATCTTGGATAAACCACTTATTTGCTGTGCCACTCCACCTCGACCACTGGCAAATGTCGCACCGAAGCTGCGGTATTCTGCGACAAGTTTGTCGATATATTCGAAACGACACCGCTTTGCTAGACGAAGATACAAATCCCAATCCTCAAAGCAGTCTAATGACTCGTCCAGCCCGCCGACGGCAAGCACTTCGACGCGAGGCATCAAGCAGCCGATGAAAGGAATCTGGTTTTCGAACGCCATGAGGGCAGAGTCATATGGCGCTCCGAAACGACGAAGCAATTGACGCCCACGCTCACCATATTGCACAAAATCCACTGCTCCGTGATACACAGTCGAGGTGTCCTTGGCTGCCGTAATGAGTGCGTCAATGCCTCCTGGCAAATAGATATCGTCGTCGTCGAGTATGGCTATCCAAGTACCAGCGGCACGTTGAATCCCGAGGTTGGCTGCCGCAACCCTTCCAATCGGTGCTGTATGCTCGATCAAGGAAATCCGCATACCACTTATGAACTGTTTGGTGACGTTTTCGACAGATGAGCCCCCATCGTTGATCACGAGAATTTCAAGGCTTTGCGACTGCTGTGACAACAAGCTAGCAAGCGCCTCGTTGAGCAGATCAGGCCGGTCCCGGGTTCGGATAATGATGCTGACAGTCACCGCGGCGCTCAATTCCCGGGCGCTTGGTCTGAAAGATAAGGCGCTATGAACAAAATCACTAAGGATGCCGCCCTCAGAAAAATGATCCGCAGCCCAGAAACCTTCTGCAGCCGACACACCCTGAATCTGTCTTGCGCGAGTAAGGAGTCTACTCAACAGAACTGCCCAATCAAACTCAGGATATTGAGTGGAATACGCCTTGATTTCGTCTAAGTAGCTGGAGACGTCGAGAAAGCAATTGCAGGGCGCGTCGCCGATGAAATCGTAGGCCCACAAAGCCCCATCGTAATCGGCATTTGCAAGTGCAGATTCCACCTCAGTGGCGAACGAGCGATCAGTTACGCGCCCCCAAAGAGGTGATGGAATGAAAACCGTAGCAGGGCCTATTTCTGATAACCAACGTGTGATTTGTGTGGAAGCGCCATTATTCGAGTCTATTTTTTGCAAATACTCGCGGCGCACCTCAGGCAAAGGCTGCGCAGACTCAATGGCAGGGGAGCCCGTTCCGTAGACGATGCATACATCCACCTGGGAGGCTCGCGCTCTAATGAGGCTTGCTCCCATACCGATCCATTCATCCCCTAGGCTGTGTGCAAACACTAACCAAGGACCAGGAGGGAGGGGGCGGGTGGGAAAAATATATCTGGTAGGTTCGAGTCCTGTCATTTCAGACGACTATCAGCCGAGCAAATGCGGTAGTTACTTTCCGCAGATTGGCAGTGTTGTGCCTCTCTTTAAAAGAGATTTACCTTTGTCACTCAGCGCCCCCGCTGACCGCCGCCCGATCTGCGCTGACCGCCGAAGCCGGGGTTCTGGCCACCGCCGCCGCCTGAGGGCCGGCGTGCGCGTCCCTGGCCGCCTCGCATGTGCGGCGGCAGGTCGAGTTCGACCCAGGCCGTACCTTGCCAGGAATCGGCACGGTGCTCGGGCGGCAGATGGCTCGCCGCCGACTTGGCGCCCGCGCCCGACTGGCGCTGGCCCTGCGGCTTGGCGCTCGCGGGGGCTTGCGGGCGGCCTTGGCCTGAGCCTTGTCGGGCTTCACCGCGCCTGCCGCCCTGGCTTGCGCCTGATGCGCCGGAGCCTTGTTGGCGGCGCTGGCCTTGACCTTGACCACCACCACGGCGTTCGCCGCCATGCAGCACGGTGCGGCCCATGACGATGGGTTGTGCCTTGGCGTTGGGGTCGGGCTCGAAGCCGGGGATGATTTCCTGCGTGATGGGATTGCGCACCAGCTTCTCGATGTCGCGCAGGAAGCCGAGTTCGTCCACGCAGACCAGTGAAATCGCCTGGCCGGTGCTGCCGGCGCGCCCGGTGCGGCCAATGCGGTGCACATAGTCTTCGGGGATGTTGGGCAGCTCGTAGTTCACCACCACGGGGAGCTGGTCGATGTCGATGCCGCGGGCGGCGATGTCGGTGGCGACGAGCACCTGCAATTTGCCGCTCTTGAAGTCGGCCAGCGCGCGCAGGCGGGCGGACTGAGTCTTGTTGCCGTGAAAGCCGGTGGCGACAATGCCGTCCTTGTCGAGCTGTTCGGCCAGGCGGTTGGCGCCGTGCTTGGTGCGGGTGAACACCAGGGTCTGCGGCCAGTTGCGTTCGCGGATGAGGTGCACCAGCATGTCGCGCTTGCGCTCGCGGTCGACGGGAAACACGATCTGCTCGACCAGATCGGCGGTGGCGTTCTGGCGGGCGACCGAGACTTGCTGCGGGTTGACGAGGAAGTCTGAGGCCAGGCGCTTGATGTCGTCGGAGAACGTGGCCGAGAACAGCAGGTTCTGGCGTTGCTTGGGCAGCAGGGCGACGATGCGGCGCATGTCGTGGACGAAGCCCATGTCGAGCATGCGGTCGGCTTCGTCGAGCACCAGCATCTGCACCGCGGAGAGGTCGATGTTGCGCTGGCTCTGGTGGTCGAGCAGGCGGCCGGGGGTGGCCACCACGATGTCCATGCCGCGCGCCAGGGCGTTGATCTGCGGCTGCATGCCCACACCGCCGTACATCGCCATGCTGTGCAGCTTGAGGTGGCGGCCGTAGGCGGCGAGGTTTTCGTGCACCTGCGCGGCAAGTTCGCGGGTGGGGGTGAGGATGAGGGCGCGGGGAATGATCTTGCCCTTGGCGTTGCGGGCGGGTTCGCCGCCTGCAAGACGTTGCAGCATGGGCAGGGTGAAGCCCGCGGTCTTGCCAGTGCCGGTTTGCGCAGCGGCCAGCAGGTCATGGCCTGCGAGCACGACGGGAATGGCTTGTCGTTGGATGGGGGTGGGCTCGGTATAGCCTTGTTCGGCAACGGCGCGCACGATGGGGTCGATCAGACCCAGATCTTGAAAAGACATGTGAAAAACTTTCGGGAGCGGTGTGTGAACCGATCCAGGACTCTGCCACCGCGCTTGAACAAGCGCGCCAGTCTGCAACAGATGGAGTGGGCCGAGAGGCTCGGCAGGAGTCAAAAGTGACTGCGGCTGGGAGACTGGACATGGCCGCTGGGCGCAATGGTAGCCGAGTTCGCCGTGTGCGTGTGTCAGAGCAATGTTTTGGGCACGTAATGCACGCCGGGCAGGCCCTGGAAGTCTGCGTCCATGGTCCAGAGATCGGCCTGAGCCTGGCGGGCCGTGGCGTAGATCAGACTATCGGCCATGGGGAGCTTGTGGCGCAGGCTGACCTGAGCGGCAAACAGTGCGAGCGCAGCGTCGATGGCGACCGTGCGTCCCTGCTGCATCACGGCAAGGCAGGCAATGCCGTCGTTCTCGTCACGTTGAGCGGCGATGCGCTTGAACACTTCATACAGCGTGATGACCGGCACGATCAACGCTGCTGGCTCCTCGATCATCGGGGCAAACTGGTCGGCAGCCGGGCCGTCTGCGAAGTACTCCAGCCAAGCCGAGGAATCGACCACGTGAAGTTTCACGAGCGGTCAGTCTCGCGGGGAACGGTCGTGTCGATGCCGCGCAGAAGACCGCGCAGCGCTCGAGCGCCCTGCCGTGGAACAAGCTCGATGCGCGAGCCGAAGGGCACGACGTCGAGCTTTTGTCCCGGCCGCAGGCCGAGCTGCTCGCGCACGCGTTTGGGGATCACGACCTGAAACTTCGGAGAGAGGGTGACGGTGTCCATGGGAGGGGGGGTAAAGATCGATGGAGAAATCGTATTACAAAAAATAGATCGATTCCTTTCGTTCGGCCGACTGTCGTTGGGCGCGAGACTGTGCTCACGATACGCGGTACAGCGACAATAGGGGTTTGCTGCGTGATGGGCTGAGGCCTGTCGACGCCGATATTGCGCAGTTCCCAATTTGGGCTCGCTTCGCGCGGCCTGATTATTTCGACAGAAACTATGGCTCAATACGTTTTCACCATGAACCGGGTCGGCAAGATCGTGCCACCCAAGCGGCAGATTCTCAAGGACATCTCGCTGTCCTTCTTTCCCGGCGCCAAGATCGGCGTGCTCGGGCTGAACGGCTCGGGCAAGTCCACGCTGCTCAGAATCATGGCCGGGGTGGACAAGGACTTCGAAGGCGAAGCCGTGCCGATGACGGGACTGCGCATCGGCTATCTGCCGCAGGAGCCGCAGCTCGACCCTGAGCAGACGGTGCGCGAGGCGGTGGAAGAAGGGCTCGGCGGCGTGCTGGCGGCAAAAAAGCGTCTGGAGCAGGTTTACGCCGAGTACGCCGAACCCGATGCCGACTTCGACAAGCTGGCCGAGGAGCAGGCGCAGCTCGAAGCCATCATCTCCGCAGGCGAGGGCGACAACACCGACCTGCAGATGGAAGTGGCCGCAGACGCCCTGCGGCTGCCGCCGTGGGAGGCGAAGATCGGACCGCTGTCGGGCGGCGAGAAACGCCGCGTGGCGCTGTGCCGCCTGTTGCTGTCCAAACCCGACATGCTGCTGCTCGATGAGCCGACCAACCACCTCGACGCCGAAAGCGTGGACTGGCTGGAGCAGTTCCTGCACCGTTTTCCCGGCACCGTCGTGGCCGTCACCCACGATCGTTATTTTCTGGACAACGCCGCCGAGTGGATACTCGAACTCGACCGCGGCTCGGGCATTCCGTTCAAGGGCAATTACAGCAGTTGGCTGGAGCAGAAGGAGGCGCGGCTGGAGCAGGAGTCGCGCAGCGAGGCGTCTCACCTCAAGACCATGAAGCAGGAGCTCGAATGGGTGCGGCAGAACCCCAAGGGGCGCCAGGCCAAGAGCAAGGCGCGCATGGCGCGGTTCGAGGAGTTGTCGAGCATCGAGTACCAGAAGCGCAACGAGACCAACGAGATTTTCATTCCCGTGGCCGATCGCCTGGGCAACGAGGTCATCGAGTTCAAGGAGGTGCGCAAGGCGTTCGGCGAGCGGCTGCTGATCGAGAACCTGAGCTTCAAGCTGCCGCCGGGCGCCATCGTCGGCGTCATCGGCCCCAACGGCGCGGGCAAGTCCACGCTGTTTCGCATGATCGCCGGGCAGGACCGACCCGATGCCGGCGAGATCGTCATCGGCCCGACGGTCAAGCTGGTGTATGAAGACCAGAGCCGCGACGCGCTGCCCGACGACAAGACGGTTTGGGAGGCGATTTCCGACGGGCTGGACATCCTCAATGTCGGCAAGTTCCAGGTGCCTTCGCGCGCCTACTGCGGGCGCTTCAATTTCAAGGGCGGCGATCAGCAGAAGATCGTCGGCCAGCTCTCCGGCGGGGAGCGCGGGCGGCTGCATCTGGCCAAGACGCTGATTTCCGGTGGCAATGTGCTGCTGCTCGACGAGCCGAGCAACGACCTCGACGTGGAAACCCTGCGCGCGCTCGAAGACGCGCTGCTGGAGTTCGCCGGCTGCGTGATGGTGTCCAGCCACGACCGCTGGTTCCTCGACCGCATCGCCACCCACATCCTCGCCGCCGAGGGTGATTCGCAGTGGACTTTCTTCTCGGGCAACTACCAGGAATACGAGGCCGACAAGAAGCGGCGCCTGGGCGAGGAGGGCGCGCGTCCGCACCGCCTGCGCTTCAAGGCGCTGCGTTGACGCGCCGTCGGCCTGTGGACGCATGGAGCCGCTGCTCGTCGCCTGCCTGTGCGCGCAGTGGTGCGGCATCTGCCGCGACTGGCGCGCGGGCTTCGACATGCTGGCGGCGCAACTGCCACCCGATCTCGCGGTGCGCTGGGCCTGGATCGACGTCGAGGATCACGCCGATGCGCTGGGCGACTATGAGCCGCCCAACTTTCCGGTTCTGGCGGTGCAGCGCGGCGGCGACCTGCTCTACTGCGCGCCGCTGCCGCAGCAACCCGCGCTCTGGCTGCGGGTGCTGACCGAGCTGGCTCGCACCGAGGGCGCCGAAGCCGCGCGGCTGGTGCAACAAGCCGCGGCGACTGGCCTGCCCGATCTGCGCGGGCTGTTCCAAGAGAACGGTGATTGAATAAATCTCCCCCCCGCTCGTGGGCGTGGAGGCTGCAAAGCCAACTGCCCGGCTTTGCTCCGCCGGAACGGGGCTGGCCTGCAAGCCAGCCATTGGACGGGTTGGGGTGGGCGCCCCCTCCCGGCCTCCCCCACTACGTGGAGGAGGTGAGAAATGCGCTTCGCGCTGCCTTGGGTTGCCCCTCACAGCCTCCCACACGCCGTGGGGGAGGAGCATTCGCTCCCTCCTCACTCGTGGGGGTGGAGGCGGGAGAGGCAAAGCCAACTGCCCGGCTTTGCTCCGCCGGAACGGGGCTGGCCTGCAAGCCAGCCATTGGACGGGTTGGGGTGGGGATGGGTTGGGAGGGGTGAGCTGAATCCAACGCATCGCTCCCCCTCCCAACCTCCCCCGGCAAGCGGGGGAGGAGAAGACAGTGCTGCGCAGAACAAAGGATGCCCCTTCCAACCTCCCCCGGCAAGCGGAGGGGGTGTTCTTCGGCGCTTGCTCCTTATCCGATGCGAAAACCGGGCGGGCATTGCGCCACGTCAGCAGCCTCGACGTGAACGGCATCCACCCTGGCCGCAGGCGGGCCGACTTGCAGCCAGTGCAGCAGCGCTTCGACGGCTTGCGCTTGCCCGCAGACGAGCACTTCCACACGGCCGTCGGGCAGGTTCAGCGCATGGCCGCGCAGCCCGAGCCTTTCGGCCTGCATTCGGGTGAAGGCGCGAAAGGAAACCCCTTGCACCCTGCCACTGACCCATGCCCGCTTGCACTGCATGATCCAACCCTCCACGGCGCATCCGGACGCGAGGTGCCCGGCCTCACTGCGGCATCCCGCTGACCCAGGCCTTGCGGATCAGCCGGCCGCATCTGGCCGAAGCATAGCCTGCGTTGTCGCCGCCGGCTGTGCGCCGCGCGACGATGCCGTACCAGGTGCGGGTGGCGTCGATCCACGGATAGAAGCCGAAGGCGCCCGCGCTGTTGAACGCGCCGTCGCCCACTGCCGGATCGTCCTCGACCCAATGGCCGAGCGAGTAATGCCAGCTCTCGGCTGTCGGGATCGGCGTGGCCAGCGCGGCTCCCGGCGGACAGGTCGCGGGGTTGGTGCACACCGCGTCCGCGCCCAGCATCCTGCCGAGCAGCAGGGTGCCGCCCAGCATCTTGCGCAACAACAGACCATAGGCGTCGGCGGTCGTGACCACGCCTGCGGCGAGTTGCGGCTGGCTGTACGCGATTGCAATGTCGCGGCCGATCCGAGACTGGATTTCCGCGGCGAGCCCGGCGTTGTCCAGCGGGCCGAGGCCGACGATCTCGGCATGTTTTTGCATGTGGCCGCCGCCGTAGTAGAAGGCGCCGGCGGTCGATGGATCGTATACCCCGTTGCCGAGATAATCCACGCAGCCGGCGACCGTCTGCCAGGGCAGACAGATCGAAAAGTGGGTGTAGCCGCTGGTCAAATGCAGGAACGAGACGTCGGAATCGGAGAGCACTCCACCCTGCCGCTGCACGACGTAGGCAGCGTAGATCCATTTGGATGCGGACGCGATGTTCATCAGGGTGGAAGCGGTGTAGACCGGAGCGCCAGTGTCACCCGCCGCATTGACCGAGCCCGAGGCCAGACGCTGGTTCGCATCGCCGATCTCCCAGTAGAACGGCTGCACCGCGGTGCAATCGGGGTTGTGCTGCGCGGTGGTCGCAGCCGCTGCCGCGCGCTGCTGCGTTTCGGGTCCGGGCGGCGCCGACGAGGCCGAGTCTGCACCGCCGCACCCGGCGATGAGCAGCAGGGAAAGGGCGACAGGGGGCAGGCGGATGATCGACTCCACGATCTTCATTGCCGGCTCGCCTGGCGTCGGCGCAGGCCGGCCTGGAGTTCGGCCTGGAGTTGATCGAGAGTGAGGTAGCCCAGATGGTTCGTGTCGAGCCGATCGAAATGTTGCGCGACGCGCGGCATCCCGGTCTTGGCCTCGGCCAGGGTGAGCCGGCCGTCGTGGTCGGCATCGGCGCGAGCGAAGCGCTCGGCGAGCACCTGCTGCGCGCGCGATGCGCCCGGTGGCGCGGTCTGGGCCTGCGCGATGCTCACGGCCGCGAGCGCGCAGCAAACCAGGATCAGTCGAGTCGAAAGGATGGAAGGCATGGGATGCTCCAAAGCAGGGGATGAAAACCGATCGGCAACCGGCGACGAGCCTGGCTGCCGCGGATCAATGATCGTCGAGAGCCATGAAGAATTGAACATCAGCGGCAGGGGATCGGGTTGCCGGCTGCGTCGGTGCAGGTGGCGGTGTGCGTGACCCCGGTCTGCGGGTTGTACGAGGTGGAGCCGACGTAGCTGTTGCCGCCGGCGCCGGTCGCCGTCGTGGTTCGGCTGCCGCTGGTGCCGTCGGCGCTGCGCGTGACGCTGCCGCTGCTCTGGATCGATCCGCCGTTGGCGCCCTGCGCCGCGAAGCCGCTCTGGTGAGTCAGGCTGCCGTCGGTGCCGCGCGTGGTCTGTCCGGCGCGGGCGGCGACGCCGCCGTCCGGTCCGCGGTAAACGCCGCCGCTGCGCAGCGTCGTGCCCTCGGCATTGCGGGTGACGCCGCGGCCGCGCAGATAGGCTGCGCCTTCAGCGGTCCGTCCCCCGGCGACGAATCCCGTGCCGTTCTGGCCGACGGCGCGCACGCGGTGCCGCTCGGCCGCTTCGGCCGGCACGGCGGCGGCGATGGCGGCGGCGCTGCAGATCAGGCAAATCAGTGTGGTGGTTCGGATGGTGTGTCGCATGATGAGGTACTCCAGGTGGGTTTGGGGTCGCCGTCGCGCCTGCGGCGAAGGCGGCGAATGCGGGATCGGGCATTCACGCCGAATTGAACGCGAACCGGCCTGAACGGGGTGACGCCGGCGCCGGCGCATCGATCACGGCCGGTTGCGTCGGGGCGGGTTTGAAACAGTTTGACATCGAATCGACCCTCCGGCGGGCAAACGGCCGATACGATGTGGCCGCAGCCCAGCCCATCAGCCCAGCGCATCGATCCCCCATGAGCCCCGCCGCAGCCAGGATCCTGCTTCTCGACGACGAGGCCGAGCTGCGCGCGCTGCTGCAGCGTTATCTCGGCGGCATGGGGCTGCAGGTGCGCGCGGTGGCGGACGCCGCGCAGCTCGACCGCTTGCTCGCGCGCGAGCCCTTCGATCTGCTCATTCTCGACCTGATGATGCCCGGCGAGGACGGCCTGTCGGTGCTGCGCAGGCTGCGCGCGCAGGGAGAGACTCTGCCGGTGCTGATGCTGACGGCGCGGGGCGACCCGGTCGATCGCATCCTCGGTCTGGAAATGGGCGCCGACGATTACCTGCCCAAGCCGTTCGAGCCGCGCGAATTGCTTGCGCGCATCCAGGCGATGCTGCGGCGGCAGGCGATGCTCGGCGCATTGCCGGCCGCCGTGCGCGGCGACGTCATCCGCTTCGGCGCATTCGAGCTGGACCTGGCCGCCCGCACGCTGGCGAGGGACGGTGCCGACGTGCCGCTGACCTCGGGCGAGTTCGCGCTGCTTGCCGCGCTGGCGTGCAATCCGGGGAGGCCGCTGGGGCGCGAGCGCCTGCTCGAACTGGCGCAGGGGCGCGACCGCGAGGCCACCGAGCGCAGCGTCGACATCCGGGTGTTGCGGCTGCGTCGGCTGATCGAGGAGGATCCGGCGGCGCCGCGTTACATCCAGACGGTCTGGGGCCTGGGCTATCTGTTCGCCCCTGATGGAACTCGGCGGTGAGCGTGCACCTCGCATCGGCCGGGTGGGGCAGCAGCCTGTTCGCGCGCAGCCTGCGGCTGATCATCGTGCTGCTCGTCGCCGCGCAGTTCGCCAATCTGCTGGTGTTGCGCGAACTGGTGCAGCGGCCGCGGCTGGATCGTCTGGCCGGCCTTGTCCGCGCCGATCTGTCGGCGATCGATCTGGCGCTGCACCGCCTGCCGCAAAGCGAGCGCGCCGGCTACGTCGATGCGCTCAATCGCGCTGCAGCCGGACGGATCCTCGTTCCGGCCGGGCAGGCCCCGGCGCAATTCGACGCGCCGCAGGCGCCGGCAGCCGCGCTGCTGCTGCGTCCGCTGCAAAGCGCGCTCGGATCCGGTTTCCGGCTGCATTGGGCGCGGTCGGGGGAGGTGCGGCTGTGGATCGGCACCCGGCTGGGCGGACAGCGGTACTGGGTCGGATTCGCCACCCCGGGGCTGCTGACGAGCCTGCGCCTGCCGCTGCTTCTGGGCACGGCGATCAGCGTGGCGCTGGCCGTGCTCGGCGCCTGGATCATCCACCGCACGGTGCGCCGGCCGATGCGGGCGCTGGCGGCTGCGGCCGAGGCCGTCGGCGCAGGCCGTCCCCCCGGGCCGCTGCCCGAGCGGGTACCGCCGGAGATCGCGCAGGTCGTGGGCAGCTTTGCCCGCATGGCCGAAGAACTGGAGCGGGCCGACCGCGACCGCGCGGTGATGCTCGCAGGCGTTTCGCACGATCTGCGCACGCCGCTGGCGAAACTGCGGCTGTGCGTCGAAATGCTCCCGCCCGGAATCGATGCCGAACTCGTCGCCACGATGAAGCGCAGCATCGCCGCGGCCGACGCCATCGTCAGCCAGTTTCTCGACTTCGCCCGCGTCGGTGCCGACGAGTCCGAGGAGGAGGTCGATCTGGCGGCGCTGGCGCGGCAGACGGCGCTCGATCTGCTGCCGCCCGAGCGCCTCGACCTCGATCTTCCCGCATCCGGCTGCACCCTGCGCGCACGCCCCGTCGCGCTGCGCCGCGCCGTGATGAACCTGGTGGACAACGCCGTCACGCATGCGGGCGGGATCGTCGGGCTGAGGCTGTATTGCGACCCGGTGCGCGCGCAGCTCGCCGTGCTCGATCGCGGCCCCGGAATCGCGCAAGACCGGCGCGAGCGGCTGATGCGGCCCTTCGCCCGCGGAGACGCAAGCGCCGGGAGCGGCCTGGGTCTGGCCGTGGTCGATCGGGTCGCGCGCCTGCACCGCGGCAGTCTGGAACTCCGGGACCGTCCGGGAGGCGGTTTGGAGGCCGTGCTGCGGCTGCCGCGTTGACGCGCAGCCGTGCCATCCGGGTTGCGCAGGTCATGCGGCGCGTGCGGAGCGGGCGCCGAAAATCGCCGTGCCGACGCGCACGATGGTTGCGCCTTCGAGGATGGCCGCTTCGAGGTCGGCGCTCATGCCCATCGACAGGGTGTCGAGCCTCAGGCCGTGTTCGGCGGCGATGGCGTCGCGCAGCCTGCGCAGCCGGGCGAACGGTTCGCGCTGCGCGGCGATCCCCTGGCGTGGCGCCGGAATGCACATCAGCCCGCGCAGCCGCAGCCGGGGCAGGGCGGCCACGGCCGCGGCCAGCGCTGAAGCGTCTTGCGCCGGCACGCCGCTTTTGCTGGTTTCCTCGTCCACGTTGACCTGGATGCAGACTTGGAGGGGCGGCAGGTCTGCCGGTCGTTGATCGCTCAGGCGCTGGGCCAGCTTGAGACGATCGATGCCGTGCACCCAGTCGAAGCGCGCCGCCACTTCGCGGGTTTTGTTGCTCTGCAAAGGGCCGATGAAGTGCCATTGCAAGGCGGGCCAGTCCGCTCGCAGGGCGGCGATCTTGTCGACCGCTTCCTGCACATAGTTCTCGCCGAAATCGATCTGTCCGAGCGCGGCGGCGCGGGCGATGTCTTCGGCTGGGAAAGTCTTGGATACGGCCAGCAGGGTGACGGATCGCGGGTCGCGCCCGCAGGCGGCTGCGGCCTGGGCGATGCGCCGGCGCACTGCGGCAAGCGTGTTTTCGAGGGACATGAGTGAGCAAAACGGGGGTTGATACAACAATTCGGCGGCAACGGCGCCGCCCAATTGCGGCAAACCGATATTCTGACCTTAAGATAGTCGAATCGCTTCAGCACCGCTGGCCCATCGGCGCGCACAGGCCTGCTCGGGGGAGACATCGCTTGGACATCACGCAACTGCTCGCTTTCAGCGTCAAGAACGACGCATCCGATCTGCACCTCTCGGCCGGACTGCCGCCGATGATCCGCGTGCACGGCGACGTGCGGCGCATCAACGTCGAGCCGCTCGATCACAAGGCGGTGCATGCCATGGTGTACGACATCATGAACGACTCGCAGCGCAAGCGCTACGAAGAGTTTCTCGAGGTCGATTTCTCCTTCGAGGTGCCGCAACTGGCGCGTTTTCGCGTCAATGCCTTCAACCAGGCGCGCGGCGCGGGCGCGGTGTTTCGCACCATTCCGAGCAAGGTGCTCACCCTCGACGATCTGAACGCACCGAAGATCTTCGCCGAACTCTCGCTCAAGCCGCGCGGTCTGGTGCTGGTGACGGGGCCGACGGGTTCAGGCAAGTCGACCACGCTGGCGGCGATGGTCAACCACTTCAACGAGAACGAGTACGGCCATGTGCTCACCATCGAAGACCCCATCGAGTTCGTGCACCAGTCGAAAAAGGCGCTCATCAACCAGCGCGAGGTCGGGCCGCATACCCTGAGCTTTTCCAACGCGCTGCGCTCGGCGCTGCGCGAAGATCCGGACGCGATTCTGGTGGGCGAAATGCGCGACCTGGAAACCATCCGCCTGGCGCTCACCGCTTCCGAGACCGGCCACCTGGTGTTCGCCACGCTGCACACCGCATCAGCGCCCAAGACCATCGACCGTATCGTCGACGTGTTCCCGGCGGAGGAAAAGGAAATGGTGCGCGCCATGTTGTCCGAAGCGTTGGTGGGCGTGATTTCGCAGACGCTGTGCAAGAAAAAGGACGGCTCGGGCCGGGTGGCGGCGCACGAGATCATGATCGGCACGCCGGCCATCCGCAACCTCATCCGCGAAAACAAGGTGGCGCAGATGTATTCCATGATCCAGACCAGCCAGACCTACGGCATGCAGACCCTCGACCAGAATCTGGCCGATCTGGTCAAGCGCAACATGATCTCGGCCACCGAGGCGCGCACCAAGGCCAAGCAGCCCGAGAACTTCCCAGGCGCCTGATCAGCCGGTTCGGCTCATAGGCTCATATCTTCGACCCGCACACACTCGCTTACCCACCGCTCCCAGCAGGCCATGAAACTATTCGACAAGTTCCGCTCCGGTTCGCGCAAGGAGGGGGTGGACGACGCGCCCGAATCGCAGTTCTTCACCACCGGTTTCCACGACGCCGAGGTCTCCAGCCTGGACAGCGTGGTCGCCTGGCCGCAGCGCTCGGCGCAGATCGGCGCCACCAAGCTGTCGCGCAGCGCGGGCGGCCTGCGCCTGCTCGAACTCTGGCAGCAGGACAAATACATGGCCGGGCTGACCCAGGCCGACAAGGAACGCTGCGTCAGGTATTTTCATTTCTACACCGTCAGGGCCAATGCCGATCTGATCGCGCAGGGCGAGACGGGCAGCTTCATGGTGGTGCTGCTGCGCGGCGCGGTGGCGGTCGATCGTCTGCAACCCTGGGGCGACAGGCTGCGCCTGACCGAGGTGCGCGCGGGCAGCATGCTGGGCGAAATGTCGCTGGTCGACGCCGCGCCGCGCTGGTCCTACTGCACCACGCTGACCGACAGCGAGATCGCCGTGCTCGAAGCCGGCGACCTCGACCGCATGATCGCGCAGGATCCGGCCGCCGCCTGCCGACTCATCGGCTCGCTGGCGCGGCGCCTGTCGCTGCGTCTGCGCAAGCTCAGCGCGCGCGTGGCCGCGACTTCACCGGGCGGTTGATGCGGCGGCTGGCGGCATGAATGATCGTATTTGACAAACGCTGGGGGGCGTATGGATCGTGATCAGGCTTCCAAATTCATCAACGACCTGCTCAAGCTGATGATCAGCCGGGGCGGTTCGGATCTGTTTCTCACCGCCGACTTTCCGCCTGCGATCAAGGTCGATGGCGCCGTTTCCAAGCTGTCTTCGCAGGCGCTTACCTCCCAGCACACGCTGGCGCTGGCGCGTTCGATCATGAACGACAAGCAATCGGCCGAATTCGAGCGCACCAAGGAGTGCAATTTCGCCATTTCGCCCGCCGGACTCACTCGCTTTCGCTGCAATGCGTTTTTGCAGCAGGGCAAGGTCGGCATCGTGCTGCGGCAGATACCGCAAGACCTGCCCTCGATCGACGCCCTGGGCCTGCCGCAGGTGCTCAAGACCCTGGCGATGCACAAGCGCGGGCTCATCATCTTTGTCGGCGCCACCGGCTCGGGCAAGTCGACCTCGATGGCGGCCATGCTCGATTACCGCAACGAAAATTCGCACGGCCACATCATCACCGTGGAAGACCCCATCGAGTTCGTCCATCCGCACAAGAACTGCATCGTCACCCAGCGCGAAGTCGGGCTCGATACCGACAGTTGGGAAGCAGCGCTGAAGAACACCCTGCGGCAGGCGCCCGACGTCATTCTGATGGGCGAAATCCGCGACCGCGAGACCATGGAGTACGCCGTGGTGTTCTCCGAGACCGGCCACCTGGTGCTGGCCACGCTGCACGCCAACAATGCCAACCAGGCGCTGGACCGCATCATCAACTTCTTTCCCGAAGACCGCCGCACGCAACTGCTGATGGACCTGTCGCTGAACCTGCGCGCGCTGGTGTCACAGCGGCTGGTGCCGCTGCAGACCGGCAAGGGGCGGGTGGCCGCGGTGGAGATCATGATCAACTCGCCGCTGATCGCCGATCAGATCTTCGAAGGCAGGCTCACCGAGATCAAGGATGTGATGCGGCGCTCGCGCGAACTGGGCATGCAGACCTTCGACCAGGCGCTGTTCGACCTGTTCGACGCCGACAAGATCGGCTACGAAGACGCGCTGCGCAACGCCGATTCGGTCAACGATCTGCGGCTGCGCATCAAGCTCGACAGCAAGCGCGCGCGCAACGCCGACATCGGCGGCGATACCGGGCATCTGGCCATCGTCTGAACCGCGCCTCGGGAAATGCTCAAGCCCCTCCCCCGCTTGCCGGGGGAGGCTGGGAGGGGGAGGTTTTTTATTCAAACCTGCGGTTTCAGTGCTTTGGCAACAAGCCCTGATTCATATCCCCACGGGTTGCCGTCAGCAGCCTGCGCACCGGCGCCGGAAGCCCCATGCGCGCGGCTTGTTCGAGATCGATCCACAGTCCCTGCGGCTCCGCGACTCCCGGCTGAACCTGCAGATCGACCAGCAAGGGCTGAATCGTCAGCTCGAAATGGGTGAACGCATGGCGAAACGGTGGCAGTTCCCGCTGAGCGATCACCCGTCCCAGGCGCGCAGCGTACCGCAGCGCCTGCTCGGGGGTGTCGAACTGCGGCAGGCTCCACAATCCCGGCCAGATGCCCAGTGGCGGGCGCTTTTCCAGCCAGCAAAGGCCATCCGGCGAGCGGCGCAGCCAGAGCATCACCGCGCTGCGCTGCGGGCGGATCTTGCGCGCGGCCCGTCGCAGCGGCAGTCGCTGCGGATCGCCCGCGAGGCGGGCGCGGCAGTCCGCGGCGAAAGGACAGGCGGGGCAGGCAGGCTGGCGCGGCCGGCACACGGTGGCGCCCAGATCCATCAGCCCCTGGGTGTAGGCGGAGATGTCTTCGGCTGCGGGCAGCAGGCTCAGGGCGAGCGCCCGGAGCTGGCGCGTGGTCGCCGCCGATGGCATCGGAGCGTCGATTCCGTGGCTGCGGCAGAGCACCCGCTGCACATTGCCGTCGAGTATGGCCGCGCGCTCGCCGAAGCAGAACGCGGCAATGGCCGCTGCGGTGGACGGGCCGATCCCAGGCAAGGCCGCCAAGCTTTGCGCCGTTCGCGGAAAGGCGCCGCCGTGCTCTTGCACCACGATCTGCGCGCAGCGCTGCAGGTTGCGCGCGCGCTGGTAATAGCCCAGCCCGCTCCAGGCGGCGAGCACCTCGTCTTCAGACGCTGCGGCCAGCGCCTGCACCGTGGGAAACCGGGCGGTGAAGCGCGCGTAATAGTCGATGACCGAGGCGACCTGCGTTTGCTGCAGCATGATTTCCGACAGCCAGACGCGGTAGGGATCGCGCACCTGCCAGGGCAGATCGTGCCGCCCGTGCCGACGCTGCCAGAGCACCAGACGGCTGGCGAAGTGCGGCAGGGGCAGGATGGTTTCAGCGGCAGGGTGGGCTTGGGCGGAATCGGGCACGGCGGGCAGGAAGCCGCGCTTCAGGCGCGATGCGCGGTCATGGCGGATGTTCAAACCCTCTCAGCCGAGCCGCGCGAGCTGGATCTGATCGTTCAGCCCGCGCTGCAGCGCGTCGATGCGGGCGATCTGCGCCTGCAGTTCCTCGATGCGGTCGTGCAGGCTGTCCTTGGTGTCCTCGATGCGCTGCAGCGTGGTCAGCCGGCGGTTGAGCTGCTTCTTGCGCTCGCGCACCTGGCTGTCGAGCTGGGCGATGGCTGAGCGATCCCAGTTTTCGATGTCGCGCGTGGCGCGTTCGAACAGTTCGCGCACCCGCGCCGACAGGCCGCGCAGGGTGCGCAGGGCGTAGGCGTTGTTCTGCAGCTTGAGCCAGTTCACGCCGGAGAGATGCTCGGTGTAGGCATGAAACACGCGGTCGAACTCCTGCATCAGCCCGGCCAGCCGCAGCACGCGCGGCGCGGTGACGGTGAAGCCGAATTCGCGGTTGGCGCGATTGAAGGCGGCGGCGAGCATCTGGCGGATTTCCTCGATCTGCGTTTCGGCCTCGACCAGCCGCTTGCGCAGTTCGGCGCCGATGCGGGCCAGCTCGCCTTTCACGCCGACTTTCAGCAAGGCATTGCCCAGGCGCGATTCGAGCCGTTCGAGGTCTTGCAGCACCGAGCCGGCGGCGAAGCGCTCGCGCAACTGTTCGAGCATGCGGTTGTTGACGGCGCGCAGCGCCAGCACCTGCGTCATGCCGGTATCGAACTCACTGCGCTCCGCAGCCAGGCGCTGCAGCATGAGCACCACCATATGTGCGTTCTTGCCGCGCAGCCCCATCAGCTCGTCGAGCTGCCCCTGCGCATCGTGTCGTTGCTTGCGCAGTTGCTGCGAGAGCTCGGCCTGCACCTGCTCGAGCGCTTCGCGCACGGCGCCGTCGAGCACGCCGCGGCGATCGATGTTGGCTGCGCGGTTGAGCGCATTCTCCAGCGCGCCCAGCCCCGAGCGCGCCAGCAGCGGGCCGTCGCCCTGAATGCGCGCCAGCAGCGCCTTGTGCGCCGAGACGGGAAACACGCGATCGACCGGCAGATGCAGCATGGCCGCAGTGGTCTGCACCTGATGGTCGATGCTGGCGGCGATCTGCGGTGGCGTGAGCAGCGGGTCCCACAGCGAGTCGACCTTGTTGAGCGCCACCAGGGTCTGGGTGCCGCTGTTGGGGGCGATGTGGCGGTTCCAGATGTCCAGATCGCTGCGCGTCACCCCGGTGTCGGCGCCGAGCACGAAGACCACGGCGTTGGCCGCAGGGATGAGCGAGAGGGTGAGTTCCGGCTCGGCGCCCACGGCGTTGAGCCCCGGCGTGTCGAGAATGCTCAGGCCCTGATCGAGCAGCGGGTGGGCGAAGTTGACCAGCGCGTGCCGCCACAGCGGAATTTCGACCTCGACCCGAGCGTCGAGGTCGAGATCGAGCTGCGCCAGATCATCGGCATCGTGGAAGAAACCCAGCTCCTGCGCGCGCTCCAGCGGCACGCGCTGGGTGTCGGACAGATGGGTGAGCGCCTGCGCCAGGCCCTGTGCATCCTGGGAGAGCAGTTCGAAATGCGTCCAGACCTGCGGGCTCGATTTCCATTGCGCCAGTGTCTGCGACTGCAGGCGGGTTTCGATGGGCAGCAGGCGCAGGCCGCGCGGCTGCGCGGGGTCGGAGAACAGCTCCATCGGGCACATGGTGGTGCGCCCGGCCCCGGCGGGCAGGATGCGCTGGCCGTGCCCGCCGAAAAAAATGGCGTTGATCAGCTCGGACTTGCCGCGCGAGAACTCGGCGACGAAGGCCAGGGTCATGCGGTCGTTGTCCAGAAGCTGAATCTGCCGCTGCAGCGGCGGTCTGGCCTGATCGAGATCGAGTCCGCTTTCTTCGAGCCAGGCCAGCAGCGATTTGACACGCTGCAGCGCCTGCGCGCGCCACTCGGCGTAGTCGAACAGACCGGCGGTGAGGATGGGGGCTTCGACGTGCGGATTCATCGCTTCGGGCGCATGGATGGAAGTCGGGCAAAAGTAAACCACAGGATCAGCCGGATTTCGATCAGCGTATCCCCCTCTTCGCCTTCGCTTTGAGAATTTTTTGGCAGTTTGGGCAGAAATAGCTGCTGCGCTGCCCCTGCACGATCTGCCGCACGGGCGTGGCGCAGACGCGACAGGGCTGCCCCGCGCGCCCATACACCCGCGCCTGCATCTGGAAATAACCCAGCTCGCCGTCGACGTGGGCGAAGTTGCGCAGGCTGCTGCCGCCCAGCGCCACCGCCTCTTGCAGCGTGTCGCGCACGGCTGCGGCCAGCCGCTGGCAATCGGCCGGGCGCAGATGCGATGCGGGCGTGCGCGGGTCGATCCCGGCGCGAAACAGCGACTCGCAGGCGTAGATATTGCCGATGCCGGCGACGATGTGCTGCGACAGCAGCAGCGGCTTGATCGCGGCCTGCCGCCCTGCGAGCGCGCGGCACAGCGCCGCGCCGTCGAAACCGGCGCCCAGCGGCTCGGGCCCGAGCGCGCGCAGCAGGGGGTGTGCCTGCACCTGGTCGCCCGCGTGCCAGAGCACGGCGCTGAAGCGCCGCGGATCGTGCAACCGCAGCACGCCGCGGTCGGTCTGCCACTCCACATGGTCGTGCGGGGACGGCGGCGCAGGAATTTGCGCCGCCGGCGTCCAGCGCAGCGAACCCGACATGCCCAGGTGGACGATGAGCGTGCCTTGGGCCAAGGGAGATTCGGCGCTTGCCGGCTCCAGGAGCAGCAGCAGGTATTTTCCGCGGCGCTGCAGCGCGGTGATGCGCAGTCCGGCAAGCGCTGCAGGGTCGATGTCCAGCGACCAGCGCAGCGGTTTGCCCAGCCGCAGATCCATCAGACGCGCGCCCAGCAGTGCGGGCTCCAGACCCAGACGGGTGACTTCGACTTCGGGCAGTTCGGGCATGGCGGCATTGTGCCGCAGGGGGAATGGCACACTTCTACAATCTGCACATTTGCCTGCCCTGCCTGCTGGTCGTTTGCCGGTGCGGACGGGGCTTTCTTCTTTAGTCGACTTTCAGGATTCCCATGCGCGCTGCCGTACTTGTGTCGGCCCTGTTGTTTCCGGCTCTCGCCGCCGTGCCGATGGCCGCCACTGCGCAGCAGTCGGCCGATCGGGTCAGTGCGCAGGACACGGCGCGGCAAGTCTTCGCCGTTCTTGCCGGAGAGATTGCCGCGCACACCGGCCATCCCGGCGTGGCCTACACCGAACTGCTGAAGGCGGCCAAAGAGCTCGATTCCGAGCAGCTTTACCGGCGCGCAGCGGAAATCGCCCTGCGCGCCGGAGCGCCCGAGCAGGCGCTCGCCGCAGCAAAGGACTGGCGCAAAGCCATGCCGGACTCGCGCGAGGCCGGGGCCTGGGTGGTGCAACTGCTGCTGCTCATGGGCAAAACCGGCGAGGCCGGCTCGGCCATCGCCCAAGACCTGGCCCACACCCCAGAGCCGCAGCGCGGTCAGGCCATCGCCGATCTGCTGCCTCTGGCGGCGCAGGCCAGCGATCCGGCGGCCACGCTGTCGATGATGCGCACCGCTCTGGCCGGGCAGCGGCAGTTTGCGCAGACCGATGTGGTGCTGGGCCTGCTGCGCGCGCGCGCCGGCGACCAGAAAGGGGGTTTCGCCGATGCCTTGCACGCGCTGGGCCGCGATCCCGGTTTGGCCCCGGCTGCGGCGCTGCTGTTGCAGCTCTACACCGTCAATCCGCAGGCGGCGGATGCGGCGATGCAGCGGTTTTCCGTCGCCCAGCCGAAAGACAGCGGTCTGCGTCTGGCCTGGGCGCAGGCCGCGCTGGCACAGCAGCGCGACGGCATTGCGCTGCATGCGCTGGAAAAACTGGTGGCCGATGCGCCCGATTCTGCCCCGGCCTGGTTGATCCTGGGCAGCCTGCAGACGGAATTCGGCCAGGCGGCAAAGGCGGTGATTTCGCTGCAGACCTATCTGCGGCTGGCGCGCGCTCAGGCCGCTCAGTCCCAGCCGCCGGTGCTCACCCCGGCCTATCTCGCTTTGTCAGAGGCTTCGCGCAAGCTGGGCGATCTGGATCAGGCCAATCGCTGGCTCGATCAGATCGTGCCCGACGCCAACAACCAGCTCGCCGTGCTCAGCAGCCGCGCAGCTATTCTGGTGCAGCAGGGCAAGGTGGACGACGCCCTCAAGCTGATCGAAACCCTGCCCGAGGCGAGCGCCGCGCAGCGCAAGGATCGGCTGCTGGCGCGGGCGCAGGTGCTGCGCGAGGCCGGGCGCTTCGAGGCGTCTTACAGGCTGCTGCGATCCGGTCTGAAGCAGATGCCGAACGATGTCGATCTGCTGTACGAGGCCTCGATGATGGCCGACAAGAGCGGGCACATCAAAGAGATGCTGCAGATGTTGCGAAAGGCCATCGCGCTCGATCCCGAGTCGCAGCCCGCCTACAACGCGCTGGGCTACACCCTGGCCGACCGCGGCGAGCAGTTGCCCGAGGCGCGCAAGCTCATCGCCCGCGCGCTCGAACTCTCGCCGGGCAATCCCTTCGTGCTCGACAGCATGGGCTGGGTCGAATTCAGGATGGGCCATGACGATCAGGCGCTCGATTCTCTGCAGCAGGCGTATGACGCGCGGCCCGACCCCGAGATCGGCGCGCATCTGGGCGAGGTGCTGTGGCGGCTCGGCCAGCACGACCGGGCGCGCGCCATCTGGCGCCAGGCCATCGAACGCGCGCCGAACGACTCCATGGTGCAGGCGGTGCTGCGCAAATACGGTGTGTCATTCTGATGCGGCGTCGCGCTTTCGCCGGGGCTGCCGCGGCGGTGATCGCAGGGCTTCTCGGCGGCTGTGCCGCGCCGCGTCTGCCGCAGTCGCCCGAGCCCGCGAACACGCTTGCGCTGGCCGGACGGCTGTCGCTCGTCAGCGGCCGGGCCGATGCGCAAAAGGCGCTTTACGGCGGGTTTCGACTGGTGTTGAGCGGGGCCGCATCGGGCGAGTTCGAGGTTTTTTCCCCGCTGGGGCAGATGCTGGCCAAGGCGCAGTGGCGCCCAGGCCAGGCCAGCCTGGATGACGGCAGGCAAACGCAGCATTTCGCCTCATTCGACGACATGACCCAGGCCGCGTTGGGGGTGGCCCTGCCGCAGGCGGCGCTGCAGGACTGGGTGCAGGGGCGACCGGCGGCCAGCCTGCCCTCGCAAACCTTGGCTGACGGTGGCTTCGAGCAACTCGGCTGGCAGGTGCATCCCACCTGGCGTGACGGCCATCTCGCGCTGGTCAGGGCGCAGCGACTGCAGGGCGACCCGGCGGAACTGCGCATGGTGATCGAATCCAGCGCGCCGAAGCCCGCCGCTGCGGCGTCGCAAACCGCCCGCTGATCCGTCTGCTGCCGCCTGATTCATGCGCGCTCTTTACAACCTGCCCGCTCCGGCGAAGATCAACTGGTTTCTGCACGTCACCGGCAGGCGGCCCGACGGCTATCACACCCTGCAGACCGTGTTTCAGTTCATCGACTGGTGCGACAGCCTCGACCTGATCCGGCGCGACGACGGCATCATCCGCCGCATCGGCGCAGACGAATTGCCGCAGGATGATCTGTGCGTGCGCGCCGCCCGTCTGCTTCAGGAGTTCGCCCAGTGCACCCAGTGCGCAAGCGGGGTCGACATTCACCTGCGCAAGCGCATTCCGCAACAGGCCGGGCTGGGCGGCGGCAGTTCGGATGCCGCTACCGTGCTGATCGGCCTGAACCGACTCTGGGGCCTCGATCTGCCGCGGGCGACCCTGATGCAGATCGCGCTGCGACTCGGCGCCGATGTGCCGCTATTCATCTTCGGCCGCAACGCCTGGGCCGAGGGTGTCGGCGAGCAGTTGCGGGAAATCGAGCTGCCCACGCCGATCTTTGCCGTGGTGCATCCGGCACGCGGCCTGTCCACGCGCGCGGTGTTTTGCGCACTTGACTTGACAACCCCAAAACACGAAGAAACAATAGCTGGCTTTGCTGAATGGCTTGAGTCTTCCTGTTCGTCTTGTGCAGGCCCGCAAAAGGGACTGGGTTCTTTGTGGGGCGGAAACGATTTGCAGGCAGGCGCCGTGATGCTTGAGCCCCTGGTTGGCGAAGTGCTCGAAAGGGTGGGGCGTTGGGTCGGGGGTGAAAGTGCGTTGCGGTTCGGTGCGCGGATGACGGGCTCGGGAAGTGCGGTATTCGCCTGGGTTTGCCCTGCTGCCGGCGTGCGAAATGGGGCCTTGGGCGAGGCTTCAGCCCAGGCTTCAGTCCGTTTGGCGGATCTGCCTGCGGGCTGGCAAGGCCGGTTGTGCGAGGGTTTGCGCGAGCATCCCTTGCGCGGCTGGGTTGACGCATAATGTCGGTCTTGCGTTGTCGTTGCGCAAGGGGTTTTGACAGACAGTTCTTTATCATTCGCCATCGTGGATGGTGGTGGATGAAGTTGGGGAGTCGCCAAGTTGGTTAAGGCACCGGATTTTGATTCCGGCATTCGAGGGTTCGAATCCTTCCTCCCCAGCCACGATTTTTAAGGCCGATTTTTGATAGCCGATTTTCGATAGCGTTTGCCCGCGGCGCTGCAGACCGCGGGCCTTGCCAGGGCGATACATGCCCCGGCGCTTCAGGCGCAGTGCAAAGCGCAACACTCCACCATGACACCGAATCCGGCGGACTTCATTCTGTTCACCGGCAATGCCAATCCGGCGCTTGCCCAGGAAGTTGCACAGCAGCTCGGCATTGGCCTCGGCCAGGCCTATATCGGGCGGTTCTCAGACGGTGAAGTCACCGTCGAGATTCAGCAGAACGTGCGCGCCCGCGAGGTGTTCATCGTTCAGTCCACCTGCGCGCCGACCAATGACAACCTGATGGAACTGCTCATCATGGTCGATGCGCTCAAGCGCGCCTCGGCCGAGCGCATCACGGCGGTCATTCCCTATTTCGGCTACGCCCGGCAGGACCGGCGCCCACGTTCTGCGCGTGTGCCCATCACCGCCAAGGTCGTCGCCAACATGCTGCAGGCCGCGGGCGTGGCGCGCGTGGTCACCATGGATCTGCATGCCGATCAGGTGCAGGGGTTT
This sequence comes from Thiomonas sp., assembly GCF_034007205.1. Lineage (GTDB taxonomy): Bacteria > Pseudomonadota > Gammaproteobacteria > Burkholderiales > Burkholderiaceae_C > Thiomonas. The sequence continues at coordinate 87,976 of NZ_JAVERI010000008.1, forward strand.
TTCGACATTCCGGTCGACAATATCTACGCCTCGCCGATTCTGCTCTCCGATCTGCGCGAAAAGAATTACAGCGACCTGATCGTGGTCTCGCCCGACATCGGCGGCGTGGTGCGCGCCCGCGCGCTGGCCAAGTTGATGGACTGCGACCTGGCCATCATCGACAAACGCCGTCCCAAGCCGAATGTCTCCGAAGTGATGAACGTCATCGGCGAGATCGAAGGGCGCAACTGCATCATCATGGACGACATGGTCGACACCGCCGGCACGCTGACCAAGGCGGCCGAGGTGCTCAAGACGCGCGGCGCCCGGCGCGTGATGGCCTACTGCACGCACCCCGTGCTGTCGGGCCCGGCGATCCAGCGACTGCAAGGCAGCGCCATCGACGAGCTGGTCGTGACCAACACCATTCCGCTGCGCCAGGAAGCGCGCGAATGCGGCAAGATTCGCCAGCTCTCGGCCGCCTCGCTGATTGCGCAGACGCTGCAGCGCATCGCCTACGGCGGCTCGGTGCTGCAGTTGTTCAACGAGCAGGAAACCCTGTTCTGATTTTTTGCCCGCCGGGTGTTCCGGCGGGTTGTCACGGCGCTGGTCGCAGGCGCCATTCACCACGGGGCGAGTCCCCTTTTTCAGGAGTCGACATGAAAGTCGTCGCATTCGAACGTAGTTTGCAGGGAACCGGTGCGAGCCGCCGCCTGCGTCGCGCCGGAAAGACCCCCGGCATCATTTATGGCGGCGAGCAAGCGCCGCAGATGATCGAGCTCGATCACAACGCGCTGTTTTACGCGCTGAAAAAAGAGCAGTTCCATTCTTCCGTTCTGGAAATGGAAATTGCCGGCAAGACCAGTCAGGTACTGCTGCGCGACTATCAGATGCACCCCTACAAGCCGCTGGTGCTGCATGTCGATTTCCAGCGCGTGGACGCCGGGCACAAGATTGCCATGAAGGTGCCGCTGCACTTCACCGGCGCGGAGAATTCGCCCGCGGTCAAGCTCAGCCACGGCCTGGTCAACCATGTGATGAACGAAGTGGAGGTGTCCTGCCTGCCGGCCGAACTGCCCGAGTTCATCGAGGTCGATCTCAGCGGCCTGACGCTGCACCAGAGCGTGCACGTCAGCGACCTCAAGCTGCCCAAGGGCGTGTCCGTGCTCACCCATGGCGTGGACGATCCCGCGGTCGTCACCGTCAGCCCGCCGCCGGGTGGCGTGGCTGAGGAAGGCGCGGCTGCCGCCGAAGGCGAAAGCAAGTAAGCCAGCGTTTTTGCAAGCCAAGAGGCCGCCCGACGGAGTTCCCGAAGGCGGCCTCGTCGTTTGCGGTGGGATCGATCAGGGCTGATCGACCGGTCGGGGACGTCGGTCTTCGCCTACGGCGACGTAGGTCAGCACCGCCTCGGTCACCTTGATGACCTCGACATTCGACGGCGTGCGCTGGGCATAGACCTCCACCCGCACGGTGATCGAGGTGTGGCCCACGTGGTCGATTTCGGTGAAGAACGACAGCACGTCGCCGACCAGCACCGGCTGCTTGAACACGAACTCCTTCACCGCCACCGTGGCCACCCGGCCCTTGGCGCGCCAGGCGGCGGTGATGCCGCCGGCGATGTCGACCTGCGCCATGATCCAGCCACCGAAGATGTCGCCGTGCATGTTCACATCGGCAGGGCGGGCCTGGGTGCGCAACGTGGGTACGTGGTCGGGGAGTTGGGGGGCAGAGGACATGAAAAGGGCTCCGGGCAGGGCGCGGCAGAGGCGCGGATAATCGATCGATTCGTCATCATAGAGCGTGCGTGCGAGCGGCATGCGTCTGCTTTTGCGCGCCGTTCGTTCATCCATGCACCATCGCACCGAGCACTCGCCACCGCCCCAGCCTTCTTCCGTCCATGGCAGCACCCCGCGTTCGCGCTGGGCGGTGGTTTCCGCGCTGTGGCCCTACCTGTGGGAATACCGCGGCCGCGTGGTGCTGGCCTTGCTGATGATGATCGCCGCGAAAGTGTCAAACGTCGGCGTGCCCATCGTGCTCAAGGACATCGTCAATGCGCTCGATCTCAAGCCGGGCGACCCGCGCGCCGTGCTCGTCGTGCCGGTGGCGCTGCTGGTGGCCTACGGGCTGCTGCGGCTGAGCGTGTCGCTGTTCACCGAGCTGCGCGAGATCGTGTTTTCGCGGGTGACTCAGGGCGCGGTGCGCAAGATCGCGCTGCAGGTATTCGACCATCTGTTCAGCCTGAGCATGCGCTATCACCTGGAGCGCCAGACGGGCGGCATGTCGCGCGATATGGAGCGGGGTACGCGGGCCATTTCCAGCCTGGTGTCGTTCACGCTCTACAGCATTTTGCCCACCTTGGTGGAAATGGCGCTGGTCATCGGCATCCTGCTGGTCAAGTACGACATTTGGTTCGCGGGCATCGCGCTGGTGGCGCTGCTGCTGTATGTGGGGTTCACCGTCACGGTGACCGAATGGCGCACGCAGTTGCGCCGAGAGATGAACGCGCAGGATTCGCGCGCCAACCAGCGCGCCATCGACGCGCTGCTGAATTATGAGACGGTGAAAATGTTCGGCAACGAGGCGCTGGAGTCGGCCCGCTACGACGACAACCTCAGAAGCTGGATGCGCGCGGCCATCAAGTCGCAGAACTCGCTGTCGCTGCTCAACCTCGGGCAGAGCCTGATCATCGCCTTTGCTGTGACCCTGCTGGTGTGGCGGGCGACGGTTGGCGTGGTCAATGGCAGCATGAATCTGGGCGATCTGGTGCTGGTCAACGCCTTCATGCTGCAGCTTTACGCGCCGCTGAGTTTTCTCGGGGTGATCTACCGCGAGATCCGGCAGTCCACCACCGATCTGGAACGCATGTTCACCATTCTGCATGAGCACCAGGACATCCAGGACGCGCCGCAGGCGCCGTCCCTGCAGGTGGCGCGGGGCGGGGTACGTTTCGAGAACGTGCGCTTCGGCTATGGCGCGGGCCGCGTCATTCTCGACGGGCTGGATTTCACCGTGCCCGCCGGAGAGACCGTGGCCATCGTCGGGCCATCGGGCGCGGGCAAATCGACGCTGGCGCGGCTGCTGTTTCGGTTTTATGCGCCGCAGTCCGGGCGCATCCTGATCGACGGCCAGGACATCGCCCAAGTCACGCAAGCCAGCGTGCGCCGCGCCATTGGCATCGTGCCGCAGGACACGGTGCTGTTCAACGACACCATCGGCTACAACATCGCCTACGGCAAGCCCGGCGCCAGCGCGGCCGAGGTGGAGGCGGTGGCGCGTGCCGCGCATATCCACGACTTCATCGCCAGCACGCCGCAGGGTTATGACACGCAGGTGGGCGAGCGCGGGCTGAAGCTCTCCGGCGGCGAGAAGCAGCGCGTGGCCATTGCCCGCGCGCTGCTGAAGAATCCCCCCATCCTGATTTTCGACGAGGCCACTTCGCAGCTCGACTCGCACAACGAAAAGGCGATTCAGGCCGAGATACGTGCAGCCTCGCGTGATCGCACCGCGATCGTGATTGCCCACCGCCTGTCCACCGTGGTCGATGCGCATCAGATTCTGGTGCTGGAACGCGGGCGCGTGGTCGAGCGCGGCAGCCACGCGCAACTGCTGCAAGCGCGCGGCCTTTACGCCCGCATGTGGAGCCTGCAGCAGGCCCTGGTGCAGGAACGGAGTTTGCATACACCTATTGCGCATTTGTGACCGGCAGTTACACTTGCCCGATTCGTTCACCTTATCCCTACATCCACGGAGATTCGCATGATCAAAAAACTGTTGGGTTTGACCGTTCTGGCCGCAGCCGCGCTGTCCACCGTGCAGGCTGCCGAGTTGACCGGCACGCTGAAAAAAGTCAAGGAAACCGGCAACATCACCGTCGGCTACCGCGAGTCGTCGATACCCTTTTCCTACCTCGACAACAACGGCAAGCCCATCGGCTACGCGATGGATCTGTGCGGCAAGGTGGTCGACGCCGTCAAGGCCGACCTGAAAATGCCCGACCTCAAGGTGAGCTATGCCCCGGTCACGTCGAGCAACCGCATTCCCCTGCTGGAAAACGGCACCATCGACCTGGAGTGCGGCTCCACCACCAATTCGGTGGCGCGTCAGAAGCAGGTGTCCTTCGGGCCGACCTATTTCGTCATCAACGTCACGGCGGCGGTGAAGAAGGATTCGGGCATCGACGATTTCGCGCAGCTCAACGGCAAGACCATCGTGACCACTTCTGGCACCACCGCGGTGCCTCTGCTCAAGAAGTACGAAAAGACCAAGGACATGAGCTTCAAGGAAATCTACGGCAAGGATCACGCCGAGAGCTTCCTGCTGATGGCCGATGGCCGCGCCGCCGCGTTCGTGATGGACGACATCCTGCTTGCCGGGCAGATCGCCAACTCCAAGGATCCGGCGGCCTACAAAATCCTGCCGGGTTCACTGCGCCAGGAGCCCTACAGCATGATGCTGCGCAAGGACGATCCGCAGTTCAAGGCCCTGGTCGACAAGACCATCGAGGGGGTGATGAAGTCCGGCGAGATCAACAAGATCTACGCCAAGTGGTTCACCAGCCCGATCCCGCCCAAGGGCATCAACCTGAATTTCCCGGAAACCCCGGGCATCAAGCAAGCCTTCGCCCACCCGAACGACAAGGGCGTCGAATAAGCTTTTCGTTTTTCGCGAGCCATGAAAAAGCCGGCAGCGCTGCCGGCTTTTTTCCATGCGCGCGAGGGGGTTCTGTGAGGGATTGACATGCTCGGTCTAGGCATTTTTTTCGAAGACACGCCCGATGGCGACACCACCTGGGGCATGTCGCTGCTCTCGGGGCTGCAGTACACCCTGGTGCTCGTCGTGTGCGCCTGGATCATCGCCATGGCGCTGGGCTCGGTGCTCGGTGTGGTGCGCACCACCCGGCACCGCTTCTGGGTCACCCTGGGCAATGGCTATGTGGAACTGTTCCGCAACATCCCCTTGCTGGTGCAGTTCTTCCTTTGGTATTTCGTGCTGCCCAGCGTGATTGCGCCGCTCAAGCGCTTTGCCAACGCGGTTGATCCGGGCACGTTTCAGCTCCTCACCGCCGTGGTGTGTCTGGGCCTGTTCACCGCGGCGCGAATCGCCGAGCAGGTCAAGTCGGGCATCCAGTCGCTGCCGCGCGGGCAGACGCTGGCCGGGCTGGCGCTGGGGCTGACGCCGACGCAGACCTATCGCCATGTGCTGCTGCCCATGGCGTATCGCATCATCATTCCGCCGCTGACGTCCGAGTCGATGAATCTGGTGAAGAACTCGGCAGTGGCTTATTCCATCGGCCTGACCGAGTTGTTCTTCCGCACCCGCGAAATGGGCGAGATGACCTTCCGCTACTTCGCCGCCTTCGGCGCGGCAACGGTGCTGTATGTGGCGGTGGCGTTTTCCATCAATCGCATCATGGCGTGGGTGGAGCGCGCCACCGCCGTGCCGGGCTATATGGGCGGGAGCAAGTGATGGGCGACTTTGACTTTTCCTCCATCGTCTCGGTGCTGCCCTTTTTGCTCAAGGGCCTGGCCTACACCATTCAGCTCACCGTGGTGGCGGCCATCGGCGGCACGCTGCTGGGCATAGTGCTCGCTTTGGCGCGGCTGTCTCACCTCAAATGGCTGTCGCTGCTGGCGGCGGGCTACATCAACCTGATGCGCTCGATTCCGCTGCTGCTGGTGATTTTCTGGTTCTACTTCCTGGCGCCGGTGATGCTGCAGGCCATCACCGGGGCGGACTATCCGCCCAAGATCGGGGCGGAGCGCTCGGCCTATTTCACCTTCATCCTGTTCGAGGCGGCGTATTTCGCCGAGATCGTGCGGGCCGGAATTCAGAGCATTCCCAAGGGGCAGTTGGGCGCGGCCTACGCGCTGGGCCTGAACTATGCGCAGGCCATGCGCCTGATCATCCTGCCGCAGGCGCTGCGCAATATGCTGCCGGTGTTGCTGACGCAGACCATCGTGCTGTTCCAGGACGTGTCGCTGGTGGCGCTGCTCAACGTGACCGACTTCGTCGGCGCCGCGATGAAAATCGCGCAGCGCGACAGCCGCGTGGTCGAGATGTACACCCTGGTGGCCGTGGTGTATTTCGTACTGAGTTTCCTGCTGTCGCAGGGCGTCAAGCGCCTGCATCAGCGCATCGCTATCGTCAGGTAGTGCGGTGAGTCACTTCAATGGATCGTTTGATGACCCAGAATTCTGCCCAGGGCGCTGCAGCGCCGATGATCGACATCCGCCAGATCAGCAAGTGGTATGGCGACTTTCAGGTGCTCACCGACTGTTCCACGCAGGTGGCGCGCGGCGAGGTCGTGGTGGTGTGCGGGCCGTCGGGCTCGGGCAAGTCCACACTCATCAAGTGCGTCAACGCGCTGGAGCCGTTCCAGAAGGGCGACGTGGTGGTGGATGGCATCTCGATTGCCGATCCCAGGACCAATCTGCCCAGGCTGCGCGCGCGCGTGGGTATGGTGTTTCAGCACTTCGAGTTGTTTCCGCACCTGACCGTGACCGACAACCTCACGCTGGCCCAGATCAAGGTGCTCGGGCGCAGCAAGGCCGAGGCGCGCGAGAAGGGGCTGCTCTATCTCGACCGCGTGGGTCTTTCGATGCACAAGGACAAATTCCCCGGTCAGCTCTCCGGCGGGCAGCAGCAGCGCGTGGCGATCGCGCGCGCGCTGTCGATGGACCCGATCGCCATGCTGTTTGACGAGCCCACTTCGGCGCTCGATCCGGAGATGGTGGGCGAGGTGCTCGACGTCATGGTCAAGCTCGCCGAGGAGGGCATGACCATGATGGTGGTCACGCACGAAATGGGCTTCGCGCGCAAGGTCTCGCACCGCGTGGTGTTCATGGACGCCGGGCGGGTGGTCGAAGATTGCCCGACGCCGCAGTTCTTCTCGACCAGCGAACAGCGCAGCGAGCGCGCCGCGCATTTCCTGGCCAAAATCCTGCAGCATTGATCTGCCGCTTCATTGGGCTGCGAGTCGGGGCGTAGCATGTACGTGTTGTTTTCATCGATGCCGCCATGACCGCCATCCAGACGCTCACGATCACCCGCCCCGACGATTTACACCTGCATCTGCGCGACGGCGCCGCGATGCGCGATGCGCTGCCGTGGACGGCGCGGCAATTTGCCCGGGCCATCGTCATGCCCAATCTCAAGCCGCCGGTGGTGCATCCGCAGCAGGCGCTGGACTACCGCGCGCGCATCCTCGCCGCCTTGCCCGCAGGCCGCGATTTCACGCCCTTGATGACGCTCTATCTCACCGACGACACCACGCCGGCGATGGTGCAAGAGGCCCGACAAGGCGGCGTGGTGCACGCCTTCAAGCTCTACCCGGCGGGCGCGACGACCAACTCCGACAGCGGCGTGACCGAACTCAGGCGCATCTACCCGGCGCTCGAAGCGATGCAGCGCCTCGGCCTGCCGCTGCTGATTCACGGCGAAGTGGTCGATCCCGAGGTCGATGTGTTCGACCGTGAAGCGGTGTTCATCGAGCGCCATCTGGTGGCGCTGCACCGCGCCTTTCCCGAGCTCAAAATCGTGCTGGAGCACATCACCACCGCGCACGCCGCAGCCTATGTGCGCGAGGCGTCGGAGCTGAATGCGCAGGGCGTGCCGCGGCTGGCGGCCACCCTTACCGCGCACCACCTGCTGCACAACCGCAACGCCCTGTTCAAGGGCGGGATAAGGCCGCATTACTACTGCCTGCCCGTGCTCAAGCGCGAGACGCATCGTCAGGCCCTGCTCGATGTGGCGACCAGCGGCGATCCGCGGTTTTTTCTCGGCACCGATTCCGCGCCGCACGCGCGCAACACCAAGGAAACGGCCTGCGGCTGCGCGGGGTGTTTTACCGCAGCGAATGCGCTGGAGCTGTATTGCGCCGCGTTCGAGCAGCGCGACGCCTTGCACCGCCTCGACGATTTCGCCAGCCGCTTTGGCGCGGCGTTCTACGGCCTGCCGCGCAATAGCGGCACGATCACGCTGGAGCGCAAGACCTGGCAAGTGCCCGAAACCCTGCCTTATGCCGACACCGACATCGTGCCCCTGCACGCGGGCGAGGCGATGGCATGGCGGATGCGGCCCGGCGTCTGATCAGGTGTTGCCGGCCTGGGCGTTCAGCGCGCGCAACGGGAGCGAATCCGCGATAATCCGCAGCGCGAAGCGGGGTGGGCAGTCGCGGTGCGCGCAAGGCGCAACGAGGAAGGTCCGGACTCCACAGGGCGGGATGACGGCTAACGGCCGTGCACGGTGACGTGACGAACAGGGCCACAGAGACGAGCAAGCGCCGGGCGACCAGCGTGGACGTGAAACGCGGCAACCTCCATCCGGAGCAACACCAAATAGGCAGACGCGCCGGCGGCAACGTCGGCACAGCGCGGCCCGCGCGAGTCTGCGGGTAGGTGGCTTGAGCCGTGCAGCAATGCACGGCCTAGAGGAATGGCTGCCACGGTGCGGGTGCAAACCCGCGCTGCACAGAATCCGGCTTATAGCTCCGCTTCGCACTTTTTCCCTCAGTTTTTGCAACGCCGTCCGGGTGGGGATGGGTGCTGCCTGTCATCCATCAAAGCGTCGATGCGCTTCATTTTCTAGAAAGAACATTCAAGACGAACTCTAACTTATTCATTTTTAAAAGAAACATGCCTATATACTGGTTTCATGAACAGTATCTAAGTCCTTGTTTTGTAAAAGAAATTTCAGGGTTTCAGGCTTGACCGCGGCCATCGCCATCCTCTAAAGTGGCGTGAAGTGCAAAAAAGTGGGAAATTGTGCAGCACGCTGCGCAGTTTGACCGACCTCACTGCTGCACGGCAACCGCGGGCGATTTCATGTTCATAGGCATTTCGGCACTCAATCTGGACGGCAAGGGTCGTATGACCGTGCCTGCCCGGCATCGTGACGTGCTGCTGGCGCGCTCGCAGGGGCGGCTGACGCTGACCAAGAGCCCGGACGGTTGCCTGCTGATGTTTTCGGACGACGAGTGGGTGGCCTTTCGTGACCGGGTGATGCAATTGCCGATGGCGGCGCAGGGCTGGAAGCGCATCTACCTCGGCCATGCCACCGAAACCGAAATGGACGCGACCGGCCGCGTGCTGATTTCGCCGGAATTGCGCCAGGCCGCGGGTCTGGAGCGCGAGGTCGATCTCATCGGCATGGGGCGGCATTTCGAAATCTGGGATCGCGCCAGGCATCAGGCGCAAGAGGCGGCGGTGATCGAGGCGGGCATGCCCGATGCCGTGCGCGACATCGTGTTGTGACCGTGTATGCGCCACCACGCTCCCATGCCCAGCGCCGAGACGGCGCACCGCACGGTGCTGCTGCACGAGGCGGTCGACCAACTGATCACCAACCCGGACGGGGTGTATCTGGACGCGACCTTCGGCCGCGGCGGCCACAGCCGGGAAATCCTGCGGCGGCTGTCGCCTGCGGGGCGGCTGATTGCCATCGACCGCGATCCCCAGGCCATCGAGGCGGCGGCGCAGATTCACGATGCGCGTTTCGTCATCAGACATGCGCCGTTCGCCGAGTTTGCGCGGGTGCTGCGCGAGCAGGGCGTGGCGCAGGTCGACGGGCTGCTGTTCGATCTGGGGGTGTCGTCGCCGCAACTCGATCAACCCGAGCGCGGATTCAGCTTTCGCGCTGACGGGCCCTTGGATATGCGGATGGACACCAGCAGCGGGCAAACCGTCGCTGAGTATCTGGCTTCGGCCAGCGTGGATGAGATTGCAACCGTGCTGAGGGATTATGGAAACGAACGGGCGGCTGTCCAGATTGCAAAGAAGATTGTGGCTCGCCGCGAGTCCGGAGCGCCGGTTAGTCGCAGCGGGGAACTGGCCGCCCTCGTGGCCACGGCCGTCAAGAGTCGCGAGCCGGGGCAAGACCCGGCCACCCGCACGTTTCAAGCTCTTCGGATTCACGTCAATGCCGAGCTTGCGCAAATCGAGGCGGCGTTGAGCCAGGTGCTGGCCTGGCTGAAACCGGGCGGACGGCTGGCTGTGATCAGCTTTCATTCGCTGGAGGACGCCCTGGTCAAGCGCTATATCCAAAGCCACTCGCGCGCTCCGGCGGTCGATCGGCGCCAGCCTTTCGTGCCGGGCGTTTCGGCCGAGTTTCAACCGCAGTTCAAGGACGTGTTGCGGCTGCGGCCCTCGGCGGCGGAGGTCAGTGGCAACGCACGCGCGCGCTCGGCCATGCTGCGCGTGGCGCAACGGATCTAGTATGAAACAACCCCCGCACTCGCCTTGCTCGCCATCCCCCCAGGAGTCTGTCGGACTTGGGGCGTCGATAGCGAAAAACGGCCCCGGCGAGGACAGTTTTTGCCGATTTCGCCGGGCAATAGTCGAACTATTGCCCAAGAAAGCGGTGAAAAATGGACCGGCGAGGCCGTTTTGCAGCCGACGATCCTCAAGTCCGACAGGCTCCCAGGGGGTGCCAGTTCGCTTCGGTGCGCCCGGCGCGAACTGACATGGACGGCCTGACCCGCATCAACCTGCTGCTGCTGTTCGTCGTGGTGCTGTGCGCCATGTCGGTGGTGCGCGCGCAGTACCAGGGGCGGCGCACTTTCGCGGCGCTGGACGTGGCGCAGCAGCGCGCCGAGCAATTGCAGATGGACAAGGATCGTCTGCAGGTGGAGTACCGCGCGATGAGCGCGCCCGGGCGCATCGAGCGCATCGCCCGCACCCAGCTCGACATGCGCCCCATCACGGCGGCGCGAACCATTTTCGTGCACGAAGGCCAGACCACGCTGCCGCCTTTGCCCGTCGTGCCGCAGTCTCAGCCTGGAGCTGCGGGCAAAGGAGCGCGCAGATGAAAAACCCTGCGCTGTGCCCTCTGTCTGCGGCCGGTTATGGCAAGAGCCCGCTGCTGAATGTGAAGCTGCCGCCGGGCCGCGCCTGGCTGGTCAAGTGGCTGCTGTACGCCGTGTTCGCAGCGCTGGCGCTGCGCGCCTTCTGGGTGCAGGTGTGGACCACGCAGTTCTATCAGAACCAGGGCGAGCTGCGCTTCGTGCGCACCATCGAGCTGCCGGCGATGCGCGGACGCATCCTCGACCGTAACGGCAACATCCTGGCGTCGAGCATCCCGGCCAGGACCATCTGGGCCGACCCCACTCAGGTCGAATCGGGCGATGACCGGGTGCAGCAGCTCGCCCGGCTGCTCGGACTGAACGCGGCCGATCTGCAGCGCCGGCTCGATTCCAACAAACAGTTCGTCTATCTCAAGCGGCAGGTGGACATCGCCATCGCCCGACAGGTCAAGGCGCTGGGCATCAAGGGCATTTACGAATCGCCCAGCTACAAGCGCTACTACCCGGAAGGCTCGGCTGCGGCGCAGCTCATCGGCTTCACCAATATCGATGGCCAGGGTCAGGACGGCATGGAACTGGTGCTGCAGTCGCGGCTGGCCGGACATCCCGGCGTGCGCAAGGTCGTCAAGGACCGGCTGGGCAATGTGATCGAGGATGTGTCGGGCGGAGTGCCGCCGGTGGATGGGCAGGATGTGCGGCTGTCGATCGACAGCAAGATCCAGTACCTCACCTATCAGGCGCTCAAGCAGGCCGTGGAGGACAACAAGGCCAAGAACGGCAGCGCGGTGGTGGTCGATGCGAAGACGGGCGAGATTCTGGCGATGGCCAATTACCCCAGCTTCGATCCCAATCGCCGCAAGCGCATGACCGAGGCGGACATCCGCAACTACGCCGTGACCGATGCCTTTGAACCCGGTTCGGTGCTCAAGCCCATCACCCTGACCGCCGCCTTGCAGGCCGGCATCATCACGCCGACCACGGTGTTTCATACCGCGCCGGGATGCCAGCCGTTTTACGGCGCCAATATCTGCGATGACGACGACAACGGCAATATCGAACTGCCGCAGGTCATCCAGTATTCGAGCAACGTCGCCACTTCGCAGGTGGTGAGCAAGATGCCGGCGCAGGTGCAGTGGGATATGTACACCGCGGTCGGCTTCGGCCAGCGCCCGCAGATCGAGTTTCCCGGCGCCACCAGCGGACTGATGCGGCCAATGAAGCGCTGGCGCCCGATCGACCGCATCACCATGGGCTTCGGCTACGGGCTGGGCATCTCCACCCTGCAACTGGCGCATGCCTATCTGATCTTTGCCGACCACGGCCGCATTTTCCCGGTCACGCTGTTCAAGCGCGACGAGGCCCCCGAGGGCGTGCAGGTCGTGTCGCCCACCGTGGCGCGAGAGATGCGCGGCATGCTCGCGCTGGTGACGCAGCCCGGCGGCACCGCACCGGCGGCGGCCGTGCCAGGCTACTCCACAGGCGGCAAGACCGGCACGGCCTGGATTGCCAAGAATGGCAAGTACGACAAAAAACTATTCCGCGCGCAATTCGTCGGGCTGGCGCCGATTCACCATCCCGTGCTGGTGATGGCGGTGTCGATCGATCAGCCTACGGGCGGAAAACATTTCGGCGGTCAGGTGGCGGCCCCGGTGTTCGGCGCGGTGGTGCCGCAGGCCTTGCGCGTTCTCGGGGTGCAGCCCGACCTGCCGGTCAAGCCCGATCTCGTTCCGGCGCAAACCGCGCAGGCGCTGCGACTTCCCGCCGGACGGGCGATGCAGGGGGGCGCATGAATCACGCAGTGGATGCCGTGCTGCACGCATTGCGCGCACTGGGTGTCGCGCCGGACGCGCCCTGGTCAACCGACAGCCGCAGCCTGCGGCCGGGCGAGGTGTTCGTCGCCTGGCCGGGCGCGGCACGCGATCCGCGTCAGTTCGTGGCGCAGGCCCTCGCAGCGGGGGCTGTGGCGGCGCTGGTCGAGGCCACAGGCGCGCAGCACTATGGGTTTTCCGATCCGCGCATTCTGGCGGTCGAAGGACTCAAGGCGCTGGCCGGGCCGCTGGCCGCGGCCTGGTATGGCCATCCTTCTGAAGCCGTGAAGCTGCTGGCTGTGACCGGCACCAACGGCAAGACTTCCTGCGCGCTGTGGACGGCGCAGGCCTTGAACGCGGGCGGGCGGCGCTGCGGGGTGATCGGCACGCTGGGCGCGGGATGGCCCGATGCGCTGCAGCCCACCGGATTCACCACGCCCGACCCGGTGCGCCTGCAGTCCCTGCTCGCCACGTTGCGCGAACAAGGCGCGCCCTGGTGCGCCATCGAGGCATCGAGCATCGGTCTGGACGAGCAGCGGCTGGCCGGTTGCGCCCTGCACGCCGCAGCATTCACCAACCTCACGCAAGATCATCTCGACTACCACGGCGATATGGCGGCCTATGCGCGCGCCAAGCAGGCCTTGTTCGCCTGGCCGGGGCTGCGCCATGCGGTGATCGACATCGACGATGCCTACGGCGCTTCAACCCTGCTGGCGGACTGCCGCAGCCGCGGGCTCGACGTGCAGACGACCGCGCTGCAAGCGCCTGCCGACTGGCGCGCCGCAGACCTTGCGCAGACTCCCGCTGGCCAGCGCTTCACCCTGGTACATCGCCACGCCCGCCACGAGCTGGACCTTCCCGTGCTCGGCACCTTCAACCTGCGCAATCTATTGGTGGTCGCCGCGCTGCTGCACACCACGGGCATGGACGACGCGGCCATCGCCGCTGCATTGCGCACGGTGCGTGCCGTGCCCGGTCGCATGCAGACGCTGGGCGGTTTGGGGGCGCCGCTGGCGGTCATCGACTACGCCCACACGCCCGACGCGCTCGACAAGGCGCTGCAGGCGCTCAAGCCCGTGGCCGCCAGGCGCCAAGGCAAGCTGTGGTGCGTGTTCGGCGCCGGCGGCGACCGCGACGCGCGCAAGCGTCCGCTGATGGCGCAGGCCGCGGCCGCCCGCGCCGACCGCGTGGTGCTGACCAGCGACAACCCGCGCAGCGAAGCGCCGGGGGCCATCCTGCAGGACCTGCTCGCCGGAGTGCCGCAGAGTGAGGACACGCCGCCGTTTTCCACGGTGGAAGATCGCGCCGCCGCCATCGCCCAGACCCTGGCCCACGCCGCAGCAGAAGATGTGGTGCTGATCGCGGGCAAGGGCCACGAAAACACGCAGGAGATCGCCGGGCACAAGCAGGCCTTCAGCGACGCCTTCCACGCCCGCATGGCGCTGGCCGCGCGCGGGGCGGGCCTGTGCACCCTGGGCGAACTGCGTGACTGGATCGGGGCGGATGCGCGACTCATCGGCGCGGCCGACGTGACGGTGAGTGCCATCGAGACCGACAGCCGCAGGCTCACGCCGGGCGCGCTGTTCGTTGCCCTGCGCGGCGCGCGCTTCGATGCGCACGACTTCCTGCAGCAGGCCGCCGCGGCGGGTGCGCGCGCGCTGCTGGCCGAGCAGGGCGTGGCGGCCAGCGGTCTGCCGGGCATCGAAGTGCCCGACAGCCTGCGGGCGCTGGGCCTGCTGGCGCGCGGCTGGCGGCGGCAGCAGGCGCTGCCCTTGATCGCCGTGACCGGCAGCAACGGCAAGACCACGGTGACGCAGATGCTCGCAAGCATTCTGGCGGCGTGGCACGGCGAAGAGCGGCGGCTGGCGACGCAGGGCAATTTCAACAACGAAGTCGGGCTGCCGCTGACCCTGCTGCGCCTGCGGCCGCAGCATCAGGCCGCGGTGGTCGAGCTGGGCATGAATCATCCGGGCGAGATCGCCTGGCTCGCCAGTCTTGCCGAGCCCACGGTGGCGCTGGTGAACAACGCGCAGCGCGAACATCAGGAGTTCATGCACGGCGTCGAAGCGGTCGCGCGCGAAAACGGCGCCGTGCTCGCGGCGCTGCCGCGCAGCGGGGTGGCAGTGTTTCCCGCAGGCGATGCGCACAGCGGTATCTGGGCTGAGCTGGCGGCAGGGCGTAGGGTGCTGCGCTTTGCCTTGCGTGATGAGTCCAAGGCGGAGGTCGAGGCTGAAGTGAGTGGCCGTGCGTTTTATCGGCAGCGCCAGTTGCGGCTGCAATTGCACACCCCGGCGGGCCATGCCGAAGTCGGCCTGCAACTGCTGGGGGCGCACAACGCGCGCAATGCCCTGGCGGCCACCGCCGCAGCCTTGGCCGCAGGAGTGCCGCTCGATGCCGTCTGCCGCGGTCTGGAGGCGTTCTCCCCGGTGGCAGGGCGTCTGGCGCCGCGGCGGCTGCAACTGCCGGGCGGACACGACCTGCTGCTCATCGACGACAGCTACAACGCCAACCCGGATTCGGTGCGCGCCGCCATCGACGTGCTGGCCGAACTGCCGGGGCGCGGCCTGCTGCTGCTGGGCGACATGGGCGAGGTGGGCGACAACGGCCCGGCCTTCCACGCCGAGGTCGGCGCCTATGCGGCGCAGCGCGGCGTGGCGGCGCTGTGGGCCTGCGGCGAGATGACGGCGCACGCGGCGACGGCCGCGCGGGCGGCGGGGATGACCGCGGTGCGGCATCAGACCGATCCGACGGACTTCTCCCTGGACGCGGCGGCGTTGCGCGACTTCGACACCGTGCTGGTCAAAGGCTCGCGCTTCATGCGCATGGAACGCACGGTGCAGGCCATTGCCGCGCTGGCGGCTCCGGCCCAGGGCACGCCCGCGCTGGAGGCTCGCCATGCTGCATAGTCTGGCCCTGTGGCTGATGCAACTCTCACCCGATCTGCGCTTTTTCCGGGTGTTCAACTACATCACCTTCCGCGCGGTGATGAGCACGCTCACCGCGTTGTGCATCGGCCTGCTCGCCGGTCCCGCGGTGATTCGCAAGCTCACCGCGATGAAGGTCGGCCAGGCGGTGCGCCAGGACGGGCCGCAGACGCATCTCATCAAGACGGGCACGCCGACCATGGGCGGGGTGCTCATCCTGCTGGCCATCGGCGTGTCCACGCTGCTGTGGATGGATCTGAGCAACCGCTTCGTCTGGCTGGTGCTGCTGGTGACTCTCGGCTTCGGCGCCATCGGCTGGGCCGACGACTACCGCAAGGTCGTCTACCGCGACCCCAACGGCATGCGCTCGCGCGACAAGTATTTCTGGCAGACGCTCATCGGCGTGGCCGCCGCGTTCTATCTGGCCTTTGCCGTTTCGGGCAAGGGCAACGCCGAGGTCTGGAATCTGTTCGTGACGTGGCTGCAAAGCGGCATGACCATGCCCCTGCCGCCCGCCTCAGACCTCATCGTGCCCTTTTTCAAATCGGTCAGCTATCCGCTGGGCGTGACCGGCTTCATCGTGCTGAGCTATCTGGTCATCGTCGGCAGCAGCAACGCGGTCAACCTCACCGACGGCGCCGACGGCCTGGCCATCATGCCCGTGGTCATGGTCGGCAGCTCGCTGGGGGTGTTCGCCTATGTCACCGGCAACGCGGTGTATTCCAGATACCTGCTGTTTCCCTTCATTCCGGGAACGGGCGAACTGCTGATCTTCGTCGGCGCCATGGTCGGCGCGGGGCTGGCGTTTCTGTGGTTCAACGCCTATCCGGCGCAGGTGTTCATGGGCGACGTGGGCGCGCTGGCGCTGGGCGGCGCGCTGGGCACCATCGCGGTCATCGTGCGCCAGGAAATCGTGCTGGCCATCATGGGCGGGGTGTTCGTGGCCGAAACCGTGTCGGTGATGATCCAGGTGACCTACTTCAAGTACACCAAGAAGAAGTACGGCGTGGGACGGCGCATTTTCAAGATGGCGCCGCTGCACCATCACTTCGAGCAGCTCGGGGTGAAGGAATCGCAGGTGGTGGTGCGGTTCTGGATCGTCACCATGATGCTGTGTCTGGTCGGGCTGGCGAGCCTGAAGCTGCGATGAAGCTCAACGCGCTTCCCGTGCTCGTGCTCGGTCTGGGCGAATCCGGCCTGGCGATGGCGCGCTGGTGCGCCGCGCAGGGCGCGCGGGTGCGTGTGGCCGACAGCCGCAGCGCGCCGCCCGGGCTGGCCGCGCTGCAGCGCGAAGTGCCGTCGGCGCAGGTGCATTGCGGCAGCCTGGGCGCCGACTTGCTGGGCGATGCGCAACTGGTGCTGCGCAGCCCCGGCATTGCGCCGCATGCCGCCGAGTTTTCCGCCCTCGTGCAGGCGGCCGTCGAGCGCGGCGTGCCGGTCGCAGGTGAGCTGCACCTGTTCCAGTGGGCGCTGGGTGCCTTGCGCCGGGAGCGCGACTATGCGCCCAGGGTCGTGGCCATCACCGGGACCAACGGCAAGACCACGGTCACGCGATTGACCGGGCTGATGCTCGAGCGCGCGGGCTGGAGCGTCGCCGTGGCCGGCAATATCTCGCCGTCGATGCTCGACGTCTTGCAGGCCCGCCTTCAGGCGGACGATCTGCCGGCGGCGTGGGTGCTGGAACTGTCCAGCTTCCAGCTCCACGGCATGGCCGAATTCGCCGCGGACGCAGCCACCGTGCTCAACCTCACCCAGGACCATCTCGACTGGCACGGCGACATGGCGGCCTATGCCGCAGACAAGGCAAACATCTTCGGGAGCCAGGGCGCGCAGGGCGTCATGGTGCTGAACCGCGACGACCCGCAGGTGTTGGCGATGCAGCGCCCGGGGCGCAGACTGCGGCGCTTCGGCCTGTCGGCGCCGCAGCAGCCGGGCGATTGGGGCGTGATGCGCGAAGGCGGCATCGACTGGCTGGTGCGCGCGCTTGCCGATGTCGATGCAGAAGCTGCATTGGTCGCCCCGAAATCCCCGCGTCGCGCCAAGTCAGCGGCGCCGCCCGCCGCCCAGCTCGTCCTGCAGCGTCTGATGCCCGCCGAAGCGCTGCGCATTCAGGGCGGGCACAACATCGCCAACGCGCTGGCGGCGCTGGCCTTGGCCGACGCCGTGGGCGCGCCGCTCGCGCTCCTGCTGCACGCCTTGCGCGAGTATCGCGGCGAGCCGCATCGCATGCAGACCGTGGCGGTGATCGACGGCGTGCGCTGGATCGACGACAGCAAGGGCACGAATGTCGGCGCCACGGTCGCCGCGCTGGCGGGGATGGACGCGCCGGTGGTGCTGATCGCAGGCGGCGACGGCAAGGGGCAGGACTTTTCGCCGCTGCGCGCGCAGGCCGGGCGCTTGCGCGCGGCCGTGCTGATCGGCCGCGATGCGCAGGCCATCGCCGCCGAATTGCAGGGCCTGGCGCCGATCGAATTCACGCAGTCCCTGGAGCAGGCTGTGCAGCGCGCCGCCCTGCTTGCGCAGACCGGCGATGCGGTGCTGTTGTCACCGGCCTGCGCCAGTCTGGACATGTTCCGCAACTACGCGCAACGCGCTGAAGTGTTCACTCAGGCGGTTCGTGAGCTGGCAGAACAGCGCGGACAAATCTGGAGCGAAGGGGTCGGTCATGCTTGAGCGCATGCTGCCCTTTCTCGGTCGCAAGCGCTCTGCGTCGCAACACAAGGCGTCGGCCGATCTGCCGGTGCGGGTGGGACGCATGGCGCCGCGCAATTCGCGCATGCTCGAGTACGACCAGAACCTGGTCTGGGTCACGCTGCTGCTGCTGGCCTACGGTCTGGTCATGGTGTATTCGGCGACGATTTCCTTCCACGATTCGCCGCGCTATGCGCAGTGGTCGCCCTATCACTATTTCGTGCGCGATCTGTTCTCCATCGGCGCTGCCCTGCTGGCGAGCTGGATCGTGGTGCAGATTCCGATGGCCGAGCTGCAGAAGTGGTCGATGCGCTTTTTCTTCCTCTCGCTGCTCGGTCTGGTGCTGGTGCTGCTGCCGCATGTCGGCAAGGACGTGAACGGCTCCAAGCGCTGGGTGGTTCTGCCAGGGGGCTTGAATTTCCAGCCGTCCGAGCTGGTCAAGCTCACCGCGCTGCTCTACGCCGCCGACTTCATGGTGCGCAAGCAGGACGTCAAGCAAAGCCTGCTCAAGGCTTTCCTGCCGATGATGGCGGTGATGATGCTCGTGGGCGTGCTGCTGCTGGCCGAGCCGGATATGGGCGCGTTTCTGGTGATCGCCTCCATCACCCTGGCCATCCTCTTTCTCGGCGGTGCCAACGGCAAGCTGTTTGCGGTGTTCAGCGTGGCCGTGATCGGCGCCTTTGTATTGATGATCGTGCTGTCGCCCTGGAGGCGTGATCGCATCTTCGCCTACCTCAACCCCTGGTCGGAAGCCAACGCGCTGGGCAGCGCCTACCAGCTCTCGCACGCGCTGATCGCGATGGGACGTGGCGAGTGGTTCGGCGTCGGCCTCGGGGGCAGCATCGAAAAGCTGCATTACCTGCCCGAGGCGCATACCGACTTTCTGCTGGCCATCATCGGTGAAGAGCTGGGGCTGGCGGGCGTCGGTGTGGTGATCTTCGCGTTCTACTGGATCGTGCGCCGCGCCTTCGACATCGGCCGCCAGGCGCTGGTGCTCGACCGCATGTACAGCGCCCTGGTGGCGCAGGGCATCGGCGTGTGGATCGGCGGTCAGGCGTTCATCAATATCGGTGTCAACCTCGGTCTGCTGCCGACCAAGGGGCTGACCCTGCCGCTGATGAGCTATGGCGGATCGGCGCTGCTGCTCAACTGCATGGCGATTGCCGTGCTGCTGCGCGTCGATTTCGAGAACCGAATTTTGATGCGCGGAGGGCATGTATGAGGATGCCCCCCCCCCGAAATCGCCGCGTTGCGGCGCTCTCCTTGCAGGGCGCGGCGTCGCCAGAGTCGACGCCCCCTCGTGCCGTCCAGCCTGGCGCAGGCCAGGCTGGAGCCGCGGCACTCAGCCCCCAGGGGGCGGGGCAAGGCTTGGGGCGGCCCGGCGCCTTGCCCCTGTCGCCATCGCGCGCGCCGGTGGCCGTCATCATGGCAGGAGGCACCGGGGGTCACATCTTCCCCGGCATCGCCGTGGGCGAGGGGCTGCGTGCTGCGGGCTGGACGGTGCACTGGATGGGCGCGCCCTCGGGCATGGAAGCCCAGCTTGCACCGCAACACGGCTTCGACATGCTCTGGGTGCGGTTTGGCGGACTGCGCGGCAAGGGGCTGTGGACCAAGCTGCTGCTGCCGCTGAATCTGCTGCGCGCCTTCTGGCAGGCCTGGCGCGCCCTGCGGCGCGTCGGCGCCGACGTGGTGGTCAGCATGGGCGGCTACATCGCCTTTCCCGGCGGCTTGATGAGCGTGTGGTCCGGCGCCAGGCTGGTGGTGCACGAACAGAACGCGGTGGCTGGCCTGGCCAACAAGGTGCTCGCGCGCGTCGCCGACCGCGTCTACACCGCCTTCCCCGACGTGCTGCCCGGCGCGCAGTGGGTGGGTAATCCGGTGCGTGCGGCGATCTGTGCCTTGCCCGCCCCGGAGCAGCGCTACGCCGGGCGCAGCGGAGCGCTGCAATTGCTCGTGGTGGGCGGCAGCCTGGGAGCGCAGGCGCTCAATGCCCTGGTGCCGCAGGCGCTGGCGCTGCTGCCCGAAAGAACGCGCCCGCAGGTGCGTCATCAGAGCGGGGCCAGGCATTTGCCGGCCTTGCAGCAGGCCTACGCCGACGCCGGCGTGCAGGCCGACTGTGTGGCTTTCATCGACGACATGGCCGCAGCCTACGCGCAGGCCGATCTGGTGATTTGCCGTGCCGGCGCCTCGACCGTGACCGAAGTGGCCTGCGCCGGGGTGGCGGCGCTGTTCGTGCCGTTTCCCCATGCCGTCGACGATCACCAGACGGCCAACGCGCAATTTCTCGCAGGCCGCGATGCGGCGTTGCTGATGCAGCAACGCGACCTCAGCGCGCAGGGGCTGGCCGAGCTGCTGCAAAGCCTCGACCGCAGGCGGCTGCTGCAACTGGCGCAGGCCGCGCGCGCACTGGCGCGGCCCGACGCCGTGCAGGCCATCGTGGCGGGATGTACCGCCCTGCTTGACGGGCGCGAAACAAGACAAGGACAGGGGCGATGAAACACGCCATTCGCAACATTCATTTCGTCGGCATCGGCGGCGCCGGCATGAGCGGCATCGCCGAGGTGCTGCACAACCTGGGCTACGGCGTCAGCGGCTCGGATCTGAGCGAGAGCGCCACCGTGCGCCGTCTGCGCGACCTGGGCGTGCGCGTGGCCATCGGGCACGACGCCGCCCATGTGCAGGACGCCGATGCCGTGGTGATTTCGACCGCCGTGCGCGCCGACAACCCCGAGGTGCTCGCCGCGCGCGCACGCCATATTCCTGTGGTGCCGCGCGCCGTCATGCTGGCCGAGTTGATGCGCTTGAAGCGCGGCGTCGCCATTGCAGGCACGCATGGCAAGACCACCACCACCAGCCTGGTCGCCAGTGTGCTGGCCGAGGGCGGGCTCGATCCGACCTTCGTCATCGGCGGACGGCTCAACAGCGCCGGGGTCAATGCCAAGCTCGGGCAGGGCGAGTACATCGTGGTCGAGGCGGACGAATCCGATGCCTCCTTTCTCAACCTGCTGCCGGTGATGGCCGCAGTCACCAATATCGACGCCGACCACATGGACACCTACGGCCACGACCCGGCCCGGCTGCGGCATGCCTTCGTCGATTTCATCGCCCGGCTGCCGTTCTATGGCGCCGCGGTGCTGTGCGTGGACGACGCCGCGGTACGCTCCATCCTGCCCTTCGTCTCCAAGCCCGTCACCAGCTACGGCTTTGCCGAGGACGCGCAGGTGCGCGCCATCGACGTGCGGGCCGAAGGCGCGCAGATGCACTTTACCGCGCTGCGGCGCAATGGTGTGGAACTGCCGCCGCTGGCCGTCACACTCAACCTGCCGGGGCGGCACAACGTGCAGAACGCGCTGGCGGCCATTGCCATCGCCGCCGAGCTGAACGTGGACGACGCCGCCGTGCTGCGCGCTCTGGCTGGGTTCAAAGGCGTCGGGCGGCGCTTCCAGCGCCACGGCGAAGTCAACGCGGCGCACGGCGGGCAGTTCACGCTGATCGACGACTACGGCCACCACCCCGCCGAGATGGCCGCCACGCTGGCCGCCGCCCGCGGCGCCTTTCCGGGGCGGCGCTTGCTGCTCGCCTTCCAGCCGCATCGCTACACCCGCACCCGCGATCTGTTCGAAGATTTCGTCAAGGTGCTGGGCGAAGCCGATGCGGTGCTGCTGACCGAGGTCTACGCCGCAGGCGAAGCCCCGCTGGTGGCGGCAGACGGCCGCAGCCTGGCGCGTGCGGTGCGCGTGGCGGGCAAGACCGAGCCGGTGTTCGTCGAGGCCGTGGCCGACCTGCCCCGGGCCATTCTGGAAACGGCGCGCGATGGCGACGTGGTGATCTGCATGGGCGCAGGCTCGATCGGCGCTGTCGCCGCGCTGGTGGTGCAGGCAGCCGACTCGCAGGAGGGTGCGGCATGACGACATGGCCCCAGATCGATCCGCGCGGCCTGGGCCGCGTCGCGGTGCTCATGGGCGGACTGTCCGCCGAGCGCGAGGTCTCGCTGATGTCGGGCAAGGGCGTGCTGGCCGCGCTGCAGGCCCGCGGCGTCGATGCGTTCGCCTTCGACCCTGCAGTGGACGATCTGGCGGCGCTCAAGTCGTTTGGCGCGCAACGGGCGTTCATCGCGCTGCATGGCCGCTGGGGCGAGGACGGCACGGTGCAGGGCGCGCTCGAACTGCTGGGCATTCCCTACACCGGGCCGGGCGTGCTGGCCTCGGCGCTGGCGATCGACAAGACTATGACCAAGCGCCTGTGGCAATGCGAGGGACTGCCCACGCCGCAGTGGCGTGAGGCGGGCACGCTCGAACAAGCCCGCGAGGCGGCGCAGACGCTGGGGTTTCCGCTGATTTTCAAGGCCACGCACGAGGGTTCGACCCTGGGTCTGAAGCGCGCCGACCGCGAGGCCGAAGTGCAGGCAGCCTATCTCGAAGCCGCGCGTTTCGATTCGCGCGTGCTGGTCGAACAGTTCATCGAAGGCGAGGAAGTCACCTGCGCGGTGATCGGCGCGGGCGATCAGGCGCGCGCGCTGCCGCTCATCCGCATCGTCGCCCCGGGCGGCCATTACGACTACGAACACAAGTATTTCAGCGACGACACGCGCTACCTCTGCCCGAGCGGGCTGCCCGCCGGGGAAGAGGCGCGCATCCAGGACCTGGTGCTGTGCAGCTATCGCGCCCTGGGCTGCCGCGGCTGGGCGCGGGCCGACGTCATGATCCGCGCGACTGACCGCCAGCCCTTGCTGCTGGAGATCAACACCTCGCCCGGCATGACCAGCCATTCGCTGGTGCCCATGGCCGCGCGCGTGGCGGGGCTGGAATATGCCGACCTTTGTCTGCTCATTCTCAGCATGGCGGCGCTCGATCAACCTCATGTGGGTGTGGGCCGATGAGCAGCTACGCCCCGCGCGAACTTCCGCTCGACATCCGCCTGATGCAGGGCACATCTCGTGCGCTGTTCCGGCTGGTGGCGCTCGGCTGCGTGTTCGTTGTTGCGCACTGGCTGATGCAGCGCGGCTGGTGGGACATCCGCGCGGTACGGCTTCAGGGCGATCTGCAGCGCATCAGCCCGGTGACGGTGCGTGCCGAGGCCCTGCCGCAGTTGCAGGGCAACTTTCTCACCATCAACCTCGCGCAGGCGCAGCGGGTGTTCGAGAGCCTGCCCTGGGTGCGTTCCGCCGTGGTGCAGCGGCTGTGGCCGATGCAATTGGCGGTCACGCTGCAGGCGCAGCAGCCGGTCGCCATCTGGCACCAACCCGGCAGCGCGCCGCAACTGGTCAACGCTCAGGGCCAGGCGTTCACCGCCAATCTGGGAGAAATCCAGGGACTGGGCCTGCCTCAGTTCGGCGGCCCGGCGGGAACGAGCGCGCAGGTGTTGCAGATGAGCCAGACGCTGCAGCCGTCGCTGCAGGAGTTCCACCTGACGATCGCTGCGCTGACGCAGGGCGGCGGCGGCAACTGGACGCTGCAGACCCGCTCGGGTCTGCGCATCGATCTGGGCAGCGCCCCGGACAGCGCGGCCACCCAGACCCGCCTCAAACAGTTCCTGACCCTGAAGCCGCAACTCGAAGCCCGTTATGGGCGCGCCATCGACAGCGCCGATCTGCGCTACCCCAACGGTTTCGCCGTGCATCTGCAGGGCGTGGATCTGCCGGGCATGAACCAGACGACGGACAAGACGACGACATCGCAACCCGCGGGGAGGAAGGACTGACATGGCCAAGGACTACAAGGATCTGGTGGTGGCGCTGGACATCGGCACCTCGAAGGTGCTGGTCGTGGTGGCCGAGATGCTCGCCGACCGTGACAACCCGGCGGCAGGTTTCAAGATCGTCGGCATGGGCCAGGCGCCGACCGCGGGCATGCGCCGCGGGGTGGTGGTCGACATCGAGGCGACGGTGCAGTCGATCCAGGCAGCGCTCAAGGAAGCCGAGCTGATGGCCGACTGCAAGATCACCCACGTCGTCACCGGAATCACCGGCAGCCACATCCGCGGCCAGAACTCGCACGGCATGGTGGCAATCAAGGACCGCGAGGTCACCCGGGCCGACGTCGTCCGCGTGATCGAGACCGCCAAGGCGGTGAACATCCCGGCCGATCAGCGGCTGCTGCTGGTCGAGCCGCAGGAATTCATCATCGACGGCCAGGAGGTCAGGGAGCCGGTCGGGATGAGTGGCATCCGTCTCGAGGTCAACGTCCACATCGTGACGGGAGCGCAGACCGCGGCGGAGAACGTCATCAAGTGCGTGCGCCGCTGCGGCCTGGAGGTCGAGCAACTGGTGCTGCATCCGCTGGCTTCGAGCCACGCCGTGCTGACCGAGGACGAGAAGGATCTCGGCGTGGCCGTGGTGGACATCGGCGCCGGAGTGACCGACATCGCCATCTACACCGGCGGCGCGATCCGCCATACCGCCATCATCCCCGTGGCAGGCGAACTCATCACCAGCGACATCGCCATGGCGCTGCGCACGCCGACGCGCGACGCAGAGGACATCAAGATCGAGCATGGCATCGCCAAGCAGGTGCTCGCCAACCCAGAAGAGACGCTGGAAGTGCCCGGGCTGGGCGATCGCGGCCCGCGCATGTTGTCGCGCCAGGTGCTCGCCAGCGTGATCGAGCCGCGCGCCGAGGAAATCTTCGCGCTGGCGCAGCAGGTCATTCGCGATTCGCACTTCGAGGACGTGCTGTCTTCCGGCGTGGTGCTGTGCGGCGGTTCGGCGCAGATGCCGGGCATGGTCGAGCTGGCGGAAGACATCTTTCTCAAGCCGGTGCGCGTGGGCGCGCCGAGTTACAGCGGCCCGCTGGCCGACATGGTGCGCAATCCGCGCATGGCCACGGTCATGGGACTGCTGGCCGAGGCGCTGCACCAGCGCCAGCGCGGCGCGCGCATCGCGCAAAAGAGCAGCACGGTCAAGGGCTCGCTGAGTCGTTTGCGCGAGTGGTTTGCAGGGAATTTTTAATGCCTTGCACAGAGCCAGCCGGAGGGTCCGGCTGGCTCTGTGCAAGGGGTGTGCGGGGGGCGTAGGGTGCGCCGCCCGATTTTTAACGGAGGTGTGAAATGGCTTTTGAAATGATCGAGGACGCTGCCGACGGCGCGTTCAACCTGGGAACCAACATCAAGGTCATCGGTGTTGGCGGTGGCGGCGGCAACGCCGTCGAACACATGATCGCATCGAACGTGCGCGGAGTCGAGTTCATCTGCGCCAACACCGACGCGCAGGCGCTCAAGCGCTCGAGCGCGCACCAGTTCCTGCAACTGGGCAAGACCGGGCTGGGCGCGGGCGGCAAGCCCGTGGTCGGCCGCGAGGCGGCGGACCAGGCGCGCGGCCAGATCCGCGACGCGCTCGAAGGCGCGCACATGCTGTTCATCACGGCCGGCATGGGCGGCGGCACGGGCACGGGGGCGGCGCCGGTGATCGCCAAGATTGCCCGCGAAATGGGCATCCTCACGGTGGCCGTGGTCACGCGCCCGTTCGATTTCGAGGGCTCCAAGCGCATGGCCAACGCCGAGCAGGGCCTGGCCGAGCTGGAGGCCAACGTCGATTCGCTCATCGTCGTGCTCAATGAAAAGCTGCTGGAGGTCTACGGAGACGACATCAGCCAGAAGGAGGCGTTCGCCAAGGCCAATGACGTGCTGAAGAACGCCACCGGCGGCATTGCCGAGATCATCAATGTGCCGGGCCTGATCAACGCCGACTTCGAGGACGTCAAGAGCGTGATGGGCGAGCCGGGCAAGGCGATGATGGGCACCGCGGTGGCCAGCGGCCCCGACCGCGCCCGGCTGGCGGCCGAGCAGGCGGTGGTCTGCCCGCTGCTCGACGGCGTCGACCTGTCGGGCGCCAAGGGCGTGCTGGTCAACATCACCGCCGACGACTCGCTGCGCCTGGGCGAGACGCGCGAAGCGATGAACGCCATCCGCGCCTATGCCTCGCCCGAGGCCAACATCATCTTCGGCACGGTCAACGACCCGGCCATGGGCGATTCGCTGCGCGTCACCGTGCTGGCCACGGGACTGAGCGGCAAAGTGGAGAAGGCTGCGCCGGAGCTCACCGTCATCCGCACCGGCACCGACAACCTGCCGCTGATGGGGCAGGGCTACGGCGCCCGCGCGGGTGCGGATGCGCAGCAGATTCCGGCGATCTGGCGCAGCGGCCGCGGCGCACCATCGGCGCATGTGAACGCGCTGATGCAAAGCGGCATGGAGGAAATGGAAATTCCGGCCTTTCTGCGCAAGCAGGCCGACTGAGTTTTTTCATAAGAACGCGCCTGGTAACGGGACGCGGCGTTGCCCTGTGGCGGCTTGGGCCGCACCGCAGCGCCCGTCCGTCTCCAACGGAGTGACCCGACTCCGCGTGGCGCTGTCGCCGCTGCGCCTGAAACGGCGCGCCGCAGCGCCCTGACAGATCACCTCCCTGTCGGGGCGCTCGCTGCGCGTTCTTCGCCGGGGTGGCTGCAGGGTCTGGAGAGCGCCCCCAGACCTGCCGCGTTCGCGTCAGGCCCCCCGAGGGGGTCAAGAAAACTTGGGGCGGCCCGGCGTTTTCTTGAGAGACCGTCTAGAATGCATAAAATCTCGCAATCAATAAATAAGATCCAATAATTTTTTATCATGTTGGCACAACGCACCATCCAATCCGTCAACCGCGCGGTCGGCGTCGGCCTGCACAGCAGCGAGCGGGTGGAACTCACCCTGCGCCCGGCCCCGCCCGATACGGGCATCGTGTTCACCCGCACCGATCTGAGCGAGCCGGTCGAAATTCCGCTGAGTCCGTTTGCCGTGGTCGATACGCGCATGGCGACCACGCTGGGACGCGGCGATGTGAAGATCCACACCGTCGAGCATCTGCTGTCGGCGTGCTCGGGTCTGGGCATCGACAACCTGTATATCGACGTCACCGCCGAGGAAATCCCCATTCTCGACGGTTCGGCTTCATCCTTCGTCTATTTATTGCAATCGGCGGGTATCGCGCTGCAAAACGCCCCAAAAAAGTTCATCCGCGTGAAAAAGCCGGTCGAGTTGCGCTTGGGACAGGGGAACGACGAGAAATGGGCGCGGCTGGAACCGTACGACGGCTTCAAGCTGAGTTTTGCCATCGATTTCGGTCACCCCGCGGTAGATCAGACGGCGCAGTCCACCGTGTTCGACCTGGGGCGCGACTCGTATGTGAAAGACATCGCCCGCGCCCGCACCTTCGGCTTCATGCGCGATGTCGAAACGCTGCGCAGCAACGGTCTGGCGCTGGGCGGCAGCATGGAAAACGCCATCGTCATGGACGAGTACCGCGTGCTCAATCAGGAAGGCCTGCGCTTCGACGATGAGTTCGTCAAGCACAAGACGCTGGACGCCATCGGCGATCTGTATGTGGCGGGCAAGGCGCTGATCGGCGCGTACAGCGCATTTCGCAGCGGTCACGCGGTCAACAATCTGCTGCTGCGCGAACTCTTTGCCGACGAATCCCGTTACGAGATCGTGAGTTTCGACGATGCCGAGCGCGCCCCGGCGGGGTTTCGCGCCGTTCCCACCTTCGCCTTCTGATGGCGTTCAAACGGCGTGCTTCTGCAGTTGACGCAGTCTGGCCTTGACCGCGTCGGGGCATGAGGGCGGCTGGGTTGGCAGCGGCGCCGCCTGCACCTGACGTTCTCCGCGCGGCTGCACCCGGATGCGAATGTCGCGCAGCGCGAAGCCGCTTTCTTGCAGATGGCGCAGCAGCGTGGGCTTGAACTGACTGAGCTTGGCGGCCACCGCGCTCGAACTGGCCGTCAGGCTCCAGATGCCCTCATGCCAGCGCCCCGGCTGCACACCGCCGGCCAGTGCCGCTGGGAGTGTCTGCTGCGCCGCGTCCCACATGCGCTGCGACTGCAGCGCGGCATCGCGCAGCACTGCAATCGGCGGCGTGAGCTGCGCCCAGGCCGATAACGATCGGGCTCCTTGTTGCAGGAGCGCAGCGGAGGATGGAGAACGGCGGCGGGACATGAACGAGAGGGAAACGGGTGGGAAGGAGCATGGCCAGCCTCATTGTGCCAGCACAGATGCCGTAAAAACCCACGCATACAATGAAAAATTCCGGGCAAGCCGCGCAGACATCTGTGCTGCGGCGGCGTTCCCATCAGACACACCCAAGACAGCGGGCCTGGAGTCCGCCCTCCCATGCCAGTCAAATTCCTCACCAGTCTGTTCGGCAGCCGCAATGAACGTCTGTTGCGCCAGTACCGGCGCGTGGTCGAGCGCATCAACGCCCTGGAGGCGCAATTCGAAAAACTCGGCGACGACGAACTCAGGGCCAAGACCGCCGAGTTTCGTCAGCAGGTGGCGAATGGCCGCAGTCTCGACGATCTGCTGCCCGAAGCCTTCGCCGTGGTGCGCGAAGGGGGCAAGCGGGCGCTGAAAATGCGTCACTTCGATGTGCAGATGATCGGC
Organism: Thiomonas sp.; assembly: GCF_034007205.1. GTDB lineage: Bacteria > Pseudomonadota > Gammaproteobacteria > Burkholderiales > Burkholderiaceae_C > Thiomonas. The sequence continues at coordinate 116,577 of NZ_JAVERI010000008.1, forward strand.
GGCATCGCGCTGCACCAGGGCAAGATCGCGGAAATGCGCACCGGCGAGGGCAAGACCCTGGTGGGCACGTTGCCGGTTTACCTCAACGCGCTATCGGGCAAGGGCGTGCATGTGGTCACGGTGAACGACTACCTGGCCCGGCGCGACGCCGAGTGGATGAGCCGCCTGTACAACTTCCTGGGGCTGACCGTGGGCATCAACCTGCCCAATATGACCAAGCCGGAGAAGCAGGCCGCCTACGCCGCCGACGTGACCTACGGCACCAACAACGAGTATGGTTTCGACTACCTGCGCGACAACATGGTGTACGAGCCGAACGAGCGGGTGCAGCGCGGCTTGAACTATGCGCTGATCGACGAGGTCGATTCCATCCTGATCGACGAGGCGCGTACACCGCTGATCATCTCGGGCCAGGCCGACGACAATACCGAGCTGTACAAGAAGATCAACGTCATCGTGCCGCGGCTTCAGCGCCAGATCGGCGAAGAAGACCCGATCACCGGCAAGGGTGTGGAAAAACCCGGCGATTTCACCGTCGATGAGAAGGCGCATCAGGTCTTCCTCACCGAGTCGGGCCACGAGAAGGCCGAGGCCATCCTCACCGAAATGGGACTGATTCCTCCGGGCACCACGCTGTACGACGCGGCCAATATTGCGCTGATGCACCATGTGTACGCGGCGCTGCGCGCGCATCATCTCTACCACCGCGACCAGCACTATGTGGTGCAGAACGGCGAGGTCATCATCGTCGACGAATTCACCGGCCGCATCATGGCGGGCCGCCGCTGGTCCGACGGGCTGCATCAGGCGGTGGAAGCCAAGGAAGGCGTGGACATCCAGAGCGAGAACCAGACGCTGGCCTCGATCACCTTCCAGAACTACTTCCGCATGTACGCCAAGCTCGGCGGCATGACCGGCACGGCCGACACCGAGGCCTTCGAGTTTCAGGAAATCTACAAGCTCGAGACCGTGGTCATCCCGACCAACAAGCCGATCCGCCGCAAGGATTTGCAGGACAAGGTCTACAAGACCGCGCACGAGCGCGATCTCGCCGTGGTGGAAGACATCCGCGATTGCTTCGAGCGGGGTCAGCCCGTGCTGGTGGGCACGACCTCGATCGAAAGCAGCGAAAAGCTCTCGATGCTGCTGCAGCAGAAAAAGCTGCCGCACCAGGTGCTCAACGCCAAGCAGCATGCGCGCGAGGCGGAAATCGTCGCGCAGGCCGGTCGGCCGGGCATGATCACCATCGCCACCAATATGGCGGGTCGGGGCACCGACATCGTCCTTGGCGGCAATGTGGAAAAGCAGTGCGAGATCATCGAGGCCGACCCCAATCTTTCGGACGAGGAAAAGGCCGCCAGGGTTCACACTCTCAAGAGTGAGTGGCAGTCGCTGCACGACCAGGTGATCGCCGCGGGCGGCCTGCACATCATCGGTACCGAGCGCCATGAAAGCCGCCGCATCGACAACCAGTTGCGCGGGCGCAGCGGCCGCCAGGGCGATCCGGGTTCGACGCGGTTCTATCTCTCGCTCGACGACGCGCTGATGCGCATTTTCGCCGGCGACCGCGTCAAGGCCATCATGGAGCGCCTGAAAATGCCCGAGGGCGAGGCCATCGAGGCGGGCATGGTCACGCGCTCGATCGAGAGCGCGCAGCGCAAGGTCGAAGCGCGCAACTTCGACATTCGCAAGCAGTTGCTCGAATACGACGACGTGGCCAACGAGCAGCGCAAGATCATCTACGCCCAGCGCAACGAGTTGCTCGATTCCAAAGAGGTCGGCGAGCAGATCATGGCTTTGCGGCAAGGCGCGTTCACCGATCTGGTGCGTACCTATGTGCCCGAGCAGAGCATGGAAGAGCAGTGGGACATTCCCGGGCTGGAGCAGGTGCTGCGCGATGAATGGCAGATCGACCTGCCGCTCAAGGACTGGCTGGAGTCCGACGAGAACATGACCGACGAGGACGTGCTCAAGCGCGTGCTCGAAGCCGCCGACGCCGCCTACGCCGCCAAGGTCGAACTGGTCGGACGCGACAACTTCGCCCAGTTCGAGCGCGTGGTGCTGCTGCAGACGCTGGACCAGCAGTGGCGCGAGCACCTGTCGGCGCTCGATCATCTGCGCCAGGGCATCCACCTGCGCGGCTACGCGCAAAAGCAACCCAAGCAGGAGTACAAGCGCGAGGCGTTCGAGCTGTTCGGCATGATGCTCGATGCGGTGAAGACCGAGGTCACCCGCGTGCTGATGACCGTGCAGGTGCAGAGCCCCGAGCAGGCCGAGCAGGCTGCGGACAACATGGAGCAGCGGGCGCAGCGCATCCAGGTCAATTTCCAGCACGCCGATGCGGGACCGGGCATTTCGGTGCTCGACAGCACCGAGGCGGCGCTTGCCGGCATGGCCGTGGCGAGCGCGGCCAAGCCCCCGGAGAACCCCTATCCCAAGGTCGGCCGCAACGACCCCTGCCCCTGCGGCAGCGGCAAGAAGTACAAGCATTGCCACGGCAAGCTGAGCTGAGTGTCTGGTGCGGGGCGGTTGGCCCTGCCGCGGATGGCGTCACATTTTGGAGAGTCTGATATGGCGGTAAATCTTCAAGTCCCCGATCCAGGCAGTCTGCACGCCGTGGAAGGCGTTCTGCTGGGCGTCGCCGAGGCGCAGATCCGCAAGCCCGGGCACAAGGATCTCACCGTGATCCAGATCGCCCCCGGCGCCAGCGTGGCCGGGGTGTTCACGCAAAACCGCTTCTGCGCCGCGCCGGTGCAGGTTTGCCGCGAGCACCTGCAAAGTACCCAAGGGTTGGACGTGCGCGCGCTGGTCATCAACACCGGCTGCGCCAACGCCGGAACCGGCGCGCAGGGACTGGCCGACGCGCGCCAGACCTGCGTCGAACTCGCCGGCTTGCTGGGCGTGCAGCCCGGGCAGGTGCTGCCGTTTTCCACCGGCGTGATCCTCGAACCCCTGCCGATGGAGCGGCTGCTGGCCGGCCTGCCTGCGGCGATTGCAGCAGCGCGCAGCAAAGGCTGGTTCGATGCGGCGCAGGCCATCATGACCACCGACACCCTGCCCAAGGCCGCGAGCGCCCAGGTGGTGATCGATGGCGTGACCGTGACGCTGAGCGGCATCAGCAAGGGCGCGGGCATGATCCGCCCGAATATGGCGACGATGCTCGGCTTCATCGCCACAGATTGCGCAGTCAGCCCCGAGGTGCTGCAGCAGCTCACCCGCGCCGCCGCGGACGAATCGTTCAACAGCATCACCATCGACGGCGACACCTCGACCAACGATTCCTTCATCGTCATCGCCACGGGCAAGACCCGGCTGGCGCCGATCACCCGCACCGACAGCGAGCAGGCCAAGGCGCTGCAGGCCGCGCTCACCGCGCTGGCGCAGCAACTCGCCCAGGCCATCGTGCGCGACGGCGAAGGCGCCACCAAGTTCATCAGCGTGCGGGTCGAAGGCGCGCGCAGCCGGGATGAAGCGCGTCAGGTCGCCTATGCCGTGGCGCATTCGCCTTTGGTGAAAACCGCGTTCTTCGCCAGCGACCCCAATCTGGGCCGCATTCTGGCGGCAGTGGGCTATGCCGGGGTGAACGATCTCGATGTCAACCGCGTCGATCTCTACCTTGACGATGTGCACGTGGCCACACGCGGCGGACGCCACCCCGCTTACCGCGAGGAAGAGGGCCAGCGCGTGATGAAACAGGCCGAGATCGCCGTGCGCATCGCGCTGGGCCGTGGGGCGGCCGCGGCGACGGTCTGGACCTGCGACCTGTCGCACGACTATGTATCGATCAACGCCGATTACCGCTCCTGAAACCCATGCCGAATCCATCTGGAACCCGCAGTAAGGCGGCCTCTGCCCAAGCCCGCGTTGGAGAGGGTGCTGTGCATGCGGCCATTTCCGTCGATCTGAACGCCCAGCTTGCCGCGCTGTTTCAACGCGCCCACGGCCTGATCGACCGCCTGGAGACGCTGCTGCCCGACCCCCTGGCCGAACCGGACTGGCAGGCATCGGTCGCGTTCCGCTGGGTCGGCAGGGGCGGGCGCAAGCAACTGGCGCCGGTGCACAAACTCTCGCCCATCACTTACGACGACCTGATCGGCATCGACGAGCAACGCCGCAAGGTCGAGCGCAACACCCGCCAGTTCGTGCAGGGCAAGCCGGCCAACAATGTGCTCATCACCGGCTCGCGCGGCACGGGCAAGTCGTCGCTGGTGAAGGCCAGCCTGAACCAGTTCGCCCGTCAGGGGCTGCGCCTGGTCGAGGTCGACAAGGCCGATCTGGTCGATCTGCCGGAACTCACCGATCTGCTCGCAGCCAGGCCCGAGCGCTTCATCGTGTTCAGCGACGACCTGTCGTTCGAGGAAGGCGAGCCGGGCTACAAGGCGCTCAAATCGGTGCTCGACGGCTCGATCAGCGCCACCTCCGACAACGTGCTGATCTACGCCACTTCAAACCGCCGCCATCTGATGCCCGAATACCTGCAGGAAAACCTGAGCTACAAGCATCTGGAAAATGGCGAGATCCATCCGGGGGAGGTGGTCGAAGAAAAAATTTCGCTGTCCGAGCGTTTCGGGCTGTGGGTGAGCTTCTATCCCTACAGCCAGGACGAGTATCTGCGCATCGCCGCGCATTGGCTGCGCACCTTCGGCGTGAGCAGCAAACAAATGGATAAGGCGCTGCAGGAGTCGCTGGTCTGGGCGCTGGAACGCGGCTCGCGCTCGGGCCGTGTGGCCTGGCAGTTCGCCCGCGACTGGGCGGGGCGCTGCGGCAAGTGACCGACAGTCAGAAGGCGCAGCGAGAACCCATCGCCGTGGCAGTCGGGCTGCTGTTGCGCGCCGACGGCGCCTTCCTCATGGCTTCGCGCCCGCAAGGCAAGCCCTATGCCGGTTACTGGGAGTTTCCAGGGGGCAAGCTGGAAGTCGGCGAATCGCTGCTGGACGCGCTGGCTCGGGAGTTTGAAGAAGAACTCGGGGTGCGTGTGCGTGAGGCCCGGTTCTGGCGCAGTCTGCGCATGGACTATCCCCATGCCCTGGTCGATTTGCAGTTTTGCTGTATCACCGCCTGGGAAGGCGAACCGCAGGGCCGCGAGGGCCAGCAACTGTCGTGGCAGACGCTGCCGGTCACGCTCAGCCCGGTGCTGCCCGGCGCTTTGCCGGTGCTGCAGTGGCTGGCGCAGGAACAGGGCTGAGCGCGGGACAGGGCTGGGAGTCTGTCGGGCTTGAGGATCGCGGGCTGCAAATTCGCCGCCACAGTGCAACCACATCGCCCTTTTTCGCTTTCCGCGCCCCAAGCCCGACAGGCTAGGGACGCTCAGTGTGGCTGGCTGCGGTTCTGCCGGTTGCGTTCGAGCTCTTGTTCCAGCGCGTCAATATCCGCGGCATCGGGTTTGGCCTGCACGCGATAGTTCTCGCTGGCCCAGGCGCCGAAGTCGATGGACTTGCAGCGCTCGCTGCAAAAAGGCCGCCAGGGATTGCTCGGGCCGTAAACCGTGAGCGTGCCGCATTGCGGACACCTTACCTTGGGCCTTGAGCGGGAGGGGGGTTGCGGGTGCATGACGGTTTCAAGAATGATTTTCAAGGGCAAAGGGTCATGTCGAAGGGCACTTCATCCGTGCTGGGCGTCATATGCCACTCGGCGTCGGGCCGCATGAAACGTACCGACACCATGAGGCGGTGTCCCGTGATTTCGGGCACCAGGCCCAGAGCGCCGTCGATGCGAAGGCGCAGCAGTTGATAGGTCTTGCCGACGAGTTGCTGCTGGTAGGCGCCGCCCACGGCCTGGAGCTTGCGCGTACTGCCGGCGTCGCGCAGCAGGCGCAGCAGAAGTTCCACACTGCTGGCCAACGGCCCAAACTCCTGCAGCCAGCGCGCCAGGTCGGTTTGGCGCTGTTGCTGCGGCAGGTGCTGCCAGGCGTAATACGCAGGCAGGTCGAACTCGCAGGTGCCGCCGGGAATGCCGGCGCGGCTGCGGATCGCCATCAGCCATTCATTGTCCTGCAGGCTCTGGGCGACGCGGCCCTGCTGCTGGCTGAGCGACTGGTAGGCCTGATCGAGTTCACCGAGCACGGCATCGAGCACCGATTCGGCCACTGCGGGGTTGCCCCGGTACGCGATGAAGGTCTGCCGCTGGCGTTCGAGTTCCTTGAGGATTTCCGACTTGAGATCCTGCCGGGTGGCAACGTCCATGAGCTCGAACAGGGTGATCAAGGCGAAATGGTGATGCTCCGGCAGGGCGCTCTGCTGCATCACATCGGCCCGGCGGAACAGGTGTTCCAGCCTGAGCAGGGTGCGCACACGTTCGTGCAGGGGGTATTCGTACAGAATCACGGGCCGATCCAGTCGGGAGTCGGCATGGTTCAACCATGCGCGGCACAGAGGGGTTTGTCGTTGGCGGGGGAAGCAGCGGCTGTCCGCATTGTCCTGCAAGTGACTCTCGAACTCAATTTTTGTTCGCAAGCCGCAGATACTTCGCGTGCAGCGCGTCGACCTGTCGCGTCAAATCCTGCAGGTCGCCGCTGTTGTCGATCACATCGTCGGCCACCGCCAGACGCTGCGCGCGCGTGGCCTGGGCCGCAAGGATCGCATGGATCGTCGGCACATCCAGGCCGGAGCGCGCCTGCACCCGCGCGACCTGCACGTCGACGGGGCAATCGACCACGCAGAGGCGGTCGATCTGCGGCCGCCAGCGCGACAGATGCTCGACCAGCAGCGGCACGACGAAGACGAGGTAAGCGCCTTCCTGCTCGCAGGCGGCTTCGCGCATGACCGCGCCGATGCGCGGATGCAGGATGGATTCGAGCCGGGCGCGTGCCTGCGGGTCGCCGAATACACGCTGGCGCATGGCGGCGCGATCAAGTGCGCCATTGGCGTCGCAGATCTGATGGCCAAAGGCCTCGATGAGCGCAGGCATGGCCGAGCCCCCGGCGGCGGTGATCTGGTGGGCGATCACATCGGCATCGATGATGGCCGCGCCCAGCACCGCAAACCGATGGGCTGCCGCCGACTTGCCCGAGCCGATGCCACCTGTCAGGCCAATGCGCAGGCGGGTCGCCGGGCTCTCAAGAAAACGCCGGGCCGCCCCAAGTTTTCTTGACCCCCTCGGGGGGCCTGACGCGAATGCGGCAGGTCTGGGGGCGCTCTCAAGAAAACGCCGGGCCGCCCCAAGTTTCCTTGACCCCCACGGGGGGCGGGCTGGGCGCAGCCCGGACCTGGGGGCGCTCACTGGACTACCCTCCTCGCTACGCTCGACTCCCCAAGGGAGTTGAGCGCTCCTTCGGAGCGGCCGTGCGGAGCGCTCATGCCCCGGAGGCGGGCAGCACCAGCGCCACCAGGGTGTCCGGCCCGATCAGCAGCAACAAAATACCGGCGGCGGCAAGAAACGGCCCGAAGGGAATCGGGTGGCCGCGTTCCGTCAGCTTGAGCCACTGCAAGGCGATACCGATGACCGCGCCGCAAACGCTCGACAGCAGAATGATGGGCAGCAGCGCGGCGACGCCAAACCAGGCACCGAGGGCAGCCAGCAGCTTGAAGTCGCCAAAGCCCATGCCTTCCTTGCCGGTCAACAGCTTGAAGCCTTGATAGACCGTCCAAAGCGCGCAATAGCCGACAACCGCTCCCCACACCGCGCCGGAAAGCTGCTGCGGGTGCAGCGCAGCATGCCAGAGCAGCCCGAGCCAGAGCAGGGGCAGGGTGATGCTGTCGGGCAGCAGGGTGGTGTCGAAATCGATCAAGGCCAGGGTGATGAGCGCCCAGAGCAGGACGATATAGGCCAGGCTGTCCCAGCTCGCCCCCCAGCGCGCGACCACCGCAGCGCTCAGCAGGGCCGTGCTCAGTTCGACCAGCGGGTAGCGCGGCGAAATCAATGAGTGGCAGGCCGAGCAACGTCCGCGCAGCAACAGATAGCTGAGCAACGGAATGTTCTCCCACCACCGGATTTGATGGCCGCAGGCCGGGCAGCGCGAGCGCGGCGCGATCAGATCGAAGCGCTCGGCAGGCGCGGATGGCGCCTCGGGATGGAGCGTGGCGTGGGCGTCGGCCTGCCACTGCCGCTCCATCATCACCGGCAGTCGGTAGATGACCACGTTGAGAAAGCTGCCCACCGCCAGGCCGAACAGCCCGGCGGCAAGCACCCAGAAGCTCAACGGCAGCGCGCCGAAATCGGGCATCAGCCCACCACCTTGCCGAGGTTGAAAATCGGCAGGTACATCGCCACCACGAGGCCACCGATGATCACGCCGAGGAAGACGATGATCATCGGCTCCAGCAGGGCAGAGAGGTTTTTCACCAGTTCGTCCACCTCGGCCTCGTAAATGTCGGCCGCCTTGCTCAACATCGAATCGAGCGAACCCGACTCTTCACCGATGGAGGTGAGTTGGATGACCAGCGGCGGAAACACGCCCTGCGTCTGCATGGAGGTGGTCAGGCTGGTGCCGGTGGACACATCCTGCTGAATCTTCTCGGTGGCGCGCAGGTAGACGATATTGCCGGACGCGCCGCCGACGGCGTCGAGCGCCTCGACCAGTGGCACCCCAGCGCCGAACATGGTGGAGAGTGTGCGGGTCCAGCGGGCCAGCGCGCCCAGGCGCACCAGTTTGCCGAACACCGGCACGCGCAGCAATAGCCGGTCCATGGCTTCCTGCATCCTGACCGATTTTTTCCACGACTGCAGGAAGAAATAGCCGCCGAGGAAAATGGTGCCGAACAGGATGTACCAGTAATGCACGAAAAAATTGGAAATCGCCACCACCATCAGTGTGGGGGCGGGCAGGCTGGCGCCGAACTGAGAGAACACCTCGGTGAACACCGGCACGACGAACAGCATGATGATCGACACCACCACGAAGGCCACGACCATCACCGCGATCGGGTAGGTGAGCGCGCTCTTGATCTTGCTGCGAATGGCCAGCGACTTTTCCTGATAGGTGGCCAGGCGGTCGAGCACCAGTTCGAGCATACCGGCCGTCTCGCCCGCCTCGACCAGATTGCAATACAGCGCGTCGAAGTATTTGGGATGTTTGCGAAAGGCGTTGGACAGGCTGGTGCCGGTTTCCACATCGCCGCGGATGTCCATGATGAGGCGGGCCATATTGGCGTTGGGGTGGCCGCGCGCCACGATGTCGAACGACTGCAGCAGCGGCACGCCGGCCTTGATCATGGTCGACATCTGCCGTGTGAAGGTGGAGATGTCCTTGGCCTTGATCGCCTTGCCGCCGGTCAGTCGGCGCTTTTTCACCTTGGTGACCAGAATGCCCTGGCGCCGCAGCGATGCGGAGACGATGGCTTCGCTGCCCGCACGCAGTTCACCGCGCTGGAGTTTGCCCTGCCGGTCCTTGCCTTCCCATTCGAATAGCGCTTCCTTCGCCGTTCGTGCTGCTGCTGTTGCCATGGTGCTTCCCCCGTTTTACTCGTTGGTCACGGCGATGATTTCTTCCAGGGAGGTGACTCCCTGCTTCACCTTGATCAGACCGGACTCCCGCAGCGTGCGCACGCCTTCCTTGCGCGCCTGTTCCGCGATGTCCATGGCTGTGCCGTGGTTAAGGATGATGCGTTGTATTTCCTCGGAAATCGGCATGACCTGATAAATGCCGACGCGGCCCTTGTAGCCGGTGCCGCCGCAGGCGTTGCATTTTCCGGCCTTGTAGGGTTTCCAACTGCCGTCGAGGTCTTCTTCCTTGAAGCCGGCTTCGAGCAGCGTTTCCGCCGGCAGATCGACGGGTGTCTTGCATTGCGTGCAGAGCTTGCGCGCCAGACGCTGCGCGGTGATGAGGATGACGCTGGAAGCGATGTTGAAAGCGGGTACGCCCATGTTCATCAATCGCGTCAGCGTGGTGGGCGCATCGTTGGTATGCACCGTGGAGAGCACCAGGTGGCCGGTTTGCGCCGCCTTGATCGCAATGTCGGCGGTTTCGAGATCGCGGACCTCGCCGACCATGATGATGTCCGGGTCTTGCCGCAGAAAGGCGCGCAGCGCGTTGGCGAAGGTCAGCCCGGCCTTTTCGTTGACATTGACCTGATTGACTCCCGGCAGGTTGATTTCCGCCGGGTCTTCGGCGGTGGAAATGTTGACGCCGGGCTGATTGAGCAGATTCAGGCAGGTGTAGAGCGACACGGTCTTGCCGCTGCCCGTAGGTCCGGTCACCAGAATCATGCCGTAGGGTCGATGAATGGCGCGGATGAGCTTTTCCCGCTCTTCGGGCTCGTAGCCCAGCGCGTCGATGCCGAGTTTGGCGGCGGAGGAATCGAGAATGCGCATCACGATCTTCTCGCCGTACAGCGTCGGCAAGGTGCTGACGCGAAAGTCGATGGACTTTTCCGGGCTGATCCGCAGTTTCATGCGCCCGTCTTGCGGCACTCGGCGTTCGGCGATGTCGAGCTTGGAAATCACCTTGATGCGGGAGGCGAGTTTTTCCTTGATCGAAGCCGGAGGCTGGGCGATTTCGCGCAACTCGCCATCCACGCGGAAGCGGATGCGGTAAAAATGCTCGAATGGCTCGAAATGCAGGTCCGAAGCGCGCATATTGATCGCATCGACCAGCATTTTTTGCAAAAAACGCACCACCGGCGCGTCGTCGACCTCGGCGTTGGATTCTTTCGATTCCGCGGCTTCGCTGTCATCGCCGAGGTCGCCCAGATCGAAATCCTCGCCGACCAGCGCAGAAATCTGGCTGTTGGCCGACTGTCCTGCCTGGTCGATGAGGCGCGTGAGCTTGTCGTATTCGACGACGACCAGCTCGACCTGCGCCTGCGACTGAAACTTGATCTTGTCTTCGGCCTCGTGATCGGCGGGGTCGGCCGTGGCGACCACCAGACGGTTGCCGCGCCTGAGCAGCGGCAGAACCTTGTAGCTCTGAATGATCTTCGAATCGATGGCCCCCGCTGCCAGGCGGGTCGGGTCGTAGGCATCCAGGTCGAGCAGCGGCAGCGAGAACGACTTGCTGACCCAGTGCGCCAGATCGGACGCGTTCATCGACCCGCTGCCGATCAGCGTGGCAATGAAACTGGCGCGTGATTCCTGGCTGCGCTGGTGGATCTGTTCAACCAGGGTGCGCGGCAGCAGTTCGGCTTGAACCAAGGCATGCGCCAGACCAGGCAAGGTCTTGGATGGCGGCGAAGCGGACGCGGCGATCAACGTGGCGGACATGGTGCTGCAAGGATTAGGCCTTCCATGATGCGTTCCGCCAGCATGTTTTGTAAATGCTGTGCACGACTTGGCGCATCGAAGTGGCGTGAAAAATCCACAGTTTAAGGAACGACACGACAACAAAGATCTTGAAGCATGCGGGACGCATGAAAAAACGGCCGCCAACGTGAAATGATGGCGGCCGTGTTGGCTTGAAAATTCCGACCAGAAAATTCTGGTCGGGGTGAGAGGATTCGAACCTCCGGCCTCTACGTCCCGAACGTAGCGCTCTACCAGGCTAAGCTACACCCCGATTCTTCAGCGTTGCACGCAATTTGTCTCCTCTCGTTGCTCAAATCCTGCCGTGCGAGCGAGTCGAGTCAGACCGTGCGTCCCAAAGAGTAAGTGCATAAGTCTAGCAGAGCCTGCCGCGCGGGGCTGGGCGCCAGCGGGGAAAGCGCGCGTTCGGCAATGCGGATCTCGTCCTGAGCGGCCTTGCGCACGGCCTGCATGGCGCCGCTGGCATGCACGATCTCCATCACATCGTCGAGTGCGGAGGCATCGCCCTGACGGATGGCGTTTTCGACCAGAGTGCGCTGCGTCGCCGTGCCCTGGCGCATGGCGATGATGAGCGGCAAGGTGGGTTTGCCTTCGCGCAGGTCATCGCCGATGTTCTTGCCGAGTTCTGCGGAGTTGCCGCTGTAATCGAGCAGATCGTCAATCAACTGGAAAGCGGTACCGAAGCTGCGTCCAGCCAGAGCCATCTCTTCCTGCATGTTTGCATCGGCTTGGGCGAGCACGGCGCCGAGACGGGCGGCGGCCTCGAACAGCTTCGCGGTTTTGAAGCGTATGACCTGCAGGTAACGCTGCTCATCGACGTCCGGGTCGTGCATATTGAGCAATTGCAACACTTCACCTTCGGCGATGATATTGGTGGCATCGGCCAGGATGTCGAGGATGGGCAGGCTCCCCACGGACACCATCATCTGAAACGCGCGCGAATACAGAAAATCCCCGACCAGCACGCTGGCCGAGTTGCCGAAGAGGGCGTTGGAGGTCTCGCGCCCGCGCCGCATGGACGATTCATCCACCACGTCGTCGTGAAGCAGCGTGGCGGTGTGGATCAGTTCCACCACAGCGGCCAGGATGTGCTGTTGCGGGCCGCGAAAACCCAGCGCCTGCGCCACGAGCAGCAGCAAGGCGGGACGCAGCCGCTTGCCGCCGCCGGCGACGATATAGCCGCCGATGGTGTTGATCAGCGCGACCTCGGAGGCCAGATGGGTGTGAATGGCCTGATCGACGCATTCCATGTCCTTGATGATCGGCGCAAAGACGGCATGAATCGTCGGTGCTGTCGCCATGCCTGGCGTCTGTGTGGATGAAGGCGACATGGAAGGGTCGGTTGCGGATCGGGTATGGGTTGACAATTTTTTGATTTTTGGCGAGGGGAACTCAAGGAAACGCCGGGCCGCCCCAAGTTTTCTTGATTCCCGCGGGGGCGACAGGGTGAAGCACAGTCCTGGGGGCGCGCAGCCATCATTCTAAGAAGGTGCAATGGCAGGTCCTGACACCGAGCTTGCAGGCAGGGTGCATGGATCACGATACTCGCTGGGGGGGGCTGGTGAACAAGGTTCGCCATGCTAGAATTGCAAGCTTTTTCCAGACGAGGCGTCAAGCTCTGATTTCTGATGGGCTGGGTGAGGAGTCGGGTTGTGCGTGCAGCGGCTGCAAAAGTGGCTGTTTGCGCGATTTCCAAGAGGTGAACTTATGTATGCGGTCATAAAAACCGGCGGCAAGCAGTACCGAGTTGCGGCTGGCGAAAAAATCAAGGTAGAACAGATGCCGGCAGACGTAGGTCAGGATATTGTGCTGGAAGAGGTGCTTGCCGTGGTCGACGGTGAAGACGCCCGGTTCGGCACTCCCCTGGTCAACGGTGCGAAGGTGACGGCCAAGGTGCTGTCGCACGGTCGGCACGACAAGGTGCGCATTTTCAAGATGCGTCGCCGCAAGCACTATCAGAAGCATCAGGGGCATCGGCAGAACTACACCGAGCTTCAGATCGAAACGATCTCGGCGTAATGCGGCTTTAAGGAGTTTCAGACATGGCACAGAAAAAGGGCGGCGGCTCAACCCGCAACGGGCGCGATTCGGAAGCCAAACGGCTTGGCGTGAAGGTTTATGGCGGCCAGGGCATTTCGGCCGGCGGCATCATCGTGCGCCAGCGTGGCACCCAGTTCCACGCCGGTCACAATGTCGGCATGGGCAAAGACCATACTCTGTTCGCGCTGGTCGATGGCCGCGTTGAATTTGAAGTGAAGAGCGCGTTCAATCGGCGGACGGTGACGGTCGTCGCAAGCTGACGCTTGATCTCCGGCCCACAAGGGCCGGGCTGGCCCTTGGGGGCCCAGCAAGCCCCGGCATGGTGATGCAAGGCACACAGCGCGTGGGCTCGTTTCGCCAGCCGGGGTTTTCTGTTTTTTCTGCGAAACGAGCCTACCGTGAAATTTGTCGATGAAGTCGTGATCGAGGCGTACGCCGGAAACGGCGGCAACGGCTGCGTGTCGTTTCGCCGCGAAAAATTCATTCCCTTTGGCGGACCCAACGGCGGTGACGGCGGGCGCGGCGGACACGTCATTGCGCGCGCCGACGCCAATCTGAACACGCTGGTGGATTTCCGCTTCTCCAAACTGCATCGCGCACGCAATGGCGAGCATGGACGCGGAGCGGATCAGTACGGCGCGGGCGGGGAAGACAAGGTGCTGCGCATGCCGGTCGGCACGCTGATCTACGACGCGCAAACGAACGAGCTGATCGCCGATCTGGTGCAGGACGGCCAGGAAATCATCATCGCCCGGGGTGGCCAGGGCGGCCTGGGCAATCTGCACTTCAAGTCCAGCGTGAATCGCGCCCCGCGTCAATCGACCAAGGGACAGGAGGGCGAGCACCGCACGCTGCGCCTGGAACTCAAGGTGCTGGCCGATGTGGGTTTGCTGGGCATGCCCAACGCCGGCAAGAGCACCTTGATCGCTGCCGTGTCGAATGCCCGGCCCAAGATTGCCGACTATCCCTTCACCACGCTGTATCCCAACCTCGGCGTGGTGCGCCTGGGGCCGGGCCGCAGCTTTGTGATCGCGGACATTCCCGGCCTGATCGAGGGTGCGGCAGAGGGCCAGGGGCTCGGCCACCAGTTTCTGCGGCATCTGCAGCGCACCAAGCTGCTGCTGCACATCGTGGACATGGCGCCGGTGCAAGAGGGCGCGGATCCGGTCAAGGACGTGCGTGCCATCGTGGCGGAACTGAAAAAATATGACCCGGCGCTGGCCGCAAAGCCCCGCTGGCTGGTGCTCAACAAACTCGATCTGTTGCCCGAGGACCGGCGCGATGCGGCGGTGAAGAACCTGGTGCGCCGTCTGCGCTACAAAGGCCCGGTCTTTCCGATTTCGGCGCTGGCGCGCGAGGGCCTTGATCCTCTGCTGCATGCGATTGCCGAACACATCGGACAAAACCAGGCGGTGGAAACCGTCGACCCCGATCCCCGCTTCCGTGACGATACCCGTGACGATGCCAGAAATTGAAATTCCGCTGACTCACTCGGTCGTGCAGCCGGCGCGGCGCCTCGTCATCAAGGCCGGCTCCAGTCTGGTGACCGATGGGGGACGCGGCGTCGATTTCGAGGCCGTGTCGCGCTGGGCCGCGCAGATCGCCGGGCTGCGCGAGGCCGGAAAGGACGTCATCCTGGTCTCCAGCGGCGCGATCGCCGAGGGCATGCGCCGCCTGGGGTGGTCGCAACGCCCGCGCGAAATGCATCAGTTGCAGGCAGCGGCCGCCGTGGGCCAGATGGGCCTGGCGCAGGCCTACGAAACGGCCTTCCGGGAGCGCGGCATGGTGGCCGCGCAGGTTTTGCTGACCCACGCCGATCTCGCCGACCGCCAGCGCTATCTCAACGCGCGCACCACCTTGCTGACCCTGTTGGAGCAGGGGGTCGTGCCGGTCATCAACGAAAACGATACGGTGGTCACCGACGAGATCAAGTTTGGCGACAACGACACGCTGGGCGCGCTGGTCACCAATCTGGTGGAAGGCGATGTGCTCATCATCCTCACCGACCAGTCGGGCCTGTACAGCGCAGACCCGCGCAAGCACGCCGATGCCACGCTGATCGCGCAGGCCGGAGCCGAAGACGCCGCGTTGCAGGCGATGGCAGGCGGCGCGGGCACCGGCATCGGCACCGGCGGCATGGCGACCAAGGTCACGGCGGCGCGGCGTGCGGCGCGCAGCGGCGCGCATACCGTGATTGCCAGCGGACGCGAGCCCGATGTGCTGCTTCGGCTCGCCCGGGGCGAGATCGTCGGTACTCAGCTACTGGCCGGGCGCGCCAAGCTCGCCGCGCGCAAACAGTGGATGGCCGACCACCTGCAATTGCGCGGGTCGGTGACGGTGGACGAAGGCGCAGCGCGTCGGCTGCGCACGCAGGGTGCGAGCCTGCTGCCGGTGGGCGTGGTCGAGGTTCAAGGTGACTTCGGGCGGGGCGATGTCATCGCCGTGCGCGATGCCAGCGGCGCGGAGGTCGCCCGGGGGCTGAGCAATTACGCGGCTTCGCAGGCGCGACGCATCATGCGTCGCCCTTCTTCCGACATCGAGGCCATCCTCGGATTCAGCGAGGAGCCCGAACTGATCCACCGCGACAATATGGTGTTCTTGTAGGCAGCGTTTGCTGTAAGCGGTGAAGCCACTTTCAGTCCGAAGGGGCGTGCAGTCCCAGTTCGACGCGGCGCACCAAGTCGGCCGCGGTGCCTCTCACCGACTGATCCCGACAGAAATCATCGCGGTACAGGGTGGAGTGCACGCGCATTGCGCCGTTTTCGGGAATGCCTTGCCAGTCACTTCCCGTCGCGGCCACCCATTTCTGGCTGGCGTCGTTCCAAAGACCATAGAGCTTCCACTGCCGCGTGGCGCAATTGATGCCCTCATAGGTGATGTTGGGCGGCCCGTCCGGTGTTTTTCCAACCAGGGTGTAGCGCACCGTCTGGCCGGGCTCGACTGTGACCGAGCTCCGGTCGATGAAGAATTGCATGGCGCCGCTGGCGGTGATGTGCACATGCACGAGAGCCGTCGGGGCGGGGGGGAAAACGACGGGGGCTTCGGCAGCGCTCGATTTTGCGCCGAACAAGCCGTTCTCATCCGCAGTCCGGGCTTTGACGAGCTGGCCCGAGCCCAGGCCGAGCAACAAGCCCGCCAGCAACGCAGCCCGCGTGCGCGCTGAAGTGAGGAAGATCATGCCGGGTCTGGAGTGGTGAATGAGGAAGCCAGGGAGGCAGCCGCACCGGGTTCGGCTACGGCCACGGCTTCCTCGTGGCGGTGGCGCAGATTGGCGCGGAGAAAGCGCGTGCGCGGTTCAGCACGCGGCAGGAAATGCGCCAGCTCGGTCAGCGCCAGTTGATACACCTCGCGCTTGAACTCGATCACGCTCTCAAGCGGCACCCAATATTCGTTCCAGCGCCAGGCGTCGAATTCAGGGTGCTCGGTGGCGCGCAGGCAGACATCGCAATCGCGCCCGGTCAGGCGAAGCAAATACCAGATCTGCTTCTGGCCTTTGTAGATGCCGCGACTGTCGCGGCGCACGAAATGGCTGGGCACGTCATACCGCAGCCAGTGACGGGTGCGGGCGATGATGCGCACATGACAGGGATCGAGACCAACCTCTTCGTGCAGCTCGCGGTACATCGCCTGCTCGGGCGTTTCGCCCGGGTTGATGCCGCCCTGGGGAAACTGCCAGGAGTGCGCCCGCACGCGCTTGCCCCAGAACACCTGATTCTTGGCGTTGAGCAGAATGATGCCCACGTTGGGACGGTAGCCTTCGCGATCCAACATCGCCTGATCCTCGATCTTTTAGAATTCTGCGTTTCATTCATTATAGGCGGCGCTGCCGCAGGTGCAGGGGGCGCCTCGACAATGCAAAAAAGACCTTTGCCTGCCAAACCGCGGATGATGGCTCTCTCTTATTTGTTTATTTTTCCTCAAATGTCGGCTTTGCGCCGCTCCGCATGAAAATTTCCCGTTTTTTCATTTCCACCCAGAAGGACGATCCGGCCGATGCCGAGATTCGCAGCCAGGCGCTGATGTTGCGCGCGGGCATGATCAAGAAGCACGCCGCCGGGTTGTACAGCTATCTGCCGCTGGGCCTGCGCAGCATTCGCAAGGTCGAGGCCATCGTGCGTGAGGAAATGAATCGCGCGGGCGCCATCGAATTGCTCATGCCGGTGGTGCAGCCGGCCGAACTGTGGCAGGAGACGGGGCGGCTGGACCAGTTCGGCCCCGAGCTGTTGCGCATCAAGGACAGGCACGACCGCGATTTTGTGATCCAGCCGACCTCCGAGGAAGTCGTGACCGATCTGGTGCGCAGCGAGGTGCGGAGCTGGCGTCAGTTGCCGCTCAATTTCTATCACATCCAGACCAAGTTCCGTGATGAGCGCCGCCCGCGATTCGGCGTGATGCGGGCACGGGAATTTCTCATGAAGGATGCGTATTCCTTCGATCGCGATTTCGAGTCGGCGCAGGCGAGCTATCGAGCGATGTTCGATGCGTATGTACGCATTTTCCAGCGCTTCGGCTTCGAGTTCCGCTCCGTTGCGGCGGATTCGGGCGCCATCGGCGGTTCGCTCAGTCATGAGTTCCATGTCATTGCCGATACCGGAGAAGATGCCATCGCCTACTGCGAGGGTTCCGACTTTGCCGCCAACATCGAGAAGGCCGAGGCGCTGCCGCTGATCGCCGAGCGCGCCGAGCCCACACAAACCCTGCAGAAGACCCCGACGCCAGGCGCGGCCAAATGCGAGGATGTCGCAGCGCTGCTGGGCATTTCCTTGCAGCAAACGATCAAGTCGGTCGTGCTTGCGGTCGACGCCGAGAACGCGGGGCGGCCGGCCTCATTGGCGCTGCTGCTGGTGCGCGGCGATCATGCGGTCAACGAAGTCAAGGTGAGCAAACTCGCCGGGCTGACCCATGCGCGCATGGCGACCGAGGCCGAGATCGTGGCCGCGTTCGGCACGCCGCCGGGCTACCTCGGGCCGATCGGCACGGTCAAGCCGGTGCGGGTGATCGCCGACCGCACGGTGGCGAATATGAGCGACTTCGTCGTCGGCGCCAACGCCGAGGGTTTTCACTACACCGGTGTCAATTGGGGACGCGATCTGCCCGAGCCCGAAGTGGCCGACATCCGCAATGTGCAGGCGGGCGATCCCAGCCCGGACGGCAAGGGTCTGCTTTCCATCTGTCGCGGCATCGAGGTCGGTCACGTGTTCTATCTGGGCACCAAGTATTCGGCGGCGATGGGCGCGACCTTTCTCGACGACAAGGGCAAATCGCAAACGCTGGAAATGGGCTGCTACGGCATCGGCATCACCCGCATCCTCGGCGCCTGCATCGAGCAGAACCATGATGCCAAGGGCATGATCTGGCCGGATGCGATCGCGCCCTTCACTGCCGTGATCTGCCCCATCGGCTACGACCGCAGCGAAGCCGTGCGTCAGACGGCGGATGCGCTCTACGCCGAGCTCATGGCTGCCGGGGTGGATGTGGCGCTGGACGACCGCGGCGAGCGCCCGGGCGTGATGCTGGGCGACTGGGAGCTGATCGGCGTGCCGCACCGACTGGTGGTTTCCGACCGCGGCATCGCCGCCGGTACGGTGGAATATCAGCATCGGCGCGATAGCGCACCCACCGTGCTGCCGCTGGCCGAAGCGTCTGCGCAGTTGCAGGCGCGGCTCAAGTGCTGACTGAGCGCACGTCGTCTCGGGCTGATCGTCGATGAATCGCCTGTCGCGCCGTCGATGCTTGCTGCAGATCGCAGGCGCGGGCGCGACGCTCGCTGCTGGCTGGAGCCTGCCTGCGGCCTCTGCCTGGGCAGGGGCGCAACAGGAAGAGCAGCTCAGCGACGCGGTGCGCACCGCGCTGTCCGCGCAGATCGCCGAGGCGCCGCCGCCTCAGCCGCATTTCCGCGACGACGCGCACCGCGCCCAATACCGGGTCTGGCTGCTGCTTGAATCGAACTGGCTGCTGCGGCGCATGCCCGACCAGATCGTGCGCGAGCTGTTCTTGCGGACTCTGTGGTACGAATCCCGCCGCGCCGGCCTGGAACCGGCGTTGATCCTGGGCCTGATCCAGGTGGAAAGCGGCTTCAACAAATACGCCATCTCGCCTGCCGGGGCGATGGGCTATATGCAGGTCATGCCGTTCTGGACGCGGCAGATCGGCAATGGCGACATCATGAGCCTGTTTCACATGCAGGTGAATCTGCGCTATGGCTGCGTGATCCTGCGCCACTACCTGAATATCGAAAACGGCAATCTGTTCTATGCCCTGGGGCGCTACAACGGTTCGCGCGGGCGCGCCGCCTATCCCGACGCGGTGCTCGCCGCGCGCAAGCGCTGGAGGGTGGCGGACGGTTCGGGCTGAACGCCCGGCGCCGCACCGAAAGTTCAGCGCGGCATCATGCCGCCCATGCGCTGCATCATCTTGAACATCTTGCCGCCCTTCATTTTTTTCATCATGTCGCGCATCTGCTCGTATTGTTTGAGCAGGCGATTGACTTCCTGAACCTGCACGCCGGCGCCCGCGGCGATGCGGCGCTTGCGCGTGGCCTTGATGACATCGGGCTTGCGGCGTTCCTGCGGGGTCATGCTGTGGATGATGCCCTGCATGCGGCGCATGTCGCGTTCGGCGCGGTTCATGTCGGCCTGACCGGCCCTGGCCTGCATTTCGGCCGGCAGCTTGTCGAGCATGCCTTGCAGTCCGCCCATCTTGTTCATCTGCTGCAGTTGCATCAGGAAGTCGTTGAGATCGAACTGCGCGCCCGACTTCACCTTGGCGGCGAGCTGCTGCGCGGCGTCGATGTCGACCTGGCGCTGCGCCTGTTCGACCAGCGCGAGGATGTCGCCCATGCCGAGGATGCGGTCGGCCATGCGGCGCGGATCGAAAGGCTCCAGGCCGTCGATCTTTTCCGAAACCCCGGCGAACTTGATCGGCGCACCCGTGACCTGGCGCACCGACAGCGCCGCGCCGCCGCGGGCGTCGCCATCGAGCTTGGTCAGCACGATGCCGGTCAGCGGCAGGGTGTCGTGGAAGGCGCGCGCGGTGTTCACCGCATCCTGGCCCTGCATGGCGTCGACCACGAACAGGGTTTCGATGGGTTTGAGTGCGGCGTGCAGCTCCTTGATCTCGCGCATCATCGCCTCGTCCACCGACAGGCGGCCGGCGGTGTCGACGAGCAGCACGTCGAAGTGGTGGCTGCGGGCGAAATCGACGGCGCGGCGGGCGATGTCCAGCGGTTTGTCTTGCGGCGCGGACGGGAAAAATTCCGCCCCGGCCTGCGCCGTCACCGTCTGCAATTGCGCAATGGCCGCAGGGCGGTAAACGTCGCATGAGACGGTCAGCACTTTTTTCTTCTGTCTCTCGGTCAGCAGCCGCGCCAGCTTGGCGGTGGTGGTGGTCTTGCCCGCGCCCTGCAGACCGGCCATCAGGACGATGGCCGGTGGCTGGGTGGCGAGGTTGAGCGGCACGGCATCGCCGCCCATCAGATCGGCGAGTTCGCGCTGCACCACGCCCACCAGCGCCTGGCCGGGGGTGAGCGAGCCGACGACTTCCTGCCCCAGGGCCTTTTCCCTGACCCGGGCGGTGAATTCGCGCACGACGGGCAAAGCCACGTCGGCTTCGAGCAAGGCAAGGCGCACCTCGCGCAGCATGTCCTGGATATTCGATTCGGTGATGCGTGCTTCGCCCTTGAGGGTCTTGACCACGCGGGACAGGCGTTGGGTGAGGTTGTTGAGCATGGGGCGGGGAGGGCTCGTGGGGTGTTGCGCGAACCGTTGGGTGCAGAGCCTGCGGCCTGTCCGGTTTTCGCC
This sequence comes from Thiomonas sp., assembly GCF_034007205.1. Lineage (GTDB taxonomy): Bacteria > Pseudomonadota > Gammaproteobacteria > Burkholderiales > Burkholderiaceae_C > Thiomonas. Next base: position 137,591 of record NZ_JAVERI010000008.1, read on the forward strand.
GTGCGCGGCACGGTCGCGCCGCAGGGGGGTCGGTTAAACTTGAAACATGTCGATTTTAGTGAATAGCCTGGCCTTTGCCTTCTATATGCTGGCTGCGGCGTTGTCGCGTCCGAAGTCCGCAAAGTCCGCAAAGTCCATTTTGGCGCTGGGCCATGCGCAAGGGACGGCCAATGGGTCGACGCCAGGGTCGACACTGCGCTCCGAGCGCTGGTCGACCTGGGTGATGGCGCTGGCCTGGATCGCGCAGACCGTCACCCTCGCCATGGTGTTGCACGGCGAGTTGCAGCCGCATTTCGGCTTTGCCCAGGCGCTTTCGGTGACGTTCTGGCTGGTGGCGGCGGTGTATTGGGTGGAGAGCCTGTATTACCCCCTGCAGATGCTGAGAAGCTGGATCTGTTTGCTGGCGGCCATTTCCATTTTGCTGAGCTGGGTTTTCCCTGGAACCTTTACGCCCCCCTATGGCGCCGGGCCGACTTTCGCCTTGCACTGGGCAATGGGGATCGCCGCCTACGGACTGTTTGGCGCGGCCGTGCTGCATGGCATTTTGCTGTGGATGGCGGAGCGCTCGCTGCACAGGCGCAAGGGCGCGGTGTCGGGCGTGTCGCGCAGCCTGCCCCTGCTCACGCTGGAAAAACTGACCTACCGGCTGGCCGGGGTGGGCTTTGTCCTGCTGACGGCCTCGCTCATTTTCGCGGCGACGTTCAGCGAGGAGCTGTTTGGCAAGCCGTTCGAGTTCAATCATCAGACGGTGTTCGGCATCGCCGCGTGGGTGATTTTTGCCATGCTGATGATCGGTCGGGTTTTTCTGGGCTGGCGGGGTACGCGGGCGCTGGGCTGGCTGTTCGGCGGCACGGTGCTGTTGATGCTCACTTACGTCGGTTCGCGTTTTGTGCTGCAGGTGATCTTGCACCGATGAAATACCTCGTTGTGTTCGTCGTGGTGATCGTCGGGCTGATGCTCATCAAAAAATCACAGCAGCCCCGCAATGTACGGCAGCCGCCTTCGCGCTCCAAGCCGCCGCAGGTTCCCGAGGCGATGCTGCCGTGCACGCATTGCGGCGTGCACTCTCCCGCCAGCCGCTGCGTCTGGCGCGATGGCAAGCCGTATTGCAGCGAAGAGCATGCCCGTCTGGGGTCGTAAACCTGGGGCGGCGACCGCTGCCGACAGCGCGTTTGCGCGATCCCTGTTTGCGCCGTCGACGACGCCGCCGGGCTCGGCTTTTGTCCCATCCTCGCGTCTGGGCCGAGAACGCCTGAGAACCTACCGGGTACTCGCTGCGGCGCGCGTGGTGATGTCGCTGATGTTGCTGGGCTGGCTGGTCCTGCTGCCGATGACGCAGGCGGGACCCCACGTCGAAAGGCCCGTGATCGCCACGCTGGGCCATGGCGTGGCTCTGCTGTATCTGGGGCTGACGGCAGCGAGCCTGTGGTGGAGTTTCATCCATACGCAGGGTCTGGCCTGGCAGGTGCTGATGGCGATTGCGGTCGATCTGCTGGCCTTCACCACGCTGCAGTTCACCGCGGGTTATCCGGCGCGCGAATTTGCCCTGATCTACGCCTTGCCTGTGCTGGCCGCGGGCATCTACGGCACGCTGTCGCTCACCTTGTTCGTGGCCGCCTTGGTGACCTTGATTCTCCTGGGCAGCGCCGGATTCGCCCTGCTGGGCGGGGCGGAACAGGCCGAGCAGCGCATGCTCAACGCGGCCTTTGTCGGCATCGCCTATTTTGCCGTGGCGGTGCTGACGTGGCAGTTGTCGCAACGGCTGGCGCGCCAGGAGGCGCGCGCCGCGGCCAGCGAATCCATCGCGCGCAGGCAAATGGCATTGAACCAGCGGGTGATCGAGGCGCAGCGTGATGGCGTCATGGTGGTCGATCGGCACATGGTGCTCGAAGCGCTCAATCCGGCGGCGCAACATCTGCTCGATCTGCCCTGGAGCGATGCGGTCACGGCGCGCTGGCTGGGCGGACGCAAGGCCTTGCGCGACCTGCCGGTGGCCGAGGTGGTGCGCAAAGAGGTGGAGCGCATGGCCATCGATGGCGAGGATGAGAAGGAGGTCAAGGTGCGTACCCCGGCGGGGCGCAAGCTGCGGCTGCGCCTGTCCAGGCTGGACAATCTGCCGGGTGGCGTGGGCTACCTCATCGTGCTGCAGGATCTGCGGGAGATCGAAGCGCGCATCCAGCAGGAAAAGCTGGCGGCGATGGGGCGGCTGGTGGCCAGCGTGGCGCACGAGATCCGCAATCCGCTGGGGGCGATCAGCCAGGCCAACCAACTGGCGCGCGAATATGGAGCCGATCCGGTGCAGGTCGACCGCCTGCATCATCTCATCGCCCAGAATGTCGAGCGCATCAACCGCACCGTCGAGGACGTGCTGGAGCTGGGCCGTTCCGCCCCGCGCGACATCGGGCTGATGCCCTGCGCACCGCTGATGCGCGAGCTGCACGCCGAATTCGACCAGCCCGACGAAGGGCGGATCGGCCTGTTCATTCAGGACGATACCGCGCAGATCCGCTTCGACGCGCTGCATCTGCGCCGGGTGCTGGTCAACCTGCTGAGCAACGCGCGGCGCTATGCGAGCAAGCAGCCGCGGGCGATCGAAATGCGGCAGCTCGGCGTCGGGCAGGTGCGTGAAATCCAGGTCTCCAACGACGGCCCGCTGATCGACGCCGAACTGCGCGCGCAGTTGTTCGAGCCGTTTCGCACCACCAGCAGCCGGGGCGTCGGGCTGGGCCTGTATATTTCTCACGAACTGTGCCAGCGCAATGGCGCGCGCCTGCTTTACCGCATCGAGCGGGAGGGCACGCCGCAGCAGCGCGGTTCCTTTGTCATTCAGCTCGCGCCGGGCCCCGAAGTATGAATCCAGCGGATGTGCGCATTCTCATCGTCGATGACGAACCCGACTTGCGCGAGCTCTACACCCTGAGTCTGGTGCATGAGGGCTGGCAGATCGATGTGGCCGACAGCGTGGCGCAGGCGCGCGAGCATCTGTCCCGACGGCGCTACGCCCTCATGCTCACCGATATGCGCCTTCCCGATGGCGAGGGGCTGGAACTGCTGCGCTGGCTGGAGGGTCAGCCCGATCGTCACGAAAAATCCATCGTCATCACCGCCTACGGCAGCGCCGGAAACGCCGTGGCCGCGCTCAAGGCGGGGGCGTTCGACTACCTGAGCAAGCCGGTGGACCTGGCTGCGCTGCGCCGCACGGTGCATGCCGCCATCGCCGCCGCCCATGCCGAAGTGCGGATGCCGACCAGCAGCGCGCTGCAGCGCATGGTGGGTGAGTCTGATGTGATGCGTGCGCTCAAGCAGACGCTGCAGCGCGTGGCGCGCAGCATGGCGCCGGTGTTGATTCACGGCGAGTCGGGCACCGGCAAGGAGCTGGCAGCCAAGGCCGTGCATGAATGCAGCGCCCGCGCGAATGGGCCGTTCGTTCCGGTGAACTGCAGCGCCATTCCCGAGCAACTGCTTGAGGCCGAGTTCTTCGGCTACCGCAAGGGCGCGTTCACCGGGGCGATGTCCGACCATGCGGGTTTCTTTGTCGCCGCGCAAGGCGGCACGCTGTTTCTCGACGAGATCGGCGAGCTGCCGCTGGCCATGCAGGCCAAGCTGCTGCGTGCCGTGCAGGAGCGGCGCGTGCGCCCGGTGGGCGAGACGGCGGAAATCGCGGTGGATGTGCGCCTGGTCAGCGCCACCCATCGTCATCTGGAACGCATGGTGGAGCAGGGCCAGTTTCGGCAGGATTTGTTCTACCGCCTCAACGTCATCGCGGTCGCTCTGCCGCCCCTGCGCGACCGGCTGGACGATCTGCCGCTGCTGGTCGAGGCCCTGCTGGGCGATATTCGCCGCGACAACGCGCGCCCTGGTCTGCGGCTGAGCCCGGCCGCACTGCAGCACCTGCGTCGGCATCGCTTCCCAGGCAATGTGCGTGAGCTGGAGAACCTGCTGCACCGCGCTGCGGCCCTGGCTGCACACGATCTGATCGGCCCAGACGACATCGATCTGCACAGCGGCGGCGCCAGCGCTGCCCAAGTGCAGGCCCCCATCGCCGCTTCGCAAGCCGAAGACCTACTCGATTTGACGGCGCCGCCGATGCCAGGGTCAGGGCTGGCGTACCTGCCGACCCCCTCCACCGTGGCGCAGCGTTCCCCGGAGTTTCAACCGCCTGAGCCGCCGATGACACAGTTTGGCGCGTCGTTCGCCTTGCCGCCCGACCTGGGGGTCTATCTCGATCAGGTCGAGCGCAGCATTCTCTGCGAAGCCCTGCGGCGCACCCGCTTCAATCGCACGGCAGCCGCGCAGTTGCTGGGGTTGAACCTGCGCCAGATTCGCTACCGGATGGAGCGTCTGGCGATCCGCGATCCGGCAGAGGCGCCGCCGGACGATCGTTCCTGATCATGGCGCCCCGTTTCAATGCGGCGAGTGGCGGCGAACAGGGCTGGATGCCGCATGCCCGCCATATGCCATCACCCAATGCGGATGACCGGCCAGCGGGCATGACGATCGATTTGCTGGTGATTCACTGCATCGCTCTGCCACCGCGTCAATATGGCGGTGACGCCATCGAGCAGTTGTTTTGCAATCGGCTCGACTATCAAGCGCATCCGGCCTTTTCCGCGCTCGAAGGTCTCAGGGTGTCGGCGCATTTCGTGGTGCGGCGTGATGGCGTGCTGACGCAATATGTGTCCTGCGACCGACGCGCCTGGCATGCTGGGGCGTCCCGTTTCGCCGGGCGCGAGCGCTGCAATGATTTCAGCATCGGCATCGAGCTAGAAGGCAGCGACGATGAGCCGTTCGAAGCCGAACAATACGAAACGCTGATCGCCCTGGGCGCCGAACTGTTTGCGCGTTATCCGCTGCGCGCCATAGCAGGTCACGGCGACATCGCGCCGGGGCGCAAGACCGACCCCGGCATCGGCTTCGACTGGCGGCGATTGAAAAACGGCCTGGCGCTGCCTGCGCGGGCCTTTCCCTTTCAGGCTTTTTGAAGTCGCTCAGGGACTTTGCGGAGCTTTTCCGTGGATGCGTCTGGGCATGGGTTGTGGGCTGACCATCTGTTCGTTCCACACTACAAATAGTGGTTGAATTTCAAATTAACACTAGATATAGTGTGTTCGCGGCTCAGGAGAGCGCGGCCGGGTAAAGTTTGCGCCTGCCATGCTGCGAGTCTTCACTGACCCAGTTCCATCATTCATCGGTGCCCTGTTCGTATGCCTTCGTGCGCCTTCGTGCGGCGCCGGGCTTGCGGCGCGGCGCCATCTGTCCCAAGGAGTACCTGATGTCCCAGACCAGCACCACGACCGAATCGAATCCTGCAGTCCAGCACTTTTCACCCCAGGATGGGGTCACGGCAAGCCAGGCCGCATTGGGCGATTTTTCGGACTACAAGATCATCCGCCGCAATGGCGCGGTCGTCGGCTTCGAGCCCGGCAAGATCGCCGTGGCGATGACCAAGGCCTTTCTGGCCGTGCAGGGCGGGCAGGGGGCGGCCTCGGCCAGCATGCGCGAAACGGTGAATGCACTGACCGAAAACGTGGTGCGCGCGCTGCTGCGCAGCCGACCCAGCGGCGGCACGTTCCATATCGAGGACATCCAGGATCAGGTCGAACTCTCCCTGATGCGCACCGGCCAGCATGAGGTGGCGCGCGCCTATGTGCTGTACCGCGAGCATCGCGCGCAGGAGCGTGCCAGGCAGAAGGCGGCGGCAGTCGAACAGGCTGCCGTTTCAGTGCTGCATGTGGTCGACGACGGCGTGCGCAAGCCGCTCGATCAAGCCGCGTTGGTCGGCCTGATCGAATCGGCCTGCGCCAACCTGAGTGCGGATGTGAAGGGGGACCCCATCGTGGCGGAAACCCTGCGCAATCTGTACGACGGCGTGCCCATGCTGGAGGTCTACAAGGCCTCCATCCTGGCCGCACGCACGCTGATCGAGCGCGACCCCGATTACTCCAAGGTCACCGCACGCCTGCTGCTGCACACCATGCGCCGCGAGACGCTGAATGAAGACATTCCGCAGGAGAGAATGACCCAGCGCTACGCCGAGTATTTCCCGCGCTGCATCAAGGAAGGGGTTGAGCTCGAACTCCTCGACGAGCGGCTCGCCCAGTTCGACCTGACGCGGCTGGGAGCCGCGCTCAAGGCCGAGCGCGATCTGCAGTTCGATTACCTCGGGCTGCAAACCCTGTACGACCGCTACTTCCTCGCCAACCGCGCCGACACCCGGGTGAATAAGGACGGGCGTCGCATCGAGTTGCCGCAGGCGTTTTTCATGCGCGTGGCCATGGGTCTGGCTTTGAACGAAATCGACCGCGAGGCGCGCGCCATCGAGTTCTACGAGCTGCTGTCGAGCTTCGACTTCATGAGCAGCACACCGACGCTGTTCAACTCGGGCACGCGGCGCTCGCAGCTTTCGAGCTGCTACCTCACCACGGTGGCCGATGATCTCGACGGCATCTACGAGGCCATCAAGGAAAACGCGCTGCTGTCCAAGTTCGCCGGCGGGCTGGGCAACGACTGGACCCGGGTGCGCGCGCTGGGCAGCCACATCAAGGGCACCAACGGCAAGAGCCAGGGCGTCGTGCCCTTCCTCAAGGTGGTCAACGACACCGCGGTCGCGGTGAATCAGGGCGGCAAGCGCAAGGGCGCGGTGTGCGCGTATCTGGAAACCTGGCATCTGGACATCGAGGAGTTTCTGGAACTGCGCAAGAACACCGGCGACGACCGCCGCCGCACCCACGACATGAACACGGCCAACTGGGTGCCCGACCTGTTCATGAAGCGGGTGATGGAAGGCGGCGACTGGACGCTGTTCAGCCCCTCCGACGTGCCGGAACTGCACGACAAGTTCGGCAAGGACTTCGAGCAGGCCTACACCCGTTACGAACAGAAGGCCGCGCTCGGCGAGATCAGGCTGTTCAAGAAGATTGCGGCGGTGCAGCTCTGGCGCAAGATGCTGTCGATGCTGTTCGAGACCGGCCATCCCTGGATCACCTTCAAGGATGCGTGCAATGTGCGCAGTCCGCAGCAACACGTCGGCGTGGTGCATTCGAGCAACCTCTGCACCGAAATCACGCTCAATACCAACGAGAACGAGATTGCGGTGTGCAATCTGGGCTCGGTCAACCTGGCCGCGCATCTGAAGGACGGCGCCGACGGCTCCAAGGTCATCGACCAGGCCAAGCTCAAGCGCACCGTGCGGATCGCGATGCGCATGCTCGACAACGTCATCGACATCAACTACTACGCCGTGGCCAAGGCGCGCAACGCCAATATGAAGCATCGCCCGGTGGGCCTGGGCATCATGGGTTTTCAGGATTGCCTGTACCAACAGCGCATTCCCTACGGGTCGCAACAGGCCGTGGAGTTTGCCGACCGCTCCATGGAGGCGGTTTGCTATGAGGCTTACTGGGCGTCGAGCGAACTGGCGCGGGAGCGGGGTCGTTACGCCAGCTTTGGCGGCTCATTGTGGGACAAGGGCATTCTGCCACTGGACAGTCTCAAGCTCTTGGCCGAGGAGCGCGGCGGCTACGTCGAGGCCGATACCTCCAGCACGCTCGACTGGGATGCGCTGCGTGCGCACATCCGGCAGCATGGCATGCGCAACTCCAACTGCGTGGCCATCGCGCCGACGGCAACGATCTCCAACATCGTCGGGGTGGACGCGTGCATCGAGCCGACCTTCCAGAACCTCTACGTCAAGTCCAACCTCTCGGGCGAGTTCACGGTCATCAACCAGTACCTGGTGCGCGACCTCAAGGCGCGCGGGCTGTGGGATGCGGTGATGGCGGCCGACCTCAAGTATTTCGACGGCAGCACGCAGCGCATCGACCGCATCCCGGCCGACCTCAAGGCGCTGTACGCCACTGCGTTCGAGATCGACAGCAAGTGGATCATCGAGGCCGCAGCACGCAGGCAGAAGTGGATCGACCAGGCGCAGTCGCTCAACATCTACATGGCCCATGCCTCGGGCAAGCTGCTCGACGAAACGTACAAGCTGGCCTGGCTGCGCGGCCTCAAGACCACGTACTACCTGCGCACCCTCGGTGCCACGCATGCCGAGAAGTCGACGGTCAAGGCCGGCCAGCTCAACGCGGTGCCGCAAAGCCCAAGCGAGGCGACATCGGCGGCGGCACAGGCCGTGGTGCAGTCCGGCGACATCCGCTTCTGCGCCATCGACAACCCCGAATGCGAGGCCTGCCAGTAAGAGAGGCCAAACCCTGCGTCATCGTCATCGATGCGCCATCACAACACGCACACGGCACACTCGGCATTACTACTTCATCCGTGTTGAGCGTTTGCGCCGAACACTTGATAATTCACGAAAGGTCATGAACATGCTTACTTGGGACGATCCTCAACCAAACGCTGCAAACCCTGCGCAAGGCGCGCTGTTGCGCAGTTCACTGCAATCGATGGGGGCCACGGCGGGTGCGCAGCAAATGTTGCAGCCCACGTCGCAGACTCCCCCCACGTCGCAGACTCCCTCCACGTCGCAGACTCCCTCCACGTCGCAGACTCCATTTTCCCCGCCTGCTCCGCCTGCGTCGGGCTTGTCGTTGGGCTTGTCTCCTGCGGCTGATGTCTACAGCCAGCGTGCCGCATCGAACGATCGCGTGCGCGCCGAAGACAAGCGCATCATCAACTGCCGCGTCGACGTCAACCAGCTCGTGCCGTTCAAGTACAAGTGGGCCTGGGATAAATACCTGGCCTCGTGCGCGAACCACTGGATGCCGCAGGAGATCAATATGTCGCGCGACATCGCGATGTGGAAGGACCCCAATGGCCTGACCGATGACGAGCGGCTCATCATCAAGCGTAACCTCGGTTTCTTCACCACCGCCGATTCGCTCGCAGCCAACAACATCGTGCTGGGTACCTATCGCCACATCACCAACCCCGAGTGCCGCCAGTACCTGCTGCGCCAAGCCTTCGAAGAGGCCATTCATACCCACGCCTATCAGTACATCGTGGAAAGCATCGGCCTCGATGAAAGCGAGATTTTTAATTCCTACCACGAGATCGCCTCGATCCGCAACAAGGACGAGTTCCTCATTCCCTTCATCGACACGCTGACCAACCCGGCGTTCCGCACCTCGGCGTTCGGCGGCAGCGAACGCAACGATCAGGAGCTGCTGCGCTCGATCATCGTGTTCGCCTGTCTGATGGAAGGGCTGTTCTTCTACGTCGGCTTCACCCAGATCCTGTCGATGGGGCGGCAGAACAAGATGACTGGTGCGGCCGAGCAGTACCAGTACATCCTGCGCGACGAGTCCATGCACGCCAATTTCGGCATCGATCTGGTCAACCAGATCAAGCTGGAGAATCCGCATTTGTGGACGCCCGAGTTCAAGCGCGAGCTCACCGGCTTGTTCCATCAGGCCATCGATCTGGAATACCGCTATGCCGAAGACACCATGCCCCGCGGCGTGCTGGGGCTGAACGCTTCCATGTTCAAGGGCTATCTGCGCTTCATCGCCAACCGGCGAGCGGTGCAGATCGGTCTCGATGCCATCTTCCCCAACGAAGAGAATCCTTTCCCCTGGATGAGCGAAATGATCGACTTGAAAAAAGAGCGCAACTTCTTCGAGACCCGGGTGATCGAGTATCAGTCCGGCGGCGCGCTGTCCTGGGAATGACGCCAGAGGATTGCGTTTGAGGATTCCGCATGAATAACCTGCGAGCACGCACAACAGAGTGATTGACCGACTCCATTCCACCCCGATACGTCCGGCAGCGCAGAGCCGGCGGGTGGAGTCTCCTCCTCTGTTTTTTGTTGCGCAACGCATGGGGGCGTCCATGGCGATGCCTGACTCCTTGTTCCATCGATTCTGGCGCGCTGGTCTGCGCCTCATGCTCTGGGTGACCCGAGGTGAGGACGTGGCGCGCCGCTCTGCATTCCCCTCCGCAATGGCTTTGATGCCGCGGGAGGTGAATCCCCTGCACGGCCCAGCACTGAACCCATTGCCGAGCCGATCGCAGGAGGCGCCGGCTGAACGCCGTGCCGATGTCCCGTACTGGAAACCGCCGGGAGGCGGGGCCGTGAGGCGCTCGGACGCGATTTGGCGACCGGCTCAATTTCAAAAGACTTGATCAAGGAGAATCACCATGGCAACTGCAAAAAAAGCGGCACCGGCGAAGAAGGCTGCGCCCGCGAAGAAGGCCGCACCGGCGAAGAAGGCCGCGCCCGCGAAGAAAGTCGCGCCCGCGAAGAAGGCCGCGCCAGCGAAGAAGGTCGCGCCCGCGAAGAAGGCCGCACCGGCGAAGAAGGCCGCACCGGCGAAGAAGGCCGCACCGGCGAAGAAGGCTGCGCCCGCGAAGAAGGCTGCGCCCGCGAAGAAAGTCGCGCCGGCGAAGAAAGTCGCACCGGCGAAGAAGGCCGCACCGGCGAAGAAGGCCGCACCGGCGAAAAAAGCTGCGCCGACTCCAGCCAAGAAGGCTGCGACTGCACAAACCAAGCTGAACCCGCAAGCGGCCTGGCCGTTCCCGACCAGCAAGCCCTGAGAGTGTGTGAACAAATCCGCCATGACCGCTCATCGCGCCCAAAGCGCCCCACTCGGCGTTGCCAATGCGCGCCGTGCCGAGGGGCACGGCTGTGCTTTGCGCCTTGATTGGGGCATTTTGGGCGAGCTGCTCGGCCACGCCGGATTCATTCACACCCTCTGAGCGTTCAAGCCCTTCGAGCCCGAGTTGCATTCCCGGGCTCTTTTCCGCAACAACATGTCCTGCGCAGATGGCTTTCCTGGTTGGCTTCACCCGGATGGTTCGGCCTGTCTGCTCGAGGTCAGTGTCGTTCCCAATGCGCGCCGTACCGCAGTGGATGGAGAGCATGGTGGGGCTTTGCGCGTTCGGCTGGGGGCGCCCGCCGTGGACGGCAAGGCCAATGCGGCGTTGACCGATTACCTGGCGCAATGCTGCGATGTGCCGCGTCGAGCCGTGAAAATCAAGACCGGCCTGACCGCGCGGCGCAAGCGGGTGCAGATCGATGCCCCGGCAGGTGCGGTATGGTTGCGGCTATCTGCCTTATTGCCGCAGTCCGTTTGACCCAGACTGCCTCGACATCATGAGCATCAAATCCGATCGATGGATTCGCCGCATGGCGCAAAACACGGCGATGATCGAACCTTTCGAACCTGCGCAGGTGCGCGAGGTCGATGGGCGCCGCATCATCAGCTATGGCACTTCGAGCTACGGTTACGACATCCGTTGCGCCAACGAGTTCAAGATTTTCACCAATATCAACAGCACCATCGTCGATCCGAAGAACTTCGACGAAAAGTCCTTCGTCGATTTTCGCGGCGACGTGTGCATCATCCCGCCCAACAGCTTTGCGCTGGCGCGCACGATGGAGTATTTCCGCATCCCGCGCAATGTGCTGACCATCTGTCTGGGCAAGAGCACTTATGCGCGCTGCGGCATCATCGTCAACGTCACGCCGTTCGAACCCGAGTGGGAAGGCTATGTGACGCTGGAGTTCTCCAACACCACTCCGCTGCCCGCCAAGATCTACGCGGGCGAGGGCTGCGCGCAGGTGCTGTTCTTCGAGAGCGACGAGGTCTGCGAAGTCAGCTACAAGGATCGCGGCGGCAAGTATCAGGGCCAGCACGGCGTGACGCTGCCGCGCGCCTGACCGCACACGGCGCCTTACGCGTCGCCGAGCGCGGCTTGCCAGCGCGCCACTTGGGCGCGCACCTGATTCGGCGCCGTACCGCCCAGATGATCGCGCGCGGCCAGTGAACCCTGCAGCTTGAGCGCCTCGGGCGCGTCTTCGCCGATGAGGGGCGAGAAACTGCGCAGATCGTTCAGGCTGATGTCTTCCAGGCCGATGCCGCGCTCCACGGCAAATCGCACGGCTTTGGCCACCGCCTCGTGCGCGTCGCGGAAAGGCAGGCCCTTCTTCACGAGATAGTCGGCCAGGTCGGTGGCGGTGGAGTAGCCCTGCAGCGCGGTGCGTTCCATCGCCTCGGCCTTGACGCGGATGCCGCCCACCATGTCGGTGAAGATGCGCAGGGTGTCGATCACGGTGTCGGCGGTGTCGAACAGCGGCTCCTTGTCTTCCTGGTTGTCCTTGTTGTAGGCCAGCGGCTGGCCCTTCATCAGCATCAGCAGGCTCATCAGATGGCCGGTGACGCGCCCGGTCTTGCCGCGGGCGAGTTCGGGCACATCCGGGTTTTTTTTCTGCGGCATGATGCTCGACCCGGTGCAGAAGCGGTCGGCCAAGTCGATGAAGCCGAAGGCCGGGCTCATCCACAGCACCAGCTCTTCGCTGAAGCGGCTGATGTGCACCATGATCAGCGCCGCGGCGGCGTTGTATTCGATGGCGAAGTCGCGGTCGCTCACGGCGTCGAGCGAGTTCTGACACACGCCGTCAAAGCCCAGCAGTTCGGCCACGCGCGCGCGATCGATGGGGAAGGTGGTGCCGGCCAGCGCGGCAGCGCCCAGCGGCAGGCGGTTGACGCGGGCACGGCAGTCGCGCAGGCGCTCGGCGTCGCGGCCGAACATTTCCACATACGCCAGCAGATGGTGGCCGAAACTCACCGGCTGCGCCACCTGTAGATGGGTGAAGCCGGGCATGATGGTGGCGGCATGCTGCGCGGCGAGTTGCACCAGCGCGCGCTGCAGCGCGCGCAACTGCGTGAGGGTCTGGTCGATGCTGTCGCGCAGCCACAGGCGGATGTCGGTGGCCACCTGATCGTTGCGGCTGCGACCCGTATGCAGACGCTTGCCGGCGTCGCCCACGATCTGGGTCAGACGGGCCTCGATGTTGAGGTGCACGTCTTCGAGTTCGAGCTTCCATTCGAACGCGCCGGATTCGATCTCGGCGCGGATTTGCGCCATGCCGCGCTCGATGGCGGCGAGGTCTTGCGCGCTGAGGATGCCCTGCTCGCACAGCATGGTGGCGTGCGCCAGCGATCCAGCGATGTCGAACAGCGCCAGTCGCTGGTCGAAACCCACCGAAGCGGTATAACGCTGTACCAGCGCGCTCACCGGCTCGGAAAAACGTGCGGACCAGGCTTGCTGCTTGTGTTCGAATTGATCGTGCATGGATTGGGCTCGCGGCGGCGCCAGGGTAGAAACGTTCAATTTTAGAGAAGCCTTCAGGATCAAGCTGCTTGATGCCCCAGATGACTGAAGAATCGATCACCCCCATTGAAACCGTCGTGCGCCTGGACATCTGCGGCCCCGGCAGTCTGGTGCGCGCGCTCGTGGCGCTCAATCTGCTGCTGGGCCTGCTCATGCTGCTGCAATGGCCGCAAGGGGATGGTCGGATCGGCGCCTTGTTGCTGCTCTCGTGGGTGGAGCCTGCCGCGCTGCTCTGGCTGGCGCTGATGTGCATGACGCAAAGGCTGTGGCGGTTGCGCGGCTCGGCACTCGTGCTGCTCGTGGCCTTGGTGCTGGGGGGGGCGTCCGCGCTGGGACTGAATCTGATGGTGCAGCCCTTGTTTGATGCGCTCGCGCCTCACGCTGCGCAGCAACCCTGGCAGGCTGCACTGGCGGGGGCAGCGTTGGCGCTGGTGTTCGTGCATTACCTGCAACTGCGTGCCCGCGCGTTCACGCCGATCGACATGCAGGCGCGGCTGAGCGAACTGCAGTCTCGCATTCGTCCGCACTTTCTGTTCAACACCCTCAACGCCGCCAGCGCGCTGGTGCGCGAGCAGCCCGAGCGCGCCGAGGCCGTGCTCGACGATCTGGCCGAACTGTTTCGCGCCAGCGTGGGCAAGCCGGGCACGCTGGTCACGCTGGAGCAGGAAATGGACCTGGCGCGGCGCTACCTCGACATCGAGTCGGTGCGCTTCGGCGCGCGCATGCGGGTGCAGTGGCATGTCGACGACACCCTGCTGCAGATCCGCATTCCCGCGCTGACCCTGCAGCCCCTGGTGGAAAACGCCGTGCGGCATGGCGTGGAGCGCAGCAGCCGCACGGTGCAGATCGACATCGACGTGGCGCGCAGGCTCGGGCAGATCGAAGTCACTGTGCGCAACGATTTGCCCGCACTGGACGACGCGCCCGCGCCGCGCCGTCATGGCACCGGCACGGCGCTGCGCAACATCCGCCAGCGTCTGCATTTGCTGTACGACATCGCCACCGAAGTGGACCAGGGCGAGGTGGTCGAAGAAGGGGCGGCCCGCTGGCGCGCGCGGTTACGCTTACCGCTATGATCCCAGATCATTCAGTAGGCGGCGCTTCGCGCCTACGCGGACGCTGGCGGTCAGCTTGGGGCGTCTTCGCCACCGCCCTTCGCGCCCATAGTCCGAACCATGGGCTTGTCACTCGGCGTCAAATCCTTCCCCAATCTGCCTCGCCATCATTCCACGTCCTACTGAATCATCTGGGATGAACGTGCTCATCGTTGACGACGAACCGCTGGCCCGCAGCCGCCTGCGCCGCCTGCTCACCGAACTGCCCGAAACCGCGCAGGCGGTGGTCGACGAAGCGGCCGACGCCGCCGAAGCCTGGACGCTGCTGCGCGCACAGCGCTTCGACGTGCTGCTGCTCGACATCCAGATGCCGGGGCAGACGGGCATGGAACTGGCGCGGCGTGTGGCCGACGATCCCGGCTTGCATCATCCCGCCATCGTCTTCGTCACCGCGCACGAGCAGCATGCACTCGACGCCTTCGGTGTTTCCGCCGTGGACTACCTGACCAAGCCGGTGCGGCGCGAGCGGCTGGTGCAGGCGATGGGCAAGGCCATGCTGTGGCTGCGTGCGCAAGGCGCAGAGCAGCAGGCGCCCGACGGGGTGGATACGGTCTATCTCACGGTGCAGCATCACGGCGCGCTCAAGCGCGTGCCGCTGGCCGACATTCTGTACTGCCGCGCCGAAGCCAAATACACCCTGCTTCGCACGCCGCAACAGCAATATCTGGTGGACCTCTCGCTGGTCGATCTCGAGCAGCGCTACGCCGATCACTTCGTGCGCATCCATCGCAGTGCGCTGGTCGCGGCGTCCGCCATTCGTAGCCTGGAGCGGCCGATCCCTGTCCCGGACGGCGCTGCGACCGAAACCGAGGTTGGGATGGCCGATGCCGACAATGGCGTCTGGACGCTGCACCTGCACGGCGTGCCCGACACACTGCCCGTCAGCCGTCGGCGCGTCGCCGCAGTGCAGGCCTTGATGCGGGCATCACCCTCAACCCAGAATTAACGCCACCGCGCCCAGCAGCAGGCAGTAGATGCCGAAGGGCCGCAGCGCCTTTATCTCGTGTTCGGTGAACCAGCGCATCAGAAACCAGGTGGACAGCCAGGCGAACACGCCAGCCAGCACCCCGGCCACGGCAATCGTGCCCAGCAACTCGTGCGGCACGTTTGCGTGCAGCAGCTTGGGCACCTCCAGCACGCCCGCCGCAGCGATGATGGGTGTGGCGAGCAAAAACGAAAACCGCGCCGAGTCGGCATAGTTCAATCCCAGACCGAGACCGGCGACCAGCGTGGCCCCGGAGCGCGAGAAACCCGGAATCAAGGCCAGCGCCTGCGCCAGGCCGACGAGCAAGGCGCGCAGCCAGCTCAATTGCGGCAGGGCGATCAGCCCGCGCCGGTGCTTGAGCGCATCGCCGCCGATCAGCAGCAGGCCGTTGAGCATCAGCGCCATTGCCGCGAAGGTGAAGCCGCCGAACAGCGCCTTGATCCTGTGCGCCAGCAGCAGCCCGAGCAGCCCGGCCGGAATGGTGCCGGCGACGATCAGCCAGAGCAGCCGGGCATCCGGGTTGGATGCCTTGCCGCCCGCGCGCAGCCAGCCGCCGACGAGCCGCGCCCAGTCGCGCCAGAAATAGATCAGCAGCGCCGTGGCCGTGCCCAGATGCAGCACCACGATGAAGGGCAGAAACCAGTCTGCGGTGCGGTCGATGGGCCAATGCAACAGGGCCGGAATCAGAATGCTGTGCCCCAGACTGGAGATGGGGAACAGCTCGGTCACGCCTTGAAGGGCGGCGATGGCCAGAAGGTAGAGGTGCATGGAGGGCGCAGTGGTTGGTGTTGGGTTTTGTGACGCGGATTCTGACAGAGACATCCTTAGTCTCGTCTTAGCTTGCTGGCTTTGTTGCCATTTTTTACCGTTTCGATGTCACAGCCGGGTCATATGCACCTTTTACATTGAACCCCTATTTTTGGGGGGTCGATCATGTTGACTATGACCGATGTGTTGCGCAAAACCTCGGCTGGCCGCCGCGAGCAGCAGCAACGCAGCCAGACTCTGAGCGCCAGGCAGCGCCATGTGCTCATTCTGTGCGATGGCCAGCGTGCATTGGGTGAACTTTGCGGCTTGATGGGTCAGGAAGTGATCGATTTGGCGCATGATCTGATGCAGGCCGGGTTTGTCGAGCGGGTGGTGCCGGAGAATGCGCCGCAGACCGCGGCACGGGGGAAGGTGGAATTGGCGCCCAGTCAAGTGTCTGCATCGCAGTTGGCGCAGGCCGTCGAGCAAGTCTCTGCTTCACAACTGGCGCAGGCTGTGGCACCTCCGCCGCGGCGTTCACTGGTGCTGGCGCGGATGTATATGTTCGACATGCTCGAACGATTATTGGGCGCGCAAAGCGGCCCGGCTCGGGCGCATCTGCGCGCGGCCGATCAGCCACAGGCGGTACTCTCGGTATTGCGGGAATGCCTGCGTCTCATCGAAGAGCTTTCAGGCATCGAGCAGGCTCACAAGGTACGTCGGCAGTTGTGCGCCATGCTGCCCGAGGATTGCCTGGAAGGATTTGTGCCAAGCGGTGAAGTTACAGCTTGAAGCAAAAAGCATAGAGTCTGCGTTTTGTCAATTCAGGAACGTGTTAAGTCTTGACTGCGGCAAAATGACGCGATGAGGCTCGCCGCCTCCCTATAATGGGGCGCTTGTTTGATGGCTCTCAAGACTCTCGCGCCTGCAATGAAAAAAGTCCTCTTTCTCGCTTCTCTGATGCTCGCGGCTTCCGCCCATGCACAGAATGTGGTTGGCAATGCCGCAGAAGGCGCCAAGCTCGTGGCCACCTGTCAGGGCTGTCACAACATGGGAGGCGGCTATCGCTCTTCCTTTCCTGAAATTTATGCCGTGCCGATGATCAATGGTCAGAGTGCACAGTACATCGTCGATGCGCTCAAGGAATACAAGAACGGCAACCGCCGTTTTCCCACCATGCGCGCCATCGCCGCCTCGCTGACCGACCAGCAAATGGCCGACATTGCCGCCTACTACGCCACGGCCAAAGGCCAGCCCATCCAATAACACGCGCGGAGATCTTCGATGAACAAACTCGTTCTGCTGGCAGCGGCCAGCCTGGCCCTGGCGCAAATGGCCCACGCGGCCGACATCAAGAAGGGTGAAGAACTGGTGAACAAGGGCGGCTGCATCGCCTGCCACGGTGCCGGTCTGGACAAGCCCATCGCCCCCAACTACCCCAAGCTGGCCGGCCAGTACCAGAGCTATCTGTTCCACGCCATGCAGCAATACCAGGCCAAGCACCAGACCCCGCTGTACGGCCGCAACAACGCCATCATGAGCGGCATGGTGGCGCAGTACGACACGCAGGATCTGCAGGACATCGCCGCCTACATCGCCAGTCTCAAGGGCGATCTGTACATCCGCAATGAAATGCATTGATCTTCATTGGCAACCACGAAAAAGCCCGGCATTGCCGGGCTTTTTCGTGGGCCGATGATCCTCAGGACGACAGTTCGGCGATGATGCGATAGAGCAGCCGCACGGTGAGGATCACGTACACCGCGCCGAACAGGAAAATCAGCGACACGATCATGCGGATGGAATCGGCTGGCAGGGTGCTGAAAAAGGGCGAGACCAGATAGCCTGCAGTGAACAGCGCGATCAGCGCGGTCAGCGCCTTCCAGGCCTTGCCGACCTGCCCACCGGGAATCTTGCTGCGCAATAGCAAGACATCGACCAGACCATAGATCATGATGGCAATGCCCAGGGCATTGATGAAAAACGCGGTATCGATCTGCATGTCTCTCTCCTGGTTTGCGGGCGGCGCGGGCCATACCCCTGTATGACCTTGCGTTGCATAAACGCCGCGCAGCACGCTTTGTTTGATTTTTGACATTGTTCCGGGCGGCACCGCTTGTGATGCTCAGGGTCAACCCCGATGCACGGTTTTTCTCTGCGGAAAGCGTGAAAAAATTCGCAGTTTCGGCTTATTCAGGCTGCACAGGCTTGGTATGGGCCAGGTCGCGGGCGAAGCACAGGTCGCGCCAGACGCGCGCCTTGTCCGCAGGGTTGCGCAGCAGATAGGCCGGGTGATAGCTGACGATCACGGGGATGCCCTCGAACGCATGCACTGTCCCGCGCAACTGGCCGATGGGTGCGTTGCTGCCCAGCAGGCTGTGCGCCGCGAACCGTCCCAGGGCGAGAATCAGATGCGGCTGGAGCAAGGCCACCTGGCGCTGCAGCCAGGGCGCGCATTGGGCCACTTCATCGGGCTCGGGGTTGCGGTTGCCCGGCGGACGGCACTTGAGCACATTGGTGATGTAAACGGCGTGCTCTGGGTCGTCGGATTGGCGGTCCAGGCCGATGGCCTGCAGCATGGCGTCGAGCAGCAGCCCCGCAGCGCCGACGAAGGGCTGTCCCTGGCGATCTTCTTCAGCGCCGGGCGCCTCGCCGACGATCATCCAGTGCGCTTGCCTGGAGCCGCTGCCGAACACCGCCTGGTGCCGGCTGCTGCCGAGCTTGCAGGCGCGACAGGCCTGCACGCCGGCTTCCAGCCCGGCCCAGTCCATGCGGGCGATGGCTTCGGCCCGCGCGGCATCCGTTGCCGGGATGGAAGCAGCAGGTGGTGCAGGGCTGGCCCGCCTGGACGGTGGCGAGAGGGGCTTTGCGACCTCGGGCTTGACAACTTCGGGCTTGAAAACTTCGGGCTTGAAAACTGCGGGCGTTGGAATGACCTCGGGTGCGGGCTGGGGTCGCTGTTCGCCGAGGACTTCCCGCCGTACAAAGAGCGGCCCCAGGCCGAGCGCCTGCGTCCACAGCAGGGTTTGCGGTGTGAGACGGGCGCGGGGCTTGGTCATGCGGTCAGGGGTCAGTCAGGCCGGACGCAGACCTCGGCGTAGCAGCAGATCGCCGACCTGCGCGGACATCACCAGGGCGTCCTCCCGGCTGGCGCGCCCGTGCGTATCGACCGATGGGTAATAGTCGCGCCGACGGGCGATGGGATAGAAGCCGTAGCGTTCGTAGATGCGCACGGCATGGGTATTGCTCGGGCGCACCTCCAGCCAGAGCAGGAGAGCGCCGTCCGCCCGGCTGAGCAAGACCAGCGCATCGAGCATCAGCAGGCTCAGTCCCTGACCCTGCACCTCGGGGGCGACCGAGATATTGAGCAGGTGCATTTCTTCCACGCCGGGCATGGCGACGAAATAGCCGCGCACGGTGTCGGCCGCGTCGGTGAGCACCTGCGCGTGATATTGCGCGGTGAGCGAGTCGGCGAAGTTGCCCCGGCTCCAGGGGAAGCCGTAGACCGAAGCTTCGATCTGCGCCACGGCGTCGAGGTCGGCCGGGGTCATCGGCCGCAGCGTGTAGACCGACTGCATCGCAGCGGCGATCGGCTCGTGTGGACGCAGGCGGGCGTTCATGCGCGGGCCAGCTCGCGCTCCGCCGTGGTCAAGGCCACTTTGTCGCGCACATAGACGGGTTGGGCCAGCGCTGCGGCAACGGTCAGCCCGGCGGCGTGCTGCTGCAGCGACAGCCGCGCCACGGAGGCGGCTGACGGCGTGCACGCCACGGCGCGCAACACAGCGCGGTTCAGGGCGGCCAGGCGCGGGTTGTCGCCGGTGTGAATGGCAAAAGCGGCGCATAGCTGATCCGCATGCTCGCTCCAGGCGTTGCCGCAGGCCAGCAGCCGCGGCAGCGCGCCCGATTCCAGATGCTCGGGCAGATCGGCCAGCACTTCGGCCCAGGCCAGCCCGGCAAGTTCCGGCCGCTGCACGGCCGGCGGGTGCAGGCTCTGCCAGCCCGATGGGGTGGCGCGAAACAGCTCCCAATACAGCTCACCCATGCGCGCATCGTTGGCGGCGAGCACCACCGCGCCGGGTTCGGCCTCCACCGGGTCGGGAAGCACCAAACCATCGCCCTGCAGCAACGCAAAGGCGGTTTCCGCTTGCGCCATGAGGGTGTCGATACGCGCCACAGGGCGGTGCAGGGCGTAGGCCAGCCCCTGCGCAGCGGAAGCGGCGGTGCGCAGCCCGGTGAATGCGCCCGGCCCCGCGCCCATGCCGATCAGGTCGAGATCGGCAAATTGCAGCCCGGCGGACTGCAGCAACTCGGCGCACAGCGGCAGCAGCCGCTGCGAGGCGCGCGCGCCGCCGGCTTCGTCAGCGGTGCGGCAGCGGCCATCCACGCTGAGCGCAACGCTCAGGGCTTCGGTGCTGGTGTCAAAGGCGAGGACGCGCATGGAGCGGGAATTATCGGTGAATTGCCGCGTGCTGTTTGCGGCAATAATGCGCGCATGAAAGCGAAACCCACTTTGCCCGTCACCGCCTTCATCGGCGGCGGCAATATGAGCAGCGCGCTGATCGGCGGCCTGCTGACTTCGGGCGCGGAGCCCGCGAACCTGCGCGTGGTCGAGCCCTTCGCCGAGCAGCGCGCGCGGCTGCAGCAGCGTTTTCCCGGCGTGCAGATTCTGGAGGCGCCGAGCGCCGCATTGCGCCAGGCGCAGGCCGTGGTCTGGGCGGTGAAGCCGCAGCAATTCGCTCAGGCGGCCAGCGAGTGCCGCCCTCATCTTGGCGATGCGCTGCAGGTCAGCATCATGGCCGGGGTGCGTTGCCGCGCCATCGAGCGGCAGACCGGGGCGCAGCGCATGGTGCGCACCATGCCCAACACCCCGGCGCTGATCGGCCAGGGCATCACCGGGCTGTTCGCCAGCCCGCAGGCCAGCGGGGCCGACCGCGCGCTCGCCGATGCTCTGCTGGCCCCGGCGGGGCGGCGGGTGTGGGTGGAGCGCGAGGAACTGCTCGACGCAGTGACGGCGGTCTCCGGCTCCGGCCCGGCCTATGCGTTTTATCTGGCCGAAGCCATGACGCGGGCCGGTGAAGAACTGGGCTTGAGCGGCGCGCAGGCGCGCGAACTGGCGCTGGCCACGCTGGCCGGGGCAGCGGCGTTGGCGCAGGGCAGCAGCGAGCCTTTGGCCACCTTGCGCGCCAATGTCACCAGCAAGGGCGGCACCACGGCGGCGGCGCTGGCGGTGTTCGATGAGGCGCAGATGCAGGCCACCATCGTTCGCGCCCTGCACGCCGCCGATCAGCGCGCCAAGGAGCTGGGCGACGCGCTGGATGCGGGTTGAGACTCACGCCAGGCGTCTGAGCTCGTTCAGACTGCGGATGCGCGCCGCGACGAAATCCGGCCGCCCATGCAGGCCGGTGCGTTCCATCGGCAGATCGCGCCTTCTGCGCACAGCGCGGCGGGCGTAGCGCACCATCCAGGCGCCGCGCAGCCCGATGCGGCGCGCGGCCTGCAAATGCCCTGGCGTGTCTTCGACCAGCACACACTGCGCGGGCCGCAGACGATTACGGGCGAGCACATGGCGCAGCATGCGCGCATCCGGCTTGGGACGCAGCCTGTGAAACATCGCCATGTCTTCGACCGCGATCAGGCCATCGACCAACCGCCAGAGCCTGAGGTGCTTGAGCACGCGCCGGGCATAGTCGCGCGGGGCGTTGGTGAGCACCAGCTTGCGGCCCGGCAGCCGCGCCAGCGCCGCGCGCTCGCTGCCGTCGCAGCGCAGCATGCGCGGCAGGTGCGGGAAATCGTGTGTCTCGCGCAAGAACTGCGCCGCATCCACGCCGTGTTCGTGCATCAACCCCAGCAGCGTCGCGCCGTAGCGTTGCCAGAAATGGGCGCGGATACGGTTGGCCTCTTCCCGCTGCACGCCCAGATGCCGTTCGATGAAGGCCGTCATCTCGGCGTTCATCAACGGAAACACCCGCCAGGAGGCGTCATGCAGGGTGTTGTCGAGATCGAGCAGCCAAACAGTCTGCGGGCGGGTCTGCAAGGATGAAAACGGCATGAAGGTATCGGCCATAAAAAACCGCCGCAGTCGCGCGGCGGTATGCATTGGAACCGATCCAAAGGGACCGTTGGCTCCGGTCAGGCCTTGGTCCAGCCATCGACCTGCGTCTGATGCGCACTGATCCACTGCGCGGTGACTTCAGGCATGCTCTTGCCGCCGTTGAGTTCGACCATCATGGCCTGAATGTCATCCAGCGGCAGCTTGAAATCGCGCAGAAATTGCACCACGCGCGGCGCGCTCTTTTCCAGCTTGGGATTGATGATGGCATCGATATGGCCGCTCACGCCGTAGATGTGCTTGGGATCTTCGAGCGTCTTGAGCGGGAACTGCGCCCAGATGCCCAGCGGCTTCCAGGCGGTGACCACGATCCAGTTCCTGCGCTCCACCGCACGCTTGAGCTGGGCCTGCATGGCAGCGGTCGAGCTGGTCAGCAGCTCCATGTCCTTGAGGCCATAGGCCTTGATCGCCTTTTGGGTATTGATCATGATGCCAGCGCCCGCTTCGATGCCGGTGATGCGGTTCTTGAACCTGGCGTGATGGGCTTCGAGTTCGGCGATGGTGTTGATGGGCACGTACTTCGGCACCGCCAGGCCCAGCCAGGTGCCTTCGGTGATGGCGCCCAGATCGACCACGTCTTTTTTGTATTTGTCCCAATACACCTGATGGGTGGTTGGCAGCCAGGCGGTGAGCATGGCGTCGGCGCGGCCCGAAGCCACTGCAGCCCACATCGGCCCGGCGTCGGTCGAAGTCAGATGCGTGGGATAGCCCAGCTTCTCCTGAATGATGCGCGCGGCGATATGCGTGGTGATGTTGCTGCTCGGCCAAGAGGCGACATAGGTCATGCTGACCGGGGCCTTGTCAGCCGCTGAAGCGGGCATGCCCGTGACAGCCGTGGCGGCGGCAACCGCGCCGAGCGAGAGGAATTGACGTCGTTGCATCAGTGTTTCTCCTTGTTGAGACGACCCAGCGACTGGGTCAGGCGATCGAGGATGATCGCCAGAATCACCACACACAGGCCGCCGACGAAACCCTTGCCGACGTCGAGTTGCGTGATGCCTTCGAGCACCACATTGCCCAGGCCGCCGGCGCCGATCATCGCGGAGATGACCACCATCGAAAGGCCGAGCATGATGCTTTGGTTGACCCCAGCCATGATGGACGGCAGGGCTGAGGGAATCTGAACTTTGGTGAGCAGTTGCCACCAGGTCGCGCCAAAAGACTGGGTGGCTTCGACCAGTTCGTGCGGCACTTGGCGGATGCCCAGCGTGGTCAGGCGAATGAGCGGCGGCAGCGCGAAGATGGTGGTCGAAATCACCCCGGGCACCAGTCCCAGGCCGAAAAAGATGACCGCGGGCACCAGATAGACGAAGGCCGGCATGGTCTGCATGATGTCCAGCAGGGGCCGCAGCGCTTTTTCGAGCAGACGGCTCTTGGCGCTGAGAATGCCGGTGGGCACGCCGATGAGGATGACCAGCACCTCGGCGGCCAGTACCAGCGCCAGGGTCTTGATCAGATCGTCCCAGTAACCGAGGTTCCACACCAGACCCAGCCCCAGAATGCTGAAAATCGCCAGAGACCAGCCGCCGGGGCGCTTCCAGCCCATCGCGATCAGGGCCAATACGGCGACCAGTGCGATGAAGACGGGCTCGGGTAGCCAGCCCAGTCCGGTTTGCAATCCGGCGATGAGAAAGTGAACGCCGTTGGTGATGGAGTCGAATGCCGCTGCGTAATGATCGGTCAGGGCGTTGACGCCGTTGCTGACCCAGTCGCCAATGGGAATCGGTTGTCCAAGTGTCATAGAAGATTCTCCTTATCGGTGTGCCCAGGGCAAAGCTGCACCTGTCTGCAGGCCAGCGGTGTGCCGTTGCAGCGCCAGGAAAGAGGGCTCGAAGGCCCAGGGCGATGCGGATCAGGCCGCTGCGTTTTCAGGCTGGTGCGCCAGCCATTGCTCGGCGATCTGCTCCACCGATTGACCGCTGGAGAGTTGCAGCAGCATGCTGGCCAACTCGGCCTGCGAGAGATGAAAAGTGCGTAGCCAGTCGACGACCTGCGGCGCTCGGCGCTGCAGTTGCGGGTTGATCACCGTGTCCATGTGGCCGATACCGCCGAACACGCCCTGCGGATCGTCGAGGAAATGCAGCTTGAAGTCGGCCCAGATCCACAGCGGCTGCCAGCCGGTGACCACGATCCAGTCCTTGCGAGCGATGGCGCGCTTGAGCTGGATGGTCATCGCCGCGGTCGAACTGGTGACGAGTTCCATCGGCGCGAGGTGGTAAGTCTTGATGGCCTTGCTGGCCATCATGTTGACGACCGAACCGGATTCGACGCCGTAGATCTTGTCGTGAAACTGCGCGTGATGCGCCTGCAACTGCGCAATGGTCTTGACCGGCACGTAGTCGGGCACGGTCAGGCCAAGGCGGGTGCCTTGCCTTGGTAGTAGGCGCCCAGATGCTCCAGCTTGTCGCGCAGCTTGTGGTAATAGACCTCGCTGGTGCCGGGCAGCCAGACGGTGAGGATGAGGTCGGTACGCCCGCTGGCCACCGCCTCCCACATCGGCCCCGGTTCGCTGGAAACCAGTTCGACCGGAATGCCAAAGCGCTTGCGCACATAAGCGGCGACCAGATTGGAGGGGATATTGCTGCTCGGCCACGCCTTCACATAGCCCAGGCGGATGGGGGTGGGCGCGGCCTGCGCCACGGCCCAGGGCAGCAGCAGGCTGCCCGCGGCCAGCTGGGTGGCGCGGCGACGAGACAGGTTGGGCAGCGGCGTGGCCGCAGTGTCAGGTTTGCGGGGCATGGTCGATCTCCTGGGTGTCGAAAGCGGGCGCAGCGGACTCGTTGGCGGGTTGCGCTGTTGGCGCTGCGGTGTCTGCCGCAGGGACGGCGGCGTTTTCCGTGTTCAGATCACCTTGGGCCAAGGCCGCGATCAGGCTGCTCTTGTCCACCACGCCGATCACGCGGTTGCGCGCATCAACGATGCACAGCGGAGAGCCTTCGGTGTTGACGCGCTGGATCAGGTCGGCCAGCTTGGCGTCGGGCGTCGCGGTGGGCAGCGGGCGCACCCGCGCCAGGCTGATGCGTTCGGCGTCGCGTTGGGCGGTGACATGAGCCAGTTCGATGAAGCCCTTGAGGTTGCGCGCGCTATCGATCACGATGAGACCGCTGAATCCGCTGCGCTCCATCTTGCGCAGCACGGTGCGGGCTGAATCGCGGATGTTCGCTGCCACGCGCAACGGCTGCATGATCTGCTCGGCGGTGAGCACCTTGGTGCGGTCGGCCCCTTCGACGAAGGCCGAAACATAGTCGTCAGCCGGCGCAGACAGGATTTGCTGCGGCGTACCGATCTGGATCAGGCGACCGTCCCGAAGGATGGCAATGCGCGTGCCAATCTTGATGGCTTCGTCCAGATCGTGCGACACGAACACAATCGTCTTGCCCAGCCGCTCCTGAATTTCGAGCAAATCATCCTGGAGCTGACTGCGAATCAGCGGATCGAGCGCGCTGAAGGCCTCGTCCATCAGCAAAATCTCCGGGTCGGCCGCCAGCGCGCGCGCCAGACCGACGCGCTGCTGCATGCCGCCCGATAACTCCGAGGCGTAACGGTTTTCGTAGTTTTTCAGGCCGACGGTCTCGATGACCTGCATAGCGCGATCCTGTCGCTGCGCCTTGGGCATGCCCTGAATCTCGAGACCGAATTCCACATTGCCCAGCACCGTGCGGTGCGGCAGCAAGGCGAAGCTCTGAAACACCATGCCAAACTTCTGGCGCCGAAGTGCGCGCAGGGCCTTGAGGCGGCTCTATGCCGTTTCGTGTGGAACGCAACGATCTCATTTCTTCATGGCCGGAGCGAACGGATGATCTGGCAGATGCTTGAGCTTGGACATGCGCAGGTAGGCGATGGCGATGAAGTGGGTTGCTGTGCGGAAGCCCCGAGCGGCCCGCTTGGCCTGTTGCAGCAAGCCGTTCATGGCCTCGACGAAGGCATTGGATCGGTTGTCGATCATTCCCCGCACGACGGCGTCGGCGCGCTCGGTGATCGTCTTGGCCAGCTTCTTGAACGGCTCGAGTCGACAGCGTCTGGCCCAACTCAGCCAGGCGTTCAAGTCCGCGCGGGCCAGCTGCGCATCGTTGCTGGCCGCAGCCCGAGCAAAGACCTCGCGCAGCGCCATTTTCAACCGCCACGCCCGGGCACTCTTCAGGCCCGAATGCTGCAGCCAGTGCATCGCCTGCGTTTGCTGGATCGACCAGCCGTCGGGGTTCTTGCGCATCCCCCACATCAGGCCCTTGAGGGTCTTGCGGTCCGTCGTCCCCAGGGCTTGGGCCACCGCCTTTGGATCGTCACGCATCTCGGCTTGGCGAACCTTGTCCATCGCATCCACAGCCATCGCCACGACATGGAATCGGTCGTAGCTGATCGTCGCATTGGGCAACGCCACGCTCACGCCCTTGGCGTAGGCCGCGCTCATGTCCTGGCACACCTGTCGCACCTGCTCGGGATCCCCGCCGTGGGCCTTCAGATCCACCGCGAAGTCCACCACCGTCTGGTGGTCACGCCCCTCGGTGGCGAACAGCAGCCGCTTCGTGTCGAGGTCATGCACCACGGTGATGTAGCTCTGCCCTTTGTGCAGGCTGGTGTCGTCGATCCCCACGATCTGCACGGCGCTCATGTCATCCAGGGCGCGGGCCTCGCTGACATAGTGCTCGATGCGCCGCCACAGTTGCTTGTCGGCACAGCGCAACAGGGCGGCGGCTTGGCGCACCGGAAGCTCCCGACACAGGGCCAGCGCGAGCGCCTCGAACAGCGCAGTGAAACCCGAGCCCTCGCGCGCCCAGGGCACGCCCACCTGCGCCGTCTTGCCGCACGCCGTGCAGGCCACGCGCGGCACATCGGCATGCAGCCAAGCCTCGTACTGGAAAAAGTCCAGATGTCGCCACGCGCGGCGCAATCGGTCATGGATGCGCTGCTCTGCAGCGCCACAGTGCGGGCAGGTCAGGGTCTTGGCCGTGCAACGCACCTCGAAATCAATGCGGCGGCGCGTCGTGTCGAGTTCGACCTTCTCCACCTCCCACGGAGGAACAAGGCCCAATGCACTCGTGAACAACCCCTCGATGCCAACGCTCATGTCACCCTCGATTTCATCCATTCAATGCCGCCCGGTGGACATGTGGACAAGCCGCTTCGCGCCTTGCCCACATGTCCACCGGCCCCGACCACCATCAACCATTGTGATTGTTGCATTCCACACTAAACGACGAAGGGCC
>NZ_JAVERI010000034.1:0-8045 GCF_034007205.1 Thiomonas sp.
CGACCACCGACCACCGACCACTGACCACCGACCACCGACCACCGACCACCGACCACCGACCACTGACCACTGACCACTGACCAGGACCCCACCATGAACTCCTCCGTATTGCAAGAAGTCGACGAGCGCTCCAACCTCGCCGGCACCAACAAGTTCGAACTGCTGCTGTTTCGCCTGGGAGAAGAAAACCAATCGTCGCGGCGCGAGCTGTTCGGCATCAATGTGTTCAAGGTGCGCGAGGCGCTGGTGATGCCGCAGGTCACCGTGATGCCCGGCGCACCCGCGCATGTGCTGGGCGTGGCCAATATCCGCGGGCAGATCATTCCGGTAATCGACCTGCCGGGCGTGGTCGGCTGCACTCCCAGGACCGGGCTGAACATCCTGATCGTCACCGAGTACGAGCGCTCGGTGCAGGGCTTCGCCGTGGAAGAGGTCGAGGAAATCGTCCGGCTGGAATGGGGCAAGGTGCTTTCCGCCGAAGCCAACGCCGTGGGCGGCATGGTCACCAGCATCGCCCGGCTGGAAGACGACCAGACCACCCGGCTGGCGCTGGTGCTCGATGTCGAAAAAGTGCTGCGCGACGTGCTGCCCTCGCGGGTGCATGAAGTCAGGGACGACCAACCCGTGGGCACCGCGCTGGGGCTCAAGCCCGGCGCGGTCATCCTCGCCGCCGACGACTCCTTCGTCGCCCGCACCCAGATCGAGAAGACCTTGCAGTCGCTGCACGCCCCCTTCATCAGCACCAAGACCGGCAAGGAGGCTTGGGAGCGCATCCAGGCCCTGGCGCGCGAAGCGAAAGCGGAGGGCAAACGGGTCGAGGACAAGGTGCAGCTCGTGCTGACCGATCTGGAAATGCCCGAGATGGACGGCTTCACCCTCACCCGGAAAATCAAGCAGGACGAGCGCTTCAAGAACATTCCCGTGGTCATCCACTCCTCGCTGTCGGGCTCGGCCAACGAAGACCACGCCCGCAGCGTGGGCGCCGACGCCTATGTGGCCAAGTTCGTCGCCGAGGAACTGGGGCAGACCATCCGCAAGGCGATCGCGGCTCACGCCTGATCGCGGCATTTCCCTGAAAGACCTGACCGATGGATACCCCGACCTTGTCCGATGCCCCCGCCGCAGAGCCGCCTCCAGGCGGGGGCAGCCTCCTCGGGGGGCAGCGAGCGAACGCGAGCGTGGGGGCCAACAATGCCCCCGCCGCCGAGCCACCGGGGGACAGTCATCCCCCTCCCAACCTCCCCCACGCCGTGGGGGAGGAGCAATCGGTCGCTCCCCCACCCCGCGCAGCAGCAGATCAGCCCCCTCTCCCTCCGGGAGAGGGTTGGGGTGAGGGCGCGCGCGGCACCGAGCCACCGGGGGACGTGGGGAGCCCCCTCCCAGCCTCCCCCACGCCATGGGGGAGGAGCGAGCCCGCCGAATTTCTGGAACACCTGCTCAGCCAGCGCCCGGTGGACTTGCGGCAAGCACCGCCGCAAGGCTGCGGCACGGGGCTGGGCGAATTCCTCGCCCTGGTCACGCATCTGGTGGACACCACCACGCACAACGCCACCGGCGTGGCCTATCGCATTGCGCGCATCAGCTTCGAGGCGCGCACCGCCACGCAGGACGCGCAGCGGTACGCCAAGGAGCAGACCGAGCGCATCGACGTCATGGGCGAGAGCCTGGAAAAATTCATTCGCGGCATCAAAGGCGTGCAGGGCCAGACCGAGGCGCTGCGGGCCGATTCGCAGAGCATCACCCTGCTGAGCACCCGCGGGGCGCGCGAGGCGCATGAGGCCAATGCCGTGTTCGAACAACTGGCGCAGACCACGAGCCGAAACCAGACGGAAATCCAGGCGCTGGGCAAGGGTTTTGCGCAGGTCACCGCGGTCACGCAGGTCATCAAGGACATCGCGCAAAAAACCAGCCTGCTCGCGCTCAACGCCAATATCGAAGCCGCGCGCGTGGGCGAGGCCGGGCGCGGCTTTGCCGTCGTGGCCGAAGAAATCCGCAAGCTGGCGATGAACACGCAGCAATCGGTGCAGAGCATCGCCACCTTCGCCGCCGAAGTCAGCCGCAGCCTGCAGGCGGTGACGCAATCGACCGCGCAGTTCGCCACCCAGATGGACAGCGGCAAGGCGCTGGCCACGGCCATGTCGTCCAATTTCCAGGACATCGCCCGCAGCATCGAGGCGATGAACAGCGGCGTGAACCAGGTCCACGCCCAGCTCGGCCACGAGGTGGACGCGGTGCGTGCCATTCAAGGCCAGTTCGCCGCGCTCTCCAGCACGGTGCAGGCCAGCGCCAACCAGACCCTCGCCACCAGCGAGCGCATTGCCGACGAAGTGCAGCAGTCGCTCGATGCCAGCCAGACTCTGTTCGAGGCGGCCACGCAGTTCGTCACCGCCTCCAAGACCAGCCAGGTCATGCGCGACCTCGACGCCGCGTGCGCCGAGATCGAAGCCGCGCTGGCGCAGGCGCTGGCCAGCGGCGCGATAAGCGAAGATGCTCTTTGGGACGAGCAGTACGAACCCGTGCCCGGCACGAATCCGCAGAAATTCCGCACCCGCTTCACCGAATTCGTCAAAACCCGCATCCAGCCCATCGAAGACGCCTGGCTGGGCCAAAGCGAGCACTACCGCTTCGCCCTGCTGGTCGATCGCAACGGCTACGCCGCCGCGCACAACAGCGTGTTCGACCGCCCGCTGACCGGCGACTACGCCACCGACCTGGCGGGCAACCGCTCGATGCGGCTGTTCAACGACCCGGTCGGCCTGGCCGCCGCGCAAAACACCAACCCCTATCTGCTGCAGGTCTATGCCCGCGATACCGGCGAGATCATGCAGGAGCTGTCGCGCCCGGTGAACGTGGGCGGGCGTCACTGGGGCGCGGTGCGGCTGGCGTTTGTTTGAACCCGGATTGTTCGTTAGAACATGGGATGATGGCGCGGCGGGTTGGACACCCCCCTCCCGACCTCCCCCACGAGTGGGGGATGAGCAGATCAGCCCCCTCTCCCCCTGGGAGAGGGTTGGGGTGAGGGCGCGCGCGCCAAGGCAGCGCCCCCGCCGCAGAACCGACTTCAGGCGGGCATCCCCCTCCCAACCTCCCCCAGCAAGTGGGGGAGGTGAGAACAGCGCTTCGCGCTTCCTTCGGATGCCCCTCCCAACCTCCCCCACGCCGTGGGGGAGGAGCAGAGCAGCCCCCTCTCCCCCTGGGAGAGGGTTGGGGTGAGGGCGCGCGCGCCAAGGCAAGGCCCCTCGCCGCAGCCGCCCCGAGAGTCAAGCGCTGATGATTGAGGTGGCGACGAAGCTCCGGTTGAAGTTTGTGACTTTTTTCTCACGTTTGGGCCATGTCTGCAGCCCTGCCCCGCCGACGTAGGCAAGTCGAATGCTGTAATGCCAGTTTGCCGCCGCCTCTCCCTATGCCGCACAACTCCCGTTTCCAGACCGAACGCCGCCGCATTCTGATGGGCGTCATTCTCGCCAACATCGTGCTGGCATTCGCGCTGGGCGCGGTGCTGTGGGCAAGCTGGGAGCGCAACCGCAGCGGCATCGAGCAAATCCTGCAGAGCGAAGCCACGTTCTGGGCCGATGCCATGAACCAGCGTTTCGAGCAGCTTCAGACCACCTGCAGCGTGGCGCAGCGGCAACTGCACGACAACCCCGGCCTGCTCGACGCGCCCGTGCCGTGGATGCGCGAAATGAACGCGCTCATGCCCTTCATCCAGGACGTGACGCTGGTGTCGTCTCGGGGGCAATTGCTCGCGCAGCAACCGGCCCGCTCAGCCCGACCGCCGGCGGCGTCAAACTACGCCTCCCTCCCTGGTTTTGCCCAGGCGCTGCACATGCCGGGGCGCATCCAGATCGGCCTGCCGCAGCCCGATCCGCTGGAGCCCTCAAAACGCATCACCCCGGCACGTTGTGCCCTCACCCTGAGCCCCGACGCGCCGCATCCCGAAGTGATGCTGATTTTCGATGTCGCCCTGCCCGGTGTGCTGAAAGATCTGCAGCATGCGCTGTCGAGCTTCGATGAAAAAGGCCGTTGGGTGCCCGCCGTCGGCCTGCTGCGCGGCGACGGCTATCTGCTCGCGCGTCTGCCCGAGCCGCTGCCGCAAACCCAGGCGGGGCTGGCCCGCGCCCCGGCGCGCGGCGCGCTGGCGAGGCTGATGCGCCAACACCCCGGGCAGACGAGCGGCATCTTTCAGGGGCCGGTGCAGGCGGTCGGCGGCGCGCAGCTCATCGGCGCTTTTCAACGGCTGCGCGGCCTGGACATCGTGGCCTTCGCCAGCCTGCCCGCCAGCGCGCTCGCCGGGCTGTGGTGGCACCAGGCCTGGCCGACGCTGCTCGCCTGGGCGCTGCTCATCGCGCTGCAGATTGTTGGCGGCCTGCGCATCAGCCGCAGTCTGGAACGCCAGCACCGGCTGGCGCAGATCAACGCCGCGCTGGCCGCAGCCAACCAGGTGGTGGCCGAAGCAGCCGACGAAACCGCGCTGTTCCAGCGCATCTGCGAAATCAGCGTGATTGCGGGCGGCATGACGCTGGCCTGGATCGGCCGGCCCGACGCCGGCGGACAGGCGTACGTCGTCGCCGCGGCGGGCCGCACCGGCTATCTCGACGGCCTGCACCTGTGCATCCATGCCGACCAGACCTGCGGCCAGGGCCCTTTCGGCAGCGTCTGGCGCGAGGCGGCACCCGTGTTCGTGCATGACAAACGCTCATTGCAACTGCTGGGGCCCTGGGCCGATCGCATGCAGCGTTTCGGCCTGCGCACCGTGGCGGCGCTGCCGGTGCTGCGGCAGGGGAGAATCAACGCGGTGTTCAGCATCTACCGTGCAAGCACAGGGCGCATCACCCGCGACCAGCGCGGACTGCTCGAAGAGCTCGCCCGCAGCCTGGGCCGCGGGCTCGATCGTCTGCACCTGGCCGAGGCCGAACGCCTGGAGCGCGAAAGCCGTCAGCGCCAGCAGGAACTGGTTCGCTCCATACTGGCGCAGATCGACATCCTGATCAGCGCGCGCCGCGATACCGAAGTGCTGGAGAGCACCTGCACCCGGCTGCTGGAAACCGGCCTGTTCGCCGCGGTGTGGGTGGCGCAGCCCGATGGGCACGAGCGGGTGCATCCGCTCGCCGCCGGGGGCCACGCGCGGGACCTGCTGGCCGCCCAGTCGCCGCCGCTGACGGTCGGCTCGACCATGACCCACGCCCTGGCGCGCGCCTGGCACACTGCGGAGGAGGCGCAAGAGATCGACCCGCAATCGCCCCTGCTGCAACCCTGGGCCGAGTACGCCCTGCCGGGATGGCGCCAGCTCGCCCTGGCCCTGCCGCTGCGCCGAGGCGGCGCGCGCTGGGCGGTGCTGGTGCTGGTGCTGCTCAACCGCGACGATCTTGACGACGGCCTGCATGCCCTGCTGCGCCGGGTGGGCAAGCTGATCGAGCAGGCGCTCGCCGAAATCGACCTCAAGGCCGATCTCGAAGCCGAGCAGGCGCAGCAGCGGCATCTGGCCCGTCACGACGCCCTCACCGGCCTGCCCAACCGCCTGGCCCTCGAACATCACCTGCCGCTGGCGATGGCGCGTGCGCGGCGTCACAAGAACCTGCTGGCCGTGGGGGTGATGGACCTGGACGACTTCAAGCCCGTCAACGACACCCACGGCCATGCCGCGGGCGATGAGCTGCTGCGCCAACTGGCCGAGCGCCTGCGCTCTGCCGTGCGCGAGACCGATCTGGTCGCCCGGCTGGGGGGCGACGAGTTCGTGCTGGTGCTCGAAGACGTGGCGCAGGCCGACGACCTGCCCATCGTGCTCGACCGCATTCACGGCGCCGTCGAAACCCCGTTCGATCTGGGCGACGGCGTGCTGGCCAGGGTGGGCATGAGTCTGGGGCTGACCCTCTACCCGACCGACGATGCACAGCCCGAGGTGCTGCTGCGCCACGCCGACGCCGCGCTGTACGCCAGCAAGGCGCACAAGGCCGACCGCAGCTCCTGGTGGCAGGTCTGGGGCGAAGGCGTGGAGCAGGCCGCAACCCAGCCGGCCGAACTGCCGGTTCCTGTCGATCCGTATGGCGAAGCCGCCAGCCGCCTGCTCGGACTGATCGGCGATGCGCTGCAGCGCAACGCCGCCACCTTCATCGAGCGCTTTTATTCCGCCCTGGGGCAAGACCCCGAGTCGGCCGCGCTGCTCGCCGCCCTGTCCGCGGAAGAATCCGCCCGTCTGCGCCGCCAGCAGCAGGCCCACCTGCTGCAAATCATGCAGCCCGGCCTGTCGGCGCAGACGCATCAGGAAGAAGCGCGGCGCATCGGCGGCATACACGCCCTGGCGGGGGTCGGCGCCGGGGCGCTGGTCAACAGCTTCGGCCGGTATCTGCAAACCCTGCACGACACGCTGCGCGAAGCCCCGGTGCGCGGCGCCGATCGCATGGTGTTGAACCAGGTGGTCACCGAACGGCTGCAGCGCGAAATGCAATGGCAAGGCGATGGCGCGCAGGCGCTGCGCGAGCAGTATCAACAGGCTGTGTACGCGCTGGAGCAGATGCAGCCCGATCTGACGCAATGGGCCGATCTGGCGCGCACCGTGCTCGATTCGGTCGCCGACCTGCCCGGCATCGCCGCCACGGTCCTCTACAAACCCGGCGCGCAGGGCGAGCTGATCCCCGAGTTCACCGCCGGCGCCTTCGACGATTACTGGGATGCGCTGGGGAAGCTGAACATGGCCGCTCTGACCATCGACCCGCAAAGCCCGTTTGGCCAGACCCCGCACCCGCGCTGCTGGCGCAGCGAACAGATCGAGACCAACGTCAGCTATGTCACCGATCCGCGCATGGCGCCCTGGCGCACGGCGGCACACGGCGTGGGCATCCGCAGCTCGGCCGCAGTGCCGGTGAAAGACAGCCGCGGCCGCATGGTGGCCGTGCTGGGTGTGTACGGGCGCTACCCGGGTCAATTCGAGACCCAGAGCATGCACAGCTTCCTGCGCGGCCTCGAACAACTGTTCGAGCGCGGGCTCTACGGCATGATGACCCGCAAGGAAACTGCCCTGCTGTCGGCGCACGACCGCCGCGCCTGGCGCCACCGGCTGTTCAGCGGCGGGCTGGAAATGCACTATCAACCCCTGGTCGATCTGCACAGCGGCCAGCCCACGGCGATGGAGGCGCTGGCCCGGCTGCGGCTCGAAGATGGGCGGCTGATCGGCCCGGGGCAGTTTCTGCCGTCCTTCGGCGCGTCCGAGCTCACTCGCCTGTTCACCCTCGGGCTGGAGCAGGCGCTGGGCCAACTGGCACTATGGGACGCCGTGGACGCTGCCGGGCAGCATCTCGACCTGTCGATCAATCTGCCGCTCGAAGTGATGCTCATGCCCGAAGCGGCAAGCTGGGTGCTTGATGCCCTGCGCACCCGGCGCATCGCGCCCGAGCGGTTGAAGCTGGAAATCCTGGAAGACGCCGATTTCCAGAACGACGCCGAACGCGACCGCGCCGTGCACAGCCTGGCCGCCACAGGCGCGCGGCTGGTCATGGACGATCTGGGCAGCGGCTACAGCAGCCTGCTGCGGCTGCGCACCCTGCCGTTCGACACGGTGAAAATCGATCAGGGACTGGTGCGGCAGATTTCCTCGGAGGCGCAGGCCGATGCCGACGGCATGATCGGCTTCATCGGCGCACTGGTGCACATGACGCAGGCGCTCGGCCTGAAGGTGGTGGTCGAAGGCCTGGAAACCCCGGCGTTGGTGGAAGTCGCCGCCGTACTGGGCGCCGACACCGGGCAGGGCTACGCCCTGGCGCGGCCCATGCCCGCCAGCGAAGTGCCCGCCTGGCTGCAAACCTTTCGCTGGCAGACCCAGTCCTTTGCGCCGCGCACCCATCTGGGCCAACGCGCTCGGCAATGGCTGAGTGAAAATGCGCAGCGCCATCGGGCCGATTGGAATCCGGCCGGGACATTGTGAAGGTAATGTCCCCGGGCGTGGTGTAAGTCTTTGATGCGGTGAGCTGCGAAGGGCGTAGCCCGGAGCAGCTCACCGCACCGGTCGTCCCTGGTGATGGGGGTGGCCATCGTGAAGTCCGGATAAGGTT
>NZ_JAVERI010000018.1:0-45802 GCF_034007205.1 Thiomonas sp.
TCTTCAACAACTACCGTCCGCAGTTCTACTTCCGCACCACCGACGTCACCGGCGCGGTGGAGCTGCCCAAGGACAAGGAAATGGTCATGCCCGGCGACAATGTCAGCATCACCGTCAAGCTCATCGCGCCGATTGCGATGGAAGAAGGCCTGCGCTTTGCCATCCGCGAAGGCGGCCGCACCGTCGGCGCCGGCGTCGTGGCGAAGATCATCGAGTAAATCGTTCATCGCAATCGTTCATCGCAATGCACCGACGCCGCATCGACGCTTTGCCGTTTCGTCTGGCGTCGGTTTTCGCTCTTTGAAGGAATCATCATGCAAAACCAGAAAATCCGTATTCGTCTGAAGGCGTTCGATTACAAGCTGATCGACCAATCCGCGATGGAGATCGTCGATACCGCCAAGCGCACGGGCGCCATCGTCAAAGGGCCCGTGCCGCTGCCGACGCGACTGCAGCGCTTCGACATCCTGCGTTCACCCCACGTCAACAAGACCTCGCGCGACCAGCTCGAAATTCGCACCCATCTGCGTCTGATGGACATCGTCGATCCGACGGACAAGACCGTGGATGCGTTGATGAAGCTCGACCTGCCCGCAGGCGTTGATGTCGAAATCAAGTTGCAGTAAACGTTGTGCCTTGCTGCCCGCAGAGCACATGATGTAGAATGGATAGTTTTCTTTCGGGCTGCGCCTGATGGAAAGCAGGCGGCTTGGGGTGGATCTCAAGCCGCTGGTTGACTCAAAATTTGACTCTGGCCGCATGGCCTGGGTCGTTTGAATAACTTACGGGCCTGGCCAATCGCAGCCAGGCAGGAGAAAACAATGAGCTCACATTCAATGGGCCTTGTCACGCGCAAGGTCGGAATGACGCGTGTGTTCACCGACGATGGGGAGTCCATCGCCGTCACCGTGCTGGATGCTTCCGGCAATAGGGTGTCGCAGGTGCGCACGCAGGAAGTGGATGGTTATAGCGCCGTCCAGGTGGCTTTCGGTTCTCGCAAGCCGTCGCGCCTGACCAAGGGCCAGGCGGGCCACCTGGCCAAAGCCGGCGTGGAGCCGGCTGAAATCCTCAAGGAATTCGATCTGCCTGCCGAAAAGGCGGCTGATTACGCGCCTGGTGCCACGGTGCCTGCCTCGTTGTTTCGGGTCGGGCAAATGGTGGATGCGCAAGGCGTCTCTATCGGTAAGGGTTTTGCCGGTTCGATTAAGCGCCACAACTTCTCATCCAATCGTGCGTCTCACGGCAACTCGGTCACCACGCGTGCGCCGGGCTCCATCGGTATGGCGCAGGATCCGGGTCGTGTGTTTCCGGGCAAGCGCATGGCCGGTCAATTGGGCAATGAAACCGTGACCGTGCAGAACCTGGAAGTGGTTCGCATCGACGAAGCGCGCCAGCTCATTCTGGTCAAGGGTGCGGTGCCGGGTTCGCGTTCTGGCTTTGTGTTTCTGCGTCCCGCAGTCAAGTCTGCGGCAGGAGGTCAGTGATGCAACTCGAATTTCTGAATGCGCAGGGCCAGCCTGCCGACAAGTTTGAAGTCAGCCCCGAGGTGTTCGGTCGTGACTTCAACGAAGATCTGGTGCACCAGATCGTGATCGCCTACCAGTCCAATGCGCGCCTGGGCAATCGTGCCCAGAAAGACCGCGCCGTGGTCAAGCACTCGACGCGCAAGCCCTGGAAGCAAAAGGGCACGGGCCGCGCGCGCGCCGGCATGACGTCGTCTCCGCTGTGGCGCGGAGGCGGCAAGATTTTCCCGAATTCGCCCGACGAAAACTTCACGCACAAGGTCAACAAAAAGGCCTACCGCGCGGGTATGCGTTCGCTGTTCTCGCAACTGGCGCGCGAAGGCCGTCTCGTTGTGGTCGACGACTTTACCGTGGAAGCGCCGAAGACCAAGCTGGTTGCCGAGAAGTGCAAGGCGATGGGTTTCGATTCGGTGATGATCATCGCCGATGGCGCGGACGAGAATCTGTTCCTCGCCGCCCGCAATCTGCCGAATGTCCTGGTGGTCGAGCCGCGCTACGCCGATCCGTTGTCCCTCCTGTTCTACAAGAAGGTCGTGATGACCAAGGGGGCGGTCAGCCAACTTCAGGAGATGCTGTCATGACGCAAGCTGTTCTCAATCCCCAGCGCCTGATGCAGGTGCTCAGCGCTCCGGTCATTTCCGAGAAGGCGACGATGCTTGCCGAAAAGCGCAATCAAGTGGTGTTTCGCGTGTTGCGCGACGCGACCAAGCCCGAGATCAAGGCGGCGGTGGAGCTGCTGTTCAAGGTCGATGTCGAGTCGGTGCAGGTCGCCAACATCAAGGGCAAGGTCAAGCGCACCGCGCGTGGCACGGGCCGTCGCAATCATGTCAAGAAAGCCTATGTCTGCCTGAAGGCGGGCCAAGAGCTGAATTTCGCGCAGGAGGGTATCTAAATGCCCGTCGTCAAAGTCAAACCGACCTCGGCCGGTCGTCGCGCCGTCGTCAAGGTCACGCACCCGAATCTGTACAAGGGCGAGCCCGAGCGTTCGCTGCTCGAGCCCCAGTTCCAGAAGGCTGGCCGCAACAACAATGGCCACATCACCACGCGCCATCGCGGCGGCGGTCACAAGCACCATTACCGTGTGGTCGATTTCCGTCGCGACAAGGACGGCATTGCGGCCAAGGTCGAGCGCATCGAATACGACCCGAACCGTACCGCGCACATCGCGCTGCTGTGCTACGCAGACGGCGAGCGCCGCTACATCATCGCGCCGCGCAACCTCGAAGTGG
The DNA here is from genome assembly GCF_034007205.1 of Thiomonas sp. Classification (GTDB taxonomy): domain Bacteria; phylum Pseudomonadota; class Gammaproteobacteria; order Burkholderiales; family Burkholderiaceae_C; genus Thiomonas. The sequence continues at coordinate 2,753 of NZ_JAVERI010000018.1, forward strand.
GCGCCATGCTGATGAGCGGTTCCGAAGCGCCGATCCGCGCGGGCAATACCCTGCCGATCCGCAACATTCCGGTGGGCTCGACCATACATTGCGTCGAGATGCAGCCTGGCAAGGGCGCGCAGATCGCCCGTTCAGCCGGTGCTTCTGCCGTACTGCTGGCGCGTGAAGGCATCCACGCTCAGGTGCGCATGCGCTCCGGCGAGGTGCGCCGCATTCACATCGATTGCCGCGCCACGCTGGGCGAGGTGAGCAACGAAGAGCACAACCTGCGCCAATATGGCAAAGCAGGCGCCAAGCGCTGGAAAGGCATTAGGCCGACGGTGCGAGGTGTGGCCATGAACCCGATCGATCACCCGCACGGTGGTGGTGAAGGCAAGACGGGTGAAGGCCGGGTGGCGGTCAGCCCCTGGGGCACGCCGACCAAGGGTTATCGCACCCGCAACAACAAGCGCACGCAGAACATGATCGTGTCGCGTCGTAAGAAGTAAGGGACAGCACATGGCTCGCTCACTCAAAAAAGGTCCATTTTGCGACCAACATCTGCTCAAAAAAGTTGAAGCTGCGGTCAGCACCAAGGACAAGCGTCCGGTCAAGACCTGGTCGCGCCGCTCCACCATCCTGCCGGAATTCATTGGCCTGACGATAGCCGTGCACAACGGCAAGCAGCATGTCCCGGTGTATGTGTCCGACCAGATGGTGGGTCACAAGCTTGGCGAATTCGCGCTGACGCGGACATTCAAAGGACATCCCGCCGATAAAAAGGCGAAGAGGTAAGGCAGACACATGGAAACTCGTGCAACCCTACGCGGCGTTCGCCTCTCGGCCCAAAAGGGCCGGTTGGTGGCGGACCTGATCCGCGGCAAGAAAGTGGACTCCGCTCTGAACATCCTGGAGTTCTCGCCCAAGAAGGCATCGGGCATCATCAAGAAGGTGCTGGAGTCGGCCATCGCCAACGCCGAGCACAACGATGGCGCCGATGTGGACGAACTGAAGGTGACTTCCATCATGGTGGAAGAGGGCGCGACCCTCAAGCGCTTCAGTGCGCGCGCCAAGGGCCGCGGAAACCGCATCAGCAAGCCCACCTGCCACATCTACATTCAAGTCGGGAACTGAGGACGTCATATGGGACAGAAAATTCATCCGACCGGTTTCCGTCTGGCCGTCACCCGTGGCTGGGCTTCGCGCTGGTACGCGCCGAGCACCCAGTACGCCAAGATGCTCAGCGAAGACATCATGGTGCGCGAGTACCTGGCCAAGCGCCTGAAGAACGCCTCGGTGTCGCGGGTGCTCATCGAGCGGCCCGCAAAGAACGCACGCATCACCATTTACAGCGCGCGTCCGGGGGTGGTGATCGGCAAGAAGGGCGAGGACATCGAGAACCTCAAGGCCGAACTCACCAAACGTCTGGGCGTGCCGGTCGCTGTGGACATCGAAGAAGTGCGCAAGCCCGAGATCGACGCCCAACTGATCGCCGATTCCATCACGCAGCAGCTCGAAAAGCGCATTCAGTTCCGCCGCGCCATGAAGCGGGCGATGCAGAACGCCATGCGCATGGGCGCGCAGGGCATCAAGATCATGTCCGCGGGTCGTCTGAACGGCATCGAAATCGCGCGGACCGAGTGGTACCGCGAAGGACGCGTGCCCCTGCAGACCCTGCGCGCCAATATCGATTACGGAACTTCCGAAGCCAAGACGACCTATGGCGTCATCGGCGTGAAGGTTTGGGTTTACAAGGGCGATACGCCGGCCAAGGGCGCCATCGTGCCGACCAAGGCCGAGCCTTCCGCGCCCGAAGAAGATCGCCGCAGCCGCCGTCCCGGTGCAGCCCGGCCGTCCGGCGCTCGCCGCGCCGCGCCGTCTGCCGATGGCGAAAAATCCGTTGCAGTCAAGCGCGTGCGCAAACCGGCCCAGTCTGGCGGTTCGACCGGCGCTTAAGGAGAGATTTGATGCTACAACCCGCACGTCGCAAATACCGCAAAGAGCAGAAGGGCCGCAACACGGGTCTGGCCACCCGCGGCGCCACCGTGGCCTTTGGCGAATTCGGCCTGAAGGCGACCACCCGTGGCCGCATTACCGCTCGCCAGATCGAATCGGCTCGCCGCGCGATTTCCCGTCATGTCAAGCGCGGCGGCCGCATCTGGATTCGCGTGTTCCCGGACAAGCCGATTTCCATCAAACCCGCCGAGGTTCGCATGGGCAACGGCAAGGGCAATCCCGAGTACTACGTGTCGGAAGTTCAGCCTGGCCGTGTGCTGTACGAAATCGAGGGTGTGCCCGAGGCCATCGCCCGCGAGGCTTTCGAGCTCGCCGCCGCCAAGCTGCCGTTCCGCACCATCTTTGTCACGCGCCAGATCGGCGCCTAAGGAGAGCGATATGAAATCGACCGCTCAACTCACCGAACTGCGCGCCAAGGATATTCCTGCGCTGCAGACCGAACTCGACAGTCTGCTCAAGGCCCACTTCAATCTGCGCATGCAGAAGGGCACGCAGCAGCTTCAGAACACGAGCCAGCTCGGCCACACCAAGCGTGCCATCGCACGGGTTCGTACGCTGATTCAAGAAAAGAAGGCCAAGGGTTAAACCATGACTGAACAAAAGAAAGTCCAGCGCACGCTGGTCGGCCGCGTGGTCAGTGACAAGCGCCAGAAGACCGTGACCGTGCTGGTCGAGCGCCGTATTCAGCACCCGATCTATGGCAAGTTCATTGCACGCTCCAAGAAGTACAGCGCGCACGACGAATCCGGCCAGTATCACCTGAACGATGTGGTCGAGATCGCCGAATCGCGCCCGATCTCGAAGACCAAGTCTTGGGTCGTGAACCGTTTGATCACCAAGGGCCAGATCATCTGATCGCGCTGCATCGGCGGTCTTTGCGTGGATTTGATCGTGTTTGATGGTTCGTAGCGCAGGACTCATTGCCCAGCGCTGCAGCAGCGAAAAGTCAAGGCCCATCGCCCGTTAGTTCCGCATCCATGCGGGGCATGCGGGCGATGGGCTTTTTCGCATGACGAGAGCGTGTCAGGATTGCTTGCAGGTCTTTCCAGCGCATACGGCTCCCAGGGTGTCGTCATCGGCGCATGGGACTACAGTATCGGCAGGGCACACAATGCCTCGGCCCCAGCCAAGACCCCATCAGGCCTTGCACGAGGCGGTCCTATAACAACGCTTGAATGGAGACGCAATGAAAGCCTCAGCATCCACCGCACCGGCTGCGACCACGCCCGAGTGCTCACTGTCCTACATCCACCCCGAAGCCGACAGCCCCTGGTTGACCTATCTTGCACAGGTTGACCGGGTATTGCCGCACCTGGGCCATCTGGCCCGCTGGGGAGAGACCTTGAAGCGGCCGAAGCGCGCGCTCATCGTCGATGTGCCGATCGAGATGGACGATGGCACGGTGCGGCATTTCGAAGGCTATCGTGTGCAGCACAACCTGTCGCGGGGGCCGGGCAAGGGCGGGGTGCGCTATCACCCGAACGTCACCCTGGAAGAGGTGATGGCGCTGTCGGCCTGGATGACCATCAAGAACGCCGCTGTCGGCCTGCCTTATGGCGGTGCGAAGGGCGGGATCCGCGTGGCCCCTGCAGAACTCTCGCGCAAGGAATTGGAGCGGTTGACCCGGCGTTATACCAGCGAAATCGGGATCATCATCGGCCCGCAGCAGGACATTCCTGCGCCCGACGTCAACACCAACGGGCAGATCATGGCCTGGATGATGGATACCTATTCCATGAACGTCGGGGCCACGGCCACCGGCGTCGTCACGGGAAAGCCCATTCCATTGGGAGGCTCTCTGGGACGAGTCAAGGCTACCGGCAGGGGGGTATACATCACGGGCCAGGAAGCGCTGCGTCGACTCGGGTACGACATCGAGGGCCTGCGCATTGCCGTGCAGGGTTTTGGCAATGTCGGGGGCACAGCGGCGGAATTGTTCGCAAAGGCGGGGGCGCGAATCGTGGCCGTGCAAGACCATACGGGTTCCATCGTTGCAGAAAAAGGGCTGGACGTCGCGGCCTTGCAGTCGCATGTGAACGATCATGGCGGCATCGCGGGTTTCACTGGCGCGCAAAGTGTTCCGGACGCCGATTTCTGGCTGGTACCGTGTGATGTATTGATTCCTGCCGCGCTGGAGGGTCAGATTACGCCCGAGCGAGCCAGCAAGACGACGGCCAAACTGATCCTGGAAGGTGCCAACGGCCCGACTCTTCCCGCGGCGGATGATGTGCTTGCCAGCCGGGGCATCCTGGTGGTGCCCGATGTGATCTGCAATGCGGGGGGTGTCACTGTGTCGTACTTCGAGTGGGTGCAGGACTTCTCGAGCTTTTTCTGGGATGAGGACGACATCAACGACCGCCTCGACAAGATTCTCGGCAATGCACTTGCCCGCATCTGGGATGTGGCCGATGATCTCAAAATCAGCCTGCGTACCGCGGCCTTCGTGGTCGCTTGCGAGCGCGTGCTGCAGGCACGGGAAGAACGCGGGCTGTACCCTTGAAGCGGTACCGTCAGGGCTTGCTCGGGACAACCGCGCTGCCCCTGTCTGCAGGCGGCGCGGTGGAAACAGCGGTTCGGCCCCACGAAGCGCGCAAACCGTCGAACAGAAAGACCGCAAGGCCCGTCCAGACCAGGCCGAAGCCGATCATTTTCGCCGTGGCGAAGGGTTCGTGATACAGCCAGACCCCCAGCGCCAACTGCAGGCTGGGGGTGATGTACTGCAAGACCCCCAGCAGGGTCATCGACATGCGGCGCGCGCCCGCCGCGAACAACAGCAAGGGAATGGTGGTGATCGGGCCCGCCGCCACCAGCAGCGCGCGTGTGGAGAGGTCGGCCGTCGCAAACGCATTCGAACCCTGCAGGCTCAACCAGAACAGATACGCCACGGCCAGCGGAAACAACACCGCAGTCTCCACGGCGAGGCCTTCGAGCGCACCCAGCGGCGCGGTTTTTCTGAGCAGCGCGTAGCTGCCGAAGGTGAGCGCCAGGCTGAGACTGATCCAGGGCACATGGCCGACTTCGATGGCCATGACCGTCACGCCCGCGGCGGCAATCGCCAGCGCTGTCCACTGCAGCCCGCGCAGGCGCTCATGCAACAAAACGGACCCCAGCGCCACATTGACCAGCGGATTGATGTAGTAGCCCAGACTGGCATCGACCACGTGGCTGCTGTTGACCGCCCAGATGTAGATGCCCCAATTCCCCGACAGCAGCACGGCGCTGAGGGCGAAGCGTGCAAACAGGGCGGGCTGTTCGCGCAGCAGCCGCATCCAGGCCCAGCGCTTGAGCACGGCCAGCAGCAAGACGACGACCAGCAGCGACCACGCCATGCGGTGCGCGAGGATCTGCAGAGAGGGAATCTGTTGGAGCGCCTTGAAGTAAAGCGGAAACAGGCCCCAGATGACGTACGCCGCCAGGGCGTATACAACGCCGGAATTCATGTGAACGGATTCGTTATGGTGAGGCGGCCCATGAAAGACGTGAGCAAAGCAAGCGGCACACTGTACCTGTGGCCGCGAGAACTTGCTGGAGGTTCCCGCTGCGTGACGGCAATCGTGGGAACAGATCAAGGTCTGCGGGCGGATCAGACGTTGAACAGGAAATGCAGCACGTCGCCGTCTTTGACGATGTAGTCCTTGCCTTCGGCGCGCATCTTGCCCGCATCCTTGGCGCCTTGTTCGCCGCCGTACTGGATGAAATCGTCGAAGGCGATGGTCTGGGCGCGGATGAAACCGCGCTCGAAATCGGTGTGAATCACTGCGGCGGCCTGCGGTGCGGTGGCGCCGACGCGCACCGTCCAGGCACGCACTTCCTTCACGCCTGCGGTGAAGTAGGTTTGCAGGCCCAGCAGTTTGAAAGCGGCGCGAATCAGTCGGTTCAACCCGGGCTCTTCCAGCCCCAGGTCGGCGAGGAAGGCCTGTTTTTCCTCCGCTTCGAGCCCAGCCAGTTCGCTCTCCAGTTTGGCGCAAATCGTCACGACCGGCGCGTTTTCCTGGGCTGCATACTCGCGCAGCCGGTCCAGGTGGGGGTTGTTCTCGAAACCGTCTTCCATCACATTGCCGACGAACATGGCGGGCTTGGCCGTGATGAGGCACAGCGGGGCGAGCAGGGCCTGCTCCTCGGCATCGAGCCCGAGGGCGCGCACCGGGCGGGCCTCGTTGAGCGCGGGAATGATGCGTTCGATCACTTCGGCCATGCGCTTGGCTTCCTTGTCGCCCGCCCGTCCCTGCTTGTTCACGCGGTGCAGGGACTTCTCCGCCGTGCCCAGATCGGCCAGGCAGAGCTCGGTCTGGATCACCGCGATGTCCGAAATCGGATCGACCCGCCCCGCGACATGGATCACGTTGGGGTCTTCGAAGCAACGCACCACGTTGATGATGGCATCGGTCTCGCGGATATGCGCCAGAAACTGATTGCCCAGCCCTTCGCCCTGGCTCGCGCCCGCGACCAGACCGGCAATATCGACGAACTCGACCACCGCGGGCACGATGCGCTGCGGCTTGACGATGGCCGCGAGCTGATCGAGGCGCGGATCGGGCAATTCGACGATGCCGGTGTTGGGCTCGATGGTGCAGAAGGGATAGTTTTCCGCCGGAATCGCGCTTTGGGTCAGCGCGTTGAAAAGGGTGGACTTGCCCACGTTGGGCAGGCCCACGATGCCGCATTTCAGGCTCATGGTGTGGGGAGGGTGGGCGCACAGGATCGCGCGCGAAACTGCCAATTGTAGGGTGGTAGACCTAATGCTCGACGTGCACCCGCAGTCCCGCAACCCACTGATGACCCGATTCGCCGCCTGGATTCTGGATATGCTGGATGTCGGGCTGCACGTAGAAGTGAGGGGCGAGCTGCAGCGAGTAAACCGCCTCGATCACGGTTTCGCTGGGCAGCGCCTGCAGACGCGCCTGTGCCATGCCGATGGTCAGCACGTCGGCTGGGCGTGCGGCATTCAGCCCCTGGATCCGCACGCCTGCGCCGATATAGCCGCGCACCGGGTTGGACGCCGCCGGGCTCCAGCCGCCTTGCAGGAAAGCGGCCCATTCGTGTCGGCTGGCCTTTTTCCAACGCCATTCATTGACCGCATACAGGCCGCCGCTGTCGGCGCCGTAGGCGTCCTCGTTTTGCTGCAGATGCCAGGCGCCGAGTTTCAGCGTGCCCTGGACGTGTTCGTCGCCGCCCCAGGAGCGATCGGCTTCGGCGATCCACAGCGCGCCGCGATGCAGCGCCCCCGTCATGCCGGGCGGGTCGCCCTGCCACACGCCCGCCTGCGCAGACCAGCCCTTGCCCAGATCGAGCCCGCCCATCAATCCCAGGCCGGGGTTGGGGAAGGTGGCGATATCGGCATTCGAGGTCAAGGTGGGGGCAATGCCGAAGGAGGCATTGTGGAGATGGCCGGCGACCTCGGTGGTGTCGAAGGTGTTGTTGACATCCATGATGCCACCCTGCAGGAACCCCGGGCCGAATTGCTGGCGGTAGCTCAGTTGATACAGGCGCAGGAAATTGGGCGCCCAGAGATTGCTCGGCAGTTGCACCGTGTCGGTCACGGTTTCCAGATTGCCGTTGCTGCGCAGGCCCATGAGCATGAAATCGAACTGGCCGCCGCGCCACCAGCCAGCCTGCGAGGTGTCGAGTGTGAGTGCGGCTTGAAACGCGGCGACAGAAACGGCCTGGCGCTTGCCGCGGCCACCCACGACGCCGAGCGTTTCCGCATCGAGGTGCAGCGAAGTGCTCAAGCCCCGGCTCCAGCTTTGTCCCGGAGGGGTGATGGGCGCAGTGAAAGGCGCGAGCTGAAGGTTGGCCTCGGAGGTCTGCGCCGCTGCGGGCTGCCAGAAAGCTGCGCCAAACAGGGCGCAAAGCAGATATCCGGGCGTTGAGCTTTTCGCGCGTGCAAGCATGTCGATTGATCGCAGATACTAACTAAACGTATTTGCGATCATGCCTGGGTGGACTGTTGATGATCCGAAACCAGGCGGCCGTCGAGTAGTTCGAGCACGCGGTCGCAACGGGCGGCGATGCGCGGGTCGTGCGTGACCAGCAACACGGCGCAGCCGAAGGTCTGGTTGAAGCGGCGGAACAGCGCGAACACATCATCGGCGCTGTGCGAATCGAGGTTGCCCGTGGGCTCGTCGGCCAGCAGGATGGGCGGACGGATCATCAGGGCGCGGGCGATGGCCACGCGTTGTTGTTGGCCTCCCGAGAGTTCGGTCGGGTGTTTGTGCGCATGCATCGCCAGCCCGACGGCGTCGAGCAATTCGAGGGCGTGGTCGCGCGTGGCGGCGTCGGGTTTCGCCCCGCCGAGCAGCGCGGGCATCATCACGTTGTCGATGACGCTGAAGGCGTTGATGAGGTGATGGAATTGGAACACGAAGCCGAGCGAGCGCCCGCGCAGCGCCGTGCGCTCGGCATCGTTCAGGCCCACGGTGGGGCGGCCCTGGACGTGAACTTCGCCGTGGGTCGGCGTGTCGAGCAGGCCGATGAGGTTGAGCAGGGTGCTCTTGCCCGAGCCGGACGGACCGATGAGCGCGGCAAACTCGCCGCCATGCAGGGTCAGGTCGATGCCATGCAGCACTTCGACTTCGAGCGGCGTGCCCACGCCATAGGCCTTGCGCAGGCCTTCGAGGTGCAATACGGGCTTCGGGTTTGCGCAGGAGGGCGGAGCAGCGAGGGGCATCGACGGGTGTCAGACGGTGCGGATGGCTTCGACCGGATCGAGGCGCGAGGCGCGCCGCGCCGGGGCGAATGCGGCGATGACGCCCGCCAGCGTGGCGATCAGCATGGCCTGCGGCACCAGCCAGGGGCTGATGGTGACCGGGAACAGCCGCGGCCCCGAGGTGTTGAACACATAGACCAGACTGACCCCGAGCAGGGCGCCGACGGTGGAGCCGATCAGGCCGAGTACTCCGCCCTGGATGAGAAACACCGTCATCATGCGCACCCGCGTGGCGCCCATGGCGCGCAGGATGCCGATTTCGCGCGTGCGCTGCACCACGCTCACCGCCAGCACGCTGGCGATGCCCAGAGCGACCGAGAGCGCAATCGCCAGGCGGATGATGTTGGTCGACAGCGACTGCGAGCTCAGGGCGTTGAGCAACTGGCTGTTGGTCGTCATCCAGCTCTCGGCCTTGACGTCGAAGGTGCGGGCGATGCGCGCGGCGATGGCCTGGGCGCTGAACAGATCGTGCACGCTCAGGTCGATTTCGGTGATGGCGCCGGGCAGGCCCAGCAGGGTTTGCGCCTGCTGCAGGCCGAGATAGACCTGGCGCTCGTCCACATCGCGCACGCCCATGGTGAAAATGCCGGCCACGCGGTAGGCCTGCGCCTGACCCGCTGGGCCGGTCAGGCGCAGGGTGTCGCCGACCGACAGCCCGAGATCGGAGGCCAGGCGCGAGCCGATGAGAATTTTCTCTGCGCCAACGGCAAACTGCCCGGCGACGATGTCCGTGTCCACGGGAATGATGCGCACATAGCTCGACGGCTCGATGCCGAGAATGGCCACGGCGCGCACCGCATTGCCGCGCTGAGCGAAGGCCGGGCCCGACACCAGAGGGGTGGCGGCTTTCACATCGGGCATGGCGCGTATGGCATGGAGCACGGCGGCGGCGTTGTCGATGCCGCGCAGGCGTTGCGGGCGCGGGTCGATGCGCGAGAGATAAACCGTATCCGGCGCGGGCGGCGGGGTCAGCGGCACGAGGTCGGGCGCCTTCACCACGATCTGCGGCTGGCTGCCCAGGGTGCGATTGACGATATTGCCTTGCAGCCCGGTGACCAGCGCGGTGATGAACACGATCACCGCCGAGCCCACGGCGATGCCGATGAGAATGAGCAGGGTTTGCGCGCGTCCATCCCGCAGGAACTGCAAAGCGATATTCCAGGACAGACGCATGAGGTCGAACATCGTGCTCAGCGGCCCGGCACGGGCAGGTCATTGCCGGTCGCCGTGGCGCTGGCGGCCGCGGCGGGCAGGGGCAGGCGTTGCAGGCGCACGCGCTCGCCCGCCTGCACGCTGGCGCCGCCGATGACGGCCTCGCCCGCGGTCAGCCCCGAGGTGACCTGCGTGAGCGTCAAGCCGCGCAGCCCTAGCCTCACCTGCTGCGGCTCGGCGCGGCCGTCGCGCAGCACCAGCACCGTGGCGTGATCGCCGTCCACCTTGCGCAAGGCTTCGTTGGGCACGACCAGGGTGCTTTCGCGCTGCGCCGTGACGATGTCGGCCGACACCGTCATGTCCTGCTTCAGCCAGGCCGGCGGATCGGGTACGCGCAGGCGCACTTCCAGCGTGCCGGTGGTGCGATCGACCTGCGGGGCGAGAAAGTTCACCTGCGCCTTGAAGCTGCGGTCGGGATAGGCATCGGCCACGCAGCGGGCCTGCTGGCCGATCTGCAGATGGCCGATGCTCTGCTCATTGACCGGCAGCAGGATTTCGGTGGCGCCGTCCATCGCCAGGGTGAAAAGCGGCTGGCCGGGCGTGACCGTGTCACCCACTTCCACATTGCGCGAGAGCACCACGCCAGACACCCCGGCGCGCACCACATTGCGCGCATTCACCGCGCTGGCGGCATTGAGCGCCGCTTCGAGCACGCGTTGCTGCGCGCCGCCGGGGGCCACGGCGGCGTAGGCCGCCTGCGCGCTGTCGCGCTGCTGGCGGGCGTTGCGCAGCGCAGTTTGCGCCTGTTCGAGCTGTTGCGCCGAGCCGCCTCCGGCGTCGAACACGCCTTGCGCGCGCTTGTAGTCGCGTTCGGCCTGTTCGAGCTGCACCCTGGCCTGCGCCAACGCGGCGGCGGCCTGGGGGCGAGTCTGCTCGATCAACTGCCGCAGCGCGGCGCGGGCCTGTTCGAGCTGGGCGGTGGTTTGGTCGGCGCGCAGTTCGAGCAAGACCTGCCCGGCCCTGACGTGCTCACCGCGATCCACCAGACGCTTGACCACCGTGCCGGTGATTTCGCTGGCCACCTGCACTCTGGAGGGGGTGATGACATAGCCGGTGGCCACCACGTTCTGCACCAGATGCCGCGCCTCGATCCTGTACCCGGCGACTTCCGGCGCGCGGCTGCGCCACCACAGCACGGCTGCCACCACGGCCAGCGCGAGCAGCACCCAAAGCAGGCGCGACCAGGAAAATAGGGAGGTTTTGGGCGAGGCGGGCATCGGTGCAGAGACAAAGAGATTCAAGGCCGGAAGCAGCGGCCAAGCCAAAGATCGGCATCATAAAGAGTCGACAAGTCTCGCACGGAAGGGTTGCTCTTCAGCCGCAGTCGCTGTTGCGCTGCGACAAAATGCGCACACATAGTGAGCCGCTTTGAGTCGACCTTGAGTCGAACAGTCCGCTTGTTGTTTTTCCCGGCCTTGCCAGCACGCGCCCGTTCTGCTTCAATGAAAGCCTGCAAACGCAAACAGCCATGACCGCAAACCGCTTTTTCTTTTTTGGTTTTTGGTACTTCTCGCACCGCACCGGCGGAGGGAGAGGCTCAAGCGTGACCTGACACGACAGCTCGAAATCCTCAAAAACCGCCGGCCAGCCCGGCGGTTTTTTTTCGCCGGGCGGTTGGCGCAAAACCAGGCCAAGCCCATGTTCGATAACCGCTCAACTCCAGAATCTGCCGCGCTTGCAGCGGCTAGCCCATCCACCCTCACCGCAGGAGCGCTTCCGATGCAGTCCAAGACCGCCGCAGAGTCTTTGCACAAACCGCAGGAGGACAAGACCTCCCGCACCGACAACGCCCGCATCAAACACATCGTGCCCTTGCCGCCGCCCGAGCATCTGATCCGCTTCTTTCCCATCGCCGACACGCCGGTGGAAACGCTGGTGGCCGATACCCGCCACGCGCTGCATCGCATCATCCACGGTGAGGACGACCGGCTGCTGCTCATCATCGGGCCATGCTCGATCCACGACCCGAAGGCGGCGCTCGACTATGCGCAGCGGCTGGCGGTGCTGCGCCGCCAGCATGCGGGCGAACTGGAAATCGTCATGCGGGTGTATTTCGAGAAGCCGCGCACCACGGTGGGCTGGAAAGGGTTGATCAACGACCCCTATCTGGACGAGAGTTTTCGCATCGACGAGGGGTTGCGCATCGCCCGCGAGCTGCTGATCGACATCAACCGCCTGGGCGTGCCCGCGGGCAGCGAATTCCTCGACGTGATTTCGCCGCAATACATCGCCGACCTCATTTCCTGGGGGGCCATCGGCGCACGCACCACCGAAAGCCAGGTGCACCGCGAGCTGGCCTCGGGGCTGAGCGCGCCCATCGGGTTCAAGAACGGCACCGACGGCAGCCTGCGCATTGCCATCGACGCGATTCACGCCGCGCGCCGTCCTCACTCGTTTCTCTCGGTGCACAAGAACGGGCAGGTGGCCATCGTGCAGACCCGCGGCAACAAGGACACCCACGTCATCCTGCGCGGCGGCAAGACGCCCAACTACGACGCCGCCAGCGTGCGCGAAGCCTGCGAGGCGCTTGCGGAAGCCAAGCTCGACTGCCGCCTGATGATCGACTGCTCGCACGCCAACAGCGCCAAGCAGCACCTGCGGCAGCTCGATGTGGCGCGCGACATTGCCGCGCAGCTTGCAGCGGGCGAGCGCTGCATTTTCGGCGTGATGGCCGAGAGTCATCTGGTGGGGGGCGCGCAGAAATTCAGCGCGGGCAAGGACGATCCGGCCAGGCTCATCTACGGCCAGAGCATCACCGACGCCTGCCTGCCGTGGGACGATTCGGTCGAACTGGTGCGGATGCTGGCCGACGGCGTGAAGGCGCGGCGCAAACACAGACCGGCCAGGTAAGCTTTAGCGTTCGCTTTGACTACTTGCAGGAGATCCCATGCCCGCCATCCGCATCGATCTATTCGAGGGCCGCAGCCCCGAAGTGAAGAAGCAGCTCGTCGAGAACATCACCCAGGCCGTGGTCGATACGCTCGATTGTTCGCCCGACGCGGTGGACATCATTCTCAACGAAGTGCCCAAATCGCACTGGGCCACCGGCGGCAAGCTGTGGAGCGAGCCGCGCGAATGATCGAGACTTCAAAGACTCCGACCGCTGTATTGCTGAACTAAAAGTATCGAATCATTCAACTTTCTCTGGCATTCACTGGCAGAGAATTAGTTAATAAACTCTCCCCGAATTTCGCGCCCCAATCGCGGGCAAACGATGAGGAGAGTGATTCATGGCCAGGATGCGTGCGGTCGATGCCGCGGTTTCAGTGCTGGAGAAGGAAGGCGTGCATCAGGCCTTCGGCGTGCCCGGCGCGGCGATCAACCCGCTGTACTGCGCGCTGCGCGACAACGGCCATATCGCGCATGTGCTGGCGCGCCACGTCGAGGCGGCGTCGCACATGGCCGAGGGCTATACCCGCGCCGCGCCGGGGAACATCGGCGTGTGCATCGGCACCTCGGGCCCTGCGGGCACCGACATGATCACCGGGCTGTATTCGGCCAGCGCCGACTCCATTCCCATTCTGTGCATCACCGGCCAGGCGCCGCGCGCGCGGCTGTACAAGGAAGACTTTCAGGCCGTGGACATCGAGTCCATCGCCAAGCCCGTGTGCAAGTGGGCGGTGACGGTGCGCGAGCCCGCGCTGGTGCCGCGTGTGTTTCAGCAGGCCTTCCATGTGATGCGCTCGGGCCGTCCGGGGCCGGTGCTGATCGATCTGCCGCTGGATGTGCAGCTCGCCGAAATCGAGTTCGATCCCGACACCTACGCGCCGCTGGCGGTCTACAAGCCCACGGCGACGCGCGCGCAGATCGAAATGGCGCTGGACCTGCTCGACGGCTCCGAGCGCCCACTGATCGTCGCCGGAGGTGGAGTGATCAACGCCGACGCTTCCGATCTGCTGGTGCAATTCGCCGAGCTGACCGGCGTGCCGGTGATTCCCACGCTGATGGGCTGGGGCGCGATCGGCGACAGCCATCCGCTGATGGCCGGCATGGTCGGTCTGCAAACCTCGCACCGCGGCGGCAACGCCAATCTGCTCGCCTCCGACTTCGTGCTGGGCATCGGCAACCGCTGGGCCAACCGTCATACCGGCTCGCCCGAGGTCTATGCCAAGGGCCGCAGGATCGTGCATGTGGACATCGAGCCCACGCAGATCGGCCGGGTGTTCATGCCCGACTACGGCATCGCCTCCGACGCCAAGGCCGCGCTGGAACTGTTCATCGCCGTGGGGCGCGAGCGCAGGGCCGCAGGCCGGCTCAAGGACCGCAGCGCCTGGGCGGTGGCCTGCCGCGAGCGCGTGCAGACGATGTTGCGCAAGTGGGACTACGCGCAGATTCCCATCAAGCCGCACCGGGTCTACAAGGAGATGGTCGAGTTCTTCGACGCCAATACGCGCTATGTCACCACCATCGGCCTGTCGCAAATCGCCGCGGCGCAGTTGCTTAAGGTGGAAAAACCGCGCCACTGGATCAACGCCGGGCAGGCTGGGCCGCTGGGCTGGACCCTGCCCGCGGCGCTGGGCGTGCGCGTGGCCGATCCGACCGCCGAGGTGGTGGCGATATCCGGCGACTACGATTTTCAGTTCCTCATCGAGGAACTGGCGGTGGGTGCGCAGTTCAAGCTGCCCTATATCCACATCGTGGTCAACAACTCGTATCTGGGACTGATCCGCCAGGGCCAGCGCCAGTTCGACATGGACTATTGCGTGCAGCTCTCGTTCGACAACGTCAATTCGCCCGAGGTCAACGGCTATGGCGTCGACTTTGTCAAGGTGACCGAGGGGCTGGGCTGCAAGGCCATCCGCGTGTTCGATCCCAACCAGATTCAGCCGGCGCTAACCGCAGCGCGGCAGTGGATGAAGGAGTTTGCCGTTCCCGTGGTGGTCGAGATCATTCTGGAGCGCGTGACCAATATCGCCATGGGCGCCGAAATCGACGCCATCACCGAATTCGATCCCGTCGTCGACCTGCAACCCGCCGAAGCCTGAGGAGCCCGACATGCCCCGATTCGCCGCCAACCTCACCATGCTCTTCACCGAAGAGCCCTTCATCGACCGTTTCGAAGCGGCTTCCAAGGCCGGTTTCAAGGCGGTGGAATTTCTCTTTCCCTACGCCCACACCGCGCAACAGGTGCGCAACGCCGCGCTGGAGGCGGGTGTGCAGATCGTGCTGCACAACCTGCCCGCAGGCGACTGGGACGCGGGCGAGCGCGGCATCGCCTGCCTGCCCGAGCGCGTGGGCGAATTCCGCGAGGGAGTTGCCAAGGCCATCGACTACGCCACGGCGCTGGGCGTGGCCCAGCTCAACTGCCTGGCGGGCAAGGCGCCTGCGGGGGCCGACCCGGCCACTCT
Organism: Thiomonas sp.; assembly: GCF_034007205.1. GTDB lineage: Bacteria > Pseudomonadota > Gammaproteobacteria > Burkholderiales > Burkholderiaceae_C > Thiomonas. The sequence goes on from NZ_JAVERI010000018.1 coordinate 18,014, forward strand.
GCGCGCCACCCTGGTGGACAACCTGCGCTTTGCGGCCGCGCGGCTCGGTGCGCATGGCATCAAGCTGCTGATCGAGCCGATCAACACCTTCGACATCCCCGGTTTCTACCTGCACGGCACGGCGCAGGCGCTGGCCATCATCGACGAAGTCGGCAGTGACAACCTGTTCCTGCAGTACGACATCTATCACATGCAGCGCATGGAAGGCGAGCTGGCCGCGACCATGCAAAAGCACCTGCCACGCATCGCCCACATCCAGTTGGCCGACAACCCCGGCCGCAATGAGCCGGGTACGGGGGAGATCAACTACGCCTTTTTGTTTGAGCATCTCGACTGTATCGGCTACAGCGGCCATATCGGTTGCGAATACAAACCCAGGACCACGACCACCGCCGGTCTGGGCTGGCTGACTGGCCTGTAAAAACACACGTTCACATTCACACGGAGATTCGCATGGCTACTCTTGGATTCATCGGGCTGGGCATCATGGGCACGCCGATGGCGGGGCATTTGATCGCCGGCGGGCACACGCTTTATGTGCACAGCCGCAGCAAAACCCCACAGGCCCTGCTCGACGCGGGCGCGATAGCCTGCGCCAGCAATGCCGAAGTGGCGCAGAAGGCCGACATCGTTTTCACCATGGTGCCCGACACCCCCGATGTGCACAAGGTGCTGTTCGCCGAGGACGGCGTGGCCCAGGGGCTGACGCCGGGCAAGATCGTGGTGGACATGAGTTCCATCGGCCCGATGGAAACCAAAGACTTTGCCGCAAGGATCAACGCGCTGGGCTGCGACTACCTCGACGCGCCGGTCTCCGGCGGCGAGGTCGGCGCCAAGGCGGCAAGCCTCACCATCATGGTCGGCGGCAGGCAGGAGGTGTTCGACAAGGTCGAGCCGCTATTCAGGCTCATGGGCAAGAACGTCACCCTGGTGGGCGGCAATGGCGACGGCCAGACCTGCAAGGTGGCCAACCAGATCATCGTCGCGCTCAACATCCAGGCCGTGGCCGAGGCGCTGCTGTTCGCCAGCAAGGCCGGGGCCGATCCGGCCAGGGTGCGCCAGGCGCTGATGGGCGGCTTCGCCGCGTCACGCATTCTCGAAGTGCATGGCGAGCGCATGATCAAGCGCACCTTCCAGCCGGGCTTTCGCATCGAGCTGCATCAGAAGGATCTGAATCTGGCGCTGTCGGGCGCGAAGCAACTCGGCGTGGCGCTGCCCAACACCGCTGTGGCGCAGCAGCTCATGTCGGCCTGCGCCGCCAACGGCATGGACGGGCTCGATCATTCCGCGCTGTGCCGGGCGGTGGAGCTGATGAGCCACCACACCATCGCGCCAGACAATTGACCGGGTGTGCAGGGATGGAACGCATCCCCTTGAGGCGGCTGAGTGATAAAGCGTGTTGCCTTGGTGCGCGAACCCTCACCCCAACCCTCTCCCAGAGGGAGAGGGGGCCGATCTCGCCTCCCCCACTTGCTGGGGGAGGCCGGGAGGGGCATCCGAAGGAGGCGCGAAGCGCATTTCTCACCTCCCCCACTTGCTGGGGGAGGCCGGGAGGGGGAGTCTCTGATGCCGCTGCCGTTTCTTATGAATACATCATGATCCCCAGACCAGCTCCATGACTCTCCCCAGCCCCGCCGCCCAGCCCACCGCTTTTCTGCGCGCCTTGTTCGATGTGGCCGTGGCCCGTGCGCAGCCGCGCAGGATCATGGCCGCCCACCTGCCCCCGCCGCCCAAGGGCCGCACCCTGGTGCTCGGCGCGGGCAAGGCCAGCGGCGCCATGGTCGAGGCGCTCGATGCGCTGTGGCCGCAGGATGCACCGATATCCGGGCTGGTGGTCACGCGCTACGGCTATGTGCCGCCCGCACTGCGCGGCAAGCCGGGGCGCATCGAGCTGGTCGAAGCCGCGCATCCCGTGCCCGACGCCGCGGGCGAGGCTGCGGCGCGGCGCATGCTGGCGCTCACTCGTGGACTCCCCGCCGCCGAGCCGCCTCAAGGCGGGGAGAGCCCCCTCGGGGGGCAGCGAGCGCAAGCGAGCGTGGGGGTCGTTCCCACCGCCGACGATCTCGTCATCTGCCTCATCTCCGGTGGCGGCTCGGCGCTGCTGCCGCTGCCCGTCGCCGGGCTGACTCTGGCCGACAAGCAGCGCATCAACCGCGAGCTGTTGATGAGCGGCGCCACCATCGCCGAAATGAACTGTGTGCGCAAGCACCTCTCGGCCATCAAGGGCGGGCGCCTCGCCGCCGCCTGCGCCCCGGCGCAGGTGCTCACCCTGCTGATTTCCGACGTGCCGGGCGATGATCCCGACGTCATCGCCAGCGGCCCCACCGTGCCCGACCCGAGCACTTGCGCGCAGGCGCTGGCCATCATCGACCGTTACGGCATCGGCATTCCCGAGGCCATTCGCGCTGGGCTGCAAAGCGGCGCGCTCGAGACGCCCAAGCCGGGCGATGCGGCGTTCAACGGTAACCGCGTCGAGCTCATCGCCACCCCCCGGCAGATGCTGCAAGCCGCGGCTGATGCCTGCGCTCGGGCGGGCCTGTCGGCCCACATCCTGGCCGACGACATGGAGGGCGAGTCACGCGACATCGCCTTGGCGCACGCCGCGCTGGCCCGCAGCGTGGCGCGTCACGGCACGCCTTTCGCCAAACCCTGCGTCATGCTGTCTGGCGGCGAAACCACGGTGACCGTGGCCAAAGACAGCACGCCCGGCAAGGGCGGGCGCGGCACCGAGTTTCTGCTGGCGCTTGCAATTGCGCTCAACGGCGAGGCGAGCGTCTGGGCGCTGGCCGCAGACACCGACGGCATCGACGGCAGCGAGGACAACGCCGGCGCCTGGATCACCCCCGATACCCTGGAGCGCGCGGCAGCGGCGGGGATGAACCCCCGCGCCGCGCTCGACGCGCACGACGCCTATACCCTGTTCGCCGCCACCGGCGACCTGCTGGTGACCGGCCCGACCTACACCAACGTCAACGACTTCCGCGCGCTGCTGGTGCTTTGAACCGCCTTTGAAACGCGCATTCAAGGCCGATTGAACCGGGCGGTAAAACCCTGTTGACGCCGCTTGCTGGCATACTGTGGTCAGACGTCTTTTCGGAGGCCGCCATGCCGCAGTCCGCTCCCCCCAACGATCCCTTGCGCCCGCCGCCGCCGCGCCGCGTGGGCTGGCTGGTGGCGGTGTCGTTGATCGTGGCGCTGGTCGTGCTGGGTTATGCCAACCGCACCCGTTTGCAACAGTGGGCCCAGGCTTGGCGCGGGCAGACAGCCGCCGTGCCTGCGGCGGCTTCGGCGCCAGAGAAGGCCAGCAGCGCGCCCGCTGCGCCCGCCAGCGCGCCGCAGCCCGCAGCTTCTGCGGCATCGACGCCGCTGCAACTGCCTGCCAGCACGGCGTCCCTGACCGCGCTGCACGACAGCGATGCGCTGGTGCTGCACGAACTCGGCACCTTGCTCGGCAAGCCCGGGCTGGACTGGCTGGTTCCCAAGCGTCTCATCCTGCATTTCGTCGCCACCGTGGACAACCTGACGCGGCAGACCGTGCCGCTGCAGGTCTGGCCGGTGCACCCCGTGCCCGGCGCGCTGCGCACCACGGGGCAGGGGAGCGATCTGGCGATTGCGCCGGACAACGCGCGCCGCTACACGCCCTATGTGCACATCCTCACCGCCATCGCGCCGCAGCGCGCCGCGCAGCTCTATGTGCAGCTCTACCCGCTGTGCCAACAGGCGTGGCGCGAACTGGGCCATCCCAAGAGCGCGTTCAACGACCGCTTGCTGGCCGTCATCGCCAACCTGCTGCAGGCGCCCGAGCCGCAGGGGGCGGTGCGGCTGCGCCAGCCCAAGGTGCTCTACACCTACGCCGATCCGGCCCTCGAAGCGCTGCCTGCCGGGCAGAAAATCCTCATGCGCATGGGGCTGGAGAACGAGCGCGCGGTCAAGGGCTGGCTGCGTCAGTTCCGTCAGTCGCTGCAGGAACGGATGCGGCCTGCGGCGACAGGCTCCGCGCCAGCGCGATGAGGTTGCGCAAGGGCGGCTGCGGATCGTCGCGCCGCCAGACGAGCAGCACGTCGGTGCTGGCCTGCACGTCGACGAGCGGGAGGTAGGCGACAAAAGGCAGCCGGGCACGCTGCATCGAAGCGGCGATGAGGCCCACGCCCAATCCGGCTGAAATCAGTCCGATGAGCGTGGGCATTTCATGCACCTCTTGCGCGATGCGCGGGGTGAAACCCGCCTGCGCGCAAAGCGCCAAGGTCTGCTCGCGCAGCCCCGAGCCGAGGCGGGCGCTGTAGATCACGAAGGGCTGATCGCGCAGATCGCCCAGAAGCAGGCCGGGCCGCGCCGCCAGAGGATGATCGACATGCACCGCGGCCAGCAAGGGCTCGCGCTGCACTACCAGGGTGGACAGGCGATCGTCGTGCATCGACGCCGTGGGGCGGATGAAGCCCAGATCGAGACGGCGTGCGAGCAGTTCGTCGATCTGGGTTTGCGAAGGCTGCTCGCGCAAGTCGAGCGCGACCTGCGGCCACGCGGCGCGAAAATCGCGCAGCAGCCGGGGCATGACATCGGTGAAGGGCATCGAGCCGGTAAATCCCACGGCCAGCCTGCCGGTTTCGCCGCGCCCGACCTGGCGGGTCTGGGCGATGGCATGTTCCACGGCATCAAGAATGCCGCGCGCCAGCGGCAGCAGCGCGTCGCCCGCGGCCGTGCGCTGTACCCCGCCGCGCCCGCGGGTGAACAAGGGCACGCCCAGCTCGGCCTCCAGCGCCTGGATCTGCTGGCTCAGTGGCGGCTGCGAGACATGCAGGCGCTGCGCCGCGCGGGAGAAGTGGCGCTCCTCGGCAACGGCGATGAAATAACGCAGATGGCGCAAGTCCATATCGAAAACAAATCAAATCTTCAAGAAATGATATTTCACATATCAAAAAGCCTGCCTTAAGCTGTGCTCAAACGCCCAAAAAGCTCCCTCCCCCGCTCGCGGGGGAGGAGTTTTTCTTGCTTGCCGACCATCGTTGTTTCCCGCCCGATGCATCCCCCATGTCCACGACCGCCTTGCCCTCCTCCCTTGCAGAGACCGTTGGCCCGCCCGAATGGCTGCGCCGCGCCGCCGTCACGGCAGCGGGCATGTGCGCGTTTTTCACCCTGTACGCCACGCAGGGCCTGCTGCCCAGCTTGCAATCGGTGTTCCATGCCGGCGTGGCCGAGCTGAGTCTCACCATCACCTTCACCACCCTGGCGGTCGCGGTGGCAGCGCCGTTCTCGGGCATCGCGGCAGACCGCTTTGGGCGCAAGCGGGTGCTGCTGGTGTCGCTTTTCGGGCTGGGACTGTCCACGCTGCTGGCGGCCACGGCCACCTCGATGCACGGTCTGCTGGTCTGGCGGGCCATCGAAGGGCTGTTCATCCCCGGCGTGTTCACCGCAACGGTGGCCTATATCAGCGAGGAATGGCAACCCTCCGAGGTTCCGGCAGTAACGGCGCTCTACATCTCGGGCTCGGTGGCCGGAGGCTTCAGCGGGCGCTTCATCGCGGGCATGGTCACCGCGCATGCGGGCTGGCAGGCGGCCTTCGTCGTGCTGGGGGCGATCGATCTGCTGTTTCTGCTGCTCATCGCACGCGGCATGCCCGCCTCGCGCCGCTTCAAAGCCAGCAGCGGGGGCGTGCGCGCCGCGCTGTCCGGCTTTGCCCTGCATCTGCGCAACCCCAAGTTGCTGGGCACTTATGCCATCGGCTTCGGCATTCTGTTTTCGCAGGTCTGCACCTTCACCTATGTGAGTTTCCATCTGGCGGCTGAGCCCTACCACTTCGACCTCAAGGATTTGAGTCTGCTGTTCACCGTCTATCTGGTGGGCATGATCGCCACCCCGCTGGCGGGCAAGCTGGCGTGGACTTTCGGCAAGCGTCGAGTGTTTGTCGCCGCCGTGGTGCTGGGCAGTGGGGGCATGCTGCTGGCCCTGCTAAGCCCGGTCTGGGCCATCGTGCTCGGGCTGACGCTGAGCTCGGGCGGCGTGTTCATCGCGCAGTCGATGGCGACGGCGCAGGTGCCCGCGCTGGCGGGCCAGGCTCGGTCAGCAGCCGTTGGCCTGTACGTGCTGTGCTATTACGTGGGCGGCAGCGTGGGCGCCTTCGGTCCGGCCTGGATCTGGGCGCACGCGGGCTGGGCGGGGTGCGTGGCGCTGGTGCTGTTTGCGCAACTGGCCATCGGTGCGGCGGCTTGGCGATTGTGGAAACCAACACCCATCACAGCAACCGTTTGATCGTTATCCTTGTGTCCGGTAGCCGATCTCTTGGCGGCAACGTCTTGAGGCGGTTCTCGCCGCTCTTGGAGAAACAGCGTGCACGCAACGAAACAGATCACCCGCTGGGACGCGGATGCATGTACCGAGGTGGAAAAGATCCAGGCCCGCATGGACGGACGGGGTTTGGAGCCGCACTTTCACGATGCCTGGTCGTTCGGCCTTGTGGTCAAGGGCAACTGCACCTTCAAGTCTCGCGGCGAAATGCAGATTGCACCGGTTGGGGCCGTGTTCGCCATCCCGCCTTTCGAGGTGCATGAAAGTCTTCCAACAGCCGGCGCAGTTGAATACAGGGTGCTTTACGTTGCGGCGCACGTGTTGGAGGCTCATGCACCCGAATTGCCCGGACTGATTCACGCCAGCCGAAAGAGGGTCTGGGCGGACGGTGAATGGGCCTTTGCCATCGGTTCTGATGCGCGCGCGTCGATGTCGCCTGACGTGTCTCTGGGCGAGTGGCTGCGGGCATTCGCCGCCAGGTTGCGTACGAAATCTCCTGGCGTGGCCCGTCCACCCTCCAATGTGCTGCGTCAGGCGCTGGATCGACAGTGGAGTGAGCCTCTGGTCCTTGCGGAAATTGAAAGCGCAACCCAATACACACGCTGGCATGCGATTCGCACATTCCGGCAACAGGTTGGTCTGACGCCAGGAGCCTATTTGCGACAGCTCCGTGCGCTTAAAAGCCGTCACCTCCTGCGTTCCGGCCTGACGATTGCGCAGACGGCGCATGCCCTGCATTTTTCAGATCAGCCTAACTACACTCGCACGTTCAAACAGGTGTTTGGTGTGACGCCAGGGCGGTTCCAGAGCCTGTGCCGACATGTTCTTTCTGCGGAGCGTTTCTCAAAAGAACACGCCGACGACGGAGAGCAGCAGCAAGACAGCCATGCTGACGTTGAAATGATGAATCGCCTTGGGTGAGGCAAGCAGGCGTTTTGCTGCGTGCCCGAAGAGCGCCCATGCGCCGATGGATGGCAAGCAGATGAAGGTGAAGATGATGCCCTGCAGCAGGACACTTGGGATATAGGCATCGCCTGTGCGCGTATAGGTTGCGATGCCAGTGGCCGCAACAATCCAGGCTTTCGGGTTCGTCCACTGCGCCAGCAGACCCTGTCGTGCCGACGGGGCTTTTTGCAATCGTGCGCCGGTCGTAGCGTCTGCCCGTGCCATGAATAGCTTGATGGCAATGTAGGTGAGAAAGGTCGCCCCGAGCACTTTCAACGCCAGGTGCAGCCAAGCGGTGTGGCGCAGGATGTGGTCCAAGCCAAACCCCATCGCAAGAATCAGAGAAGTGAAGCCCAACGTGGCTCCGAAAACATGCGGCAAGGTGCGCAGCCAGCCGAAATTCGCCCCGGATGTGGCGGCAATGACATTGACCGGGCCGGGAGATGCCGAGGTAACCACGGCGAAACCCGCCAAAGGCAACGCGAGATCTCGAGCCAGCGAAATCAGATCAGTCGTGTTCAGCATGGCTCACCGCAGAAGGGGCAGACTACCGGTCAACGACTTGATGCGTGCTGCTTCGCCAAACAGGCACAGGCCGATGTAGGGCAACGCGGTTGCCTGCGTTGCGGACAAGGCTGATTGGTAATCACCGTAGGTTTTCGCCTGCTGCGCCAAGGAGGTGAAGTCGATCACCAGAACCTCTCCACGGGGCAGTTCTCGTGCGCGTCGGGCGATGTCGGCCAATTGTTCCGGTAGGCTTTTGAGTATGGGCAGGACGATGGTGGTGATGCCCGGATGAATCTGACCGTCTTGATCGGGCAAGTCCGCCCCGATCAGCTCGGGGTGGAGTCGACCGAGGCTCATGGCAAGAACGGCGGCGGTGTTCGCCATCAAACCGACGGGCAAGCTGCCGTCCATGATCAACACGCATTTTTTCAAGAGAGTCTCCGCACGAATCGGGCTGCAAGGCTTGCAGCCTCCGTCAGTGGGAAACCGTACTCAAGCACGCCCAGGGCGTCTTGAATGGGGTTGCGCTTTTCGCCGCCTCTACACCAGCCGCGCGATGACGTAGGCCAGGAAGGACAGCAGCAGGCTCGAGCCGAAGGGAAAGATCCACTCCCGGCCGAACAGCCTGAACGTGAAGTCCAGCGGCATGCGGCCAATGCCGAAGCGCCGCAGATGCGGAAGCAGTGCCGAAAACACGATGGACGCGAGGATGAATACGATCAGCCAGCGCATGGTCTACAGCGTATGGGTACGGTCGCCGCGCGCGAAGCCGCGCAGGGCGTGTGCGCTCACCCCGCGGCCCAGGGCGATGACCTTGAACAGTTCGCCCATTTCGCTCTCGTTCAACAGCTTGTTGACGGCGGCAGTCTGCCGCAGGTAGTGCGAGCCGCCGGACGCGGCGGTGGCCGCGCACAGCGCGGCGGCGTTCTCCGGGGCCACGGGTGGCGGGCCCGAGGCCAGTTCCTCGGCCACCCGGTCGAGCAGGCCGCAGTTCATGAGGAAATGCGCCTGGCTGGTGTAGCCGAGCACGTCGAGTCCGGCGTCCTGTGCGGCAAGGGCGATGGCGGTGAAATCGACATGCGCGGTGAGGTCGGTCAGGCCGGGCCACAGCAGCACGTCGTCGAGCACGCGGTGGCGGTAGTGTGCCTGTAGCGTGCCCATGTGACGCTGCGGGTGGTAATACTCGTGCTGCGGGAAGCCGTAGTCGATGAACAGCGCCACGCCGCGCGCGAGCCGGTCGGCCAGGGTGCGCACGAAGCCCAGCGCCTGCGGGTGGATTTCGGTCACGGCGCCCACGGGCAGGGCCTGCGCTTCGGGCGAAGGCGGGCGCAGTGTCGTGGCGCGGTCGGCGAACACCAGGTCGTCGCCTTCCTGCGCCACGCCGCGTTCCATCCAGCCGGCTTCGTGCCTGTGCAGCAGCTTCACCGGCATGGCGTCGAGCACTTCATTGCCGATGACCACGGCTTCGAAGGTCTCGGGCAGGGCGGGCCACCACTGCACGCGGTCGAACAGATGCGGCACGGCGCGACGCAGGGTTTGCATCTGCCGATGTTTGAGCGCGCCCGAGACTTCCATGATGGCGTATTGCCGCGGGGCGCAGCCGAGCCGATCGAGTTCGCCCAGAATCTGCGCCGCGAGCTGGCCCGAGCCCGCGCCGAATTCCACCACGGCGTGCAGATCGTTGTGCTGCAGCACTTGCGCGACCTGAGTGGCGAGGGTGCGGCCGAACAGCGGCGAGAGTTCGGGGGCGGTGACAAAGTCGCTGTCGCCGCCGAAGTCGCCGAACTGGCCCGCCTGCCCGGTGTAATACCCCAGCCCAGGAGCGTACAGCGCCTGCTGCATATAGGCATCGAACGGCAGCCAGCCGCCGCCCGCGTGCAGGGCAGCCCTGATTCTCGCCAGGAGTTGCGCGCTGCGCTCCAGCGCCATCGGGGCAGGGGCCGGTAGACTTGTCGGCTGTTCGTTCATCGTTTCATTCTAGAAAGCATGCCGCCCGACGCCACCATCCCTTCCAGTTCCCGGCCCAAAGTGCTGGTCACTGGCGGCGCGCACCGGCTGGGGCGGGAAATCGCTCTGCACCTGGCCGCGCAAGGCTGGGATGTGGCAGTGCACTACCACCGCTCGAAACCGGCGGCCGAGGACGTTTGCGCCGAGCTGCGGGCGCTGGGGACGCAGGCTGCCGCTGTCGGCGCCGACCTGGCCGACCCTGCCGCCGCGCGAGACCTGTTGCCGCAGGCGGCAGCCGCCCTGGGCCGGGTGGACGCCGTGGTGAACAACGCCGCGCTGTTCGAGTACGACGATGCGCAGCATTTCAGCGTCGACGCGGCGCAGCGTCATTACCAGATCAACACCATCGCCCCGGTGCTGCTGGCGCAGGCCTTGCATGCCCACCTTTGCGCACGCGGCGCGCAGGGCTGCGTGGTCAATCTGCTCGATCAGAAGCTCGCCAATCCCGATCCTGACTATCTCTCCTACACCCTGTCCAAGGCGGCGCTGCAGGCGGCCACCGTGGTGCTGGCACAGGCGTTGGCGCCCACGCTGCGGGTGGTCGGCGTGGCGCCCGGCCTGATGCTGCCCTCCGGCCCGATGACCGAAGACGAATTCACCCGCGTGCACAGCCGCACCCCGCTTGCGCGCGGCAGCACGCCGCAGGACGTGGCGCAGGCCGTGCATTTCGCGCTGCAGGCCCGCGCCGTGACGGGCACCACCCTGCTGGTCGATGGCGGCCAGCACTTGGCAGGCGCCGGGCGCGATGTGCTGTTCGCCTTGCGCGGCGAATAGATCGCTCAATCTTTCAAGGAATCTCATCATGTTCAGCGCCCTGTCGCACCCCGCCCTGCGCGCCTGCCGCCGCCTGTTCCTGCACAACTACGAAGTCAACATCAACATCGGCGTGCACGACTTCGAGAAGCGCGCCGAGCAGCGCGTGCTCATCAACGTCGATCTGTTCATTCCGCTGGCCCTGTCCACGCCGCAGCAGGACAAGCTCGACGAAGTGGTCGATTACGACTTCATGCGCAGCGTCATTGCCGCGCGCATCGCCCGCGGCCACATCCATCTGCAGGAAACCCTGTGCGACGACGTGGCGCGCATCATGCTCGAACATCCGCGGGTGAAGGCCGTGCGGGTGTCGACCGAAAAGCCCGATGTCTATCCCGACTGCCAGAGCGTGGGCGTCGAAGTGTTCCATGTGAAGGATATGCAGCCATGAGCGAACAAGTCTCAGCCGCTACCTACCGAGCCGTGCACAAGGCCGAGTTCGAGAACAACAAGCTCTCCAAGCGCCTGCATCGCCTCATCGGGCAGGCCGTGGTCGATTTCAACATGATCGAGCAGGGGGACAGGGTGATGGTGTGCATGTCCGGCGGCAAGGACAGTTACGCCCTGCTCGACATCCTGCTGAGCCTGCGCGAACGTGCGCCGATCGACTTCGACCTGATCGCCGTCAACCTCGACCAGAAGCAGCCCGGTTTCCCCGAGCACGTGCTGCCCGACTATCTCAGGAGCCGCGGCGTGCCCTTCCACATCGAGCAGCAGGACACCTACTCCATCGTCAAATCCATCATCCCCGAGGGCAAGACCACCTGCGGGCTGTGTTCGCGGCTGCGGCGCGGCATCCTCTACCGCGTGGCGGGAGAGCTCGGCGCCACCAAGATCGCGCTGGGCCATCACCGCGACGACATCCTCGAAACCTTTTTCCTCAATCTGTTCTTCGGTGGCAAGCTCAAGGGCATGCCGCCCAAGCTGGTGAGCGACGATGGCCGGCATGTGGTCATCCGCCCGCTGGCGTACGTGCCTGAAGCCGATCTGCAGCGCTGGGCCGAGCTGCGCGCCTTTCCGCTCATTGCCTGCAATCTGTGCGGCAGCCAGGAGCACGCGCAGCGCAAACAGGTCAAGGCGATGCTGCGACAGTGGGAGCGCGAATTCCCGGGCCGCGCGCAGAATATGTTCAACGCCCTCACGCAGGTCGTGCCCTCGCACCTGGCCGACCGCAGCCTGTTCGACTTCGCCAGCCTGCGCGCCACCGGCGTGCCCGATCCGCTGGGCGACATCGCCTTCGATGCGGAACGCCCGAGCGCACAATCCATCCAATGGTTTTGATGCGGAGAACAGCGATGCGCGATTTTGTCCATTTCCTGCGCCGCCAGGTTGGGTTGGCGGCGATACTGATTCCCGCATTGCTGCTCGGCGGCTGCGCCAGCCTCACCGATCTGCGCGCCAGCGTCGTCACCCCCAACCCCGCGCCGCAAGCCCTGATCGGCGCCAAGGTGCAGGTGCAGGCCGCTCCAAGCAACGCCGAGAGCGCCGATGCCTACACCCTGCAGACGGCAGTGCTCGACGCCATGACTCAGGCCGGCATGGTGCCGGTGCTGGGCGCGCCCGCACCCTATACCGCGCGCTACACCTACACCTTGCGCCTTGATCTGGAGGCCACCTATGGCCCTTCGGTCTGGCCGCCGCCCGTGCTGCTACCCAATGGGGCGGTTTACTTCCCCGGCGGTTATGTCGGCTGGGGTGGCGGCTGGTTCGGCTGGATGCCGCCGCCCAACTATTACGACCGCAGCCTCTCGCTGGAAATCCGCGACAGCGCGACCGGCGCGCTGATCTGGCAGTCGCACGCCAGCATCGGCGGCTACGAGCGCGGGCTGGCTTCCGTGGCGGTGCCGCTGGCGCAGGCCGCGCTGCGCGGCTTCCCTTCGGAGTACGGCGAGCACAAGGTGCTGTTCCCGCGCTGAGTGTTGACGCCCATCTCCCCATCCCAACCTGCCTTGGCGTGCGAACCCTCACCCCAACCCTCTCCCGGAGGGAGAGGGGGTGGTCCGCACTTGCTGGGGGAGGTTGGGGGCGCCGTCAATTCAAAAACAACCTCGTCACCGGATTGTCGGTTTCCTCGGTGTGGTGGTAACCGAGCTGCTGCAAGAATTGCGCGAAGGCCTTTTTGTCCGACGGCGGCACCTGGATGCCCACCAGCACCTGGCTGCTGTCGCCGCCCTGGTTGCGGTAGTGAAACAGGCTGATGTTCCAGTCGGGGCTGAGCGCGTCGAGAAAGCGCAGCAGCGCCCCAGGTCGTTCGGGAAAGTCGAAGCGCAGCAGGCGCTCGTTCTCCGCCATGCTCTGCCCCTGCGCGCTGCGCGGGGCAGGGCCGCCGACGAGGTGGCGCACATGCACCTTGGCCAGTTCGTTGTCGGTCAGGTCGAGCACGCCATAGCCCGAGCGCTCGAAGGTCTGCGCCATTTTCTGCGCATCGTCGCGGCCATTGACCGTCAGGCCGACGAATACATGCGCCTCTTCCGGGCCCTTGATGCGATAGGTGAATTCGGTCACGCTGCGCGCGCCCACCAGACGGCACAGGCGGCGAAAGCTGCCGGGCCTTTCGGGAATGGTCACGGCGAACAGCGCCTCGCGCGCCTCGCCCACTTCCGCGCGCTCGGCGACGAAGCGCAGGCGGTCGAAATTCATGTTCGCGCCGCAGGTCACGGCGACCAGCGTCTCGCCCTTGAGCTGGTGCTGCGCGCAATAGGCCTTGACGGCGGCCACCGACATGGCGCCCGAGGGTTCCAGCACGCTGCGGGTGTCTTCGAACACGTCCTTGATCGCGGCGCTCACCGCATCGGTATCGACCACGACGAAATCGTCCACCAGATCGCGCACCAGGCGGAAGGTCTCGCGCCCGACCTGCTTCACCGCGGTGCCGTCGCAAAACAGTCCCACTTCCGGCAGCGTAACGCGGCGGCCCGTCTGTACGCTGCGCAACATGGCGTCGGAATCGACCGTCTGCACCCCGATCACCTTGATCTCCGGGCGCACCGCCTTGATGTAAGCCGCCACGCCCGAGATCAGCCCGCCGCCGCCGATGGCGCAGAACACCGCGTGAATCGGCGCCTGGTGCTGCCGCAGGATTTCCATGGCGATCGTGCCCTGGCCTGCGATCACGTCCGGGTCGTCGAACGGATGGACGAAAGTCAGCCCCTGCTGCTCCTGCAGCGTGAGGGCGTGGGCATAGGCGTCGCTGTAGCTCTCGCCGTGCAGCACCACGTCCACGCTGGCGCCGCCGAAGGCGCGCACCGCATCGATCTTCACCTTCGGTGTCGTGGCCGGCATCACGATCACCGCGCGGCAGCCCAGCCGGTGCGCCGACAGCGCCACGCCCTGCGCGTGATTGCCGGCAGACGCGCAGATCACCCCCCGCTGGCGTTCGGCCTCGCTCAAGCGTGACATCTTGTTGTACGCCCCGCGCAGCTTGAAGCTGAACACCGGCTGCGTGTCCTCGCGCTTGAGCAGCACCTTGTTGTGCAGTCGACGCGACAGATTGCGCGCGGGCTCCAGCGCCGACTCGATCGCCACGTCATACACCCGTGCGTTCAAAATACGCTGCAGATAATCGGTATGCTTCGCGGCCATTTGGATCTTCCCGGAACAAAAAAACCGATTCTATGAACCCTGCCCATCGCACCTTTCAGAAAAACGCTGCAAAAGACTCCCTCTCCACTTGTGGGGAGGGTTGGGGAGGGGAGGAGGGGCGATGAACCCATCGCTTGCGCCCCCGCCCAGTCTCCCCCACAAGCGGAGAAGGCATTTTTCAGCATTTTTTCAAGCCCAGCCGTGCTGATGCCCGCCGACTGGGCGGGGGCCGCCATCGGCTCGTGGCATGAATTGCTGCAGTCCGCCTCCGGGTCGGGCGGTCTTTATGTGCTGGCAGCGCTCAGTTTTGCCGCCGCCACCCTCATCCCCTTCAGCTCCGAAGCCGTGCTGCTCGTGGTGATTTCCGCGCAGCCGCAACACACCGGGCTTGCCTTGCTCGTCGCCACCGCCTCCAACACCCTCGGCGGCATGACCACCTACGCGCTCGGGCGCTGGGTGCGCCATTGGCAAACCCCCGACGCCTGGCGCTGGGCGCCGCAAGTGCGCCATTGGGGCGCGCCCATCACCGTGCTGGCCTGGGTGCCCGGCATCGGCGATGCCCTGGTCGTCGTCGCAGGCTGGCTGCGCATCAACGCCTGGGCCTGCGCCTTCTGGATGCTGCTTGGCCGCAGCCTGCGCTATGTTGCTGTGGCCGGTGTGGTGTGGATCATGTGACGTACTTCTGGCTACAATTGATATACGTATAACGTGCAACAGGAGAAAAGACATGCACCGAAAAATGACGATTACGCTGGATGAAGCCGTCTATGACGGTCTTTACCGCGTGGTGGGCAAGCGTCGCATGAGCCAGTTCATCGAAGATTTGGTCAGGCCGCATGTGCTGGGAGCGACGCTTGATGCGGGTTACAAGGCCATGGCGGCGGACCAATCTCGCGAGGCAGACGCGATGGAATGGTGCCACGCCCTTGCTGCGGATATGGCAGATGCTTCGCGGTGAGGTGTGGTGGGTTGAATTCGATCCGGCTGTCGGCAGCGAGATTCGAAAAACACGCCCCGCTGTCATCGTCAGCAATGACGCCGCAAACCGTAACCTCGCTCGCGTTGTCGTTGTGCCGTTGACCAGCAACACCGAACGTCAATACCCGGGCGAAGCCCTGGTTGTTTTGGGCGGGCAGCGCAGCAAAGCCATGGCCGATCAGATCATGGCAGCAGACAAGGCTCGCCTGAAGACCTTGCTTGGCGTTCTCTCCAAGGTAGATTTGCTTGCCGTAGAAGATGCAGTGAAAGTGCATTTGGGTTTGCCGCGCTGAGCGCGCCCCCAGGGTCGGCTCGCCGACCCGCCCCCCGTGGGGGTCAAGGAAACTTGGGGCGGCCCGGCGTTTCCTTGAGAACGGCAAACCGGCGCAAAAAAATACCCGGGCGGATGAGGTTCATCGGCCCGGGCAAGAATCCACCAAAGGAGGAGGTGGAGGAGACAACTGAAAAAACGGGGCGTCAAACTCGACGCGTGCAGCAATATTAGAGGATGCTTATGTATTTTGCATAGTCCATCTGTGCATCATGGCATTGTTAAATAAGCATTGACGGATGTTGCATCCAAGTCATTGAAATATCATTGAATTGCACTGGATTGGCGCGGTTCTCTGACCTTTCACGCCTTCGCTGTCGGCATCGAAATTGACGCCAATCAAAGAGGTTCAGTGCCCGGCTCTACTGCACGTCAAGAAAAACGCCTCCCCCGCGAGTGGGGGAGGCGGGGAAGTGGAGGCATTTCCCTACTGCAATTTCAGCACGGCGGCGAGCACGCCGACCGCAATCACCAGCATGCCGCCGATTTTGATCGTCAGCCGCAGCTCAAGCTCGCGCAAATCCGGTTTGGTCGCCAGGTCGGCCTCGCCTTGCGCCTCGCGAAAAGCGTCGGCCACCGCTTCGGCCTGCGCGTCTGGCATGCCCGATTCGCGCAACTTGCGAATGAATTTGTGCGTATCGAAAGTGACGGTGGTCATGCAGTGCATTGTAGAGCCCCTGTGAAACCGTCGACAATCGCATCACCCATCAACAGCAAACTGGAGAAACCGCAATGCAATGCACCGTGCAATGGGAAGGAAAAGACGCGCAAGGCAACGATGGCATGGCCTTCACCGCCCACACCGAAAGCGGCCATACCCTGCGCATGGACGGCGCCCCGGCCAGCGCCCCAGGCGAGCCCGGCGGGCACAACCTCGCGCCCCGGCCGATGGAACTGCTGCTCGCCGGCACGGGCGGTTGCACCGCCTACGACGTGGTCTACATCCTGAAAAAGGCGCGGCAGGACGTGCGCGGCTGCAGCGTGCGGCTCGACGCCGAACGCGCGCCGACCGACCCCAAGGTGTTCACCCGCATCCACATGCACTTCACCGTCAGCGGCAAAGACCTGCACGCCGACAAGGTGCAGCGGGCGGTGGAGCTCTCGCACACCAAGTATTGCTCGGCCAGCGCCATGCTGGAAAAGACGGCATTGATGACTTTCAGCGTCGAGCTGGTCCAGGGATGACTGTTGAATCGAATCTGCGCTTGTCCGCCATGTTGCGTTTTGATGACACTTTGGCTGGCTTAGGCAAAAAAGCTTGAGGTCAATCATCAGGCGCGTTTCAATTCGGTCACGCATGCAATTACACAGATAAGTGCATGCTAATTTCCCCACCCGCTCAGACATCGCCCTGGAGAGTGTGTCGAGAGGCGGAACATTCCAAACCCAACGGAGCACAGAATGAAAACGCAAGGTTTCGCAAAAAAATCCCTCATCGCCCTGGCCGTGGCCGGCGCCTTCTCGGGCGCTGCCTTCGCGGCGGATAGCGTGCAGTTGTACGGCATCATCGACATGGGCGTCACGCATTATTCGGGACTGGCGCCGACGGTCAACGGCAAGCCCGATCCGAGTGGCAATCATGGCACGGCTTCCTATACCGGCCTCAGCTCTGGTGTGGTGGCAGGCTCCCGGATCGGGCTCAAAGGCACCGAAGACTTGGGCGGCGGGCTGAAGGCCATTTTTAGGGCCGAAACCGGCTTTTGCGCCGCAGGTACCAACCAGACTGGCACCGGCGGCTCCCCCTATTGCACCGGCGGCAATTTCATGGGCCGCACCACCCTGCTGGGACTGCAAGGCAGCTTCGGTACCGTGCAAATGGGCCGCTACTTCACCAGCATGTTCACCAACGAGATCAACTACGACCCGTTCCAGGCGGGCTTTACCGGGGCGTATTCCAACTTGAGCTTGGGCATCAATGGACTCAGCCCCACCGGAGAAGGTGGAAACGTGTCCGGCGCAGCGGCCAGTTATTTGCTGCGCAGCAACCAGACCCTCACTTACATCTCGCCCAATCTGTCGGGCCTGACGGTTCGTGCGGACTATTCGTTCAACGACGGATCGGCAACGGCTCCATTGGTCCAGGGCGGCAACACCACCAAACTGTGGTCCCTGGACGGCAACTATGCTTTTGGCCCGGCGACCGTGGGTGCCAACTACAGCAAAGTCACCAACGTTACCGCTGCGCCTGGGAACGCCGTGGCTGATGGCGCCTACAAGGTTTGGCAACTGTTCGGTTCTTACGATCTGAACGTGGTCAAACTCTCGGCCATCTACGAGCGCGGCACTGCCGACTACTACTCGGGCAACGACTCATCCTGGCTGCTCGGCGCCACCGTGCCGTTAGGCGCGGGCGCGGTGCTGGTGTCGTACAGCCAATACGGGACGTCGCTGGCTCCGTCGGGTACTTCGTACAGCACGTCCAAGGCGAAGCAGTACGCCATCGGCTATACCTACAACCTGTCCAAGCGCACCATGCTCTACACCTCGTACGCGCACATGAGCAACGACTCCGCCGGAACCGACCGCAGCGGCACTGCGCTGGCCGTGAATGACGCGACCAACTTCAGCGCCGGCGTCACCGGCCAGGGTTCGAACGGATTTGCCGTGGGCATCCTGCACTCGTTCTGATGGCCTTGATGCCATTCCCGCTCGCCGCAGGGTGAGCGCACTGCACCCCTCACAGCCCGCTTGCGGGCTGTTTTTGTTGCTGCCCGGCAACAAAACCCCCCGCTAAGTGCCCTTGTCATATGCGCCGTAGCTGATGCGCTGCTAAATTGGAAGGGTCTCGGAAGCGGAATCCTTTAGGTCTGCGACGAGCTGGGCACAGCAGCGCCAAACGCTGCCACCCGTCTCTTTACCGGCTTGTCTCAAGCCGGCCCTTTACAACCTGGAGATGCTCAATGAAAAAATCACTTCTCGCCCTCGCCGTCATCGGCGCCTTCACCGGTTCGGCATTCGCTGCCGACAACGTGCAACTGTACGGAATCATTGATCTGGGCGTTGCTCATTTCAGCGGACTGAAACCCACCACGGGTAGCGGCACCGTGTCCTCGACCGTTATGGATTCCGGCGGTCAGTCTTCGTCGCGCATCGGTATCAAGGGTACGGAAGACCTGGGTGGTGGTCTGAAAGCCATTTTCCAGGCTGAAACCGGCTTCTGCGCTGCGGGCACCAACCAAAACACCAATGGCTCGGGTGGCAACTCGAACGGCTATTGCAGCGGCGGCGGCTTCATGCAACGCACCTCCATGGTCGGGCTGACCGGCGGTTTCGGTACGGTGGTTGCCGGCCGCTTGAACACCCCGCTGTGGAATGCGGAACTCGCTGCCGATCCATTTGGAGGTGGTTTGACGGGTAAATTTGACAATATTTCCAATATTGCATTCGCCGGATTGCAACGTGCCAACCAGACCATTGCTTATGTTTCGCCCAATTTCGCAGGTTTTACCGGCACCGCCGTGTATTCCCTCGCGCCGACCTCGGCGCAAGTGAACTTGGCCCAAGGTGGAAACACGACTCGTGCCTGGGAACTCAACGCTGCCTATAACAATGGCCCGGTGTTCGCCACTCTTGACTATATTCGCCTCACCAATATCGACGGTCTGACGCCTAATTCATCTTCCGGCAATGCCGACAAGCACTGGCAGGTGACGGGTGGCTATGATTTCGGTATTGCTAAAGTCACGGCTCTCTATCAGGATTTGAAGGCTGATGCCGTCTCGGGCAAGCGGACCGCTTGGATGCTGGGCGCAACCGTGCCGGTCGGCGCGGGTGCGGTTCTGGCTTCGTACGGGCAGGCCAAGAATACGCTCGGTGCCGATACGGGTGCCGATACGGCCAAGCAATACGCTATCGGTTACACTTATTCGCTGTCCAAGCGGACCAATCTGTATACCTCCTATGCCCACATCAGCAATGATGCGAATACGGCACTGGCGGTTGGCGACAGCTCCACATCGAATTTGGGTGTCGCAGGTCAGTCTTCCAGCGGCGTCATTTTCGGGCTCCGCCACAAGTTCTGATCAGCGCAAGCTGTTCAGCACCTGTTTTGAAAGCCGCCTCCGGGCGGCTTTTTTCGTTTTCGCCTCCGGGCGGCTTTTTTGCGTCTTGAAAGTTCGCTGTTCACCGGAGGATGGGGGTAGGACGGCAGGCATAATGCCGCAGAGAATTTCTCCAATCAGGGAGGTTGTCCCATGCACATCGTTCTACCGGTTGACGGGTCGGATTACACCGCGCGTGCCGCGCAAGTGCTGGTGCAGCAGGCTGAGGCGTACAAGGAGCCGCCTCGCATCACGCTGCTGACTGTGGCGCTGCCCATCGGCACGCCGCTGGCACGCTCGCAGCTCAGCCGCGCCACGCTCGACGAGTATTACCGTGACGTCAGCGCGCAGGCGCTCGCGCCTGCCGAAGAGTCGCTGAAGCAGGCCGGTTTGACTTTTGAATCCCACTTTGTGGTGGGCGACCCGGCGGAGCAGATCGCCGCCGAGGTCAAACGCCTGCAGCCCGATCTGCTCATCATGGGCACGCACGGCCACTCGGCGCTCAAGGGTTTCGTCATGGGGTCGGTGGCGAGCAAGGTGGTGGCTTCCACGACGGTGCCGGTGTTGCTGGTGCGGTGATCGGGTATTAATTGCATCTACAATAAATATGTCTTTGACTTGGGACGAAACCAAGCGACAAGCAAATCTGCAAAAACACGGACTCGACTTTGCGCTGGCGCATGAAGTGCTGGAATCGAGGTTTCGCCTGGATTTAGGCATCGAGAGGCGTCAGGAGCAGCGCGTGTTGTCGATGTCGTATGTCTTGGACATGTTGGCGGTACTCGTTGTGGTTCACACCCAACGGGGTGATTCACAAAGAATCATCAGCTTTCGCCGTGCAAGTCGTGAAGAACGAGAGGTTTACCATGAATGGCTCGAAAACGAATGCGATGAACCGTAAGGCCTTGCTCGATGCTGTGCGCCAATCGCCCCCTGAGAAAGATTATGTCTGGGATGGGCTCGATGATGACGAGCGCCCAGCCAGTCCGGAGGAGTTGAGGGCTGGACTGGCCGCCGCACGGCGCACGAGGGGCAGACCGGCGGGGTCTGGGCTCAAGGAGCAGGTCGCCATTCGTTTTGATCGCGAAGTGCTTGATGCCTTCAGAGCTTCGGGGTCGGGCTGGCAGACGCGGATGAACGCGGCGCTCAAGGAGTGGCTGAAAACACATTCGCTGTCATAGATTCCGCTACTGAATTTACCGCTGGCTCAGCGCATGGCCGACGAGCTTGGCGGTGATGTCAACGATCTGGATCATGCGGTCGTAGGCCATGCGGGTGGGGCCGATGACGCCCAGGGTGCCGACCACTTGGCCGTCTGCCGCATAAGGGGCGGTGATGACGGAGAGTTCCTCGAAGGGCACGGCCTCGCTTTCGCCGCCGATGTAGATGCGCACGCCGTCCGCCTTGGCCGAAGCATCCATGAGTTTCAGGAGCTGGGCTTTTTGCTCGAACAGATCGAAGAGCTGGCGCAGCTTGCCCAGATTGTTTGAGAGGTCGCCGATGCCGAGCAATTGCTGCTGCCCGGAGATGACGACCTGATCCTGCGGCTGTTGCAGCGCCTGGCTGCCGGCCTGCACGCCGGCCTGCATCAGCGCGACGAGTTCGCTGCGCAGGTGTTCCACTTCGCTGCCGAGCTTTTGCGCGACCTGCTCGAAACTCAGGCCGGAAAAATGTTCGTTGAGATAGTTGGTCGCGGTGTTGAGCTCGCTCTGGCTCAAGGGCTGCGGCCAGTGCAGCATGCGGTTTTGCACATCGCCTTCGGGGCTGACGATGATGAGCAGGATGCGATGTTCGCTCAGGCGCAGAAACTCGATGTGGCGAAACGCGGCGCTGCGCTGCGGCGCCAGCACCACGCCGACGAATTGCGACAGACTGGACATGAGCTGCGCCGCGCGCATCATCACCTGTTGCGGCGGGGCGGTGTCGAGTTGCTGTTGCAGCGACTGCGGCAGTAGATCGGGTTGCTGTTTGGGAGATAGGGGCGGCTGGGCGGTGAGCATGGCATCGACGAACACCCGGTAGCCGCGCGGGGTGGGAATGCGGCCTGCCGAGGTGTGCGGGCTGGCGATCAGGCCCATGTCTTCCAGATCAGCCATGACGTTGCGGATGGTGGCGGCAGACAGCTCCAGCCCCGAGGCGCGCGACAGCGTGCGCGAGCCCACCGGCTGACCCTCGGCGATGTAGCGTTCGATCAGGGTTTTGAGCAGCAGGCGGGAGCGTTCGTCCATAAACAAATTTTAGGGCGCGGACAACAGGCTGGCATGGCGTGTCACAGGGAACTTGCGCCTGTGCTGTAATTTGCCGCGGCGGAGGGTTGTTCCGCCGCACACCCTTTCCAAATCCCCATGCCCCCTACCGTGTTCCAGCAGGTCTTGCTGATCGGCAAATATCAGGCGCCGCAGGCGCAGAAGCTGCTGGCCGAGATTGCCGCGCGGCTGAGCCGGGCCGGGGTGGAGGTCTGGGTGGGCGAGCTCACCGCGCAACACACCGAGCTGCCTTACCCGGTGCTGCGCAGCAGCGAGCTGGCCGAGCGTACCGCGCAGGGCGGCTGGGTGGCGGTGGTGCTGGGCGGCGACGGCACCATGCTGGGCGCGGCGCGACGACTGGCGCCTCTGAACGTGCCGCTGGTGGGCATCAATGCCGGACGGCTGGGCTTCATGACCGACATCGCCGACAGCGACTGGGAGAGCGCGATCGACGGTCTGCTGGCGGGCGACTTCGAGCGCGAGGAACGCGCCATGCTCACCGGGGCGGTGGAACGGGCGGGGGAAACGATTTTCAGCGCCATCGCGGTCAACGACGTGGTGGTCAATCGCAACGGGGCTTCGGGCCTGGTCGAGCTGAAGGTGGAGGTGGACGGCCGCTTCATGTACGTGCAGCGGGCCGACGGCCTGATCGTGGCCACGCCGACCGGTTCGACCGCGTATGCGCTGTCGGCGTATGGGCCGATCCTGCATCCCAGCGTGGACGGCGTGGTGCTGGTGCCGATTGCGCCGCACACGCTGTCGAACCGGCCCATCGTGCTGCCGGGTGGCGCCGACATCGTGATCGAGGTGGTCACGCTGCGCGATGTCAGCGTGAATTTCGACATGCAGAGCTATGCCGAGCTGATCGGCGGCGACCGCATCCGCATCCGTCAGGCGCCGTACCGCTGCGTGTTCCTCCATCCGCCGGGGTGGAGCTATTTCTCCACCCTGCGCAAAAAACTGCACTGGCACGAAATTCCCGATGAGTCTTGAAACAAGCTAAGCCATGCTGCTGCACCTGCATTTGCGCGACTTTGTCATCGTTCCCGAGCTCGACATCGATCTGGCAGCCGGCTTTACCGTGCTTACCGGCGAGACCGGCGCGGGCAAGTCCATCCTGATCGATGCGCTCAAGCTCGCCCTGGGCGAGCGCGCCGACAGCGGCGTGGTGCGCGCGGGGGCGCAGCGCGCGGAGATCGGCGCCGAGTTCAGCCTGAACCCGCCGCTGGCCGCCTGGCTGGAGGCGCAGGGATTTGCCGGCCAGAGCGACACCCTGCTGCTGCGCCGCGTGATCGACGCGCAGGGCAAGTCGCGCGGTTTCGTCAACGGCAGCCCGGCCACCGCCGCGCAGCTCAAGGCGGCGGGCGAGATGCTGGTGGACATTCACGGGCAGCATGCCTACCAAGGGCTGGTGCGGCGCGAAGTCGTCACCCATCTGCTCGACGGCTATGCCGCCGCGCAGGACGAAGCGCGGGCCGTGGCACAGGCCTGGGCGCAGTGGCGCGACGCCGACGCCGCCTTGCAACAGGCGCGCCGCGACGCGGGTGCGCTGGCCGAGGAGCGCGAACGCCTGCAATGGCAATGCGAAGAGCTCGACCGACTGCACCCGCAGGCCGGCGAATGGGAGGCCATCGAGACCGAGCACAAGCGACTGGCGCATGTCAGCAGTCTGCTCGAAGACTATGCCCTGGCCGCTGCCGCGCTCGATGGCGAGGAGCAGGGCGTTCTGCCCTTGCTGGCGCAGGCGCAGCAGGCGCTGGCGCGGGCGGCGCAGGTCGATGCCGATTTGCAGCCGCTGGTGCAACAGATCGACGCGGCGCAGACCAGTCTGAGCGATCTCAGCCACGAATTGCGCCGTCTCGCCGAGCGCACCGAGGCCGATCCGCAGCGTCTGGCCGAACTCGACGCCCGGCTGGCCAGTTGGATGCAACTGGCGCGCAAACATCGCGTGGCGGCGGCCGATCTGCCGCAGACCCACGCCGCCTTGCGCGACAAGCTGGCCCAGCTCGACCGCAGCGCCGATCTGCCCGCGCTGGAGGGCGCCGAACAAGCCGCGCAGGACGCGCTGCGACAGGCCGCAGCGAAGTTGAGCGCCAAGCGCGGCAAGGCCGCGCAGCGGCTCGCCCAGGCGGTGCAGGCGGCCATGCAGGAGCTGGGCATGCCCGGGGGTCGCTTCGACGTGGCGCTGCTGCCGCTCGACGCCGTGGGCGCGCGCGGCGCGGAGACGGTGGAACTGCAGGTGGCCGCGCACCCCGGCGCGGAACTGCGGCCTTTGGGCAAGGTGGCCAGCGGCGGCGAGCTCTCGCGCATCGCCCTGGCCGTGGCCGTGACCACCAGCGCGCTGCAGGATACCGACACGCTGATCTTCGACGAGGTCGATGCCGGCATCGGCGGCGCCGTGGCGCAGACCGTGGGGCGGCTGCTGCGCAAGCTGGGCAGCGACCGTCAGGTGCTGGCCGTCACCCATCTGGCGCAGGTGGCTGCGTGCGCGCAGCAGCATTTCGCCGTGCGCAAGATCAGCAGCGCTCAGCAGACCGCCAGCCTGCTCGAAGCGCTCGACCTGTCACAACGGCGCAGCGAAATCGCCCGTATGCTGGGCGGCAATGCGCAATCGAGCGCCGCGTTGGAGCATGCGCGCGAATTGCTTGCTGCGTGTGAAAGCCGCTGAATCGCCATACGCCGAAATCGCCATGATCCCGCCCGAATCTCCTGCCGCGCAGGTCGGCGCAGACCCACGCTCCACTCACCAACTCGTGCTGATTTCCGGGCTGTCGGGCTCGGGCAAGTCGGTGGCGCTGGCTGCGCTGGAAGATTCCGGCTATTACTGCGTGGACAACCTGCCGCCGCAACTCATCACCGCGCTGGTCGAGCAGACCCGCGCGTCGGGGCAGAAGCGCGTGGCCGTGGCGGTGGACGCACGCAGCGCCGAATCGCTGGCCGACGTGCCGGCTGTGCTCGAAAGCCTGCGCACCCGCTGCGACGTACATGCCGTTTACCTCGACTGCGCCACCGACACGCTGGTGCAGCGATTTTCCGAGACGCGCCGCCGCCATCCGCTCACCAGCCGGGTGGTGAGCCATCAGAGGGGAAGCGCCGCCGCGGCGCGCGGCGAGGGCTATGCCAACGCGCTGATCGAATCCATCGAACTCGAACGCGAACTGCTCAGCCCGGTGGCCGAGATCGGTCTGCACATCGACACCAGCCAGATGAAGTCGGCGCAGTTGCGCGAGTGGATCAAGCAGACCGTGCGGGTGCAGGCCAGCCAGATGGTGGTGTTGTTCGAGTCGTTCGCCTTCAAGCGCGGCGTGCCGCTCGACGCCGATTATGTGTTCGACGTGCGCATGCTGCCCAATCCGCATTATGACCCGGTGCTGCGGCCCCTCACCGGACGCGACGCCCCGGTGGCCGAGTTTCTGCTGCGTCAGCCCGAGGTGTTGCAGATGCAGGCCGACATCGCCGGCTTCTTGCAGCGCTGGCTGCCCAGGCTGGCAGCCGATCACCGCAGCTATGTGGGCGTGGCCATCGGCTGCACCGGCGGGCAGCATCGTTCGGTGTATTTGTGCGAACAGCTCAGCCGAGCGTTCAGCGGCCAGTACACCGTGCTGCTGCGTCACCGCGAGCTGGGCGTGGCGGGCGCAAGCGAGCAGTGACCCGCGTCCGCCGCTGGGCCGTTGCTCAGCGCCAGCGGGGGCGGCTCGGCAAAGCGGTCGTGCGGCGTGCTTGCACGCCAGTCCAGCGCGAGCAGTACGACGACGGCGGCCCAGAACAGGGCGATCAGCCAGGGTAGTCTGCGTTTCATCAGAACGCCTTTCAATCCGCCATGCCCAGGCGATGGCGCAGCCGCACGCCCACGAGGCTGCCGGCGAACGCGCAGGCGAACCACACCCAGCCGTGCAGGCTGCCGGTGGCGATGCCCGAGAAGTACGCACCGATATTGCAGCCGAAGGCCAGCCGCGAGCTATAGCCCAGCAGCAGCCCGGCGATGACCGAGGCCAGCCATTGCCGCGCAGGCAGTCCAACCGCAGGGCCGGCCTTGCCCTTCCAGCTTGCCGCCACCAGCGCGCCCAGCAGCAGACCCAGATCGGTGACGCTGGTGTTGTCGGCCAATACCGTGGCGTGCAACTGCGCCTGCTGCGCAGGCAGGCCCCAGAACGCGTTGTGACTCAGATCGATGCCCAGCGCCTGCACGATCTTGGCGCCCCACAGGCCCAGGCCATACACAATCCCCCAGGGTTGTCCGGCGACCGCCAGATTGGCTGCCGCCAGCAGCCCCAGGCCGACGGCAGCCCACCACACCGCCTGCCCGCGCCAGCGTGAAGGCTGTGTGCCGCGAAACCGCCACAGCAGTGCGGCCAGCAGGGCGAGGGCCGAAAGCTGCACGACCAGCGTTTCGGGCGCACCGAGGCGCTGCACCAGGTTGACCGGCGGCAGCGCGCCCAGCGACAGCCAAGCCGGAATCTGGGCAGCCCCGAGAAAACTGCCGAACACGAACGCCGGCAGTACGGCCAGGCTCACCGGATGGCCCAGCCCCGCCTTGTACAAGGTGCCCGAGCCGCAGCCGTCGGCCACCTGCATGGCCGCGCCGAACACGAAGGCGCCCACCAGCAGGCTGATGGAAAGCGGCCCGTCCGCGCCCTGCAGCATGGGCTGCGCGGCCAGCAGGGGCACGCTGATGAGCATGGCCACCGCAATGCCGACAAACTGCGCGCAAAAGCCTTTGGGGTCGCGGCGGGTGATCCACACTCGCCAGCCGGTGGTGAAGCCGAAGGCCGCCGCGGCGAGCAGCACGCCATAGCCCAGGCCGATCAGCCAGAGCAGTCCCTGCCGCCAGCCGACCAGCCAGGTGATGGCGGCAAACCCGGCCAGGCCCAAGCAGATCAACAGGCTGCCGGTCAAGCGGCGTAGTCCCAGGCCGGTCGTCTGTACCGCTGCGGCGCGGAACGACGGATTCAGAGTGCCTGCCATGTCTGTTCCAGTTGCTGCCAGAGTTGCTCCCAGCGAGAGGGGACGTGCGCCATCGGCGCGTCGGCGTGCGACCAATCCACCATCGAACCGGGGTAGAGCGCCACATGCGGGCGGTGCAGCAGTTCGGACAGAACGAACCAGTTGGTCGCAGCCCAATGGCCGGTGTTGCAGAAGGAGACGGTCTGCCGGGCTCCGGGCTGCTGCGGCAATTGGCGGGCGATTCGCTGCAACGTGGCGCTATCGGGCAGTTCGCCACTGCCCGGCTGAAACCAGCGCAGATTGTCGAAATCCAGCGCGCCGGGCAGGGTGCCGGGGCGCCGTGCAGCGGGCGCTTTCTCGCGGCCCAGATAGAAAGCCTTGGGGCGGGCGTCGAGCAGCAGCGTGCCAGGCCGATCCAGATCGTGCGCCACTTCGGAGCGTGTGGCGAGCAGGGCATCGTCGAGCTGCGGGGTGAACGCGCTGGGCGTCGGTGCAGGTGTGCGTTGGCGCGTGAGCGGCAGCCCGGCGGCCCGCCACGCGGTCATGCCGCCGTTGAGGATGGCCAGGTGCTTCAGGCCCAGCCATTTCAGCGTCCAGTACACGCGGGCGGGCGCGCCGAAATCGCTGGGGTCGTCCCCGGTGGAGACGAGCACCACGGGGGTGTCGGCAGTCAGACCCAGGCGCCGCACCAGGGCGGTGAATTCGGGCAGCGGCCGAAGCTTGCCCAGATTGCCCGCCGGGCCGCGCCAGTCGGCATACGGGGCGGGCAGCGCCCCTGCGATGTGCGCGACATGCGGTGCGGCAGCGTCGTCGCGCAGGTCGATGATCCGTACCTGCGCGCGCTGCGCGGCCAGGGCCTGTGCCGAGATCAGCGGGCCGAAAGCCTGCATGTTGTCTGGAGCCGATGGCGCGGCGCTGACGCCCTGTTGCAGGGCCCACGCGGCAAGCGGCCAGCCGAGGGCGCAGATGCGGCACACACGTGACCAGACTGCGTATTTCAGCCCATCGTGGACGGCATTTCAGGCTGATCGTGGACGGGATTTCAGCGTGATCGTGGACGGCGTTTCAGTCTGATCGTGGACGCTGTTTCAGCGTCATCGTGGACGATTGGGGG
>NZ_JAVERI010000019.1:0-43084 GCF_034007205.1 Thiomonas sp.
CCGGGGGTCTGGGCGGAGGCAATGCGAGGCGCAGGCCGCGCCGTGGTGGTCTCCACCACAAGCGGACTGCAACGTGGCAGTGCGCCGCCCAGACCCCCGGCCCGAAGGGTTGCCCCCAGACGGGGCGTCTGCGGCGTTGTCGGGCTGGGGCAAGGCGCCCAGCCTTGCCCCTGCCCTCCGCCTTGCATCCCTCCCCGTCTGGGGGCAACGCGGGTGCAGAAATGGGGTGAACAGGCCCTAATCCGCCGGACCCCAGAACGACACCACGATGCTGTCGTCTGCCGTGGTTTCCAGCGGGGTGCGCAGGCCGTAAGGCGTGGTGTTGCTGAAACCCCAGGCGCCAATATGACGGGCGCCTGCGACGACCACGACGTAGAGGCTGGCTTCGTCCGCCTCATGCCCCGGCGCCTTCACCAGGCTCCAGACCTGGCCCGCGCCGCCCTGGGCGTCTTGACTCACGAACAAGGCCGTGTCGGCCTTTTGATCGGAATAGGTCTGTCCCGGGTGGATCGGTCTGTAGCTGTTGCCCTTGTTGTCGCGGATGGCTTGCAGCGTGGCCGGGCTCTGGGTGAGCACCTGCACCAGCACCAGCGCGCCCTGGGGCGGCGTATTGACCGGCGGGGTGGACAGGATGGGTAGATCGGTTCCTGCCGAGTTGGCAGCGAACGCATGCGCCGCTACGGCAACGGTTTGACGCTGCGCCGAGGCAGCCGCGGGCGTGTAGGCGGTCGCGCCCGCGAGATAGTCGGGCACGCCGCTCGTCCCGGCGATGGAGGGGGATTCAGGCGGTTTGCCGCATGCCGACAGAAGGAGCGCTGCCGAGATGGCGGAAAACCGCAACACGGGAGCAAGACGTGGACGCATGGCCCATCCTCCCTCAGCTCACGGCGCTGGCCTCACTCGCCCAGCCCCGCCATGCCGCCGACCACGGCGTGCATGCCCGCATCGACGTGCAGAACCTCCGCCGTGATGCCCGCTGCCAGATCGGACAGCAGGAAGGCCGAGGCATTGCCGACCTGCAGGGTATCGACGTTGCGGCGCAGCGGGGCGTTGTCGGCGTTGAACTTGAGCATCTTGCCGAAGTCGGCAATGCCCGAGGCGGCCAGGGTCTTGATCGGTCCGGCGCTGATGGCGTTGACCCGCATGCCGCGCGGGCCCAGCGATTCGGCCATGAAGCGCACCGTGGCTTCGAGCGCGGCCTTGGCCACGCCCATGGTGTTGTAGTTGGGCACCACGCGCTCGGCGCCCAGATAGGTCATGGTGATGAGCGAAGGCATCTGCCCCGCCTCCACCGACTTGTTCAGCAGCGGCAGCGCGGCCTTGGCCAGAGCGGGGAAGGAATAGGCCGAGATGTCGTGCGCGATGCGAAAGCCCTCGCGGGAAAGGCCGTCCATGAAGTCGCCCGCAATCGCCTCGCGCGGGGCGAAGCCGATGGAATGCACCAGGCCGTCGAGCTGCGGCCAATGCGCGGCCAGACCGCTGAAAGTGGCTTCGATCTGCGCGTCGTCGCTCACGTCGCAGTCGAACACCAGGGTGCTGCCGAACTCGGCGGCGAATTCGGTGATGCGCTGCCTGAAGCGCTCGCCCACGTAGGTGAACGCCAGCTCGGCGCCCTCGCGGTGGCAGGCCTGGGCGATGCCATAGGCGATGGAACGGTTGGACAGCAGGCCGGTGATGAGGATGCGTTTGCCTTGGAGGAATGCCATGATTGAAGCGCTTTCAACGATGATGCGGTGTGGAATGGGGTTTGATGCAGAATTCTCGCATGGCCCACGCCCTGTCTCGTTCGCTGTCCCTCACCCGCCGCCGCCTGCTGCAAAGCCTGCCTGCGGGCTTGTTCCCGGCGGCGGCGTGGGGCGCGCAGCCCCTGCAGGGCGCATTCGCGCTGTACGACCAAGCGAAATACCCGCCGGATTTCACCCATTTCGACTATGTCGATCCCGCGGCCCCCGTGGGCGGGCGCCTGGTACTGACACCGCCGACGGTGGGCGGCAGCTTCGACAAGCTCAACCCCTTCACCCTCAAGGGCAACGCGGCGCCGGGGCTGAATACCCTGGTGTTCGAAACCCTGATGACTCCGAGCTGGGACGAGCCCAACACCGTCTACGGCCTGCTGGCCGAGGACATCGCCGTGGCCCAGGACGGCCTGTCCGTGCTGTTTCGCCTCGACCCGCGGGCGCGGTTTTCCAATGGCGACGCAGTCACCGCGCACGACGTGGCGTACAGCTTCAGCACCCTCATCAGCAGCGCGTCGGCGCCGCAGTTCGCCAGCCTCTACGCCGATGTGGCCGGCGTGCAAGCCCTGGATGCGCGGCGGGTGCGCTTCACCTTCAGGCAGCGCAATCACGAACTGCCCATCCTGCTTGCCGGCCTGCCGGTGTTTTCGCCCAAGTGGGCAGGCTCGCGGGCGTTCAACGAAGTGATCGACGCGCCCATCGCCAGCGGGCCCTACCGCATCGCCCATACATCGCAGCAGCGCGACATCACCTACGCCCGTCGCAGCGATTACTGGGGCTGGAACCTGCCCACCCGCCGCGGGCAGTTCAACTTTGCCGAGATCACCTACAAGCTCTATCTCGACGGCACGGCACGGCTGGAGGCGTTCAAGGCGGGCGAGTTCGACCTGATCCAGGAGTTCATCGCCCGCAACTGGGCGCGGCAATACCGCGGCCCCGGCTTCGACAGCGGTGCGCTGAAAAAGCTGGAACTGCCCAACCACAATCCCGCGGGGTTTCAGGGCTTTGTGGTCAATCTGCGCCGAGCGCAGTTTCAGGACGTGCGGGTGCGTCAGGCGCTGGCCCTGGCGCTCGATTTTCAATGGCTCAACCGCATGCTGTTCTACGGCGCCTACAAACGCATCGAAGGCTATTTCGCCAATACCCCGTTCGAGGCGCATGGCACGCCTGGTCCGGATGAGTTGGCCTTGCTGGAGCCGCTGCGCGCCAAGCTGTCAGCCGAGGTTTTTGGAGAACTGCCGCGCATGCCGACGACCGCCCCGCCGCCGGGCCGCCCCAAGGCGGGGCGCGCCCCCTCGGGGCTGAGTGCCGCGGCTCCAGTCTGGCCTGCGCCAGACTGGACGGCACGAAGGGGCTTCGCCTCGGGCGAAGCCGCGCCCTGCAAGGGCAGAGAGGGCGAAGACCGAACGTGGGGGCTTTCACCTTCGCCGAACAGTCTGCGCGGCAATCTGCTCAAGGCGCGCGCGCTGCTGGAGCAGGCGGGCTGGCACTGGCGCGATGGTGCGCTGCGCAATGCCCGCGGCGAGGCATTGGTGATCGAATATCTGGATAGCCAGGGCTCGATGTCGCGCATCATTTCCGTCTATGCCCAGGCGCTGCAACGGCTGGGCATCGCACTCAACTATCGCCTGGTCGATTTCGCCCTCTACCAGCAGCGCATGGACACCTTCGACTTCGACATGACCACCATCCGCTACGGCGGCAGCACCAGCCCGGGCAACGAATTGTTCGACCGCTTCGGCTCGCGCGCGGCTGCGGTGCAGGGTTCGGACAACGTCTGGGGCTTGCGCGATCCGGCAGTCGATGCGCTGATCGAGCGCGTGGTGGCGGCCACTTCCATGCAAGCGCTGCAGACCGCCTGCCGCGCACTCGACCGCGTGCTGGTCTGCGGCTGGTATTCCGTGCCGCAGTGGTATAGCGACACCTTCCGCGTGGCGATCGCCGCCCGTAAATTTTCCTGGCCGAAAATCCTGCCGCTGTACTACCAGCCCGAGAGTTGGGCAGTGCAGTGCTGGTGGGCTGATTCCAAACCCGCTTCCGGAGCGCTGGCATGAATCTCTGGGCCTACCTCCTCAAGCGGGTGCTGCTGATGATTCCCACCCTGCTGGGCGTGCTCACCCTCACCTTCGTCGTGGTGCAGTTCGTGCCGGGCGGGCCGGTGGAGCAGATGGTGTCGCAACTGCGCGGCAAGGAGGGTGGGGCGGCGGGCGAGGCGGCGACGGCGCAGGGCATTTACCGCGGCGCGCAGGGCATTTCGCCGCAGCAACTCGCCGAGCTGAAAAAGCTCTACGGCTTCGACAAGCCGCCACTGCAGCGCTACCTCGACATGCTGTGGCAATTCGCGCATTTCGACCTCGGGCGCAGCTATTACCACCACGAAGCGGTGTGGACGCTGATCCGCGAGCGCCTGCCGGTGTCGATCTCGCTGGGGTTGTGGAATTTCCTGCTGACCTACCTCATCTCCATTCCGCTGGGCATTGCCAAGGCGGTGCGGCATGGCAGCCGTTTCGATGTGTCCACCAGCATCGCGGTGCTGGTGGGCTATGCCATTCCGGGCTTCGTGCTGGGCGTGCTGCTGCTGGTGCTGTTCGCCGGGGGCACCTGGCTGCAATGGTTTCCGCTGCGCGGGTTGGTGTCCGACGGCTGGTCGCAGTTCGGCTTCTGGCACAAGATCACCGACTATCTCTGGCACATCACCCTGCCGGTGCTGGCCTCCACCGCGGGCAGTTTTGCCATCATCACCATGCTGACCAAGAACGCCTTTCTGGAAGAAATCCGCAAGCAGTATGTGCTCACGGCGCGGGCCAAGGGGCTGAGCGAACGCACCGTGCTGTGGCGGCATGTGCTGCGCAACGCGCTGGTGCCGCTGGTCACCGGGTTTCCGGCAGCGTTCGTCGGCGCGTTTTTCGCCAGCTCGCTGCTGATCGAAACGCTGTTCTCGCTTCCCGGGCTGGGGCTGCTGTCGTATGAGGCGGTGATGCGGCGCGACTATCCGGTGGTCATGGGCTCGCTCTACCTGTTCACCCTGATCGGGCTGGTGACCAAGCTGATCGCCGATCTGAGCTATGTCTGGGTCGATCCGCGCATTCAGTTCGGGGCGCTGCGGTGAGCGCAGTCGATCTGGCGCCGCCCGCGCGCCATCCCTTTCTGACGCAGGGATGGGCGCGGTTCAAGACGCATCGCCTGGGGCGCTGGAGCCTGTGGCTGTTTGCGCTGCTGTTCGGGCTGAGTCTGCTCGCGCCCGTGCTCAGCAACGACCGGCCGCTGCTGGTGCGGTATGACGGACGGTTTTATCTGCCGCTGCTGCACAGCTATCCAGAAACCACGTTTGGCGGCGACTTTCACACGCCGACCGACTATCTCGATCCCTATATCCGCGCCAGACTGTCGGCGCCCGGCAATTTCGCGCTCTATCCCCCCATTCCCTACAGCGCCACGACCATCGACTACTACGCGCAGCGGCCTTTTCCGTCTTCGCCGTCGGCGCGACACTGGCTGGGCACCGACGATCGCGGGCGCGACGTGCTGGCGCGGCTGATCTACGGCTTTCGACTGTCGGTACTGTTCGCGTTGGCGCTGACGGTCACGGGCACGGCGCTTGGCCTGCTCATCGGCGCGGTGCAGGGCTATTTCGGCGGGCGCATCGATCTGACGGTGCAGCGGCTGATGGAAGTCTGGGGCGCGATGCCTGAGCTGTATCTGCTGATCATTTTTTCCGCCGTGTTCGCTCCGGGGCTGGCCTTGCTGCTGGTGCTGCTGTCGCTGTTCGGCTGGATGGGGCTGGCCGACTATGTGCGCGCCGAATTCCTGCGCAACCGGCAGATGGACTATGTACGCGCGGCGCAGGCGCTGGGGCTGTCGCATGGCCGCATCATGTGGCGCCACATCCTGCCCAACAGCCTCACGCCGGTCGTGACCTTTCTGCCGTTTCGCATGAGTGGCGCGCTGCTGGCGCTCACCAGTCTGGACTTTCTCGGTCTGGGCGTGCCGCCGCCCACGCCCAGTCTGGGCGAACTGCTGGCGCAGGGCAAGGCCAATCTGGATGCGTGGTGGATTTCCGCCGCGGCCTTCGGCGCGCTGGTGAGCATTCTGCTGCTGCTGACCTTCATCGGCGAGGCGCTGCGCGACGCCCTCGATCCCCGCTACACCGGCATGGGCAGATGATGGACGGGAAAACCCCGAAACCCCTGCTCCAGGTGCGCGATCTGCGGGTGCGTTTCGGCGCGCAGACCGTGGTGCACGGCATCGACCTCGCCATCGCCGCGGGCGAAAAGGTCGCGCTGGTCGGCGAATCCGGCTCGGGCAAGACGGTGACGGCGCTGGCGCTGCTGCGGTTGCTGGGTGGCGCGCAGCAAACCGGCAGCGTGCAATTCGACGGACGCGAACTCTCCGCCTTGAGCGAACGGCAGATGCGGGCGCTGCGCGGCAAGGACATCGCCATGATCTTCCAGGAGCCGATGACCGCGCTCAACCCGCTGCATCCGGTCGGGCGGCAGATTGCCGAGGTGCTGGAACTGCACGAGGCGCTGCCGCGCCGCGCCGCCTGGGCGAGGGCGGTGGAGTTGCTGGGACAGATGGGCGTAGACCAGCCCGCAAGGCGCGCTGCAGACTACCCGCACCAACTCTCCGGCGGGCAGAGACAGCGGGTGATGATTGCCATGGCGCTGGCCTGCCGCCCGCGCCTGCTGCTGGCCGACGAGCCCACCACGGCGCTGGATGTGACCGTGCGCCGCCAGATTCTCGATCTGCTCGATGCCCTGCAAGCGGAGTACGGTCTGGCCTTGCTGTTCATCACCCACGACCTTCCTCTGGTGCGGCGCTATGCGCATCGCGTGGCCGTGATGCAGCAGGGCAGGGTGGTGGAGACCGGCGCGGTGGAGGCGGTGTTCGCCGCGCCGCAACATCCCTATACACAGATGCTGTTGCGCAGTCGCCCGCATCGGCTGGTGCAAGCGTCCGAAAAAAACGCCACCCCGCCGCCGGGCCGCCCCAAGGCGGGCATCTCCCCCTCCCAACCTCCCCCAGCAAGTGGGGGAGGAGTGATCACCCCCTCCCCACTCGTGGGGGTGGAGGCGGAAAAGGCAAAGCCAACTGCTTGGCTTTGCCCCGCCGGAACGGGGCTGGCTTGCAAGCCAACCATTGGACGGGTCGGGGTGGGGAGCACCCCCTCCGGGCTGAGTGCCGCGGCTCCAGTCTGGCCTGCGCCAGACTGGACGGCACGAAGAGGCTTCGCCTCGGGCGAGGCCGCGCCCTGCAAGGGCAGCGACGGCGAAGCCGGAGCGTGGGGGCCATCCACCCCGCCCGCAGTGCTGCAGGTGCGAGATCTCGAAGTGCGCTTCGCCCAGAACAGCGGTTTCTGGCGCAAGCGCTGGCTGCCCGTGCTGCAGAACATTTCGCTGGAATTGCCCGCCGGGCAGACGCTGGGCGTGGTGGGCGAATCGGGCAGCGGCAAGTCGACCCTGGCGCTGGCGCTGCTCGGGCTGCTGCGGCGTCAAGGCGGCGAGGTGAACCTGCTGGGGCACGATCCGGCGCGGTTGTCGGCAGCGGCGCTGCGCTCCTGGCGCGCGCAGGCTCAAATCGTGTTTCAGGACCCGTTTTCCAGCCTGTCGCCGCGGCGCACCGTGGCGCAGATCGTCGAAGAAGGGCTGGAAATCCATCGCCCGCAGTGGAGTGCCGGGCAACGCCGGGCGCGTGCACGGCAAATGCTGGCGGAAGTCGGCCTGCCGCTTTCACCGGCCGAATTGCAGCGTTATCCGCATGCCTTTTCCGGCGGCCAGCGCCAGCGCATCGCGCTGGCGCGGGCCTTGATCCTGGAGCCCAGGGTGCTCATCCTGGATGAGCCGACCAGCGCGCTCGATGTGTCGGTGCAGCAGCAGGTGCTCGAACTGCTCGCCATGCTGCAGCAAAGGCATGGTCTGAGCTATGTGCTCATCAGCCACGATCTGGCGGTGATCGCCGCGCTGGCGCATCGCGTCGTCGTGCTGCACCGGGGCAGGGTGGTCGAGTCCGGCGAGGTCGACCAGGTGCTGCGCGACCCGCGCCAGCCCTACACCCGCGAGCTGATCGCCGCGGCCGATCTGTCCGCTGTCCCTGGCGCATCAACTGAAGTGGGCTGACAGGTCGAGGCTGGACTCGCGCCCGAGGCGCCCGCCGTGCCGCTCGATCCAGTCGCGCGCCTGCTCGCGGCCAAAGTCGCGCAGCCGTTCGAGCAGCGGCAGATACGGCGTGATCCGCGTCTCCGGCGGCAGGCGCCCGGCCAGGCCGTCGGCCGCGATCAGATGGAACCGCGCGCGCATCAGCCGCCGCTCCAGCCGGCCGATGCGCAGCGTCGACTCGGCGGCGTAGCGCCGCGCCTGGCCGATCAGGTGCATTTCGCGAATGAACGGGCTGTTGAACGCGAGTTCGAGCGAGCGCTGCCGGATGTCGTGCGCCGTGCGCGGCGTCGGGCCGAAGCTCGACGGGCTGAGCAGCACCAGCAGGGTGTCGCGGCTGGCGCATTCGAACAGCAGCGGGAATACCGCGGGATTGGCGGCGAACGCGCCGTCCCAATAAGTGTTGCCGTCGATCTCGACCGCCTGCTGCAGATTGGGCAGACAGCCCGACGCCAGCAGCGCGTCGACGCTCAGATCGCGGTTGTGGAACAGGTGCAGCCGCGCGGTGTCGGTCCGGGTCGCGGCGATGAACAGGCGCGGCGCGTCGGCCCGGCGCAGCCGTTCGAAATCGACCATCTCGCCGAGCAGCTTGCGCAGCGGGTTGAGGTTGAGCGGGTTGAACTGGTAGGGCGAGACGAACTGCGCCCATCGCAGCATCAGCCGCGCGGCGGGCGTGAGTGCGGCGTCGTCGCCGCTGCCCACCGGCATCACCATGCCCAGCGGCACGCTCGCGGCCACGCCCGACCAGAACTGCACCAGCCGCTCGCGTGCGGCGTCGCGCCCGCCGCGCAGCAGGCCGTCGGCGAGGATCACGGCGTTCATCGCTCCGGCGCTGGTTCCGCTCAGGCCGTCGAAGTCGATGCGGCCGTCTTCGAGCAGTGCGTCGAGCACACCCCAGGTGAACGCGCCGTGCGCGCCGCCGCCCTGCAGCGCAAGGTTGACGCTCGGGCTCGGGCGGCGAAGGAAGAACGGCATGGGCAGAGGGTCGGCAAGCAAGGGTCGGCGTGGGACGAGCCGCGCCCGTATTCCCGTATCCGTATGGCAGGTCCATATGGCAGGCATTGCGGTGCAGGGCTGTGGGCGCAGTTGCCAAAAGCAGGCAACATCCCTATAATCCATTTTTTTGTCGGCTGCAAGAAAGTATGGCGAGATAACCACATTGAGCCACTGTTGCGCACGGTGCGATGTCGTGAAGTGGCGGGATGATCGGTTGGTTGCAGGCGACGGACGTGAGTGCTTGAAAGACGTGAGCGCTTGAAAGACATGGCGGCGCGTGCGCTGCAACTGCAACGAGCAATACTCGGGCGACTTTATCGCCCTTTTTTTTTGCGCGTTGGCTTGATGCGAGGAAATTTCGAGGTTGAAACGATGAATGTTGGAGGCGCTGCTGCGATCGAATCTGCCGTGACCGGCCTCGGGCTGGAGCTCGTGGAGGTGGAGCACCTGCCGCGAGGCCTGCTGCGCGTGACCATCGATCATGCCGACGGCAGCGCAGTGACCGTGGAGGACTGTGAGCGGGTGACGCGCCAGCTCCAGTATGTGTTCGAGGTGGAGAACGTGGACTATGGCCGCCTGGAGGTTTCCTCTCCGGGGCTGGATCGGCCGCTGCGCAGGCCGGAGGATTTTGTGCGTTTTGCCGGTCTGGAAGTCGATGTCGTCCTTCGCGTGCCGTTTCAGGGGCGGAAGAAATACCGCGGCGTCTTGATCGAGCGGGCGCAGGACGATGCGCCGGGTCGTTTTTCCATCGCCTTGTCGCCTCCCGAGGCCGATGCCGGGCGCAAGCCCGGCGCCGCGAAGAAAAAGGCCAAGGAAAAGGCCAAAGCCGCTGCGGCGCCCGCTGCCGCTGCGGGCGAGGGTGAGGATGTTCTGTCCGTCATGGATTTCAGTCTGGCCGAGGTGCGCGAGGTGCGTCTGGTGCCCGTCGTCGATTTTGGGAGTGGTCGAAAATGAGTCGCGAGATTTTGATGCTGGTGGACGCCCTGGCGCGTGAAAAGAATGTCGACCGCGATGTCGTCTTCGGCGCCGTCGAGGCTGCGCTGGCTTCCGCTACCAAGCGGCTATACGAAGGCGAGGCCGATGTGCGGGTGCAGATCGACCGTGAAACGGGCGAATACGAAACCTTTCGCCGCTGGCATGTCGTACCCGACGAGGCCGGTCTGCAGCTTCCCGACAGCGAGATCCTGCTGTTCGAGGCGCGCGAGCAGATTCCCGATATCGAGGTGGGCGACTACATCGAGGAGCCGATCGAGAGCATCGCCTTCGGCCGCATCGGGGCACAGGCCGCCAAGCAGGTCATCCTGCAGAAGATCCGCGATGCCGAGCGCGAGCAGATCCTCAACGATTTTCTGGCGCGCAACGACAAGATTTTCAACGGCACGGTCAAGCGCCTGGACAAGGGCGATCTCATCGTCGAATCGGGCAAGGTCGATGCGCGCCTGCGCCGCAGCGAGCTGATTCCGAAGGAAAACCTGCGCGTGGGCGACCGCGTGCGTGCGGTGATCACCAAGATCGACCGCACTGCGCGCGGCCCGCAGATCGAAATCTCGCGCACCGCGCCCGAATTCATGATCGAGCTGTTCCGCCTGGAAGTGCCCGAGATCGAGCAGGGGCTGCTGGAAATCAAGTCATGCGCCCGCGAGCCGGGCGTGCGCGCCAAGATTGCCGTGGTGTCGCACGACCGCCGGGTCGATCCCATCGGCACCTGCGTGGGCATCCGCGGTTCGCGCGTCACGGCCGTGACCAACGAACTCGGCGGCGAGCGCGTGGACATCGTGCTGTGGTCGGAAGACCCCGCGCAGTTCGTCATTGGCGCGCTGGCGCCGGCGAATGTCTCATCCATCGTCGTGGACGAGGAAAAGCATGCCATGGACGTGGCCGTGGACGAGGAAAACCTGGCGCTGGCCATCGGCCGCACCGGGCAGAACGTGCGCCTGGCCTCCGAGCTGACGGGGTGGAAAATCAATATTCTCAGCGCCGAGGAATCCGTTGCCCGCAACACCCAGGAAATCGAGAAAATGCGCAGGCTGTTCGTCGAGAAGCTCGACGTCGATCAGGAAGTGGCCGACATTCTCATCGCCGAAGGGTTCACCAGCCTCGAAGAGCTGGCTTATGTGCCGATCAACGAAATGCTCGAAATCGAGGCGTTCGATGAGGATACCGTCAACGAATTGCGCGAGCGCGCCCGCAATGCCCTGCTGACGCAGGAGATCGTGCGCGAGCAGAAGCTCGACGAAGTCGATCCGGCGCTCAAGGCGCTCGATGGATTGAGCGCGGACGATCTGGCCTTGCTCGCCGAGGCCGGGGTGATGACCCTGGACGATCTGGGCGATCTGGCGACCGACGAGCTGACCGCCATACTCCGCACCGACGAGGCGCGGGCTGCCGATCTCATCCTGAAGGCGCGTGCGCACTGGTTCGACGCCTGATTCGCCGAGTCTCCGATTCCCCGAGTCCATTCACACCTGACGCCCGCACTTCAAACATTTCAAGCCGCACTAGGACACACCCTCCATGGCCAGTCATACCGTCTCACAACTCGCCGCAGAACTCGGCAAACCCTTGAACCTGCTGCAGCAGCAACTGCAACAGGCGGGAGTCGGGGCGCGCGCGGCAGACGATGTCATCAGTGAGGCCGACAAGGCCCGCCTGCTCGAGCACCTGCGCGCGGCGCACGGCGGCGCGCCCGGCGGAGAGCGGAAAAAAATCACCCTGACCCGCAAGCAGACCAGCGAGATCAAGCAGGCCGATGCCACCGGCAAGGCGCGCACCATTCATGTGGAGGTGCGCAAGAAGCGCGTGTTCGTCAAGCGCGACGAATCCGCGATGGGCGCCGAGGCCCACGCCCTGTCCGAGCCGGAGGCGCCGGTGGTGGACGACGCCGAGCTGCTGCGCCGCGAGGCCGAGGCGCAGCGTCAGGCCGATCTGCTGGCGCGTCAGGCCGAGGAACTGGCGGTTCAGCGCGCGGCCGAGCAGGAGCGGCGGGCCGCACAGGAGCGCCAGGAGCAGCAAGCCCGCGAGCAGGCCGAGCGCGAAGCCCAGGCTGCCCGCGAGGCCCAGGCCGCGCATCAGTCAGCGGACAAGATGGCCGCGGCCAAGGTGCAGCAGCCCGCGGGCGTCACGGCCGAGTCGGGCGCGCAAGCGCAAGACATGCAGGCACGGCAGGCCAGCGAGGCGTCGTCTGCATCGTCTGTTGCTTCGCAGGCCGCGGCAGCCGAGCGCGCCGCCGCGCAGAGCAAGCAGGATGCGCAAGAGGCGGCCAAGCTGGCGCAGATCGAAAAGCGCCGCAAGGCTGCCGAGGCGGAGGCCGCGGCCATACGCGACATGATGGCGCGACCGCGCACCGTGCTGCGCGCCGACAAGCCTGCGGTCAAGACCGCCGAAGCCGCCCCCGCGAGCGGGACGATCAAGGGCACGATCCACAAGCCGGCTGCAGGCGCCGCCAAAACGCCGGGTGCGACCAGCGCGGCAGCGCCCGGCAGTGCGGTGAAAAAGGACGACAAGCAGGTCAAGTCCGAAAAGCTGTCGTCGTCCTGGGCGGACGATGCCGCGAAAAAGCGTGGTGCGGCGATCAAGCCCCGCGGCAATCTCACGGGAGCGCCGGGAGGGTGGCGTGGGCCGAAGACCACCGGGGGACGCCGCGGCGGCCGCCATGACGGGCGCACCGATGGGCGCAATGACCAGGCCGTGCAGGCCGCGCCTGCCGAGATGATCGTGCGCGAAGTGCACGTGCCCGAGACGATCACGGTGGCGGAGCTGGCGCACAAGATGGCGGTGAAGGCCGCCGAAGTCATCAAGAGCCTGATGAAGCTCGGCCAGATGGTGACCATCAACCAGGTGCTCGATCAGGAAACCGCGATGATCGTGGTCGAGGAACTCGGCCATATCGCCATTGCCGCCAAGCTCGACGATCCCGAGAACTTTCTCACCGAAGGCGGTGAAGGCGCGCAGGCCGACGCGGAACAACTCCCGCGCGCGCCGGTGGTCACGGTCATGGGCCACGTCGACCACGGCAAGACCTCGCTGCTCGACTACATCCGACGCGCCAAGGTGGCGGCAGGCGAGGCCGGCGGCATCACCCAGCACATCGGCGCCTATCACGTGCAAACGCCGCGCGGCATCGTTACCTTTCTCGATACCCCGGGCCACGAGGCGTTCACGGCGATGCGCGCGCGCGGTGCGAAGGCGACCGACATCGTCGTTCTGGTGGTGGCCGCGGACGACGGCGTGATGCCGCAGACCAAGGAAGCAATCGCCCACGCCAAGGCTGCCGGGGTGCCCATCGTCGTCGCGCTGAACAAGATCGACAAGCCCGACGCCAATCCGGAACGGGTGACGCAGGAGCTCATTGCCGAAGGCGTCGTGCCCGAGGCCTATGGCGGCGAATCGCCCTTCGTTCCCGTGTCGGCCAAGACCGGCCAGGGCGTGGATGAACTGCTCGAAAACATTCTGCTGCAGGCTGAAGTGCTGGAACTGAAAGCGCCGGTCGATGCGCCGGCCAAGGGATTGGTGATCGAATCGCGGCTCGACAAGGGGCGGGGGCCGGTGGCGACGGTTCTGGTGCAGTCGGGTACGCTCAGGCGCGGCGACGTGGTGCTCGCCGGCGCGGCCTATGGCCGCGTGCGCGCCATGCTCGACGAAATGGGCAAGCCGGTCACCGAGGCCGGGCCGTCGATCCCGGTGGAAATCCAGGGCTTGACCGAGGTGCCGAGCGCCGGTGAGGAAATCATGGTGTTGCTCGACGAGCGCAAGGCGCGCGAAATCGCGCTGTTCCGCCAGGGCAAGTACCGCGACGTCAAGCTGGCCCGGCAGCAGGCGGCCAAGCTCGAGAATATGTTCGAGCAGATGGACGAAGGCGCGAAGAATCTGCCCCTCATCATCAAGGCCGACGTGCAGGGCTCGCAGGAAGCGCTCATCCACGCCCTCACCAGGCTCTCGACCAGCGAGATCAAGGTGCAGGTGGTGCATGCGGCAGTGGGCGGCATTTCGGAGAGCGACGTCAACCTGGCCATCGCGTCGAACGCGGTGATCATCGGTTTCAACACCCGCGCCGACGCCGGCGCGCGCAAGCTGGCCGAGGCCAACGGTATCGATATCCGCTACTACAACATCATTTACGAAGCGGTCGACGAGATCAAGGCGGCCATGTCGGGCATGCTCACGCCCGAGAAGAAGGAAGAAGTCCTGGGTCTGGTCGAGATCCGTCAGGTGTTCCGCATCCCGAAAGTGGGGGCGGTGGCGGGCTGCATGGTGCTGTCGGGCCTGGTGCGCCGCTCCGCGCACGTGCGCCTGCTGCGCAACAACGTGGTCATCCACACAGGCGAGCTCGATTCGCTCAAGCGCTTCAAGGACGATGTGCGCGAGGTCAAGGAAGGTTTCGAGTGCGGTCTGTCGTTGAAGAACTATCAGGACATTCAAGAGGGCGATCAACTCGAAGTGTTCGAAATCAAGGAAGTGGCGCGCACCCTGTAAGGGACGCCGCGGTCAGACAGAGATGAAACGCGCCACGCCCAACCGCACCCAGCGCATCGCCGACCAGATCCAGCGTGATCTGGCCGAGCTGATCCAGCGCGAGCTGCGCAACCCCCACCTCGGCCTGGTGACCCTCACCGACGTGCAGCTCACGCCCGACTACGCCCATGCCAAGGTGTATTTCAGCGTGATCGGCGCCGAGCCCGAGACGGCGCGCCAGTTGCTCAGCGACAAGGCGGGCTATTTGCACAGCCTGCTGTTCAAGCGCCTGCAGATCCACACCGTGCCCACGCTGCATTTCCTGTTCGATCCGACGACCGAGAAGGCCGCCGAGATGGACGAGCTGATCAAGCAGGCTGTCTCGCACCAGGCCAAAGACGATTGACCCGCCGCGGCGCGCGCGGGTTTGCCCCATGATGAATTCAAGCAAAACGCCCTGGGAGGCGGTGAGCGGCGTGCTTCTGCTGAACAAGCCGCGCGGACTGACTTCGCAGCAGGCCCTGTTTCGCGTGCGCCGACGCCTGCGCGCAGCGAAGGCCGGGCATGGGGGCACGCTCGATCCACTGGCCGACGGCCTGCTCATGCTGTGCTTCGGCGCGGCGACCAAGTTCGCCCAGCGCCACCTCGAAGCCGACAAGCGCTATGTCGCCGTGCTGCAGCTCGGCGTGCGCACCACGACGGATGACGCCGAAGGCGAAATCGTCGAACGCCGCGCCGTGCAGAGCAGCCGGGCGCAGATCGATGCCGTGCTGCCACGATTCATCGGCGCAATCACCCAGGCACCGCCGGTTTACAGCGCGCTCAAGCGTGACGGAAAGCCGCTTTACGCCTACGCCCGGGCGGGGCAGGCCGTCGAAGTGACGGCGCGCACGGTGCAGATCCATGCGATCGACGTGTTGGCCTTGCAGGACGACCGATTGACGCTGGCCGTGCATTGCGGCAAGGGCACTTACATCCGCGCGCTGGCGCGTGACATCGGTGAAGCGTTAGGCTGTGGCGCGCATCTGGCGGCGCTCACCCGCACCGCAAGCGGCGGTTTTTCGCTGGAGCAGGCTTTGACGCTGGACGAGGTCGAGGCGCTGGCCCCTGCCGATCTGCGCGAGCGGTTGCTGCCGACCGACGTGCTGCTGCAGTCCTCGCCACGCCAGAATCTCGACCTGGCCTCGGCGCAGCGGTTTTTGCACGGCGCGCGCCTGAGCGGCCTGTCGCCGGACCAGCCTGCTGCGCCGGGCGAAGACGTGCGGGTTTACGGGCCTCTGGCGGCGGGTGAGCCGGCGGTGCTGCTGGGCGTTGGCACGTGGGAGGCAGGCGTGTTGTCTCCGCGCCGCCTGCTGTGCCTCGACGAACTCGCGCCGGTCAAGAACGCTGCCATCAAAAACGCTGCCACACAGCCCCCCATTTCACAACCCCGAATCGAATCTCTCGCCGAATCTCTCCATCAGGACGCCACCCCATGAGCAAATCCATCCGCAACATCGCCATCATCGCCCACGTCGACCATGGCAAGACCACCATGGTCGACCAGTTGCTGCGCCAGTCGGGCACCTTTGCCGAACACGAAAAAGTCGTGGACACGGTAATGGACAACAACGCCATCGAACGCGAGCGCGGCATCACCATCCTGGCGAAGAACTGCGCCGTGAGCTGGCAGGGCACGCACATCAACATCGTCGATACGCCCGGCCACGCCGACTTCGGCGGAGAAGTGGAGCGCGCGCTGAGCATGGTCGACGGCGTGGTGCTGCTGATCGACGCCCAGGAAGGTCCGATGCCGCAGACGCGCTTCGTCACCAAGAAGGCGCTGGCGCTGGGGCTCAAGCCCATCGTCGTGGTCAACAAGGTGGACAAGCCCGGCGCCAAGCCCGATGCCGTGGTCAACGCCGCCTTCGACCTGTTCGACAAGCTCGGCGCGACCGACGAGCAGCTCGATTTTCCCGTGGTCTATGCCTCGGGCATCAACGGCTGGACCTCGCTGGAAGAGGGCGAGCCGGGGCAGCAGTGGGGCCCGGACATGTCGGCGCTGTTCAACACCATCCTCAAGCATGTGCCGCCGCACAGCGGCGATCCGGCAGCGCCGCTGCAACTGCAGATTTCGGCGCTCGACTACAACAACTTCGTCGGCCGCATCGGCGTGGGGCGCATCAACGCCGGCACGATCAGGCCCGGCATGGACGTGCTGGTGATGGAAGGGCCGCAGGGCAAGTCGTTCAAGGGGCGCATCAATCAGGTGCTGACCTTCCAGGGGCTGGACCGCGTGCAGGTGACCGAAGCCGGCCCCGGCGACATCGTGCTGATCAACGGCATTGCCGACATCGGCATCGGCGTGACCGTGACCGACCCGCTCAACCCCGCGCCGCTGCCCATGCTCAAGGTGGA
Organism: Thiomonas sp.; assembly: GCF_034007205.1. Lineage (GTDB taxonomy): Bacteria > Pseudomonadota > Gammaproteobacteria > Burkholderiales > Burkholderiaceae_C > Thiomonas. The sequence goes on from NZ_JAVERI010000019.1 coordinate 16,733, forward strand.
CGAGCCGACGCTGACCATGAACTTCTGCGTCAACACCAGCCCGCTCGCAGGCCGCGAAGGCAAATTCGTCACCAGCCGCCAGATCTGGGACCGGCTGCAGAAAGAGCTGCAGAGCAATGTGGCGCTGCGGGTGAAGGAGACCGACGAGGACGGCGTGTTCGAGGTCTCGGGCCGCGGCGAGCTGCACCTGACCATTCTGCTGGAGAACATGCGCCGCGAAGGCTACGAGCTGGCGGTGTCCAAGCCGCGCGTGGTGTTCAAGGATGTGGACGGCGTGCGGCAGGAGCCGATCGAGCTGGTGACAGTCGACATCGAGGAACAGCATCAGGGCGGGGTGATGCAGGCGCTGGGCGAACGCAAGGGCGAGTTGGTCAATATGGAGCCCGACGGTCGCGGCCGCGTGCGCCTGGAATACCGCATTCCGGCGCGCGGACTGATCGGCTTCACCAACGAATTCCTCAACCTGACCCGCGGCTCCGGCCTGATCTCCAACATCTTCGACGGCTACGAGCCGCACAAGGGCGAGATTGCCGGGCGCAAGAACGGCGTGCTGATCTCGATGGACGACGGCGAGATCTTCACCTACGCCCTGGGCAAGCTCGACGACCGCGGGCGCATGTTCGTCAAGGCGGGCGATCCGGTGTACGAGGGCATGATCGTGGGCATCCACAGCCGCGACAACGATCTGGTGGTCAACGCCACCCGCACCAAGCAGCTCACCAACTTCCGCGTATCGGGCAAGGAAGACGCCATCAAGATCACCCCGCCCATCGACCTGACGCTGGAGTACGGCGTGGAATTCATCGAAGACGACGAACTGGTCGAAATCACCCCCAAGAGCATTCGCCTGCGCAAGCGCTACCTCACCGAGAACGAGCGCAAGCGCGCGGGTCGCTCGGCCTGAGGCGGCTTTGACCAAGCCCGATCCTTTTGACTCTGGCGCGTGCGAGAATCGAAACAAAGGGGGGTGTATGGCGAGATTCAAAGCAAGAAGCTGGCTGTCGGCTCTGCTGATGGCTGGGATGCTGTCTTCGTGCGGCGGAGGCGGGAGCGCGACGCTCACGACCGATTCGACTGCTCAACCTCAGGCAGGCAGCGTCGTCGCCCGCACCGCGCCGATGGGCGTGCTGGTCCCGCTGTACGGTTATCCGCTGGTCTACAGCGGCAGTGGCGCGACCCGCACCACGGTGACCAACCCGGCGTGGGCGGAAGTGGCGGCGCAGGCCGCTGCCGTGCCCACGGTGGCCATCATCAATCCGAGCAACGGGCCGGTGGCCTGTTCCACGCCGCCAGCGCCCACGCTGAGCGCCTTCACGCAGGGCATCGCGGCGCTGCATGCGGCTGGCGTGACCGTATTGGGCTATGTGCACACCAGTTACGGCCAGCGCGATCCGGCTCTGGTGCAGCAGGACGTGCAGACCTATGCGCAGTGCTACGGCGTCGATGGCGTGTTTTTCGACGAGGTTTCCACTCACGCTGATACGGCGAGCTATTACGCCAATGCCGCGGCGGCCGTGCGGCAGGACATCCAGCCGTCCAGCGGCAAGCCCGCGTTGGTTGCCATCAATCCGGGCGCCTATCCCGACAGTGCGATTGCCGCCGTCGCCGACATCACCGTGATCCACGAAAGCGCCGATGCGCAGGTCTTGCCCATCCCCGTGAGCCTGAGCAGTATTTCGCCGCAGAAGTTCGCTTACCTTGCCCTCAGGCTGAGCGATCTGCCGCAGGTGCAGACCGCCACGCTGAGCAGCCTGTATCAGCAGGGCATCGGCTACGTCTATTTGACCGATCAGGGCAGCGGCACCGATCCCTGGGCCACGCTGAGCACGCAATATGCGGCGATGGTTCAGACCCTGCAGACGCTCAACCAGACGCAGAATTGAGACCTCCTTTCGGATCGTCGCGGAAGAACTCCTCCCCCACGGGCGGGGGAGGCTGGGAGGCGCATCCTTGAGGCGGCTGGGCAGCGAGGGGTATTACCTTGGCGCGCGAACCCTCACCCCAACCCTCTCCCGGAGGGAGAGGGGGCCTATCTCTCCCCCACTCGTGGGGGAGGTTGGGAGGGGCATCCGAAGCAGGCGCGAAGCGCTGTTCTCACCTCCCCCACTTGCTGGGGGAGGCCGGGAGGGGGATTTTCAGCGCTTCGCCAGGGCACTTCGCCGTTTTCCAAGCCTGGTTTCGCGGCCTTTGCCCGTAGGCTGCTTGCCGGTTTTGTCAGACAGCCAGAAGAGCCGCGGCCTGCAGCGCCATGACGCCTTCTTCGTCGGTGGGCAGCGCGTAGGCGGGGACCTTGCTGTCGCCGTGGGTGATGCAGGCCTGGCCCGCGGCGTTGGCCAGCGGGTCCAGGCGCAGGCCCAGCCAGGAGAGGGCGCTGCACACTTCCTGCCGCACGCGGGCGCTGTGGGTGCCGATGCCGCCGGTGAACACCAGGGCGTCGAGCCCGCCGATATCGGCGGCGAGCGCGCCGATGTGGTGAGTCACGCTGGCGGTGAACAGGGCGATGGCTTGCTGCGCTTGGGGCTCGGCGCTGGCTTCGAGGGTGCGCATGTCGCCGCTGAGGCCGGAGACGCCTTTGAGCCCGCTGTCGTGGTAGAGCATGGCGGTGAGCTGCCCTGCGTCCAGATGTTCTTCGGTGATCCAGTGCAGCACCAGACCGGGGTCGATGGCGCCGCAGCGGGTGGACATGACCAGGCCGTCGAGCGCGGTAAAGCCCATCGTCGTGCTGACGCTGCGCAGACCGCGCAGGCCGCACAGGCTGGAGCCGCCGCCCAGATGCGCGACGATGACCGCGCCTTGTGCCCGTTCGCCCAGCAGCGGCGGCAGCTTGTGGGTGATGGCGTCAAAGGACAGGCCGTGAAAGCCGTAGCGTTTGAAGCCTTTGTCGTGCCACTCGCGCGGGATGGCGTAGCGGCGGGCGAGATCGGTCTGCGTGGCGTGAAACGCGGTATCGAAACAGGCGATCTGCGGCACCTCGGGCAGCCGTGCGCTGGCAGCGTCGACCCCGGCCAGCCCCGGCCCCTGGTGCAGCGGAGCGAGGCTGCGCAGCGCGTCGAGCGCGGCGCGCACGGTGGGTGTGATGCGCTGCGCCGTGGTGAAGGTGGTGCCGCCGTGCACGATGCGGTGCGCCACCGCGGCGATGGGGCCGCAGCCCGCCGGGATGATGAGTTGATCGAGCAGGGTGTCGACCTCGGCGGCGATGTCGCCTCGGGGATCGCTGGAGGCGGTGCGGTGGGGCTGGCCTTGCGCGTCGGTCCAGCGCAGCGTGGCCTGGCCGTCGTGGCTGTCGATCTCGCCGCTGAGCAGGGCTTCGGGCAAGCGGGGTCCGTGACAGTCATCCCATTTGAACAGGGCGAATTTCAGACTGGCGGAGCCGGTGTTGAGGCAGAGCAGGGTGGGGGCGGGCATGGCGAGTCTTGTCCTCAGTCGTGGGCGCCGTCGATCTGTCCCGCGGCCTTGAGCAGGGCCTGGCGTTGCAGCACGGCCAGGGCACAGGAAGCCAGGCGCGCTTCGACGCCGTCGGCGCGGCTGGTGAGGATGATGGGCACGCGCGTGCCGATGACCAGCCCGGCGATGGTGGCGCCGCCGAGGTATTCGAGCTGCTTGGCCAGCATATTGCCCGACTCCAGGTCGGGCGTGAGCAGGATGTCGGCCAGACCGGCCACCGGCGAGTCGATGCCCTTGGTCTTGGCCGCGGCCAGCGACATGGCATTGTCGAAGGCCAGCGGCCCGTCGAGGATGGCGCCGGTGATCTGTCCGCGGTCGGCCATTTTGCACAGCGCGGCCGCGTGCAGCGTGGCGGGCATGCTGGCGTTGACCGTTTCCACCGCGGCCAGGATGGCCATGCGCGGCGTGGCGATGCCCAGCGCCTGCGCCAGTTCGATGGCGTTTTGCGCAATGTCGCGCTTGGTGTCGAGGTCGGGGTCGATGTTGATCGCCGCATCGGTGATGAACAGCAGGCGGTCGGCCGCGGGGGCGTCGATGACGAACACATGGCTGGCGCGACGCGCGGTGCGCAGGCCGGTCTGGGCGTCGAAGGCGGCGTGCATCAGCTCGTCGGTGTGCAGCGCGCCTTTCATCAGCGCACCGACCTTGCCGCTGCGCGCCAGTTCCACCGCCAGCGCGGCGGCGGCGTGGCTGTGTTCGGTGGACAGGAGTTGCCAGGGCGAGAGGTCGATTCCGGCGGCGTCCGCCGCGGCGCGGATGCGGGCTTCCGGGCCGACCCACACGGGCTCGATCAGCCCGGCCTGGGCGGCGTCGATCGCACCCTGGATCGAGATTTCGTTGACTGGATGCACCACGGCTACGCGCATGGGTTTGAGTCCCTTGCAGCCCTCGTGCGCCCTGGAGACCAGCGCGAGCAGACGCTGGCCCGGGTCGACCAGATGCAGTTGCGGCAGACGGGTGCGCGGACGGCAGATCTTTTGCGTCGGCGCCTGCACCAGGGCATGCCCGGAGGCGACGGTTTCGCCGCGCTGGTTGACCACCCGGCAGTCGAAGCGGATCTGGTGGCTGTCGGCGAATTTCTCGCGCGCGGTCACCGAGGCGGTGACCGTATCGCCCAACACCACCGGGTGCTCGAACGACAGCGATTGATCGACGTACACCGTGCCCGGCCCCGGCAATTCGGTGCCGAGCAGGTTGGACAGCAGCATGCCGCTCCACATGCCGTGCGCGACGACCTGGTGAAACGGCGTGCTGCGGGCGAATTCCTCATCGACGTGCGAAGGGTTGGCATCGCCCGACAGCACGGCAAAGGTGGAAATGTCGGCCTGGGTCAGGGTGCGCTGCAGCGTGGCGGTATCGCCCAGGGAGATGTCGTCGAAGGTGCGGTTGCAGATCGTGTCGGTCATGGCGGAGTCTCGTGAAAGGGATTTCAGCGTTGCAGCACATACTCGCCGGGTGCGTCGGCTATCGGGGGGTAGTCCACGCTCCCGCAGGCGGGCGGCGCGACCTGTTGGCCGCTGCCCTTGGCGACCAGCCATTGCTCCCAGCGCGGCCACCACGAGCCTTCTTCGGCCTGCGCCACTCGCACCCAGTGCGCCGGGTCGGTGTAGGGGCGGCCGCCCGGGTGCACGGCCCAGCGGTAGTGGCGATGCGGGTGGCCGGGCTCGCTGACGATACCGGCGTTGTGCCCGCCGCTGGTGAGCACGAAGGTCACTTCGGAGTCGGCCAGCAGGTGAATCTTGTAGACCGACTTCCACGGTGCGACGTGGTCGGTTTCGGTGCCGACGACGAACCAGGGCGTGCTCACGTTCTCCACCGCCACCGGGCGGCCATCGACGGCGTAATGGCCTTCGGCCAGCGCGTTGCGCAGGTAGAGCTTGTGCAGGTATTCGCTGTGCATGCGGTAGGGCATGCGGGTGGCGTCGGCATTCCACGCCATGAGGTCGTTCATCGGCGCGCGCTCGCCCATGAGGTAGTCGCGCATCATGCGCGACCAGATCAGGTCGGAGGAGCGCAGCATCTGGAAAGTGCCGGCCATCTGCGTGGTGTCGAGGTAGCCCTGCGACCACATCAGGTCTTCGAGAAAGCTGAGCTGGCTCTCGTCGATGAACAGGCTCAGTTCGCCCGCCTCGGTGAAATCGGTCTGCGCGGCAAACAGGCTGACGCTGGCCAGGCGTTCGTCGCCGCGCCGCGCCAGCGCCGCAGCGGCGATGGACAGCAGGGTGCCGCCCAGGCAATACCCGGTGGCGTGCACCTTGCGCCCGGGCAGGATGGAAGTCACCGCGTCGAGCGCGGCGAAGGGGCCCAGGCGCAGGTAGTCGTCCATGCCGAGATCGCGCTCGTCCGGCCCCGGGTTTTTCCACGACAGCATGAACACCGTATGGCCGCGATCGACCAGGAACTTCACCAGCGAGTTGTGCGGCGAGAGGTCGAGGATGTAGTACTTCATGATCCACGCCGGAACGATGAGCACCGGCTCGGCCTGCACCGTGGGCGTGGTCGGGCTGTACTGGATGAGTTCCATCAGGCGGTTGCGCAGCACCACCTCGCCCGGTGTGGCGGCGACCTCGTGGCCGGGGCGGAACTGTTCCACGCCTGCGGGTGGACGTTTGTCGAGCGCGCGCTGGGCGTCTTCGATCCAGTTGCGCAGGCCCTGCGCCAGATTGTTGCCGCCACTGGAGACGGTGCGCTCCAGCACTTCGGGGTTGGTCCAGAAGAAATTGCCGGGCGAGAGCATGTCCAACCACTGCCGGGCCATGAAGGCGACCACCTGCTCGTGATGCGGCGACACGCCGCGCACATCATGGGCGGCGGCGGCGGTAAGGCGTTCGAACAGCAAAAATCGCTGCGCCAGCAGGTTGAACGGAAACTGCTGCCATTGGGCGGCGGAAAAACGCCGGTCGTTCGGGGTGGGCGCGACGCAGTCCGGGCAGGGGGTGCGATCGGCGCGCAGGGCATGCGCGCCCAGCTCGGCGGCATAGCGCAGCCATTGCCTGCGCATCTCCAGCGCGAGCACCGCCAGGCTGGCCTGCTTGCCGGGCGATGCCGCCAAGTGCATGCCCCAGTCGGCAAAGGCCAGAGCGAGGGCGGTGGGCGACAGGCCGAGCGTGGCTCGGGCGGTGAAGGCGTGCAGCGTCCGGTCGATCAGTTCGCGCATGGCCTGATCGCGGTCTGGCGGGACGAGCGTCAGCGCGTCGGCTGGGGGCAGGGGGATGGGGCGGGGCGTGGCCGGGGTGGTGGGGGTGGAAGGGGTAGGGATGGGGGTGGGGGACGCGGCATCGACACTCGTCTGGTCTGGCGGCATCGCCGTCGCTGCGCGCAGCGTCGATTTTTGCGGAGCCGGTGCCTTGGCCGATAGCGATGGGGTGGTATGCAACTTTCCGGGCACGCGGCGCCGGGGCTGGAGTTCGCTCATGGTGCATCTCCTTCACAGATCGTTCCATTTGAATGTCGCAGTGCAGCATAGCGCTTGACGCGCATCAAGTCGGCCGGGTATGCAGATGCAAGCCTTCGCACCGAATGCAAACCCGTCACGCAGCCGATCAAATGCTTCCGGCAAAATAGCACCCCATCATGAAACTACGAGAAAGCCGGGTATGCGCGTCACAGTGATTGGAGCGGGATATGTGGGTCTGGTGACCGCGGCGTGTTTTGCCGACGTGGGCAATCAGGTCACCTGCATCGAGCGCGATCCGGGCCGCCTGTCGGCGCTGCGCGACCGCGCCGAGGTGCCGTTTTACGAGCCGGGCCTGGGCGAGCTGGTGCGGCGCAACATCGAACAGGGCCGCCTCGCCCTGAGCCCGAGCATCGCCGAAGGGCTGCCGGGTGCGCAGGTGTGTTTCATCGCGGTGGGCACGCCGTCGCTGCCCGATGGCCGGGCCGATCTTTCCCAGGTGGAAGGCGCCGCCACCGAAATCGGGCGTGCCATGACCGGGCCGCTGGTCGTGGTGCAGAAATCCACCGCCCCGGTGGGCACGATTGGCAAGGTGCGCGCCTTGATCGAAACCGCGCTGGCCGAACGCGGGCTGAACCATCGCCTGGGCGTGGTGAGCAACCCGGAGTTTCTCAAGGAAGGTTCGGCCATCGAGGACTTCACCCGCGGCGACCGCATCGTGCTGGGCAGCGACGATGCGCAGGCCATCGCCACCATGCGCGAGCTGTACCGGCCGTTCAACCGCAATCACGAAAAAATCATGGTGATGGACGCCGCCAGCGCCGAACTCACCAAGTACGCCGCCAACGCCATGCTGGCCACGCGCATCTCGTTCATGAACGAACTGGCGCGCATCGCCGAGGCGGTGGGCGCGGACATCGAGCAGATCCGCAAGGGCATCGGCGTGGATCACCGCATCGGCAGCCATTTTCTCTATGCCGGGGCCGGTTATGGCGGCTCCTGCTTTCCCAAGGACGTGAAGGCGCTGGCGCACACCGCCCGCGGACTCGGCCTGCACGCCGAACTGGTGGAGGCGGTGGATGCGGTGAATCAGCGGCAAAAGCTGCGCCTGTTCGAGAAAATCAGCGACCACTATCAAGGTGAGCTGGCCGGCAAGACCTTCGCGCTGTGGGGGCTGGCATTCAAGCCCAATACCGACGATATGCGCGATGCGCCCAGTCTGGACCTCATCAGCGCCCTGTTGCAGGCGGGTAGCAGGGTGCGCGCCTGGGACCCGGTGGCAGTCAGCATGGCGCGGAGTCTGCTGCCTGAGCATCCCGCGCTGGAGTTCGCCGCCGATGCCCGCGCCACGCTGAACGGGGCCGACGCGCTGGCCGTCGTCACCGAGTGGCACGCCTTCCGCTCGCCCGATTTCGCCACGCTGGCGAGCGCGCTGCGCGACCGCGTGGTGTTCGACGGCCGCAATATCTGGGACCCGGAGTTCGTGCGCGCCTGCGGCCTGCGCTACTACGGCATCGGTCGGGGCTGAGAGCGGCGCCATCGCAGCCAGCAGGGCACCCCCCTCCCGGCCTCCTCCACGCAGTGGGGGAGGTGAGAACACTCCCTCCCCACGGGTGGGGAGGGTTGGGGTGGGGAGGGCGATGCGCTTGTTTTTCTCAGTCCGCAATCGGCACGATCTCCTTGCCGTAGGGGAAGAAGGCCAGCCCGGCCAGCTTGATGTGCTGCAGGGCGAAGGGGAGGCCGATGAGGGTGAGGGCGCACAGCACCGCCGAAACCAGGTGTCCCAGCGCCAGCCACCAACCGAACAGGATGGCCCAGATCAGATTGCCCAGGGCGCTGATACCGCCGCCCAGCGTGCCCGCCGGTTTGTCGGCCACTTTGCGACCGAAGGGCCAGAAGCTGAAGGCGCCGATGCGAAACGCGGCAATCGCCCAGGGAATGCCGATGAGGGTGAGGGCGCAGATCAGCGCGGTGAACCACCAGGCCAGGCCCATGACGAAGCCACCGAGTATGAACCACAGGATGTTGCCGATCAGTCGCATGTCTGTCTTTCGATGATGAAACAAGTGCATTCTGCGTGAAGCGCGCCCTTGGCCCGCGGATTGCAATGACAGCGGCAGAAGTCCTGCCGCATGACGGGTCGAGATCAGGTCAAAAGGGGGTTCGCCCCACGATGGCGTCAATCGACCGACGGCAGGACGTGCAAACGTCAGGAAATCGTCGCCGCCATGTCGCCCTCCGCCTTGCCCGATCCGCTGAGTTGGACTGAACTGCTGCGCGTGTTCGGCGGCCTGGTCGTGGTCATCGTCGTGCTGGTGGCCGCGCTGTGGCTGCTCAAGCGTTTTCAGACCGGGCTGCGCACGCCCGGCGGGCCGATGCGGGTGCTCGCCACGCTGAGCCTGGCGCCGCGTGAGCGTCTGCTGCTGGTGCAGGTGGGAGAACAGCAACTGCTGCTGGGATCGAGCGCGCAGGGCTTGAACTGTCTGCATGTGCTGAGTACGCCCGTGGAATTGCAGCCGCCATCCGCCGGGCAGGGTCTGGTCGCCGCGCTGCCGCCGAGCTTCCCCGACTGGCTGCGGCGCGCCGTCGAACAGCGCGGGAAGGCCAGGCCATGATCCGCTCCACCTTGCGGTCTGCGTTGCGCTGGCTGCCGCGCGGTCTGGCGGCCGCCTTGCTGCTCGTGCCGCTGTGGGCGAGCGCGCAGGTGTTGCCCGCCTTTACCTCTACACCCGCAGCGGGAGGCGGCACCGAATACAGCTTGAGCGTGCAGACCCTGCTGTTCATGACCGCGCTGGTGTTCCTGCCGGCCATGCTGCTGATGATGACGGCGTTCACCCGCATCGTCATCGTGCTGTCGCTGCTCAAGCAGGCGCTGGGCACGACCACGGTGCCGCCCAGCCAGGTGATCATCGGGCTGTCGCTGTTTCTCACCTTTTTCGTCATGAGTCCGGTGCTCAATCAGGTGAATGACGTGGCGATCAAGCCGCTGATGGACAACCAGATCACCATGCAGCAGGCCTTGCAGGCCGGCAGCGCGCCGCTGCGCAGCTTCATGCTCGGCCAGACGCGGCAGGAAGACCTGGCGCTGTTCGTCAAGCTCTCGGGCCACCAGGCGCTGGACAAGCCCGCCGACACGCCGATGACCCTGCTGATCCCGGCCTTCGTCACCTCGGAGCTGAAGACCGCCTTCCAGATCGGCTTCGTCATCTTCATCCCGTTTCTGATCATCGACATGGTGGTGGCCGCGGTGCTGATGTCGATGGGCATGATGATGCTGTCGCCCGTCACCGTGTCGTTTCCGCTCAAGCTCATGCTGTTCGTGCTGGTGGGCGGGTGGGAACTGGTGATCGGCTCGCTGATGCAGAGCTTTGTTCATTGAAAAGGCCAAGAGATGACGCCCGAATCGATTACCACCCTCGCCCAGCAAGCCCTGTGGGTGACGTTTCTCGTGGCGCTGCCGCTGCTGGGGGTGGCGCTGGTCGTCGGTCTGGTGGTGAGTCTGATCCAGGCAGCGACCCAGCTCAATGAAATGACCCTGAGCTTCGTGCCCAAGGTGCTGGCCATGGGGCTGGCCGGGGTGCTGGCCGGGCCGTGGATGCTGCATGTGATGATGGACTTCACCATCCGTCTGTTCCAGAGCATTCCGCATCTGCTCAACGGCGGCTGATCGCGCTTGCAAGGTCATGATTCATTTCACCAGCACCCAGATCGAGACATGGATCGGCGCGTTTTTCTGGCCCTTCGTGCGGGTGCTGGCCATGCTGTCGCTGGCGCCGGTATTCAGCATGGGCAGCCTGCCCACGCTGGCGCGCGTCGGTCTGGCGGCGCTCATCGCGGTGGCCATCGCGCCAGCCTTGCCCGCCATGCCGCCGGTGCAGTTCGGCACCGCCACGGCGTGGATGCTGTTGCTGCAGCAGATGCTCATCGGCGGGGCCATCGGCCTGGCGATGACCCTGATCCTGAGCGCGGTGATGTTTGCCGGCAGCGTGGTCGGCCTGCAGATGGGCATGGGCTTCGCCTCGCTGTTCGACCCGGTGCAGGGCGTGCAGGTCACCAGTCTGGCGAGTTTTCTCAATATGGTCACGCTGCTGCTGTTCCTGGCGGTCAACGGCCACCTCATCCTGCTGGCCGTGATTGCGCGCAGTTTCACCCTGCTGCCGGTCGCCCCCAATCTGGGGTTGGCCGCGCAGACCTGGCTGGCGCTGGCGCAGCAGGGCGGAAGCGCGATTTTCAGCCTGGGGCTGGCGCTGGCCGCGCCGGTGATCGGGGTGCTGCTCATCGCCAACCTGGGGCTGGGCGTGCTGACCAAGCTGGCGCCGCAGCTCAATCTGTTCGCCGTGGGCTTTCCGCTGTTTTTCATCCTGGGCTTTCTGGCGCTGTATCTGGTCATGCCGGTGATGCAGAACGTGGTGCAGCATCTGGTCGACGTGGGCCTGAGCCTGTCTGGCCAGGTGTTGCGGCAGGGCGGGGCGCTTTGAGCGCGGGAGCAGGACATGGCCGAAGACAGCGCCCAGGAAAAGGAATTACCCGCCTCGCAAAAGCGCAAGCAGCAGGCGCGCGAGAAGGGGCAGGTGGCGCGCTCGCGCGATCTCACCTCCAGTCTGCTGCTGCTGGGCATGGCGGCGGTGATTTACCTTGCCGGGGGATGGTTCTACGACATGGGGCGCGAACTGCTGCAGACCGGGCTGACCGTTTCGGCGGCCGCTTCTCAAGATTCCACAGCCATGCTGCAGGCCGCAGGCCGTGTATTGGTGCTCGGGGCTTTCGTGCTGGCGCCGGTGCTGTTGTTGACCTTCGTGGCCAGCGCGGCCGGCGGCGTGGCGCTGGGCGGCTGGGTGTTCAGCACCGAGGCGCTGGTGCCGGATTTCAGCCGCCTCGATCCGGTCAAGGGCATCGGCCGCCTGTTTTCCCTCACCGGCCTGGGTGAGCTGGCCAAGGCGCTGCTCAAGGCCGTGGTGATTGCGGTGATTGGCGGCATGGTGCTGTGGAACGAGCGCGGCGCGCTGCTCGGTCTGCTGCAGGTGGAGCCCCAACTGGCGCAGACGCAACTCGGCCAGATCACCGCGCGCGCCTTTCTGTGGATGGCCTCGGGCACGCTGCTGGTGGCCGCAGTCGACGTGCCGTGGCAGTTGTTCCAGATGAACAAGCAGCTCAAGATGAGCCGCCAGGATATGCAGGACGAAATGCGAGAAAGCGAAGGCAATCCGCAGATCAAGCAGAAGATGCGCGAGCTGCAGCGCGAACGCGCGCGCAAGCGCATGATGGCCGCGGTGCCCAAGGCCGATGTGGTGGTGACCAACCCGACGCACTACGCGGTGGCGCTGGCCTACAAGGAGGGCAGGAACCGCGCCCCGGTGGTGCTGGCGCTGGGCGCCGACCTGGTGGCTGCGCGCATTCGCGAAATCGCCGCCGAGCATGGCGTGCCCGTGGTCGAGGCGCCGCCGCTGGCGCGCGCGCTGTTCCACCATGCCGAACTGGAGCAGGAGATACCGGTGGCGCTGTACAACGCCGTGGCGCTGCTGCTGGCCTATGTATTTCAGTTGCGCGCTGCGCCGCAAATGGTGGTTGAACCGATCGACTGGGAAATTCCCGCCGACTTTGCCGTGAACGAGTAAACCGAGATGGCGACTTCTTCTTCCGCATCGACCCTGACCGCCTGGCGCAGCCTGCTGCAGCGCATGGACTGGCGCCTGCTTGCCGCGCCGATTCTGGTGGTGCTCATCCTGATGATGCTGGTGGTGCCGCTGCCGACCTTCGTGCTCGACATGCTGTTCACCTTCAACATCGTGTTGTCGCTGATCATCATGCTGGTCACGCTGTATCTCACCCGGCCGCTGGACTTTGCCGCCTTTCCCACCGCGCTGCTGTTCACCACCCTGCTGCGGCTGTCGCTCAACGTGGCGGCGGCGCGGGTCATTCTGCTGCATGGGCAGAACGGCGAGGGCGCCGCCGGCGCGGTGATCGAATCGTTCGGCAAGTTCGTCGTCGGCGGCAATTACGCCGTGGGCATCATCGTGTTCGCCATTCTGGTGGTCATCAACTTCGTCGTCATCACCAAGGGCGCGGGGCGCATCGCCGAAGTGAGCGCGCGCTTCACCCTCGACGCCATGCCGGGCAAGCAGATGGCCATCGACGCCGACCTCAACGCCGGCCTGATCGACCAGGAAGAAGCGCGCAGGCGCCGCACAGAGGTGGCGACAGAGGCCGACTTCTACGGCGCGATGGACGGCGCGAGCAAATTCGTGCGCGGCGACGCGGTGGCGGCCATTCTCATCCTGTTCATCAACCTGATCGGCGGCCTGGTCATCGGCGTGTTCATGCACGGCCTGAGCCTGGGCGATGCCGCGCACAACTACACCCTGCTGTCCATCGGCGATGCGCTGGTGTCGCAGATACCGGCGCTGGTGATCTCGATGGCTGCGGGCATCGTCATCAGCAATGTGTCCACCGGCCAGGACGTGGGGCGGCAACTGCTCGGGCAGTTGTTCAATCAGCCGCGCGTGCTCGGCATCACGGCCGGCATTCTGGGGCTGGTCGGGCTGGTGCCGGGCATGCCGCACTTGGCGTTTCTCGGCGCGGCGGCGGTGCTCGGCGGCGTGCTCTGGTGGCAGCTCAAAAGGCAGAAGCAGGCCGCCGCACAGGCGCAGGCCGCGCCCGAGGTCGCGGCGCCCGCCGAGCCCGAAGAGGTGAGCTGGGAGCAGATCGAGCCGGTGGACACCCTCTCGCTCGACGTGGGCTACCGCCTCATTCCGCTGGTCGACCGCAACCAGGGCGGCGAGCTGCTCGGGCGCATCCGCGGGGTGCGCAAGAAGTTCGCGCAGGAGATGGGCTTTCTCGTCGCCTCGGTGCATATCCGCGACAACCTCGAACTGCGGCCCGGCGGCTATCGCATCGCGCTCAAGGGGGTGGACGTGGGCAGCGGCGAAATCTTTCCCGACCTGCTCCTGGCCATCAACCCCGGGCAGGTGATGGGCGAGTTGCAGGGCACGCCGACCAAGGATCCGGCCTTCGGCCTGCCCGCGGTGTGGATCGACAAGGAACAGCGCGACCGCGCGCAGGCGCTGGGCTACACGGTAGTCGATCCCAGCACGGTGCTGGCCACGCATTTGCACCACCTGCTGCAGACCCACGCCGCCGAACTGCTGGGGCGCGAGGAAGTCGAAGGCCTGCTGGCGCACCTGTCCAAGCGTTCGCCCAAGCTGGTCGAAGACCTGGTGCCCAAGCTCATTTCCGCCGACCGGCTGCGCAAGGTGCTGCAGAACCTGCTGAGCGAGGGCGTGCCCATCCGCGATATGCGCACCATCGCCGAAGTGCTGGCCGAGCACGGCGCGCAGGTGAGCGACACCGATGAGCTCACCGCCCGCGTGCGGCTGGCGCTGGGGGCTTTCATCGTGCAGAGCCTGTCGCCGAACGGTCAGGAACTCTCCGCCGCGGTGCTCGACGGCCAGTTGGAACAGATTCTGCTTTCCAGCCTGCGCGCCGACCCACAGCAACCTTCGGTCGAACCCGGTCTGGCGCAGCGCCTGATGGACCGGGCGCGCGATCTGATGCAGCGCATGGAAGCGCAGGGCGCCACCGCCGTGCTGGTGGTGAGCGCACCGCTGCGGCAGTTTCTCGCCCGGTTGCTGGCGCGCAGCGCGCCGCGGCTGCGCGTGCTGTCCTATGCTGAAATTCCCGACCAGAAGCAGGTCAGAATCACCGCCACGCTGGGGGCGTAATGCTGGAGTGTGAATCGTGAAAATCAAACGCTATACCGGAACCAATACCCGCGAGGTGCTCACCCGCATCCGCAACGATCTCGGCGCCGATGCGGTGATCCTGTCGAATCGGGAAATCGTCGGCGGCGTCGAATTGATGGCGGCGGTGGACTTCGACGCCAGCCGGTTTCCGTCGGAGGAGCAGGAGGCCGAGGCGGCGGCGCAGGTCGCGGCTGCGGCGGTGACGGCGCAGTCCACGGCTCCCCACCCCAACCCTCCCCACAAGTGGGGAGGGGGCGAACCGCGTTCTGCGCAGGTCAACCCCTCCCCCACGCGTGGGGGAGGCTGGGAGGGGGAGGGCCGCGCTCCTCAGAAACCTTCCGACGACCTGCCCTTGCCCGCCGTGGCGCGCGTCGCCGCGCTGAACGCACCGATCACCCTGGAACAGAAGGACGCCGCCGCGCTGGCCGCCGCGCCGACGCTTGCCGCGCAGCCTGTCGGCCGCGCTGCGGATTCGCCCCCGTCCGGGCCCGATCGCCACGCCGAACCGAAGGACGAGCTCGGCGCCATGCGGCACGAACTGCAGGACCTGCGGCAGTGGATCGAGTCGCAGATGTCGGGTCTGGCCGACGCCGGGCCGCTGACCCCCGTGGGCGAGCAGTTGCAGGCCTTGGGTTTCTCGACCGCGCGGGCGCGGCAGCTCGGCAGCCAGGCGCTGAACCTGCGCGGCGCGCTGGCCGCGTATCTGGGCAAGGGACTGCAGGTGGCGGCCGATCCGGTGTCGGCTGCGGGCATCTACGCCCTGGTTGGTCCCACCGGCGCGGGCAAGACCACGACGATTGCCAAGCTCGCCGCGCGCCTGGTGCTGCGTCACGGCACGGCGGCGGTGGCGCTCATCACCACCGACACCTACCGCATCGGCGGCGTGGAGCAGCTCAAGATTTACGGCCGCATCCTCGGCGTGCCGGTGGCCGTCGCCCGCGACGGCGAGGAATTGCAGCAACACCTGCGCGACTTCGCCGACCGGCGCTATGTGCTGATCGACAGCATCGGCCTGAGCCCGCGCGACGTGCGCATGGCCGAGCAGATGCAGTGGCTGCAGGCGCTGGGCGACAGCGTCACCCGCCTGCTGGTGGTCGGCGCCGGGCTGGCGCCTTCGGCCTATGCCGAACTCTGGGCGCTGTACCGCCGACTGCCGGTGACTGCTGCCGTTCTCACCAAGCTCGACGAAAGCCCGAGCTTCGGCGCAGCGCTGCAATGGCTGGTGGAGAGCAGCGTGCCGCTGTGGTTCTACACCGACGGCCAGCGCGTGCCCGAAGACCTGCATGTGCCCTCGCTGGCTAAGATCACGGCTTTGCTCGAACACGACCCCGTGACCCGTTTCGACTCCGCCCCCGCCCTCGCTGCCGTCCCGGCCGCTGCGACGGCCGCCCGCTGCGCTTGACCCGACAGAAAGACGCCATCATGGATCAAGCCGAAGGACTGCGCCGCCTGCAGCGCCCCCCGACCAAGGTCATCACCGTCGCCAGCGGGAAGGGCGGGGTGGGCAAGACCAATGTGGTCGCCAATCTGGCCATCACCCTGGCGCGCGGCGGCCAGCGGGTGATGGTGTTCGACGCCGATCTGGGGCTGGGCAATATCGACATCCTGCTCGGCCTGACGCCGCGCCACAACATCAGCCATGTGCTGTCGGGCGAGAAGCAGCTCGGCGACGTGCTGGTGCGCGGGCCGCGAGACATTCTGGTGCTGCCCGCCTCCAGCGGCGTGGCCGGGATGGCGTCGCTCGACGTCGCCACGCAGTCGCGGCTGATCGACGCGGTCAGCAGCCTGGACATCCCGCTCGACTACCTGCTGGTCGACTGCGCCGCCGGCATCGCGGGCGATGTGCTCACCTTCAGCCGCGCCGCGCAGGACCTCATCGTGGTGCTGAACAACGAGCCCGCCTCGGTGGCCGATGCCTACGCGCTCATCAAGGTGCTGAGCAAGCAGTACGGCCTCAAGCGCTTTCACCTGCTGCCCAACATGGTGCGCGATGCGCGCGAGGGGCAGGCGCTGTTTTCCAAGATCGCCGGCGTGGCCGACCGCTATCTCGACGTCTCGCTCGACCTGCTGGGCAGCATTCCGCTGGACGCGGCGCTGCGCGCAGCCGTGCGCAGCCAGCGCGCCGTGGTCGAATCGGCGCCGCAAAGCGCGTCGGCCGTCGCCTTTGCCGCGCTGGCCGCGCGGGTGAAAAACTGGCCGCTGCCGCACGGGCCGAGCGGGCGCATCGAATTCTTCATGCAGCAGTGGCTGCGGGCAGAGCAGGCCGCCTGACGCGCTGTACCCAGGACATGGCTTTCGATCGGATGAAACCCGGCCTCTACCCCGCCCCCGAAACCCGCGAGCAGCGCCTTGCCAGGCATCTGCCCATGGTGCGGCGCATCGCGGGACAGATGGCGGCGCAACTGCCGGCCTCGATCGATTTCTCCGACCTGGAACAGGCCGGCATGATGGGGCTGTGGGATGCCATCGACCGCGGCGAGATGCAGTCGCCCGCGCAATTCGCCACCTACGCGGCCATCCGCATCCGCGGCGCGATCTACGACGAATTGCGCCGGCTCGACTGGCTGCCGCGCCGCAGCCGCGCCAAGGAGCGCCAGATCGAGCGCGCCGAAGCCTTGCTCACCCAGCGCCTGGGCCGCCATCCCGAAGACGGCGAGCTCGCCGCGCACCTGGGCTGGGATCTGGCCGAGTATTACGACGCGCTGGCCGAGACCAGCATGCAACTGGTCTACCTCGAAGACCTCACGCACGACGACGGCGGCGATTACGCCGACCGCCAGGCCGACGAAGCCAGCCTGCTGCCCGAGGAACTGCTGCAGGACGCCGAGCTGGAGCGCGATCTGCAGGCCGCCATTGCCGATCTGCCCGAGCGCGAGAAGCTGGCGCTGTCGCTGTATTACCAGGAAGACCTGCAGCTCAAGGACATCGGGCGGGTGCTCGAAGTGAGCGAGTCGCGGGTCAGCCAGCTCATGAAACAGGCGGTCATGCGGCTGCGCGCGCGGCTGCGGGCGCACCACCGGCCCGCAGCCGGGGCGAGCCGCCGTGCGACGCCCTGACAAGCCCAACGGACAAGCCATACAGCGACGGGGAAATTCATGGATATTCTGAGCGTTATCGGCATCGTGGTCGCGGTGGGCGCCATCCTGCTGGGACAGTTGCTCGAAGGCGGCCATGTCAGCTCCATCATCCAGGGCACGGCCTTTCTCATCGTGATCGGCGGCACCACGGGCGCGGTCATGCTGCAGTATCCGCTCAAGGTGTTCATCCAATCGCTCAAGATTCTGCCGTGGATCGTGCTGCCGCCCAAGGGCGATCCGCAGGCGGCGATCCGGCAAATCCTCGAATGGAGCGACACGGCGCGCAAGAACGGCCTGCTGTCGCTGGAGGCCACGGTGGATTCGGTGCCCGATCCGTTCGTGAAAAAAGGTCTGCAGATGCTGGTGGACGGCACCGACCCGGAAAAAATCCGCTCCACCCTGGAGCAGGAAATCGGCGCCATCGAGCATCACGACACCCAGGCCGCGAAGGTGTACGAATCATCCGGCGGCTACGCCCCGACGGTGGGCATTCTGGGCGCGGTGCTCGGCCTGATTCACGTCATGGAAAACCTGGCCGATCCGAGCAAGCTCGGCGGCGGCATTGCCGTGGCCTTCGTCGCCACGGTGTACGGCGTGGGCTCGGCCAACCTGTTTTTTCTGCCGGTGGCCAACAAGCTCAAGTCCATCGTGCACAATCGTGCCTTGTTGCAGGAAATGCAGGTGGCCGGCCTGGTGGCGATTGCCGAGGGCGAGAACCCCCGCATCATCGAAGGTCGGCTGCAGAGCTACTTCGCGCACTGAGGGAAATGCCGAACGAATCCCCCTCCCAGCCTCCCCCACGAGGTGGGGGAGGAGTGTTCTCTCCCTCCCCACTCGTGGGGGTGGAGGCGGAAAAGGCAAAGCCAACTGCTTGGCTTTGCCCCGCCGCAACGGGGCTGGCTTGCAAGCCAGCCCTTGGACGGGTTGGGGTGGGCGTCTCCCCCTCCCAGCCTCCCCCACGGCGTGGGGGAGGAGTGTTCTCTCCCTCCCCACTCGTGGGGAGGGTTGGGGTGGGGAGTCTTGAGGCGGGTTGGCTCGATCTGCATCCGGCACAGTCTGGCAGGAGGTGAAGATGATTGATGCGACGATCAACCCGGTGGGCCCCTACGATCCGGTTCCGCGCCTGCCCGACGGCGGTGGGCGGGGGCGGCGCGACTCCCCTGGTGGGCGTCAGCCCTCTGCCAGTCGCCCTTCCTCCGGCTCGGCGCCTGCCGCAACACCAGAAACGCAGCCGGCCCAAGCGCCCGATCCCGATGCCACCCGCGGGCGACACATCGACGACCGTGCTTAAGAAGGTGTGAACAAATCCGCCATGTCCGCTCATCGCGCTCAAACACCCCTGCTCGGCGTTGCAAATGCGCGCCGTGCCGACGGGCACGGCTGTGCTTTGCGCCTTGATCGGGGGCGTTTGGACGCGCTGCTCGGCCACGCCGGATTCATTCACACCCTCTGACCTTCTTCCATTGCCGCTGCCGACATCATGACCCTGATCCTTCTGGTTTTCGCTGCGCTGATCGTGGCGCTGCAGATCGCGCTGACCCTCACCCTCAAGCGCCTGCTCGACCTGCTGGCGGCCACGCGCGATCAGGTTCACGGTCTGCAACTGCGCATCCAGACCCTGGAGCACGAACGCGACGCCGCCAGACCGCCCCCTTCGGCGTTGTTCACCCTGCCGGTGCGCGCAGAAGCCGCCCCTGCGCCTGCTGCTCAACCGCCGCTGACCGAACACCCCTCCGCACCGGCGCCTGAACAGGCCGAGCCCGCCGATCTGCCCGTGCTGCACGAACCGCCCGCCATGCCGTCTGCAGAGGCCGTCGGCGAGCAGGTGCGCGCGCTGGCGCGTCAGGGCCTGCCGGTGCGCGAGATTGCCGAGCGCTGCGGTTTGAGCGAGGCCGAGGCCGAGCTCATCATCCACCTGCGGCAGGAGCCCGTTTGAAGCCCGTTTGAACGCTCGTCGAGACCCGTTTGAAACCATGAACCCGGCGCAAATCCTCAGCGGCGCTGCCTCGGTCAACCCCGCAGGGAGTGCAGGCGCGGCACGTGCCGAACCGACCGCGTTTGCCGCCGCGCCGGGCACAACCTTCGAGGCCGAGGTGGTGCAGGTGCAGACCGCGCAGCCCGGTGCAGCAAGCCTGACGGCTGCCGCCGATGGACGGCTGCAAACCCAGGTGCTGCTGCGGCTGGGCAATGCCTTGGTCAGCGCGACCCTGCCCGGCGCCGCGCCGCAGCCGGGCGCGCGCCTGCCGCTCATTTACCTCGGATCGCGGAACGGCCAGCCGCAGTTTCTGCTTGCGCCACAGCAGGCGGCGCAGACGTCCGCGCAGTCGCAGTTGTCGGGTCCGGGGCAGTTGCTCGGTCTGCTGCAACAGATGCAGGCAACCGCAAGCGCCTCGTCCGCGAATCCCGGCGTCGCGGGCGCCGACGCCCGCGCCGCAACGTCTGCGGCCACGCCGGTCTGGCCCAATCCCGCCCAGCCGCTCCAGCAGGCCGCGCAACAGCTTGCCAGCGCGCTGCAGCAAAGCGGGTTGTTCTACGAAAGCCATCTGGGCGCCTGGGCACAGGGGCAGCAGCCGCTGTCGGCCTTGCTGACGCAGCCGCAGGGCAGGCTCTCGCCCCTGCTGCAAACCGCAGCCCAAACCGCCGCCACGCCGCAGACCGCAGCGGCCACTGCCGATGCGGCGGCGCGTGGCCCCGGCCCCGGGCACGGTGCCCAGCCGGGCACGGCGCCGACCGGCGCGGCAGCCGCGACTTTGATGACAACGCCCCCCGCCGAGGCCGCAACCGCCGTGCGCCATGCGGCGCTGGCGGCCTACAACGCGGTGCAGACCGGGCCACAGGCGGCGAGCGATCCGGCCACACTGGCCGCGCGCCTGCCCGCCGAACTGCATGGCGTGGTGCAGCAACAGTTGCAGACCCTGATGCAGGGGCAGATCGTCTGGGAGGGGCTGTTGTGGCCGGGTCAGAGCGCGCGCTGGAGCCTGCGGCCCGACCCCGAAGGCCACGCGACACCAGGCCCCGTCGCCGAGCGCGCATGGAGCACCCAGGTCGAACTCGAACTGCCGCAGCTCGGCCCGGTGCAGGCCCGGTTGCGGCTCAATGGCAACCGGCTCGATCTGTGGTTGCGGCGCAGCCCGCAGGCGCAGCAGCGCATCGACGCCGCGCTGCCGCAGTTGCGCGCGGCGCTGCAATCGGCCGGGCTGGAGGTCGGCCGGGTGCAGCTTGGCCAGACTGGCGCTGGAGAGCCCACTTGAGCGCCGAACAGACTCCCAAGGTGCCCCGTCCCGCCGCGTTGCCGCAGGCCGTGGCGCTGCGCTACGACGCCGACGCCGCCGGGGCGCCGCAAGTCGTCGCCAAGGGCCAGGGGTGGGTGGCCGAAGCCATCATCGATCGGGCAAAGGAGGCGGGGGTGTATGTGCACGAATCGCCGCAACTGGTGCAGCTCCTCATGGCGGTCGACCTCGACAGCCAGATTCCCCCGGCGCTCTACACCGCCGTGGCCGAGCTGCTCGCCTGGCTATGGCGGCTGGAGGCCGGGGCCGGGGCGAATGAGTCCCCCCCATTATTGGAGCCGCCGTCTTTACATTTGCCTTGATCCGCCTGCAATACGATTGCGGTCAAACTCTCTTCGTCCTCCTGTTCATGTCGACCATCGCCGATCAGGCGCGCGCCACCCTCAAGCGCTTGCTCGAACTCAATCTGCCCCCCACCCCGGACAATTACCGCCGCGTTTTCGACAGTCTGCACCGCGGCGAGGCGTCCCCGTCCCTGCAGCCGCCAACCCCGGATTGGGGCCGTGTGCTGCCGCGGCTGCTCGAACAATGGGAGCGCTCGCAAAGCGGGCTGTCGCAATTGCACAAGCGCCAGCAGATCGAACACCTCGCCGCCCTGCCCACGCCGCAGGCGCAGTGGCGCGAGCTGGAGCAACTGCTCGATCGCTGGAGCGCGCTGCCCGCTCGCAGTGGCAGTCGAAGCGGCTCCGCCCCCATCGAAATCCGCGATACCGAAACGCCAATTGATGGCAACGCGTGGCGCGAACTCTGGTTGCAGACCCTCAAATTCGGCGTGCAGCCGTTTTGCGCGCAAGGCCCCGCGCAACGCCTGCTGCACGGGCTGATGGCGGCGGCGCAAACCGACGCGCAGGCCACCGACCTGAGCCAGCGGGCGCGTGAAGTCTGGCTCGCCATCGACCGGGAGCAAACCACCGAGGACGCGGTGCGCGACGGTCTGGCCGATCTGGTGCGACTGTTGCTGGAACATCTCGGCGATCTGGCGCCGCAGGCCTGGGTCGGGGTGCAGGCCGCGGCCATCCGCGAGGAATTGCAGCCGCCGCTCGCACCCGAGCGCATCGAGCAGGCGCAGAACGCCGTGCGCGATCTGCTGGTGCGCCACAGCGTGCTGCGCAAGAGCGAGGAAGACGCGCACCACACCGCCAAGGCGCTGATCGACCTGCTGGTGCGCAAGCTGGGCGATTACGCTGCAGAGGGCGGCGAATACAACGCGCGCATGGAGGATCGCCTGGAAAAGCTGCAGCACAGCCAGGAATGGAACGAAATCCGCGTGCTGGTGCAGGAGGTGCTCGACGACAGCCGCCATATGCAGCAGCGCAGCGGCGAGCTTGGCGTGCATCTGGCCGAGGCGCAGCGGCAGGCGCAGGCGGCGCAGGAACGCATCCGCTCGCTCGAAGGCGAACTGGAGCAGGTCAGCCAGCAATTGCAGGAAGACCCGCTCACCGGCGCGCTCAACCGCCGCGGGCTGGACGCCGAGTTCAGCCGCATGCAAGCGCGCCTGGCGCGCCAGGGGCAGCCGCTCACCGTGGCGCTGCTCGACCTCGATCACTTCAAGGCGGTCAACGATACCCACGGCCACGACACCGGCGACGCCGTGCTCAAGGCATTGGTTGCTTTAGCCAAGCGACTGGTGCGGCCGAGCGACCGCGTGGCACGCATGGGCGGCGAGGAATTCATGCTGCTGCTGCCCGACACCCCGGTGCAGCAGTCGCTCGTCGTGGTGCAGCGCTTGCTGCGGGCGTTCAGCGAACAGACCCTGGTGCAGGATGACGCAGGGCGGCGCATTCCCCTGGGCTTCAGCGCCGGGTTGGCCGAGCTGCGTCCGGGCGAAGACTTCGCTGCGGTCTATCAGCGCGTCGACGCCGCGCTGCTGCAGGCCAAGCGGGCCGGACGCAAACGGGTGGAATTTGCGGTGCCGTGCGAAGGCGCCAAGGGCGGCGGCAGCTTGCCCAAGAGCGCATTGCGCTACTTGACGTTGCGAGAGTAAAGGCAGCGCAAGGAATATGACGCCTGCGCCTGTAGGCAGGTGCGCGCCCTTCCCAACCTCCCCCAGCAAGTGGGCGAGGTGAGAACTGCGCCTCGCGTCCCTTTCGGAGGCCCCTGCCGACTTTCCAACAAGTCCGCGAAGGCGCAGATCGGCTCCCTCTCCCTGCGGGAGAGGGTTGGGGTGAGGGTTCGCGCGCCAAGGCGGGAAAAGTGAGAACAGCGCTTCGCGCCTCCTTCGGAGGCCGCTAGGAGTCTGTCGGACTTGAGGATCGCGGGCTGCAAAAGGGCGGTGCGGCGCCCTGCGGCAGCGTCTTTTTGCCCCATAGCTTCGGCTATGGGGCGGCAAACCCGCCGCCGCATGGCATCCACACCGCCCTTTTCGCAAGTGCCGACAACCTCGGCCCCGACGCCGGCCAGGGCCCAGAAGTCGGCACCGTCCGAGCTGGAGCTGCGCGAGACCCGGATACGGGCGCAGATGGAAGCCAAGAGGACGGGACGCCAGGGCAGGAAGGGGCGCGGAGCTTGACGCTTGCGCGGGTGACTGCATTTATCTATGATTGCAGTCATGGAAAGCAAATGAGGAGTTTTGAATCATGGCCATCCTGACGGTAAGGAATGTGCCCGATGACGTGCATCGCGCTTTGCGCGTGCGTGCGGCCCAGCACGGCCGCAGCACGGAAGCGGAGGTGCGTGAGATTCTGGCGGCCGCGGTCAAACCTTCGAGCCGCGTCCGTGTAGGCGACGCCCTGGCCGCCATCGGCCGCAAGATCGCACTGAGCAATGAAGATTTCGCCGTCTTCGAGAGTGTGCGCGACAAGACGCCGGCCGAACCGCTGCGTTTCGACTGAATGATCGTCCTGGATACCAACGTTGTTTCCGAGGCGATGAAGCCGGAGCCAGACACGGCCGTAAGGGACTGGCTGAACGAGCAGGCGGCGGAAACCTTGTATCTGTCGAGCGTGACGCTGGCCGAGTTGCTGTTTGGCATCCGGGCGCTGCCGGCAGGCAAGCGCAAGAACCTGCTCGATCGCGCCCTGAACGAACTGCTGGAACTGTTCAAGGATCGGGTGCTGCCATTCGATACGGATGCAGCGCGCCACTACGCCGACCTGGCCGTGACGGCCAAGAGCGGCGGGCGTGGCTTCCCGACCCCAGATGGCTACATCGCGGCCATTGCCGCATCGCGGGGCTTCATCGTGGCATCGCGCGACACATCGCCCTTTGAAGCGGCCGGCGTGACGGTCATCAACCCTTGGAAGGGTGCATAACGCGCCCCCGTCCATGAACGCCGTAGAAATCGAACAAGCCATCACCGACCTCGCGGAGCAGCCTTTCGACCCCGCAGAGTTCCCCTACGCCTTCCTTGAAGCCTTCGGGAACAAAGCCACGACCATCCAGCGCCTGCGCCTACTAAGGACTTCCCAGACCACTTCGGCTTCTTCCTGCCGCTGGCGGGCATCAGCACCGTCCGCCAGATCAGCGAAAACGCCTTCGACATCCGGGCCACCAGCCGCCTGAACCGGCTGTATGTCGAACTCTTGAAAGACAACCCCGCATGGGGCACGGCGGAGCGCCGTCACGACATGAATCACTTCATGGCGCGGCTGATCTTCTGCTTTTTCGCCGAGGACACCGATATCTTCGTCGGCAAGGGGCGTTTTACCGAAACCGTCGCGCAGATGAGCGCCAGGGACTCATCCAACACGCACGAGGTCATCGCCACGCTCTTTCGCGCCATGAACACCAAGCCCGAGGACCGGGCGGCCGCCAAGATTCCCCGCTGGGCCGAAGACTTCCCCTACGTCAACGGCGCTTTGTTCGCGGGCAGCAGCGAGGTGCCGCGATTCAGCCGGATCGCACGTTCCTATCTGCTGCATGTCGGCGGATTGGACTGGACCAAAATCAACCCGGATATTTTCGGTTCAATGATCCAGGCCATCGCCGAAGACGAGGAACGCGGCGAGCTGGGGATGCACTACACCAGCGTTCCCAACATCCTCAAGGTGCTGAACCCGCTGTTCCTCGATGAGCTGCGCGCGAAGCTTGCCGAAGCGGGCGACAACGCACGCATGCTGCTGAATCTGCGCAAGCGTATGGCGAAGATCAGGGTTTTCGATCCGGCATGCGGCTCCGGCAATTTCCTGGTCATCGCCTACAAGGAGATGCGCGCCATCGAGGCCGAGATCAACAAGCGGCGCGGCGAGCCGGACCGGGCGTCGGATATCCCGCTCACCAACTTTCGCGGCATCGAGCTGCGCGACTTTCCGGCCGAGATCGACCGCCTGGCGCTGATCATTGCCGAGTACCAGTGCGACGTGCTCTATCGCGGGCAGAAGCTGGCCACGGTCGCCCTGGACGGCACCAAGATCCACGCCAACGCCTCGCGCCACAGCGCCCTCTCGCACGGCCACACCCTGCAACTCGAAGTGCAACTCAAGGCCGAAGTGCAAGACCTGCTCGAGCAGGCCGAGAAGTCCGACCAATCCGACCTGCCAGACGGCATCGATCTGCCCGACGAGATCAAGCGCCGGCAAGACCGGCTGGCCGCGATGGAACAAGCCAAAGCCAAGATCGAGGCCCGCGCCCGCGAGCGCTTCGATCGCGAGCAGGCCGACTACCAGGAGAAGCTGGCCAGACGCGAGGCGCGAGAACGGGAAACCGGCAGGAAGCCGGGGGGCAAACCGCCCCAGCCCCCGGTGGCGGGCCCGTGCCCGTCCGACCAGATCAATCTGACGGACGAAGCATCGCGCATTATGAAGGTGGCCGGGGGCGGCTTCGAGCAGTGCTATAACGCCCAGGCTGCGGTGGCCGCCCAGAGCCTGCTGGTCGTGGCCACGGGCCTCACCCAGGCCGGCAACGACATGGAGCAGGTCAAGCCGATGCTCCAAACGATCACCACGCTGCCCGCCCCCCTGGGCCAAGTCACCGACCTGCTCGCGGACACCGGCTTTTGCAGCCAAGGCCATATCACCGCCTGCGAGCAAGCCGGGATCGAGCCCTACATCGCGGTGGCACGGGAAGACCACCACCCGGGCTGGCGTGAACGCTTCGCCGAGCCTGAGCCGCTGGACGCCCACGCCACGCCCCTGCAGAAGATGGCGCATAAACTCAAGACCCGCACGGGCCGCAAGCTGTACGCGCTGCGCAAGCAGACCGTGGAGACGGTGTTTGGCATCATCAAGTCGGTCATGGGATTTCGCCAGTTCCTGCTGCGCGGCTTGGAGCAGGTGAAGGGTGAGTGGACCCTGGACTGCCTGGCGTGGAATCTGAAACGCATGGCCGTGTTGCGCCAGAAATCCTGCGCATTTCAGCGATCGTGGACGCCTGTTTCATTCTGATCGTGGACGGCGTTTCAGGCTGATCGTGGACGCGCCGGGGGTGCGCGCAAGCGATGGGTTTACTGTATCTCAATCGTCCACGATCAG
>NZ_JAVERI010000035.1:0-6980 GCF_034007205.1 Thiomonas sp.
CTGATCGTGGACGATTGAGATACAGTAAACCCATCGCTTGCGCGCACCCCCGGCGCGTCCACGATCAGCCTGAAACGCCGTCCACGATCAGAATGAAACAGGCGTCCACGATCGCTGAAATGCGCAGCTGTGGTTCGATGAAGATATTTTCGCGTGGATACGCGCTGCGAGTGAAAAGGCGAACGCGGCGCGGCCTGATCTTGACCAAGCCGTGCACGACATGGCGGCGGGCGCGGGCAGCGCAGGCAAGTAAGGGCGGACGTGGCAGATGCACGTCAGGAGACGGCAATGACTGCCGGAGCGTCGTTATCGGCGCTTATCCAGAACGCCCGCGAGCGGGGGCCGGAGTATGCGGCGAAGGCGCGGGAGCGGGCGCGGGCTGTGGGGCACCCGACAGCCCCGCTCACACCGACGCAAGCCGTGGCGCGATTGCCGTTGTGGGCGGAGCCTGTTCGGGCCGTGCCAAACGGTTTCCTGCGCTCGGCACTGTTCGCCGCAATCGGCAAGGGTAAACGCCGCTACATGGAGCGCGAACAGATCGCCGCGCTTGGGGGTCTCGAAATCCGCTACACCGGCCAGCAGCTTGATCAAGGCGATTTGGACGTGTATGAGAGTGTGCTGCACGCCGTGCGGCATATGCTTCTTGGCAGCCAGTGCCGCATCACGGCCTACGCATTGCTCAAACTCATGGGCAAGACCGACACGGGCATGAACCGGGAGACGCTGCACACGCGCATTGCGCGGCTGACCGCCAACGCGGTCGAGGTGCGGCAAGGGCGGCACGTGTACCTCGGCGGGCTGATTGACGAAGCGTTCAAAGACGATCTGTCGCAGGAATGGGTGATCGTGCTGAACCCCAAGCTACTCTCGCTGTTCGCCCGCGATCAGTTTACGCAGGTGCAATGGGCGACGCGCCGCGCGATGGACGGGAAGTCGCTGGCGCAGTGGCTGCATGGGTTCTATGCAAGCCATGCGAAGCCGGTTCCGGTGAGCATTGAGGTGTTGCTCAAGCTGTCGGGGGGCAAGAACACCAACCCGTACAGCGCTCATCAGAAGCTACGCAAGGCGCTGGACGCCGTGGGCGAGGCCAGCGCGGCCCACGGAGAGTGGTTCGGCTACGAGATTAAGGACGGTCTGGTGCATGTCAAGAAGAAGGCCCAAAGGTCACAACTGCGGCACTTGGCCAAGAAGGCAGCCAAGGCCCGGAAGCTGCGCGGTTGATACCGTTGCAGCGGATAGGAAATACCGTTGCAGCGGATAGGAAATACCGTTGCAGCGGATAGATAATCCATGGAAAAACAGGTAAAAAGTCCAATTCTGGTGCGGACTTACAGCCTGTGGATAAGTTGCCCTAATCTTCTTTAATCTTTTTTAATCAGCGACTGCGCAAAAAAATGGAGCACGCAAAAGCAAGAACTCCAGCCCCCACGCTTCGCGCGGGGGAATCACGCGCTCCGCGCTTGACGGCCCCAGTCCGCAGGGGGGCGTGCCGCCCCCCTCTCCGACCTGCGGTCGCGGACTCGACCCCCCTGTGGGCTTGCAGCCCCCCGCTGCGCGGCGCCCCCCGCCGGGCTTGCAAGGCGGAAAGGTTCAGGAACGCGGCAGGACGGCGCAGAACGCGGGTTCAAGTGGGAAATCGGGAATTGAACCGGCCAGGCGCACATCTCCGCGACTGGTGCAGGCTGGACGGCATGGGGGATGCCTCCAGAACGCACAAAACCGCGTTCTGCGCCGTTCAACGCGGCATCCGGCTACCTACCCCTTAACCCCGGCCTTTTGATGGCTCTACGGGCTTCTATCCGCTTCGGCACCTTCACGACAATTCAAGGCGGCGCTCGATGCGCTCAAGGCGCTCTTTGAGCCTGTCCACCGTGTGCCGGTCTTGGATGATTTCGGCGTAGTTCGACGATTCGTCGCGGGCAACCCGGCTGATGCTGACCTCAAGGTGCGCGATGCGGTTGGGCAGTTCGTCCAATTTGCGTTCGATGCGGTCTTGGCCTGCCTGAAACCGCTTGAGGTGTTCAAGAATCAGGTTTTCGGTGTTGTCGGTCATGGCGCGCTCTCCGGGATTGGTCGCGACCTCACGACAGTTCAAGGCGGCGCTCAATACGCTCGATGCGCTGCACGATGCGATCAAGGCTGATCTGCTGGCGGGTGTCGGTTTCGACCCCCTGCACGATTTGCCGCTGAACGTTCAGGAAGGATTCATCGAGGCTGCTCATGCGCTCTTTGAGGTCATGCACGTCGTCTGCAACCCGGTCAAGGCGGGCGCGTATGTGGCGCAAGTGTTCAAGAATCAGGTTTTCGGTGTTGTCGGTCATGGCGCGCTCCCCGTGCATACCCTAAGAATTATAGCCCTTCGCGGGTTGCTTGTGGCGGGTACTGCTGGGGTACGCGCCGACGCCCTGCGAGCCTGTTTCTAGTGTTTATGCGGGCTACAGGGCATTGAATAATCCCCCCGGCTCCACCAATAACAAAACCCCAACCGTTCTCGGTTGGGGTTTTTTCTTGTCTGATCGCGCCGGTTCCCGCGTGTTGTTGGGGGTTCCTGCGGAAGCCTGCGGACTTCGCCAGCCGCCCGAATTGGCCGTTCCCGGCCCCATTCCACTCTCTCCTGGCCATTCCTCGCTCCGGCCTCGCTCCCTGGAACTGGCCCGAAGTCCGCAAAGGCCACAAGTCAGCGCCATATAGATCAAAGGGTTACGCGCGGACGAATCAAGCGGTTGGATTACAGCATCGGATAGCAAAGGAAACCGCTTACGTTGTGTTTTGTCGGTAGATATTGACAACTACCGACGTAATGCAACATCATGGCGGCATGGAAACTTCGCATCAGACCATTCTGGATCTCGCCGCCCAGCGCGGCCTGATACGCCCGCGCGATCTCGATGCGCTGGGTCTGCCCAGTGTCGCTCTCACGCGGCTGGTTCGGCAGGGCCTGCTCACCCGCGTGGGTCGCGGTCTGTATGCCCGCCCCGATCGCAGCGTATCCGAGCATGGCACGCTGGCCGAGGTGGCACGCAAACACCCGCAAGCCATCGTCTGCCTGCTGTCGGCACTGCGCGTGCACGACCTCACCACGCAGTCGCCATTCGAGGTCTGGCTCGCCATTCCCAACAAGGCTCGTTCGCCCAAGATGGATTACCCGCCGCTGCGCATCGTGCGCTTTTCTGGCCCCGCGCTGACCGATGGGATTGAAGAACACCAGATCGATGGCGTGACCGTGCGCGTGACCAACATTGCTCGCACCGTGGCCGACTGCTTCAAGTTCCGCAACAAGATCGGCCTCGATGTGGCGATGGAAGCGCTGCAGGAAGCCTGGCGTGCCAAGCGCGTGAGCATGGACGAACTCTGGCGCTATGCCACGCTGTGCCGCGTGGCCAATGTGATGCGCCCCTACATGGAAAGCCTGTCATGAATGAACGAAACGTGGCGGCATCAGTACGTGCCCGTCTGCTCAACCGCGCCCGCGAGACCGAGCAGGATTTCAACTTGGTCCTCACGCGCTATGCGATTGAGCGGCTGCTGTACCGGATCAGCATCTCGAAGCACGCGGATCAGTTTCTGCTCAAGGGTGCCTTGCTGTTTGACCTGTGGTTCGACATTCCACATCGCCCAACCAGGGATGCTGATTTTCTGGGATTCGGCTCGGCAGAGCTGCCGCACATCGAAGCCGTCTTCAGGGATATCTGCGCGATCGAAACGCACGACGGCGTGGCGTTTCAACCCGACACCGTGCACGCCGCCGAGATTCGCAAGGAGGCGAACTACGCTGGTGTGCGCGTGACGTTGCTCGGTGTGATCGATGGCGCGCGCTGCCAGATCCAGATCGATATCGGCTTCGGCGACGCCGTGACGCCTGGCCCGGAGGATGTCGAATACCCCGTCATGCTGGCGGAGTTCGCAGCACCCAAGCTGCGGGTCTATCCGCGCTACACCGTGGTGGCCGAGAAATTCGAGGCGCTGTCGTCCCTTGGCATCGCCAACAGTCGCATGAAGGATTATTTCGATCTGTGGATATTGGCGCAGCACACCGACTTCGATAGCGACACCCTTCGCCAAGCGATTCAGGCGACCTTCGGTCGACGTAAAACCGCTCTGACTAGGGATGTCCCATTCGGCCTCACCGATGCGTTTGCGCAAGATGCGCAGAAACAGGCGCAGTGGCAGGCCTTCCTGAAAAAGAACCGCCTGGAAGCGCTGGCGCTGAATGACGTCATTGCTGCACTGGTCGCGTTCATGCTTCCCGTCATCAAGGCGGCCAATGCCAGCGCGGTGTTTTCAGCCCGCTGGCAGGCAGGTGGTCCGTGGTCGCCTGCAGACGCGGGTTGATTTTCAACGCGGAAGGCCGACTCGCTCCCGCTGCTCATCCCACAGCGCTGGCGGATCAACCGCCAGATCGAACAGCGTGATGTGGTTCGGCAATGCGTCGTCCAGGATGGCCGCCACGATGTCGGGGGCCAGCGTGGTCAGGTTGACCATCCGGCTCACGTAGCTGTTGTCGATCCCCTCCCGCGTGGCGATCTCCTTCAGGGACTTTGCTTCCCCTGATTCCAGCATGGCCAGCCAGCGGTGGCCCCTGGCCAGCGCCAATTGGAGTGATGTCGGCGCCACGTCCCACGGTCTGACTGGGGCGGTCTCACCGTTCGGCAAGGTGACCAGCTTGCGGCCGCTGCGTCGTTTGATCTGGATCGGCACCGACAGAGTCAGCCTGCCGTCGCTGGTCTGAAGGATGTCGGGCTCGCCGGTCTTCTGGATGCGGATGTCGCTCATGCCAGTGCTTCCTCTCGTTGCTCGACCGGTTCGGGGCGCAGTTCCAGCACCAGGCGTTCGATGCCGTTGGCGCGCAGTCGCACTTCGAGGTCGTTGGGTGACACGATGACTTTCTCCACCAGCAACTTCACGATCCGGGTCTGCTCCGCCGGAAACAGTTGATCCCAAATCGCGTCGAGCCGGGTCATGGCCACGGTGATCTTGGCCTCGTCCAAAGTCGGATCGAGCTTAATCGCCTGCGGCAACATCTCACCCAGAAGATTCGGGGCACGCAGGATCGCGCGCAGTTGGTCGAGCACGGCCGACTCGAGTTCAGCGGCCGGCAGTCGCGGCAGGCCCGAGGCGCCCGCGTGCTCCTTGGCGTCGCGCTGAGGCACGTAGAAGCGGTAGCGACGACCATTCTTCTTGGTCGTGTGCCACGGCGACAGTGCCCGGCCATCGTTGCCGAACACAATGCCCTTGAGCAGATATGCCACGGTTGCCCGAGTCGCGTTGCCGCGCACCCGACCATTGGTGGCCAGGATCGCGTGGGCGCTCTCCCACAGTTCGCGGCTGACGATGGGCGGATGTTCGGCCTGGTACCACTGCTCCTTGTGCCGCAACTCGCCAAGGTAGGTGCGGTTGCTGAGGAGTTTGTAGATGTGGCCCTTGTCGATCGGTCTGCCATCGCGGGTCTTGCCGTCTTGCGTGGTCCACGCCTTCGACGTCACACCATCCAGTTTCAGCTCCTTGACCAGAGCCGTACTGGAGCCGAGTTCAACGAAGCGCTGAAAGATGTGCCGGATCAGTTTGGCCTCGCGTTCGTTGGGCACCAGTCGGCGGTTCTCGACGTCGTAGCCCAGAGGTGGCACGCCGCCCATCCACATGCCCTTACGTTTGCTGGCCGCGATCTTGTCGCGGATGCGTTCACCCGTGACCTCGCGTTCGAACTGGGCGAAGGACAGCAGGATGTTCAGCATCAAGCGGCCCATCGAGGTCGTCGTGTTGAATTGCTGGGTGACCGACACGAACGACACGCCGTAGCGCTCGAACACTTCGACCATCTTGGAGAAGTCCGCCAGGCTGCGCGTCAGGCGGTCGATCTTGTAGATGACAACCACATCGATCTTGCCGGCCTCGATGTCCACCATCATGCGGCGCAGCGCCGGGCGTTCCATGTTGCCGCCCGAGAAGGCGGGATCGTCGTAGTCGTCAGCGACTGGAATCCAGCCTTCGGCGCGTTGGCTGGCGATGTAGGCGTGACCGGCATCGCGCTGGGCGTCGATGGAGTTGTATTCCTGGTCGAGCCCCTCATCGGTAGATTTGCGCGTATAGACCGCGCAGCGCATGCGGCGCTTCAAGACTTCGCTCATCGCCCACCTCGCTTCTTGGTGGATGGCTTGGTCTTGGCATTGGATGGCGGCCTGAGACCAAAGAACAACGGCCCCGACCAGCGCATGCCAGTGATCTCGCGGGCGATCATCGAGAGGCTCGGGAACATGCGGCCCTGGAAGTCATACTGGCCATCGGCGGTTGCGATCACGCGGTACTCGACACCCTTGTATTCCCGGACCAGCACTGTGCCGGCGGCCGGACGGTAATCGCGGTCGCGCTTTTTCACCTTGCCGGTTTCCACCAGGGACTCGATGCGGCGCTGATTGCGATCCAGCAGGTTGGCGTCGACCTTGCGGAACTCTGCCTCCTGCAGCCGGTACGCAATGCGGCGCTCCAGGAATTGGCGGTTGTGGGTGGGCGTGTCGCCGCCGACCAACTTCTGCCAGAGGGACCGGATTTCTGCCATCGGCAGCTCGGGCAACCTAGCGATTTGTGCTGCCACCGATGGCGGCGTTGAAAGTGACGTGCTCATTTGGACTCCGTAGTTGTCTTGTTGACGGGGTCTGAATGAACGCGCTGGTTGCCAGAGAAGCCAAGCTCAAACTCGCTCGCTTCGGCGATATGTGCGGACTGTTCCGCGACGCAGATCCGCATGCGTGCCAGGCCGTTGGCCAGCAACGACGCGATCTCGTGGCGACGCTGCTCCGGCGTCATCCGCTCGGGCGGTAGATGGTTGATTTGATGCATGGGTAGCGGTCCTTTCCGTCGTAAGCGTGCAGCCATCCCCTCTTGACACCCGAAGTGAAGGTCAGGTGCTGACGGCAGGGGTGTTGGTTTTCGCCCAGTTGTGCGGCAGCAATTCGTCCAGACGGCTGTTGGGCCAGGTGGGCAGC
>NZ_JAVERI010000036.1:0-6899 GCF_034007205.1 Thiomonas sp.
AAATGCTGCTGAATGTTTCCGCCTCGTTCTTTTTGCCATTTTCTGCTCCATGTTGTGCCCATCGTTGGGCGTTAGTGGTAGCAGATTTTCCACTTAAGGGCTTGTCCGAATTTCCGAGACCACTTCTTTCTGCACAGTGATCTTGCGGTGATGTTCTTGCGATCCATCTGTTCCCAAGCCGAGGCAGCCGGACTCCTGTCCGACGACCATTTCACTGTTGACGGCACGTTGATCGAAACGTGGGCATCGCTGAAGAGCTTTCGGCCCAAAGATGAGGAGCCTCCGGTCTCTACCGGCGGCAACCGCAATCCGGCAGTGGATTTCCACGGGAAGAAGCGCCGCAATGACACGCACGCATCAGTCACCGATCCAGAATCCCGGCTGTTCAGAAAAGGAAAAGGCAAGGAGGCCAAGCTTTGCTTTATGGGGCATGTGCTGATGGAAAATCGGAACGGTTTGGTCGTCGATACCCGCCTGACCCAGGCAACCGGGACGGCGGAGCGCGAGGCCGCCCTTTCCATGGCTTCCGATATTCCAGGTGTCCATCGGGTCACCATCGGCGCGGACAAAGGGTATGACTGCAAGGAGTTCGTCGATGACCTGCGCAGCCTGACCGTTACTCCACATGTAGCACAAAAAGTCAAAGGCTCCGCCATCGATGGCCGGACCACCCGTCATGCAGGTTATGCTGTGAGCCGGAAAAAACGCAAACGGGTGGAAGAGATATTTGGCTGGATGAAGACCGTCGCCTGGTTACGCAAAGCCAGATACAAAGGCGTGGAAAAGATAGACTGGCTGTTCACGCTCTCTGCGGCAGCCTACAACATGGTCCGAATGCGTAATCTGGGGGTAGTTACCTCTGGATAAGAGGGGAAATCCTCATCAGAGCGGCTTGAAGCGCCTCGGAAGATGAAAACCGGCAACACACCATGACGAAAAACGGTCAAGTGCTCACTGTCAAAGAGCTATCGAAGGGCAAACAAACAACCCTTGTCTCGTATTTTCCTGTTTTTCAACAGCCTGCTAAAGCGTTGTGGTGAAGGTGTACCAATTCTTTAACACGATTAAAGCGTAAAATTGTCAAGATTCGTCCTTTTTTGTGGTCAATAAAGTTTTTATCAGCTTTTCGATTATAACCTCTCCCACCAAATTGTCTGTCAGATCACTCAGGCATCATTTTTTTAGTGCAGCTTTGGACAATTGCCGCAACCATACTTCCAAAGTGAGAAGAGAGAAGTTCCGAGTGTTGCAGGCTTAAAACTTTAAAAGATATGGCAAGGTTATCTTTTTGAAAGGCCAAACGTTTATGATAAGAGGGGAAGGATACATCCCCCTGCTCTCTGATCGTTTACATTGGACCAGATGGTTGAGCAGGGGGAAGAGGGGTTGTGCATCAGGTGCTGTTATCTTTCACTGATATTCAGCCCGGAAGGTGCAGTGGCTGTTGGTGCGGGGGGTGTCGGAGTTGGTGCCGGGGACTGCGCACTGCCGCTTGATTGGCCAACAGTCAGTGGTCCATATCCTGGCGATGTACTGCCATCGGCATCCACCACAAACAGATAGACCTTGTCGTTGGCTTTGAATTGCCCGACCGAATGAAGCGTTGCTTTAACCTGTGTACTTGACCATGCCGTAGTCGGCAGAATTGCCAGTTTTTTGCATGACGAATAGGTCGCAGCCTCACCTATTTCCACACGAGCCCGTGCGCCGTTACCTGTTGCCACGTACACATCATCGTAGAAAGCCTCTCCATTACTATCATCTCTGCCGTATCCTGGTAGCGTAAGACTGTTCCAGGCATGACCGGATGCTGCTGTTTTTATATTTTTAACATCAAATGGAACACTGTGTCGATCAGCACTGATCTCCTGATTCCATGCCCACCCCCCGGATGTTGCGTTTTTCATACTAAGCGTAAACCGCATCCAGGTGCCTTTTTTGAAAATAGTGCCATACCAATCACTATCCCAAACTCCAGATGATGCCCCGCTTCTTGTTCCATAAGGACCCTGCATGGCATCACAGTTGTTGTTGCTCAAGCAGGTGGAAACATAATCCGAGTTATCCCCCCAGCTTTTGCTACTATCATACAGCCAGTACCATTTCCAGTTTGGGCCTTCGTTGCCACTCGTACCAGGTACACTCCTGTTTGATGGCATGAACTGCCACCATGATATGGTCACAGCAGAGCCACTGCCAACACTTGGAAAGAATAACTCCGGCCCTGATGACTGCTGTCCGGAACCACCAAACCACCTGATACGCATACTTCTGCTGTCACCGTTCAACGATTGCTCGCTGGAGTACGTCGGGTTAGCAATGTTGTTGCTGGTACTTGACCAGTTCCCGATTGCAGCAGAACCTGTTGTCGTAGAGATTCTGTTTCCTACAGTGCCCTTGTCAAAGGTATCAAACAGGACAACATTCGGCCCGGTTGCGCCGAAACTGGAGCCACTGATGGTTATCTGCCCACCTTGTTGAACGTTTCCGGCAACATTGGTCACTGCAGGTGCTGCCCAGGCAGAAGAGGTGCCGGCTGCCATCAGAAGGGTCGGGAAGACCAGGCTTATCAGTTTAAACTTTTTCATGATGTGTAAACCTCATACATAATAAGAATTGTGGTTCATTCTTCAGCCAGACATCGGCTGATATGGATTATTAAAGACGATAGAGTTCAGGCAGGTCAAGGTGTTCTGTGCCTGGTAAGGTTGTTCATGTACCACAACCTTACCATGGCAACAGAAGTTTCTTTTATCTGCGTCGAGGCCGTCCGCTTGAGGACGTTCCGCTGGAGGCGGTTTGTTCCTGCCCGATTGCGATGTACCCGACTGTTTCGGTACCATGTTTTACTTCGTAGTCTTTGGACCGTTCTTCTTCAACCTTGACGCCAAAGCTGTTTGCAGTGGTGTTGCGCACGCGCAGGGCTGCTGTGTCGGTATCGTTGGTTGTTTGCATATCAGCCAGGAGGAACGGTGTCTGACCAAAGGCACTCTGATGATTGTGCGTGTACCAGGCGTTGGTCACAACGTTGCCGGTGGTGCCGACTTCAAAGCGCATGGAGCCAACCGTGCCCTGGCCGGGTTCCCAGGCAACATAGTGTACGGTTTCATTGGCGTGGGTACTGCTGTTCTTCTCCTGCTCCTGGAAGGAGTAGCTGAAGCGTTGCTGGGTGATGTTGTTGATCCGGCCGCTGATGGCGTTGGTTCCATTTTCCGTGACCACAGTGGTTACAACCACCGGTGTTTTGTTGAACCTGCTGGTAAACGACACGTTCTTGGACTTGCTGGTACCGGCAAAACTGCCTGCCTCAATGATGGTGCCGTCGCTCAGGGTGGAGCGTCCTTTTTCCATTACCAGGTAGCGCACGGTTTCGCTGTAATGCTCACCATCCAGATAATCCCACTCGGCCATTCTGATCTGGAAGCCGGTCTTGCTGACGTTACGGATACGTACAGTGGTGGGATCGGCATCGTTGATGCTGGGTGGCCCGGCTATAACAATGGGGTTGTTGAAGGTGTTGGTGAACCGTACGAATACCCAGCTGTCGGTCACTTCAACTTCACCTGCCTCCAGGTTGATATCTGTTGTCAGCAGCTCTTCTTCAACCACGATGGTGGTGTTGGCGGTATGACGTGCACCGTTGTTGTCGGTGACTGTCAGGCTGGCGGTATAGGTGCCGGCGGCAGTGTAGGTATGGGAGCTGTTGGCGCCGGAGGCGGTGCTGCCGTTGCCGAAATCCCAGATGTAGCTGGTTATGCGACCATCGGAATCACTGGAGCCCGAGCCGTCAAAGGTAACGGTCAGCGGCAAGGTACCGGTGGTTGGTGTGGCGGTTACCACAGCAGAGGGTGCCTTGTTGGTGTTGACCGGAGCAGAGACCACAATGGGGGTGCTGGTTGACTGTGTCCGTCTTCTGTTATCGGTAATGGTCAGGGTGGCGGTATAGGTTCCTGCCGAGGTGTAGGCATGGGAGGTGGTTGCACCGGAGGCGGTGGTGCCGTCGCCGAAGTCCCAGCTGTAGGACCTGATGCTGTTGCCGGATGCCGCCGTTGAGCTTGAGCCGTCAAAAGAAACGGTGAGCGGTGCCGGACCGGCAGCGGAAGAGGTGCTGATAACAGCAGCAAGCGTACTGTTGTTGGTATTGGCAGGAGCAGAGACCACAATGGCGGTGGTGGTTGAATTTGTCCGCCTTCTGTTGTCGGTAATGGTCAGGGTGGCGGTATAGGTTCCTGCCGAGGTGTAGGCATGGGAGGCGGTTGCACCGGTGGCGGTTGTCCCGTCACCAAAATCCCAGCTGTAGGAGCTGATGGTGTTGCCGGTGGCTGCTGTTGAGCTTGAGCCGTCGAAGGAAACAGTGAGCGGTGCCTGGCCGCTGTTGCCGGAGGTATTGAGCACGGCGTTCAGCGTGGTGGTGTTGCTTGGTGCTGACACTACGACGGTTGTGCTTGTCAGGTTGGTTAATCCGGCCTGGTCGGTGACTGTCAGTGTGGTGGTGTAGGTTCCTGCTGCGGTGTACTCGTGGGAAGCAGTTGATCCCGAGGCAGTGGCACCATCGCCAAAGTTCCAGCTATACGAGGTGATGGCACTGCTGCCTGCTGTCGAACCCGACCCGTTAAAGGTGATGCTGACAGGAGCTGTACCGCTGTTTGCCGAGGCGGTGATTGCAGCGGTCGGCGGTTGCTTGCTGTTTGGTTTTGTGTACGTAAATGGCTCTGAGTGGGCGCTTTCAGCACCGTTTGTAAAAGCAGCTGTCAGCGTGAAGCTGGTCCTGTCGCTAGGAAGAGACACTGTGCAGTCGAGTGAAGTGGCCCGTGTACTTTGTGTCTGACAGGCCAGAACGCCTTCCATATACAGGTTGTAGCCCGATGTGGTGTACCCGCTGGGTGCGGTGTATCTTGTCCATTGTGCACGAATGGTTGCTGTTTCGCCAACCGGTGTAATGGACGGTGGTGTAAAGGCAAACGGTTCTGAATGAGAGCTTTCAGTGCCGTTTGTGAATGCCGCTGTCAGTGTGAATTGCGGGCTGTCGTTTTTTAACGACACTGTGCAGTCAAGTGACGTGGCGCGAGAACCTTGTGTCTGACAGGCCAGCTCTCCATCCTGGTAGAGATTAAATCCGGCAACTGTCAATCCTGTCGGCGCGGAGTACCGCGACCATTCGGCGTGGATCGAGTGGGTGCTGTCTGCAAATGCCCAGGTGGGCATGCAAAAGAAGAAGGTTAGTAGAAAAGAGACCAGAACACGATGCATAATATTCACCTTACCAATGGTTGTGTAAAACGAGTGCCATGGTTTCCACTTATGCATTCGGTGTGCCAAAAGACTCGATTTGTTGAGTGGTGGTTTTTCCGGGGAATGTTGAGCAGCAGACAGGAGGGGGGTGCCGATCTTGATTTCGTTTTTGTAACTTGAAGTCATTTCTTGTATTTCGTGTTGTGTGCAATCTGTGCTGCCCGGGG
This sequence comes from Thiomonas sp., assembly GCF_034007205.1. Classification (GTDB taxonomy): domain Bacteria; phylum Pseudomonadota; class Gammaproteobacteria; order Burkholderiales; family Burkholderiaceae_C; genus Thiomonas. Next base: position 5,460 of record NZ_JAVERI010000036.1, read on the forward strand.
CAGGCTGGTCGTACTGACAGGGAACGGTGTTACCTGTGCCGGCGGCTTGATTGCTGTAGAAGAATGGGAACGCGGGCACGTGCGGGGTGCGACCTTCTGCTGATGAGACCAGTGGTCAACAGACTATTCTGGTACGATACTGCGTTTCATTTTTGTGAGTGATCGCGTATTCAGATGTTTAAAGGCCATACTTTAAAACGAAAACATCTAATATGATTGGGCGTTGAATACAATTCTTTTATAAAAAGTTTTGCAGAGAAAAACGGTCGGCAGGGCAAAGGATGAAAAAGATGTGCGTAGAATACGGATGCAATCCAGGTGGTTAGGTGATGGTGGCGTGCAGATTGTTGTCATCAGTGAGCGCAGGGAGTTGGCGGACAGCAGATGGTGGCTCCAGTTCAACGATCCGGTGCTGGTTGATCTGGTTGCCACGGCACGGATTGAGGAGTTTTCCGGCCAGTATGGTATTGTGCGGGTTGATTTTTTTCCCCTGGTGTATCGTTCGGTTAGTGCAGTCACGGAGTCCATGTCTGGCGCATCAAGGATGATGGATTCTGCGACTACGGCCGCTGAGCGTCCTTCGCGCAGAATGACTGTTGTGGGTGACGGGGGGGATGTATGAGCCAAATTGATGTCATTCCGCGCGTAGTCGCGGAATCCAGTTGAATGCAGAGACGCCATATGAAAGACAAACACGCCTACACCTATATTCTTGCCAGCAAACAAAATGGAACGCTTTACACCGGGGTGACCAGCAACCTGGAGCACCGTATGTATGAACATAAAAACAAAACACACACTGAAAGCTTCAGCGCAAAATATGATGTAAACATGTTGGTTTGGTACGAATCTGGAAAAGATATCCATGCTGCCATCGAATTGGAGAAGAAAATTAAAAACAGAAGTAGAGCCTGGAAAATTGCTTTGATTGAGAAAAATAATCCGGATTGGAAAGATCTGAGTTTGGATTGTATGGATTCTGCGACTACGGCCGCTGCGCGTCCTTCGCGCAGAATGACTGTTGTCGGTGACGGGGGGTGATGTTTGAGTCAGGTTGATGTCATTCCGCGCGTAGTCGCGGAATCCAGTTTTATGCAGGGACGCCATATGGAAGATAAACACGCCTATACCTATATTCTTGCCAGCAAACGAAATGGAACACTTTACACCGGGGTGACCAGCAATCTGGAGCGCCGTATGTATGAACATAAAAACAAAACGCACACTGAAAGCTTCAGCGCAAAATATGATGTAAACATGTTGGTTTGGTACGAATCTGGAAAAGATATCCATGCTACCATCGAATTGGAGAAGAGAGGTGGCTCCACTTGTCTGAACAAGATCTTCTAATTTTTAAGTGAAATCTCTGTCCATAGTTAGGCTGCCTGTTGGACCGCCGGCCGCATCGCGGTATACGCCTCGTTAGGCGTTTTTCTCTTT
>NZ_JAVERI010000009.1:0-142451 GCF_034007205.1 Thiomonas sp.
CGTCCAATGGCTGGCTTGCAGGCCAGCCCCGTTGCGGCGGGGCAAAGCCAAGCAGTTGGCTTTGCCTTTTCCGCCTCCACCCCCACGAGTGGGGAGGGAGCGAACACGCCTCCCCCACGACGTGGGGGAGGTTGAGAGGAGCATCCTGAGTCTTGCGCAGCGCCGTCTTCTCCTCCCCCACTTGCTGGGGGAGGTTGGGAGGGGGAGACGCCTCCGGATCAATGGGAGTCCTGCTCCCTTGCCGCCACCCGGGCGCGCAGCGCTTCGAGCCGGGCGATCAGGTCATGCGGCACGCGCGCCCGGACGCGCAGCGCGCCGGCATAGATCAGCCCGGTGTTGGCGTCCAAGGTGAGACTCTCGCCCTCGGCGAACTCACGCTCGCCGATGCGGATGCGGCGGCGCGCCAGGTCGATGTGCAGCGTGCTGCAGCCGACCAGGCAGACCTTGCCGAGCTGGCGCGCGACCACCGCGGCGTGCGAAGTGCGCGCGCCGCGCGCGGTCAGCAGACCAGCGGCGTGGTCGAGCGCGGCGATGTCGGCGGTCTCGGCGTCCTGCCGCACCAGCACCACGGCGACGCCCGCCGCATGGCGGTCGGCGGCGCGCCCGGCGTCGAGCGCGATCTCGCCCGAAACCACTCCGCTGCTGGCGCTGTCGGCACGTCCGACCGGATCGGGCGGGTTGCCGTCGTCGGCGACGAGTTCGAACACCTGCAGCGCAGCGGCGTCGAGTCCCGCAATGCGCCGCACCGCCTCGTCGGCGTCGATGATGCCCTCGTCGCACAGATCGAGGGCGATGCGCGCCGCCGCCTGCACAGTGCGCTTGCCGTCGCGCGCCTGCAGCAGGTAGAGCCTGCCCTGCTCGATGGTGAACTCGAAGTCCTGCATGTCGCCGAACGCCGCCTCGATGCGGCGCGCCGCGGCGACGAGTTCGTCCCACAGCGCCGGGGATGCCTCGGCCAGCGCCTGGTGCGCATGCACGCTGCGGCGGCCCGACACCACGTCCTCACCCTGCGCGTCGAACAGGAAGTCGATCCACGGCTCGGCTTCCCCGGTCGACGGATTGCGGCTGAACCCGACTCCGGCGCCGGACAGTCCACCGGCGTTTCCGAACACCATGCGCTGCACCGTGACCGCCGTCCCGAGCGCGTCGTCCAGGCCCTTGATGCGGCGGTAGGCGCGCGCCTTGTCCGACCCCCAGGAAGCGAACACCGCGCGGATCGCGGCGTCGAGCTGGGCCATCGGGTCCTGCGGGAACGGCGCGCCGGACTCGCGCTCGAACGTCGCCAGGTGGCGGCGCGCGACCTCGCGCAGTTCGGCGAAATCGAGCTCGCGCTCGTCGCGGTCGCCCGCGACCGCGGTCAGATCCGCGGCGAACGGCTCGGGCGGCAGCCCGGCGACCACCTCGCCGCAGGTCGCGACCAGCCGGCGGTACGCGTCCCACACCAGCCGCGGATTGCCCGTCTGGCGGACGAAACCGTCGACGGTCGAGTCGCACAGCCCGATGTCGAGCAGTGTTTCCATCATCCCCGGCATCGACACCGCAGCTCCCGAACGGACCGAAACCAGCAGCGGCCGGCGCTTGTCGCCCAAGCGCAGCCCGCTGGCCTGCTCCAGCGCCTGCAGCGCCGCGGCCCAGACCGCAGGCGTCAATTCGGCCGCGCGCGCGCACCAGCCCGCGCCGAGCACGAAGCCCGGCGGCACCGGCAGGCCGAGAGCGGCCATGCGCATCAGGTTGCACGCCTTCAATCCGACCTCGCCCGGCGCCGGCAGCCGCGCTGGCGGAGTGCCGCAGGCGATGAGGTATGGCGGCGGCGGTGCGGACGCGCCCGGCGTCGAAGCGGCCGGCTGCCGCGCAGCCTGCGGGAGATCTTTCATGGTCGTCGCAAACATCGAAGTTTGATTTGCACGGGCGACGAATCAGCCAAACCGCCGGCTGCGCGCGAACCCCTGTTCGCGCAGCGCATACGCCTGCGCCAGCAGCACATCGCTGGCGAGCTCCACCGCGGCGGCGAAGTCGGTCGCCAGCATCAGCCCGGCGGGATCGCGCACATCGCGGCAGAGCGCGCGGCGCGCGGCGCGCAGCAGCTCGTCGCAGCGCCGCTCGGCCTGCAGCACCCGCCACGACGCGGCCACAAACTTCTCCTGGTCCGAGGCGTCGCTGGCGCCGTCCAGCGCGGCGAGCACGGTGACCAGCCGGACCTGGTCTTTCGCCGCGTCGGCGACGGTGCGCGCCAGCGCCGACAGCGCCGCGCGCACCGCATCGCTCCACACCGCCGCATGCGACTCGGCGAGCAGGCTGAACAGGAACACCGCCTCTTCGATGGCGTCGACGGCGTCGTCGGCGCGTTCGAGCAGGGCGGCGAACTCGCGCCACTGCGGCCCGCGCAGCGCCCGGTCGCGCGCCTGCATCACCAGATGGTCGGCGCGGCGCTCCCAGATTTTCGCCCTTGTGGCCAGCGCCGCCGCGGCGGCGGGATCGCGTTCGAGTCCGCGCTCCAGCGCCGCGGCCAGCGCCTCGGCCAATCCCTGGGCATACGCGGCGTGGTCGGCCAGCAGCGCGAACGATGCGCTGTGGCTGCGCAGCATGCGCGCGAGCAGCAGCCGCGCCTCGTCGCCCACCAGCGCCACCGGCTGATGCTGGCGCACCGCCTGCGTCGACAGCCGCAGCAGTTGCAGCAGGAACTGCGCGGCGTCGTCCTCACCCAGCACCGCGTCGAGACGGTCGCCGAGGCGAAACACTTCCGCTTCCTGCGCCGCCATCGCCTCCCACACCAGCCGCTCGCCTCCCGTCGCCAGCCAGGGCATATGGCCGACCTCCTCGCGCGCTGCGGCGCCGAGCAGCGCAACCGCATGCGGCTTGTCGACGAATTGCTGCAGGCGCTTGCGCGCGCGGTTCCAGTCGATCAGGAACACGATGCGCGCGCCGATGCGCTCGAGCACCAGTTCCAGGGCCGCGGCGTCGGCGGCGTCGACCGTGGCGGTGCCGACCTGATAGCGCGCGCCGGCGTTCATGTCGGCCGATTCGCGCGTCGCCACGCTCCACTGCAGCCCGGTGTCGGCGAGGATGTGCTGGAAAAACGCGAAGCGCTCGGGATGCAGATCGGAATAGGTCATGGTCAGCCGCAGGCCGTCGACCGCGAGCACCAGCACGTGGACGTCGCTGGTGCCGATGTCGTTCTGGATCAGCAACCGCCCGCCGTCGCGCGTGGCGACGGTGTCCAGCCCGGGGTGGTCGAGCTTGAGCGCAGCGGTGCGCTGCAGACCGCGCATGAAGGCGCGCACCAGCGTCTTGTCGGCGTCGGCCAGCCCCCAGACCTGGGCGCCGTCAATGCTTTCGACCGCGAGCCGCGACACCAGGCGGTTGATGCGCTTGTGCAGGTCCATCACCAGGATATGCAGGCCGTCGCCGCGGCCGCGGTCGCCGCGGGTCAGCGCATCGACGTCTTCGCAACTCACGTCGCTGCTCGAGCGCGAAGCCAGCCAGTCCGACCAGTGCTGCACCCGGGCCGCCAGTTCGGCGTCCGGCCCCTCGGCTGCGACTGCGAGCGGCCGCGCCATCGCCTGCACGTCGTCGCGCAGCAGCGCGGCCAGACGCGGCCAGCCCGGGAGTTCCATTCCCGCCCCGTGCTCCGCGGCAAGCGCCGGCAGGTCGCGCAGCCAGCGCGCCAGATCGACCGGGGTGATCCCGGCGGCGTCGATTTCACGCTGCAGATCGGGCACGCTGCGATCGGGATGCCGCGCATGCTCGGCAGCGGCCTGCAGCAGCAGCAGACCGAGCTTGAGCCGGTCGTTGGCCTTGAGCGCGAGTGCGATCCAGGTCGGCCCGAGCAGCGCGTGCTGCCCCAGAGACTCCACCACCGCCGACTTTTTCATCATCACGCCACCGAGCCGAAAGCGCTGAGTTTCCGCTGGCAATGTGACGAAATCGTGACAGCACGGCGTTGCCGCCCAACCGGTCAGCGCCGCCAGTGAGCGCGCAGCAGGTTGTCCTGGGTGTTGTAGCGAAGGTCGAGTTCGCCCTGGTAGGCGTGCTCGACCGCCTCGGCGATGCCGCGCGCCAGATGAATGTCGGTCGTGGTCACCAGCGCCGATCCGCCCTCCTCGACGATTTCGATGATGCGCTGCAGCGGATGCTCGGCCTTTTCCCGCCGTTCGACATTGTGTACCAGATCGAGGATTTCGCCGCGATGCTGCGCCAGGAAATCGCCTTCGAGGGTGACATAGCCTGCCGGAAACTTGTCCTCGATGCGGTGGCAGGCCGGGCAGAGCACGCTGTGCGCGCTCTCCGGCGCGGGCAACCACTGCCAGCGGCCACGATGGAACACCGCGCCGCAGCGCGGGCAGACCGTGGGCTCAGCGAGCTTGCCGCGCAGCTTGTAGCTGTCGTCGACATGCGGCAACAGCGGCTTGGTGCGATCGACCGGCGGGACACCGGTCTTCTCGTGACGCTTGTTCATGCTTGATCCTCCGTCCGGAATTGCGGCTCGCCCATGACGAGCCCGACGGATTCAACATAGCGCAAATGCACCCGGCTGTCGCCGCTTGATTGCTTCCCCCGGCTCGCCGCGCTCGCGGCGCGGCAGGCCGCGTCGCCTTGCTCAAAGAGACGCCACGCGCCGGATGTAGACGAGCTTGTCTTCGGAAAGGCCCTGCAGATCACCCTCCCCGATGCGCCCCTCACGAAGCAAGCGACCAAAGACGAGATCGAGTTGCGAGTAGCGCCAGTCGTACTTCGAATCAATCTCCCTGCGCGCGGTCGCCAGGAACTGCTCGACTGCCCACATGTCTTCGGGCTCCTTCGCCGTGGCGGCCCGTCGTTTGAACTCGTCCATGACGTCCGCAAGCTCCCGCTGCAATGCGGCCGCGAACACGCGACGCGCGACCCGCTTCTCCGATTCCGACCACTTCGCTGAAGGCATACGATGGGCAATCGAACGTTTGAGTTAGCCGTCACTCTCCGGGATGCGACTCACCCAGTACTCTGGAAACTGATGATCCCCGGCCACTGCGTGGATGAGTACGCCGTAGTCCGTCTCGGTGTAGAAGACCTTGAACGGGAAGTCGGCAACAAGCCGGCGCCGCGTTCCGGCGGGCGCAGGCTTTCCATGAAGTGGGAAAGTCGCGGCCAGCTTTGCGGCAACCTCCACCTCTGCGCGGAAGCGTGCGCCAAGGCCCTTGCGGATGGTTTCGTAGTAGGCGGTCTGGGCGAGCAGCTCGGACCGAGCTTCTCGCGTGAAGCGCGCTCGCTTCACGGCGCAATGCGTCGCGCTTCGGCGAAGACGTCTTCGGCCGCGAAGGTTTCAACTTCGCCCCGCTCATGAGCCGCCACACGACGCTCGATTTCCTTGGCCCAAGCGGCTTCAACCTCCGCAAGTGGCGACTCGTGGAGCGATTCAAGGAGCAGTTCCACGAGGCGTGAACGTTCGTCGGCCGGCAAGGTACGAGCTTGCTCGGCGAGTTCGGCAACGAGATCTGGCATGGCGCCCCTCCAAACGACGAACAAATGATACGCGCCGAGGCGAGCGGGTGCTGCTCGTGACGGCACACGTCGAAACTCAGGTGCGCGCCGAATGCGGCGCGTCCCACTGGAGCGCCTCGTTAGGCATAGATTCGACGATGGTCATTTCTTCAAGCAGGGCGGTTTCAAGTGCGAAGTGCAACACCGATTGGGTTAATGGACGGGAGAGGAATCTTGGGGGTTGGCGAGGATTTCCGCGAGCACCTGCAAGGGCGAGCGCCAGCCCAAGGTTTGGCGGGGTCGGGTGTTGAGGCTGTCGGCTGTTGGCATCGAGCTCCTCCTGCGAGTAGACCGACAGATCCGTGCCCTTGGGCAGGTACTGGCGCAGCAGGCCGTTGGTGTTTTCGCAGGTGCCGCGCTGCCAGGGGCTGTGGGGGTCGCAGAAGTACACGCGCACGCCGGTGGCGGCGGTGAGTTCGGCATGGCGGCTCATCTCGCGCCCCTGGTCGCAGGTCAGCGTCTGGCGCAGCGGGGCCACCAAGGACTGCAGCTTGGTGGTGAACGCGGCCAACGCCGATGCGGCGGTGGCATCGGGCATCTTGGCCAGCAGGACGGCGCGACTCATGCGCTCGACCAGCACGGCCACGGCCGACCGGTTGCCCGCCCCCTTGATGAGGTAGGTCGCCCTCCCAGTGGCCAGGCATCAGCCGATCCTCGATCTCGGGCGCGCGCACATGGATGCTGACCCTCTCGGGGATCTGGCCACGGCGGTCGGCACCGCGCGAGCGCGGCAGGCGTTTGCTGCGCCCTTGGCGCAGGCAGGCGATGAGTTCACGGCGCAGCTCGCCCTTGGGGTGGGCGTAGATGGCGGTGTAGATCGTCTCGTGGGACACGTGAAAGTCGGCGTCGTCGGGATCGGTGCGCCTGAGCGTAGCGGCAATCTCCTGCGGCGACCACTTCCAGCTCAGCATCTCGCGCACGGCGCCCCAGAGCACGCTGTCGGGGGCCAGCTTGGCCGCAGGACGGCTGGCCGCGCGGCGCCTGGCGCGCAAGGCTTGCGCGGCCACCGCGTCATAGGCCGCCGTGGTCGGGTCTGCCGGGGCATTGCGGGCGAGTTCGCGCGATACGGTCGTCGGCGAGCGGCCCAGCCTGCGGGCCATGGCCCGCAGGCTGATGCCTTCGGCTTTCCAGATCTCGATGCGCATGCGCTCAGCCGCTTGAAGTTGTCGGTACGTCGTTCGTGTCATTCACAACACCTTACCGGATGGCAAGGTGTTGCACTTCAGATTTGAGACCGCCGAGCCCTAACGTAGAGGTCACCGGCGCTGCGCGGCTTTATTGCGCAGCGTCCGGTGGACCGCCGGGTTGGGCCTCATGCTACTAATAGTAGGTCGACTAATAGTCATCATCGCATTAACTTCTAAATTATGACGATTACAGAACTCTTCGCACGAAATGTTCGCGAACTGCGGATGGAGCGTGGCTTCTCTCAGGAGGAACTTGCTCACCGTGCTGGTCTTCATCGGACATACGTCGGTGCGGTTGAACGCGGCGAACGAAATATAACGCTTCTGAATGCCGAACGTATAGCCGAAGCTCTTGGCGTACCCCTAGATCAATGCGTGAGATTGAACGATGAACAACGAAAAGAACAAACTGCAAAGCGCTCTTGATGAAATTCTCGCCACCTATCAGAAGGGTTTTTCCGAGAAAGTCTATAGCGAGGAAAACGACGATCACGACCTACTCATGGATGTCTACGGCATAACGCCACTACTGAAACGCGAGAACCGTCAATACTGGGGTCGCGAGCTTGGAATGTGTTGGCAGCGTTTGGTAGTCGAGGTCTGTCGGCAAACACGAGCGGACTTTGGGCCAGCTCTGCGAATTGGTGCGGATGAACCCTGTGACCTGACTGTGGGAAACCTTGCAATTGATACCAAGTATCGTGTTGGCTCAGGTGATTCTGGGACTCTCAAGAAGTTCAAGGCGTATGGCCCCACGCTCGCGGAAAAGGGATTCACTCCAGTCCTGCTCATTGTTCGAGAGGACAATCTCGGCGCTGCGATTACCGCATGTAATGCCGGGGGATGGACTGTCACAACCGGGCAGCAAACATTCGACTACTTGCTGAAACTCACAGGATTCGATGTCAAAGCATTTCTCCAGCAAAGAGCCCAAGCGTTTCCGGTTGCGCGCTGACCTTCTTTGCCGTCTTGACCCGTTCGCCTAATCTGGTCTTGGCAATCAAGGCGTAGTCTGGATTGATTTCCATGCCGACGTAGGTAAATCCAAGTTTCTTCGCAGCAACCAGAGTAGTTCCAGACCCAGCGAAGGGGTCAAGTACGATGTTGTCCGGACTTGGAGGAACCATCAGTTCAATAAGCCTTTCCATCAACGGCAGTGGCTTGACGGTACAGTGCAAATTGAATTCTTCAGAATTCGATCTTGGTATGCCTTCGAGAATATTGCTTTGGAAACTCCCATCGGCATTCTCGGCGTGAAAGAGCCCTACCTCGTATTTCCGAAGTGTTTCAACGTAGTTGTTTTCCAGTGGCTTCTGCACTACGACAATTGCCTCCCATTCGCTGCGTAGGCAGCTATGCCAGCCTTCCCATCGCTCGGGCTCGGGATCGCCAAGCTTACGAAGTTTGGCCTCAACATTTAAGCCTTTCGGAATGCCGCTAGATCTCCGATAAACGATACAGTCTCTTGCATAAAATCCTGCGCGCTCAAGAGCAACTTGTACATGGGCCATAGTCCTTGTGCTGTTGAATGCTGCAACAATCGCCCCAGGCTTGCATACACGGTAGACCTGCTGCCCCCATTCATAGCACCAAGCCTCGTAATCAAGAATGTTTTGGCGATTCTTCTCATACCATCGCTTATTTCTTACCCCGCCAGCTAAACCGCTTCCATAGGGAATATTTTTTACGAGGGTCTTGGAATCCTTGACTCGCGCTAGACGGCGCTCAATTTCCTCAGCGTTCCACTTGTGGCCAATAAATTCATAGTTGTAGGGGGGGTCAGTGATACATGCAGCTATCGAGTTGTCTGGAAGCTTGCGTAGGAGGTCTCGGCAGTCGCCAACAAGGATGGAATTCTCAAAAGTCATGGCGTCTGTCCTAGCTAACTCAATGCTAGTAATAGTATTCAGATACCGCCTTTTCGTCAAGCAAATTCGACGGCGGTAAAGCGTTGAAAGTCGGCGCTGGCAATACGGCGATGGTTCTATGAGGCCCAACGTTTAGCTTGAGGGGCGCGGAAACAGGCGGCGAAGCCGGCTGTTGGAGCGTCCCACTCGAAGCGATTGTTAGGCATTCTCAGTGAGCTTCTTTGGAGTGAAGGCCGGAAAGAATATGCCATTCGGTGTAACAAGTAATGCTGGCCATTCAACACCGCGAACATAGTATATTTCAGCATCAAATTCACCTTCGGATGGTTCCCAGTCACTGGGGGTGAATTGGAACTGCCAAGCATATTTTGATTCGTCTCGAACTGTTGCTACATGGCGATCAAATTCCGTTGGGTCTCTTGTGATTGCTATTAGTACGCTGCCATTCGACCGTATTCCATTCTGAATGGCTGTAACGGCATTTCTCCAGTGAGGGGCAACTTCTCTTGCTGCAACAGCAAAGAGGCCAGAAAACGCACTAATTACGAAGAAAAATTCGTATCCGGTTAATAGTCCAAAGGCAATAAACGCCAGCGTCAGCCCGAGAAGCCCTTTGGGTATCCATGAGAACCGCGTGGCTCGTCGGAGCTTTTCAAGCTGCTGTTCTGGTGACATGGCCATAGATGATTGCCTAAAGTTTAGCTTGAGGAGCAGGGAGCCAGCCTGTCAGCGGAGCGTCCCTCTCGAAGCGATTGTTAGGCGTGTTTTTATTTCGAGGTTTTTTTAATGAAACCAACAAGTCCGGCAACCAGAAAAAACAATCCGAATATACCTAAGAGCATCTTGGCGGCAGGCACCCCTATCGCGATACCCCAAGTTGGCGAGTCACCGACTGGATCGGTGAAGATGGCAAAGAACAACATAAGAACCCCGATGCCTAAAGAGGCCCAACGAGCAATGTTTTCTTGTTCTTGACCACTTTGAAAGTTGTTCATTTCCAATATCTCTCAAGAATACCCATCGATAGATGCCTAACGTAAATTCGACTGCACCCCATGTGCAGCGTAACATCTTGGATTGCAGTCTAACATCCGAGCCCCGCCATGAATGATCCCACTGTCCTTCCGCCACCCCGTCTGCTCGATCAGGTGCGGGAGGCCATTCGCCTGCGGCATTTCAGCCTGCGCACGGAACAAGCTTATGTGCACTGGATTAAACGCTTCATCCTGTTTCACCACAAGCGCCATCCGCGCGAGATGGGGGCAGCGGAGGTACAGGCGTTTCTGACTTGGCTGGCAGTGGAGGGGCAGGTGTCGGCGTCGACCCAGGGCCAAGCGTTGGCGGCCTTGCTGTTTCTCTACAAGCAGGTGCTCGCAGTGGATTTGCCGTGGCTGGACGAGGTGGTGCGTGCGAAGCGGCCGCAGCGCTTGCCGACGGTGCTCACGCCGGACGAGGTCAGGCGGCTGCTGGCGCAGTTGGAGGGCACGCAGGCGTTGATGGGGCGCTTGTTATACGGCACCGGAATGCGGCTGATGGAGTGTCTGCGTCTGCGGATCAAGGATGTCGATTTGGCACGACGCGAGATCACGATTCGGCAAGGCAAGGGCGACAAGGATCGGCGCACGATGATTCCGACCTCGCTGCTTTCGGATCTGAGCGAGCAGATCGCGCGGGCGCGCCGGCAGTGGCTGCGCGATCGGGACGCGGGACTGCCCGGTGTGCAGCTTCCAGATGCCCTGGAACGCAAAAAGCCAGGGGAAGGGCAATCATTTGCGTGGTATTGGTTGTTTCCGGCCCCGGAGCTATCGCTCGATCCGCGCAGCGGGATTCGGCGGCGCCACCATGCGCATGAGCAGGGGATTCAGCGGGCCGTCAAACGCGGCGTGCTGGCCGCCGGCATCACCAAACCGGCGAGCACGCATACCCTGCGGCACTCGTTTGCCACGCATTTGCTGGAATCGGGGCAGGACATTCGCACGGTGCAGGAGCTGCTGGGCCATGCCGACGTGCGCACGACGATGATTTACACCCATGTGCTCAGCCGCGGGCCGATGGGGGTGGTGAGTCCGCTGGACCGGCTGCCGCAGCGATAAGACAGGGCGCGCGCTGGCTGCTTGCAGCTTGCACCCGTCCCGCCGCCATGTCGATTCACTACCATCGTTGCCGTCGTTTTCGCTTGTTTTTCTTCGGGCGCCGCAACCCTTGTCTCTGCTCCATCTCTCGCTGCGTGCCGCCACCCGCATCTGGGAGGCGGCTGTTCTGCTCGTGCTCACGGTGTATTTCGTGCTCGGCGCGGGTTTGCTGACGCTGCGCTATGCGGTGCTGCCCAACGCCCAGACGTTTCGTCCCTGGGTGGAACAGGTCAGCAGCCAGGCGCTGGGGCTGCCGGTGCATATCGGCGCCATCCAGACGCAGTGGCACGGTTTGATGCCGCAGTTCACCCTGCGTGATGTGCGCATCGACGGCCCGCAGGGTCGGCCCGCACTGCGGTTCGCTGCAGTGGAGGCTGCGCCCTCATGGAAAAGTCTCACCCGCCTCACGCCGACCTTCGATCAACTGGTGATTCGCGGCGCCGACCTCACCGTGACCCGGCCCGATGCCGACCATCTGGAGATCGGCGGCATTCGCCTGGCACTGCACGATACCGGCAAGAGCGACGCCGCGCAGCGGTTCGCCGACTGGTTGTTCGAGCAGGGGGAAATCCTGATCCTCGACAGCCGCCTGACCTGGGTGAACGCCGCGCCCCCCGCCGCAGGGCCGCCCCCCCCGCCGCCGGGCCGCCCCAAGGCGGGGCCAGCCCCCTCGGGGGGCAGCGCAGGCGCAGCCGAAGCGTGGGGGCCTACTTCCCCCCCGCCGCTGCCACTCACGCAGGTCAACCTGCTGCTGCGCAACACCCTGCTCACCCACCGCGCCGCGCTCACCGCCACGCCGCCCGCGGGTTTCGGCGGCCCGATCGACCTGCGCGCCAGCTTCCGCCAGCCGTTCTTCCTGCGCCATACCGCCGACTTTTCGCGCTGGAGCGGCACGCTGTATGGCGAAGTGAAGGGAGTCGATCTGGCCGCGCTGCAGCCCCAGCTCCCCCTCTCACTCCCAGCCCGGACGCAGACCGGGCGCGGCTCGGTGCGCGCCTGGGCGCAGTTCGACGACGGCGTCACTACCGCCTTCACCGCCGACCTGGCGCTGCGCGGCGTCGCCCTGCAGCTCGCACCCGGCGAGACCGTCGGCCCGCTGCCGCCGGGTTTGCCGCCGACCTTGCCACCCCTCGCGCTGGATACCTTATCCACCCGCATGACCTGGGCGCCGCTGCCCGGTGGCGAGGATGCCAGCCTGCAGAACCTGCAGTTCCGCACCGCGCAGGGCCAGTCTCTGCCGCCGGTGACCATAGCCTGGCAGTGGCAGCAGCCCAAAGGAGGCGCTGCGCAGGCCAGGTTGCAGACCGGTGCGCTCGACGCAGGCGCGCTCTCGGCGCTGGCACAATGCCTGCCGCTGCCCGCGCTGTGGCACGAGCGGCTGGCCGCGCTGCAGCCGCAGGGTCGCATCGCCTCCTTCACCGCGCAGGCCAGCTGGCCCAAGGGCGTGGCGCCCACCGGCCTGCCGCCCACCTACCAACTCCAAACCCGGTTCGCCGACCTGGGCTGGAACAGCCCGGCCGGCAGCGGAGAGCGCACACCCCCGGCCAACCCGCGGGCGCTGATCGAGCGCGGCAAGGCGGCAGCCAAGGCGCTGCAACTCCCGGCCGATCTGCCGGGCGTCAGCGGACTTTCGGGCACGGTGAGCGCCACGCAGCAGGGCGGCAAGGCGCAGATTCGGCTCGGGCGCGGCGGTGCGCTCGACCTGCCGCTGGTCTACGCCCCTGCCCGGCTGGGCTTTGACAGCCTGCAGGCCGATCTCGACTGGACGCGCGACAAGGCCGGGCAATGGCAGATCAGCACCCAGCGGCTCGATTTCATCAATGCCGATGTCGCGGGCCAGGCCAAGCTGATCTGGCGCAGCGCAGCCCAGGGTCTGGGCGACATCGACCTGCAGGGCCAGTTCACACGCGCCGACGCCCGTGCGGTGTGGCGCTACCTGCCCATCGACATCGCCCTGCACACCCGCGACTACCTGCGCAGCGCCATCGCCGCGGGCAGCGCGCGGCGGGTGGATTTCGTCGTCAAGGGGCCGCTGGACGATTTTCCCTTCGACGTCCCGGACAAGGCCGGCCGCTATCCCGGCCAGTTCGAGGTGAATGCGCAGATCGAAAACGGCGTGTTCAATTACGCGCCGCGCGGCCTGCTGCCGCCGGGACAGACCGCCAGTGCCGCCAGCGTGCACGCCAACGCCGAATGGCCGGAGCTCACCCAGGTTCAAGGCGAACTGTTCATCACCTCGCACAGCCTGGAAGTGCGCAACGCCTCGGCCCGGGCCTATGGCGCGCGCCTGAGCGAGGTCAACGGCCGCCTGCCCAGTTTCGACAACGGCGTGCTGAGCATTCGAGGCAAGGCGCAGGCCCCCGCGGGCGATGCACTGCGCTATCTGCTCGACAGCCCGATCAACCAACGGCTGGACGGCGTGTTCGACGGTGTGCAGGCGCAGGGGCCGATGGCGCTGGACATCGCCCTGCAACTTCCACTCGACGACCTGAAGGCCGCCACCGTCAAGGGGCAGGCCACGCTGCAGGGCGTGGACGTGCTGTGGAGCCCCGACCTGCCGCGCTTCAAGCAGGTGCGCGGCACGGTGAACTTCACCCACGACGGCTTCAACCTGGCCTTGAACGCCCCTGACGTGCTGGGCGGCGCCGTGAGCCTGCGCGGCGGCCAGCAAACCGGTGGGCCGCTGCAATTGCAGGCCAGCGGCAGCTTCAGCAGCGCCGGTCTGCGCGCCGCCCGGCCCGAATGGATGCAGACCCTCGGCATGGTCTTGAAGGGGCAGGCGCCCTATACACTGCGCATCACCCAGCCGCGCGGCGCGGGTGAAGCGACGCTGGAACTGCGCAGCAATCTGACGGGCGCCGCCATCGAGCTGCCGCCGCCGCTTGGCAAGCCCGCCGATGCGCCCGAGTCGCTGCTCTACACCCGCACCCCGCTGCCCGCCGGACGGGATGGTGCACGTCGCTATGCGGTGCAGATCGACTTGGGCGGCATCGCCCGCGCCCGCTATGCGCTGGAAGAGCCGCTACCCGCCCCGACGGGCCAGCCTTCGTCGGCAGCCGAATTCCGCGTGCTCAACGGCGGGCTGGCCATCGGCTCGCAGGCGGCGCTGCCGCAACCTACAACCGGGGTGCAGGCCAATGTGCAACTGCCCCTGCTCGATCTCGACGACTGGGAGGCTGCGATCAAGCGCCTGCTGCCCGACACCTCGGCGCAGACGCCCATGGTGTTTCGCGCCGGGGGAGACCGCGGGCTGATGGGGCTGCTGCCCACCACCGCGGCGCTGGACATCGGCCGCCTCACCCTGATGCACCGCGTCATCGATCAGGTCGTCGCCGGCGGCAGTCGCAGCGGCGATTTGCTGCAGGCCAATGTGAACTCGCGCCAGATGTCGGGCTATATCGGCTGGCAGATCGGCAGCGGCAACAACCCCGGCGCCCTCAGCGCCCGGCTGGCGCGGCTCGACCTGCCCAAGTCGGACGATTCCGACGTGGAAAACCTGCTCGACGAGCAGCCCAAGAGCATTCCCGCGCTAGACATCGCGGCCGACAACGTCCAACTGCACGGCCACCGCTTCACCCATCTGGAAGTGCAGGCCGTCAACCGCGGTCGGGTCGATGGCAGCAAGGTGTGGCAGCTCACCCACTTCCAGCTCGCGGGAGAAGGCGGGGTGCTCACCGGCAGCGGCGCCTGGACCTCCTTGGGCGCGCAGCTCACCGCGCCCGGCAGCCCCGCCGCCGCCTCGCCCGCGCGGCGCACGTCCATGCAGTTCAAGCTCGCCATTCAAGACGCGGGCAAGCTGCTCGCCACCCTGGGCAAGCCCGGCCTGCTCAAGGGCGGCAAGGGCGACATCAACGGCGACCTGGCCTGGCTGGGTTCGCCGCTCGGCCTCGATTTTCCCAGCCTCACCGGGCAGTTCAGGCTGCACTTGGGGCAAGGGCAATTTCTCAAGGCCGACCCCGGCATCGCCAAACTGCTGGGCGTACTCAGCCTGCAAAGCCTGCCGCGCCGCTTCACCCTCGACTTCCGCGATCTGTTCTCATCGGGCTTCGCCTTCGACAAGGTCGACGCCGACGTCGGCGTGAACAGTGGCATCGCCAGCACCCGAGACTTCCGCATGAGCGGCGTGGCCGCCTCGGTGCGCATCGAAGGCAGCGCCAATCTGGCCGCCGAGACGCAGAACCTGCGCGTGGTCGTCATCCCCAACATCAACGCGGGCGCCGCCTCGCTGGCCTATGCGCTGGTCAACCCGGTCGTCGGCCTGGGCGCCTTTCTGGCGCAATACATCGCCAGCGAACCGCTGGCGCGCGCCTTCACCCATGTGTACGACATCACCGGTACCTGGGTCGCCCCCACCGTCACCGAAGTCGCGCTGAACGCCTCCAAACCCGCAGACACCACGCCCGCCGCCCCCTGACGTAAGCTTCGATGCATTGACAGTTCCAGCGTGCACCGCCATGAAAATCGCCGCCCTCCAGATGGTTTCCGGCACCTCCGTCGCCAGCAACCTGCAGCGCGCCCAAAGCCTGCTCGAACAGGCCGCGTCCCAGGGCGCCCGCCTGGCCGTGCTGCCCGAATACTTCTGCCTCATGGGCCAGACCGATGCCGACAAGGTACGGGTGCGCGAAAAGCCTGGCAGCGGCCCCATTCAGGACTTTCTCGCCAGCACCGCGCGCCGCCTGGGCCTGTGGATCGCAGGCGGCACGCTGCCGCTTCAGGGCCCAGACCCCAATCGCGTGCTCAACACCACCCTGGTGTTCAATCCCGCAGGCGAACTGGCCGCGCGCTACGACAAGATGCACCTGTTCGCCTTCCAGAGCGGTGCCGAGCGCTACGCCGAAGCCGACAGCATCACCCCGGGCGCACAGCCCGTGGCCTTCGACTGCGAAGGCTGGCGCGTAGGACTCGCCATCTGCTACGACCTGCGCTTTCCCGAGCTGTTCCGGGCGCTGTCACGGCGGCCCGATGGGGCCATCCATCCCTGTGATGTGTTCCTGCTGCCCGCAGCCTTCACCCACACCACCGGCGAGAAGCATTGGGAGGTGCTGCTGCGCGCCCGCGCCATCGAAAACCTCGCCTATGTGCTCGGCAGCGCGCAGGGCGGCACGCATGAAAACGGACGGCGCACCTGGGGTCACAGCCTGATCGTCGATTCCTGGGGCGAGGTGCTGGCGATGCAGGCCGAAGGCGAAGCCGTGGTCACCGCAACGCTGGAACGCGAGCGCATCGCCCGACACCGGCAAAGCCTGCCCGCGTTGGCGCATCGGGTGGTGTAATCTGTGGTGGCGGTGGTCCCACGCTGGTTTTTGCATCGGCCGCTTCTTCCTTCTGCTGTTTCTTTCATGCCAGGCTCCAGTTCGGTTTGCCCCTGCCGATCCGTCAACTTTCACCGCGCTTTCATGTTTTGCTGTCAAAGTGCGGATTCACCTGCCTTCATCGGGAGATTGTCATGCTGGACATGGATGAAATCGCTTCGACACTGCATAGTGCCTCGCAGACCCTGGAGCAGGCGTCAGACCTTCTGCTCAATGCCTTGCTGCAAATCGATCAAGGCGAAGTCGGCAATGCCGTGGCGCATATGAAAGAAGCCCTCGCGCTCAAAAACAGCGCCGAGGGCGCGACGCGCGAGTTGATGATGCGCTTGCAGGGCTGAAGCTGCGGGGCGGTTCGTGTCGCCTTGTTCTGCGCCTCGGTTCCTGCCTATCAGTCCCGCATGAGGTCTTCGATTTGCTCTGCGGTCTTGGGCGCCGCCGCGGTGAGCACCTCGCAGCGCTGGCCGCCAGAACGCACGGCGATGTCGTCTTCGATGCGGATGCCGATGCCGCGAAAGGCTGCGGGCACATCGGCGGCTGCGCGCACGTACAGACCCGGCTCGATGGTGAGCACCATGCCCTCGCGCAGGATGCGCGCCGGGCGCTTGCGGCTGCCGTCGGGCTGGATTTCGGCGGCCTCGCCCGGTTCGGCATAGTCGCCGCAGTCGTGCACGTCCATGCCCATCCAGTGGCTGGTGCGGTGCATGTAGAAGCGCTTGTAGGCGCCGGTGGCGATGACGGCGTCCACATCGGGGGCGGTGTCGCGCGCAATCAGGCCGTGATCGAGCAGGCCCTGCGCCAGAATGCGCAGCGCGGCTTCGTGTGGATCGGTGAAGCGCGCGCCTTGCACGCTGGCCTCAAGCGCCGCCGCTTGCGCGGCCAGCACCACGTCGTAGAGCGCGCGCTGCGCTCCGGAGAAGCGGCCGTTCGCCGGGAAGGTGCGGGTGATGTCGCTGGCGTAGCCGTCGAGTTCGCAGGCGGCGTCGATCAGCACCAGATCGCCCGCGCGCACGGGGGCGTCGCCGGCGCGGTAGTGCAGCACGCAGGCATTGGCGCCCGCGGCGACGATGGAGCCATAGGCCGGGGCTTGCGATCCGCCCTGGCGGAAGGCGTGGAGCAGTTCGGCTTCAAGGTGGTATTCGCGCAGTCCCTGCGGCGGCGGCTGGCGCAGGCCGCGGCGGCTGGCCTGCATGGCACGGATGTGGCCCTGCGCGGAAATGCTTGCTGCGCGCCGTATCACGTCGAGCTCGTAGGCGTCCTTGAACAGCCGCATCTCGTCGAGGATGGCGCACAGATCGTGCTGGGTGCGCGGCGCCGTGATGCCGTTGCGCGCCTGGGCGCGAACGGCATTCAGCCAGCGTTCCACCTGAGTTTCGAACCCCGACTGCACGGCGAAGGGGCGCCACACGGCGGGCTGGTCGGCGAGCATCTTGGGTAGCTCGGCGTCGAGGCTGTCGATGGACAGCGCCGCATCGAAACCGAAGGCCTCGCGCGCGGCGTCCGGCCCCCAGCGGAAACCGTCCCAGATTTCACGCTCCTCGTTTTTGTCGCGGCAGAACAGCACGCTGCGGCTGCTGCCGTCGGCCCCTGCCTGCAGCGCCAGCAGGCTGTGCGGTTCGGTGAAGCCGGTGAGGTAGTAAAAATAACTGTCGTGACGATAGGGATAGTCGGCGTCGCGGTTGCGCAGCGCCTCGGGCGCGGTGGGCAGCAGCGCCACGCCACCGCCCGCGGCGGCGAGCTGGCGCACGACTTCGGCGCGGCGCGTGGCGCAGCGGACGAGCAGGTTGGAATCGGGCATCGGAGAGTGCGAAAAGGAATGTGTGAACGAAAGCCTAGTCCAGGCCGCGCCATTGCGCATCCAGCTCGGCCAACTGCTCGGGCGTGCCGACGTTGTGCCAGGGGCCGCTGAACACTTCACCGCTCACCCGTCCGGCATCGGCTGCCGCGTAGAGCCAGGGAAACAGCTTCCACGCCTGCTGCCTTGGTTGCCCGGCGAACAGCGCGGGATGGAACACGCCGATATTGCCGTAGTTCAGCCGCTCGCCCTCGCGTCGGATGCGGCCCTGCGCGTCCAGCGCCATGTCGCCGCCCGGGTTGTGCCCGGGGTTGAGCGTGAGCACGAGGTGCGCCGCGGTGCGCTGCGGATCGGCGGCGATGATCCGCGCCGCCGCTTGCAGCCGGGCGTAGTCGAAAGTGGTGTAGATGTCGGCGCTGACGACGACAAAGGGCGCATCGCCCAGCAAGGGCAGGGCCGTGGCGATGCCGCCGCCGGTCTCATAGGCCTGCGCCGGCTCCACCGAGTAGCGCAGGCGCACGCCCCAGGCCGCGCCATCGCCCAGCGCGGCGGGAATCTGCTCTCCCAGCCAGCCGGTATTGATGACGAGGTCGCGCCAGCCGCCCGCGGCCAGTCGTTCGATCTGCCAGACGATCAGCGGTTTGCCGCCCACGGCCAGCAGCGGTTTGGGCGTCGCGTCGGTGAGGGGCCGCATGCGCTCACCGCGACCCGCCGCAAGAATCATGGCGCGCATGGGCAGATCGTTCAAAAGGTGTAGCCCACCAGCGGGCTGCGTTGCTCGATCTGGTCGAGCAGTCGTAAAAGCGGTTTGAAGGCGCCGTAACGCGCGGCCACCAGCCGGGTGTGCTGCAGCACCACGGGCAGGTCGCGCAGGTATTGCGCCTTGCCGTCGCGGTGGTGCAGCCGCGCGAATATGCCCAGCACCTTGAGCGCGCGCTGCAGGCCCATCCAGTCGAGGTCGCGGTAGAAGTCGGCGGCATCGGGCGCCACCGGCAGCCCGGACTTGCGGGCGCGCTCCCAATAGCGGATGGCCCAGTCGAGCTGCTGCTCTTCGGGCCAGGCGATGTAGGCGTCGCGCAGCAGCGAGACCAGGTCGTAGGTGATCGGGCCGATCACCGCATCCTGGAAGTCGAGCACGCCGGGATTGCGCTCGGGCGTGACCATCAGATTGCGGCTGTGCCAGTCGCGGTGCACCAGCACCCGTGGCTGCGCCAGGTTGTTGGCGATCAGCGCGGAAAAAATGTCCTGCAGTGCGGCGCGCTGCGCTTCGGTCAGGGCATGGCCGTGGTGACGCTGCACGAACCACTCGGGGAACAGATCGAGCTCGCGCCGCAGCAGCGCCGCGTCGTAGGTCGGCACGACACCCGCGCCGTCGATGCGCTGCAGCGTGACCAGCGCGCCCAGCGCGTCGCGCATCAGGCCGTCGGCGCGCTCGTGCCGGGCGGAGATGGCCTGCAGATAGGTGGTCTGTCCCAGATCGGTGAGCAGCAGAAAACCCTGGTCCACGTCCTGTTCCAGAACCCGAGGCACCTGCACCCCGCCATCGGCGAGCAGTTGGGAGACGCGCACGAAGGGCCGCACGTTTTCCATCGGCGGCGGCGCGTCCATCACGATCAGCGAGCCCTCGTCGGCCCGGACGCGGAAATAGCGGCGAAAGCTGGCGTCGCTGGACGCGGGCTGCAGGGTTTCGGGCTGGAGAGGGTGCGCCGCAGCGACGCCTTGCAGCCAATGCTGCAGGGCCTGCGCGCGGGCGTTGGGATCGGTGACGGACATGGAACGGGGCCGACGAATCGGGAGGAAGGCTCTCCCTATAATCCGCTGGCATTTTAGGCATCGCTGCGAGCGGCCCGAATGTCTGGCCTTGGCTCGAGCTGCCAATAGCCGACCACAGCACCATCAAGCGACTGCCCTGCGCCCCCGATCCCCGTGTCTTTTCCCCAGCCGCTGCCCAGCCCTCCGCGCCTAGCCCCCCTGATGCTGGCGCTGGCGCTCGCACTGGGCTGCGATGCCGCAGCGCAGGCTCAGGAGGCGGCGGCCGCAGCCGACACGTCTGCCCCGCTGCAGCTCACGCCCAGCCTGGATCTGCTGCCATACCTGCCCGCCCAGGCGCAGGCGTTCGAACCGCTGTTCGTCATCGCCGACAAGATCACCGGGCAGAACAACGTCTATGTCCACGCCACAGGCGATGTGCAGTTGCGCAAGCACAGCGTGGTCATCAAGACCGACCGCCTGCGCTATTACTTCGTCGAGAACGAGGCCGTGGCCAACGGCAATGTGCGCGTGCTGCGCGACGGCAATCTGTTCACAGGACCTGCGCTGCGCATGCAGCTCGACACCTACCGCGGCCAGATGCCCGATGCGGACTATTACTTCCGCATCACCCAGGGGCACGGTCACGCCGACAACATCGACTTCCTCGGCCGAGATCACCTGCAGGCGGACAACGCCACCTACACCACCTGCACCGCCAGCCCGGTGGACTGGTTCGTCCAGGCCACGCATCTCGACCTGAATCTGGCGGACAACACCGGCGTGGCGCGCGATGCGCGGGTGGTGTTCAAGGGCGCGACCATTCTGCCGCTGCCCTACGCCAGCTTTCCGCTGAGCGATGCACGCAAGTCCGGCTGGCTGCCGCCCACATTGGGCGTGGACAGCCGCAACGGCGTCGACCTCGCCGTGCCGTATTACTGGAACATCGCGCCCAATTACGATGCCACGCTCACCCCGAGGGTGATTCTGCGTCGCGGCTTCATGGGCAGCGTCGCGGCGCGCTGGCTGCAGCCCAACTATTCCGGGCGCAGTCAGTTCGACCTGCTGCCCTCCGACAGCAGCGATAACGGCAACAGCCGCTGGGCGGGTTATGTGCAGCAAAACGGCGGCCTGGGTCCCGGCCTGAGCTATGCGCTGAACTACCAGCGCGTATCCGACGACAACTGGTGGCAGGACTTCGGCAGCGTCAACCCGGTCATCGGCTCCAACCGCACCCTGCCGCAGCAGGCCAGTCTGACCTATGGCCTGCCGCTGGGCTATCTGCAGCTCAGCGTGAACCGCTGGCAGACGCTGCAGAACGCGAGCGCCCCCATCGCCGTGCCGTACAACCAGCAGCCGCAGCTCTACACCCATCTGCAGAGCGCGAACTACAGCGGCCTCTCCTGGCAGTTCGACTCGGCGCTCACCCGCTTCACCAACCCCACGGCGATCTCGGGCGACCGTCTCTACCTCAACCCGCAGATCAGCTATCCGCTGGTGCGCCCCGGCGGTTTCATCACGCCCAGACTGTCTTTCAACTTCACCCGCTACGTCACCGACACGCCGATGCCGGGCGGCGCCACCACCGTCGATCGCGCCGTGCCGACCTTCAGCCTCGACAGCGGTCTGGTGTTCGAGCGCCCCACTTCGCTGTTCGGCCGCGCGCTCAGGCAGACGCTGGAGCCGCGGCTCTATTACGTCTACACGCCGTATCGCAACCAGCAGAACCTGCCTAACTTCGACAGCGCCGACCTCGACCTGAACCTGTCGACCATCTACACCGACAACGTGTTCTCGGGCAATGACCGCATCGCCGACGCCAACAACCTGACCGCCGGCGTCACCTCGCGCCTGCTCGATCCGCAAACCGGCGTCGAACTCGGGCGGCTGACGCTCGCGCAGCGCGTGCTGTTCTCGCCGCAGCGCGTCACACTCGGCGGCGGCCCGATTCCCGCCGGGTTGAACGACACCTTCGCGCTGGCCAGCGCCAATCTCGGCGCGCACTGGAGCGCGGATGCCGCGCTGCAATACAACATGCGGCTGAAGCAAACCCAGCAGATCGCCGCAGGCGCGCGCTGGTCGCCTGGCCCGTACAAGACCCTCAGCACCAGCTACCTGTACCAAAGCGCCGCGTCGGGTCAGATTCCGCTGCGCTACATCAACACCGCCTGGCAGTGGCAGCTCAGCCGGCGTTGGTATTCGGTCGGGCAGGCCAACTACAGCATTCAGGACAAACGCTTCAACGACGGCCTGCTGGGCTTCGAGTACGACGGCGGCTGCTGGGTCGGCCGCATCGTGGTGCAGCGCAACTCGCTCACCCAGGCCACGGCCTACACCCGCATTCTTTTCCAGCTCGAACTCGTCGGCTTTTCCCGGCTGGGCAACAATCCGCTGTCGGCGCTCAAGCAGAATATCCCCGGCTACCAAATCCTCAAGCAATCCAACGCGCCCCCGAGCCGCTTCTCGAACTATGAATAAAACCCTTTTGCCAAGCGCCCTGCTGGTGATGATGCTGGCCTCACTGGCCGTCTGTGCGCAGGCGCAGGGTTTGCGGCTGCCGCCCGGTGCGGGCGCCGGACTGTCGGCGCCCGCACCGGCAGCGGCCACTGCGCCGCCGATGGCCGCACCGCCCGCGCTGCCCTCCACTTTCGGCAGTGCGCGCAGCAGCGATGGCATCGCCGCCATCGTCGGCAATCAGGTCATCACCGACTACGACCTGCAGTTGCGGGTCGAGGCCACGCGCCAGCAGGCGCAGGCCGCGGGTGCCACCCTGCCACCCATTGCCCAGCTTCGCAGCCAGGTGCTCAACCAGATGATCGACGAACTGGCGCTGGCGCAATATGCCCAGCAGATCGGCATGGGCGTGAGCAAGGACACGCTGGAGCGCGCCATCGCCCAGGTGGCGAGCAACAACAAGATGACCGTGGCCGAATTGCGCCGTGCCGTGGAAAAGGAAGGCATGGGCTGGACCACTTACCGCGACCAGCTCCAGCGCGAAATTCTCATCAGCCGCCTGCGCGAGCGCACCATGGCGCAACTGCCGCACATTTCCGAGAGCCAGATCGACGAGTTCCTGTCCAAACAGGATGCTGCGGCCGCCAGTCCGCAGGCGGCCTATGAGATCGCGCAAATCTTCCTGCCCGTGCCGCAGAATGCCAGCCCCGAACAGGTGGCTGCCGTCAAGCAGAAAATCGACGCCATCGACGCCCAGCTCAAGGCGGGCGCCGATTTCGCCCAGATCGCAAAACAAGACTCGCAGGGCGAGGGAGCCAAGCATGGCGGCGATCTGGGCATGCGCCCGGCGGATCGCTGGCCCGGCTTGTTTGTCGACACCGTGCGCAACCTGCAACCGGGGCAGATCAGCCCCGTGATCCGCAGCGCGGCCGGCTTCCACATTCTCAAGCTGCTGCAGGTCAGCGGCGAAGCGGCTGCGCCCACCACCGCCATGCAGAGCGAAGTGCGCGAAATCGTGCTCAACGCCGGCACCGACGCCCAGCGCCTGCGCGCCAAGTCCGAGCTCGATGCCATCGCCCAGGCCGTGCAGGCCGGCAAGGTGAAGTTCAGCGAAAAAGCCCGTGAACTCTCGCAAGACCCGGTCACTGCGGACAAGGGAGGCGAGCTGGGCTGGGTGCTGCCCGGACAGCTCGACCCCGTGCTCGATGCCGCGTTGCAGCATCTCAATCCGGGCGACGTCTCCGCGCCCATCGTCATGGGCAACAAGGTCGTGCTGCTGCAACTGGTGGACCGCGCCGTGCGTCCGCTCGAAGCGTCGCAGAAGCGCGCGCTGGCGCGCGAAGTGCTGCAGCGTCAGAAGGCCGCGGAAGACTTCGACGATCTGGTGCGCGATGTGCGCGAGCGCACCTATGTGCACATCCCCGAAAATGACTGACGCCTCAGTCTGGTCTGCCGAGCCACGCAGCGCGGCATGAAGCGCCCGCCAGCCCGGCCGCGTGCGGCGGCGCAGACCACGCACGTGGCGCGCAAGCGGTTCGGCCAGCATTTTCTGATCGACCCGCAGATCATCCAGGGCATCGTCGACTGCATAGCCCCAGAGGAAGGCGACCGCCTGGTGGAAATCGGCCCTGGCCTGGGCGCCTTGACTCAGGCCCTGTTGCAGCGCATTCCCCGCCTCACGGCGATAGAAATCGACCGCGACCTCGCTGCGCGCTGGCGTCGGCTGGCACCCGACAAGGTGGAGCTGATCGAGGCCGATGCGCTCGCTTTCGATTTCGCCACCCTGGGCGCCGGCCTGCGCTTGGTCGGCAACCTGCCCTACAACATTTCCACGCCGCTGCTGTTCCATCTCCTGGACGCGGCCGAGCGAGTGCGGGACCAGCACTTCATGCTGCAGAAAGAGGTGATCGACCGCATGGTGGCCTCGCCCGGCGGTCGTGATTTCGGCCGGCTGTCGGTCATGCTGCAATGGCGCTACCGCATGGCCCATTTGCTCGATGTGCCGCCCGAAGCCTTCGACCCGCCGCCCAAAGTCGATTCGGCGGTGGTGCGCATGATCCCGCTGCCCGCGCAGGAGTTGCCGCAGCTCGATAGAAAACGGCTTTCCGCACTGGTGACTGCGGCGTTCTCCCAGCGGCGCAAGCTGCTGCGACACAGCCTCGGGCCCTGGCTCGACGCGCAGGGCTATGGCGGCGACTTCGATCTGCAGCGCCGCGCCGAAGAAGTCAGCACAGACGAGTACGTCGCGCTGGCCCAGTCGCTTCCCTCAGCGGCATAAAAAATGGCGCAAGACTCCGCTGTGTCCTGCGCCATTTCCAACGCTGCGAAAACCAAGACGCATCAAACCACGAGTTGCGCCCAGGCCCCTTCCCACGGCGTGCTGACCTCGATGGTCTCGATACTGGATGCCGGCCCCGCTTCGCCCCGCATCTCCTTCCGGCCAGGAGTGCGGGTTACAGAAAAGAATAGAAGACCCTGAAGGCAATGCCACGCTCCGCCCAGAAATCGGCCGCGTCGCGGAACACATCGAGCAGGGTCTCGCGCGCCTCCTTGTCGAATCGCTGCGTCGCCGGCAACTGTTCGAGCACGACGACGAAACCGGGCTGCGGTCCGCTGCCGTGCACCACGTCGGTCAGGCAATCGTGCAGGGCGTCGAGGTTCTTGCCGAAATGCTTCGGGAACAGGAAGGAGCGCGCGATCGTCTCCAGCACTTCCTGCTTGGTGGTCGCCTCGGCGAGGTTGGCATAGAGAAAATGCTGGCCGGTCGCCTCGGCTGCCTCTTGCAACTGAGCGACACGGTAAGCCCGGATCGACTGCACGATATTGGGCCGCACCGATTTGAGCAGTACGGCGGGATCGGCATCATGGAGCGATGCGTCGGAAACTGGCATAGTGATCATGGGTGTAGTAACAAACTTCCGGATGGTGCTTGGCCCCACCGCATACGATGCGGCGCGCCCCCCGGTTTCGGGCGCCTGGAGTCGGGACGGTATATTCACGGTAATAACCGCGAGGTTTCGAGGGCAAAAGCCGCTCATAGTTTCCAAAAATGATGCCGTCCTTGTATCCCTCGAACGGGCCGCCTTGTTCGATGCGTCTCAAAACGTCTCGCGCCTGCACCGGCAGATCGGCGACCGCGACGACAGGAATTTCCGACGCCGGGAGGGATCGATGCGGTGTTTCGCGGGCCTGTGCGCAGGGCAGGGCTTGCAACCCGCCCGGTGCCAGGAACGGCAGCGTGACGAGCAGGAGCCCCGTCAGAAACAGGGAGCGCAGCGTAGAGCGAATGCACCGGCAATTCATGCTGCAGCGCGTGTTTGTGCGCGGGTGGAGGCCAATGAGAGCGCCCCCAGACCTGCCGCGTTCGCGTCAGGCCCCCCGAGGGGGATGAGAAAACTTGGGGCGGCCCTGCGTTTTCTCATGAGGCTAATGGACGCTGATGTGTTGAAATGCGATAAAGCGTTGAACAGGCAGGCAGATGACGGGCGGTTGCTCACCGCCAGAGAGCCGCCTGCTTGTTTCGACAAGGGAAGGATCGTAGCGAAATCGCCACGAAAACACAAGGATTCGCCTATTTTTTAGGCAGGCTTTGCCGCTGCAGCTTTTCCGCAGATGTTGGGTCGGCGCAGGTTTGCGTGATCTTCATGAGCGCCCCCAGGGTCGGCTCGCCGACCCGCCCCCCGTGGGGGTCAAGAAAACTTGGGGCGGCCCGGCGTTTTCTTGAGAGGGGCACTCAGAGATTGGCTTCGGCGACGGTGAGTGCGGTCATGTTGACGATGCGGCGCACGGTGCTCGATGCGGTGAGGATATGGACCGGCCTGGCCGCCCCCAGCAGAATGGGTCCGATGGCGATGTTGTTGCCTGCGGTGGCCTTGAGCAGGTTGTAGGAAATATTGGCCGCGTCCAGATCGGGGAAAACCAACAGGTTGGCCTCGCCATTCAGGGTCGATTCGGCCAGCAGACCGGCACGCAGCACGGGATCGACCGCGGTGTCGCCCTGCATTTCGCCGTCAACTTCCAGATCGGGCTCGTGCTGACGCAGCAGCGCCAGCGCCTCGCGCATTTTCACCGCGCTGGGCGCGTTCGAAGAACCGTAGTTGGAATGCGACAGCAGCGCGACCTTGGGCATGATGCCGAAGCGGCGCAGCTCCTGTGCCGCCATGCGGGTGATCTCGGCGATTTCGGCGGCTGTGGGATCGATGTTGACATGCGTGTCCACGAGTGCGACCTGCCGCCCCGGCAGCACCAGCAGGTTCATCGCCGCGTACACATCGGCGCCGGGGCGGCGGCCGATGACCTGGTCGATGTAGTGCAGATGGATATGCGTATGGCCCCAGGTGCCGCACAACATGCCGTCGGCCTCGCCCTTGTGCAGCATCATCGAGCTGATGAGGGTGAGGCGGCGGCGCATTTCGATCTTGGCCATCGCCGGGGTCACGCCCTTGCGTCCGGCGAGCTGGTGGTAGGTTTGCCAGAAGTCGCGGTAGCGCTCGTCGTGATCGGTGTTGACCACGTCGAAATCGCGCCCCTGTTCCAGCCGCAGGCCGAAACGCTCGATGCGCTGTGCGATCACCGCCGGTCGGCCCACCAGGATGGGACGGGCCAGATGCTCGTCGACGACCACGCGCACCGCGCGCAGCACGCGTTCATCCTCGCCCTCGGCATAGACGATGCGCTTTTTCGCCGCTTTCTTGGCGATGCTGAACATCGGCCGCATCAGCGCACCGGACTGATAGACGAACTGCTGCAGGCTGTCTCGGTAGGCGTCCAGATCGGCGATGGGGCGTCGCGCTACGCCGCTTTTGGCCGCCGCCTCGGCCACGGCCGGGGCGATCTTGATCATCAGCCGCGGATCGAAGGGTTTGGGGATCAGGTAGTCCGGCCCGAAGCGCAGCGGCTCGCCCACATAGGTGGCCGCCACCACGTCGCTCTGCTCGGCCTGCGCCAGCTCGGCGATGGCCTGCACCGCGGCCACCTCCATCTCCGCGGTGATGGTGGTGGCGCCGCTGTCGAGCGCGCCGCGGAAAATGTAGGGAAAACACAGCACGTTGTTGACCTGGTTCGGATAGTCAGACCGGCCCGTGGCGATGATGGCATCGGGCCGCACCGCGCGCGCCTCTTCCGGCAGGATTTCCGGATTGGGGTTGGCCAGCGCCAGGATGATGGGCTTGTCGGCCATGCGCTGCGCATACTCGGGCTTGAGCACGCCGCCGGCCGACAGCCCGAGAAACACGTCCGCGCCGTCGATGATCTCCGCCAGGGTGCGGGCCGTGGTCGCTTGAGCGAAGCGGCGCTTGTCCTCGTCCATCAGCTCGGTCCTGCCCGCATACACCACGCCGGCCAGGTCGCTGACCCAGACGTTCTCGCGCCGCAGCCCCAGATCGACCAGCAGGTTCAGGCAGGCCAGCGCCGCCGCGCCCGCGCCGGAGCACACCAGCTTGACCTGCGCGATGTCCTTGCCCACCACCTTCAGTCCATTGAGAATGGCCGCGCCGACGATGATGGCCGTGCCATGCTGGTCGTCATGGAACACCGGAATGTTCATGCGCTTGCGCAGTTTGCGCTCGACCTCGAAGCACTCCGGCGCCTTGATGTCTTCGAGGTTGATGCCGCCGAAGGTGGGCTCTAGCGCGGTGATGATCTCGACCAGCCTGGCCGGGTCTTTTTCGTTCACTTCGATGTCGAACACGTCGATGCCCGCGAACTTCTTGAACAGCACCGCCTTGCCTTCCATCACCGGCTTGGCCGCCAGCGGGCCGATGTCGCCCAGCCCCAGCACTGCCGTGCCGTTGCTGATGACGGCCACGAGGTTGCCGCGCGCGGTGTAGCGGAACGCATCGTCGGGATGCGCGTGGATTTCCTCGCAGGCCGAGGCCACGCCCGGCGAATACGCCAGCGCCAGATCGCGCTGATTGGACAACTGCTTGGTGGCGATGACCGCCAGTTTGCCGGGGCGGGGAAACTCGTGGTACTCGAGCGCGGCCTGGCGCAGCTTGGCCTGGGTGTCTTCGGGGCTGGACATGAAGTCTCCTCCTCACGCGGCCGTCGTGAACGTTTCGCATCTTGTCGCCGCACGGGAAGCAAGCATTGTAGGAGCCTGC
Source organism: Thiomonas sp. (assembly GCF_034007205.1). Lineage (GTDB taxonomy): Bacteria > Pseudomonadota > Gammaproteobacteria > Burkholderiales > Burkholderiaceae_C > Thiomonas. The sequence goes on from NZ_JAVERI010000009.1 coordinate 28,113, forward strand.
CGACGCACGGTTATGCGAACATGGCGCGCAAAACATCTCCAACGGCACAACCTTTCCATGACCGCACCGCTTGGCGAATTCGATCTCATCGCCCGCTACTTCACCCGTCCTGCGCGCCGCGCCTTCCTCGGTGTGGGCGACGACTGCGCCTTGCTGCCCGCGCCCGCAGCGGACGAGCAACTGGCCATTTCCAGCGACATGCTGGTGGAGGGCCGACATTTCCTGCCCGGCGCCGACCCCGAGGCTCTGGGGTACAAGGCGCTGGCGGTCAACCTGTCGGATCTGGCCGCCGTGGGCGCAAGGCCGCACGCCTTCACCCTGGCGATGGCCCTGCCCGAGGCCGATGCACGCTGGCTCGAAGGCTTCGCCCGCGGCTTGTTCGCCCTGGCCGACGCCCACGACATCGAACTGATCGGCGGCGACACCACCCGCGGCCCGCGCAACCTCTGCCTCACCGTGCTGGGGCTCGTACCCCGCGGTCAGGCGCTGTTGCGCAGCGGCGCGCAGCCCGGCGACGACCTTTGGGTCTCGGGCACGGTGGGCGACGCCCGGCTGGCGCTGGGCCATCGCCTGGGCGAATGGGCGCTGGATGCCCCGACGCAGGCGGCGACTTTTCTCCGCATGGACCGTCCCACACCGCGCGTGACGCTCGGTCTGGCGCTGCGCGGTCTGGCACACGCCGCCATCGATGTGTCCGACGGGCTGCTTGCCGACCTCGGCCACATCCTGCGCCAAAGCCGGGTGGGCGCAGTCGTTCAGGCGGACGATTGCCCGGCCAGCGCATCCCTGCGCGACCAGCCTTTGATGCGCCGCCGCCTGTGCCAACTTGCGGGCGGCGACGATTACGAGCTGTTGTTCACCGCGCCACCCGCTGCGCGCGCCGCGGTGACGGTGGCCGCGGCGCAGGCCATCACGCCCGTCACCCGCATCGGCCGCATCGACGCCGAACCGGGCCTGCGGCTGATCGACGCAAGCGGACAGGTGTTGGACAATGTCTATGCGGGTTTCGACCATTTCCGCATGCCTTGACACCATGACCGCCTCCAACCCCATTCCCACCGTCGCACGAGGCGCTTCGTGGCGCTTCATGTGGCGCAATCCCCTGCATGTGCTCGCGCTGGGTTTCGGCAGCGGGCTGTCGCCCATTGCGCCGGGCACTGCGGGCACGCTGTTCGCCTGGGCCAGCTACGCGCTGCTGTCGCTCTGGCTGGGACCGCTGGTGTGGGCCGTGGTCATCGGCATCGGCGCCGTGGTGGGCATCTGGGCCTGCGGCCATACCTCGCGCGCCCTGGGTCTGGAAGACGCTTCGCCGGTGGTGTGGGACGAAATCATCGCCTTCTGGCTGGTGCTGCTGCTCGTCACCCCCGCAGGCTGGGCGGAACAACTGGCCGCATTTCTGCTGTTTCGCGCATTCGATGCGGGCAAATGGCTGGCCGTGGGCTGGGCCGACCGCCATGTGAAAGGCGGATTTGGCATCATGCTCGACGACTTGATCGCCGCGGCGTTCACGCTGCTGGTCATGGCGCTGGGCATTCGTCTGTACGCCTGGGTCTGAGCCCATGACCCCCCTTGACTTGGACACACTCTGCCGCCTGGCCGAAGGTGTCGGCGCGGCCTATCGACTGCGCGGCTGGCGGCTGGCGACTGCGGAGTCCTGCACCGGCGGGCTGGTCTCGGCGGCGCTCACCAGTGTGGCCGGATCGAGCGACTGGTTCGACCGGGGTTTTGTCACCTACAGCAACGCCGCCAAATCCGAGCTGCTCGGGGTGGACCCTGCCCTGTTCGCCCAGGTCGGTGCGGTGAGCCCGGAGGTCGCCCGCGCGATGGCGATTGGCGCGCGGCAACGCGCGGGGGTGGAAGTCGCCGTGGCCATCACCGGTATCGCCGGGCCGGGCGGCGGCACGCCGCAAAAACCCGTCGGCACGGTGTGGTTCGGACTGGCCTGGGGAGCGGGTGACGCCGTGCACGGCGAAACCCGTCACGCGCTGTTCGAGGGCGACCGGGCCAGGGTGCGACTGCAGGCTGCCGAGCTGGCGCTGCGCTGGCTGCTGCAGACGGCGCAGCCGACGTAGCGCTTGACGCCGTTCAGCCTTGCGGCGGCGCGGTGTCGCGGAACGACGGGCGCTGCATCAGCTTGTCGTAGAGCCTGGCCAGATTGGGATACTGCTGCTGCCAGGCCAGATCGGGAAAACGGAACACCACATAACCCAGCGCCGCGCCGACGGCGATGTCGGCCAGGGTGAGGTGGTTGCCGCAGCAAAACGGCTTGTCTCCCAGACCATTCGACATGGCCTTGATGCCCGATTCCACCTTGCCCAACTGCCGCGCGATCCACGCCGGGCTGCGCTGCGCTTCGGTACGCCCCTGCCAGGTCTGTTCCAGCCGGGCCGTGGCCGCGGCGTCCATCACGCCGTCGGCCAGAGCCTCCCAGGTGCGCACTTCGGCGCGCTCGCGCCCGCCTGCGGGAATGAGCTTTCCCACGGGCGTGAGGGTGTCGAGGTATTCGACGATCACGCGCGAATCGAAAATCGTCTCGCCGTCGTCGAGCACCAGACAGGGCACCTTGCCCAGCGGGTTGAAGCGCCCGATCTGCGTCGTGTCTGACCAGACGTTTTCCTCTTCCCACTTGGCGTCGATTTTTTTCTCGGCCAGCATGATGCGCACCTTGCGCACGTAGGGACTGGTCAGGGAGCCGATGAGTTTCATGTTCAGATGCTGCGAAAGATGGTTGATTCAGTATATCAACCGGCTCAGGAGCCCGTCGGGCTTGGGGATCGCGGGCTGCAAATCCGTCGCCACATGGCATTCACACCTCCCTTTTTCGCTTTCCGCGCCCCAAGCCCGACAGTCTCCTGGCCACTGTGCGCCGCCTTCCTACAATGGCGGCATGAGTATGAACCCCACCCCGCCATCCGTTGCGCTGTCCACCCTGGACGCGCTCTCGCCCTTGGACGGGCGCTATGCCGCCAAGGTCGACGCGCTGCGCCCGCATTTGTCCGAGGCCGGGCTGATGCGCAGCCGCGTGCAGGTCGAAGTGGCCTGGTTCATCGGCCTGTCCGATCTCGGCTTGGCCGAGTTTCCCGCGCTGTCGCCCGCAGCCCGCGACGCGCTGGGCGGCCTGGTCGCCGGATTCGGCAGCGCGCAGGCCGCCGAGATCAAGGCCATCGAGCGCACCACCAACCACGACGTCAAGGCGGTGGAATACTGGCTCAAGGCGCAGACGGCCGACATGCCCGAGGTGCATCGGCACGCCGAGTTCTTCCACTTCGCCTGCACCTCCGAAGACATCAACAACACCGCGCACGGCCTGATGCTCGCGGGCGCGCGCCGCGAGGTCGTCATGCCCTTGCTGCAGCGCGTGCTGCGCCGGCTGCTCGACCTCACCGCCGAGCTGGCCGAACAGCCCATGCTGTCGCGCACCCACGGCCAGACCGCCAGCCCCACCACCCTGGGCAAGGAATTCGCCAACGTCGCCTATCGCCTGCAGCGCGCCATGGCGGCCATCGAATCGGTCGAACTGAGCGCCAAGATGAACGGGGCTGTGGGCAACTACAACGCGCATCTGGCGGCCTACCCCGAGGTGGACTGGGAGGCGTTCTCGCGCAAGGTGGTCGAGTCGCTGGGCCTGCGCTTCAACCCCTACACCATCCAGATCGAGCCGCACGACGCCATGGCCGAGCTGTTCGATGCCATCGCCCGCACCAACACCCTGCTCATCGACCTCAGCCGAGACATCTGGGGCTATGTCTCCTGGGGCTATTTCAAGCAGAAAACCCTGGCGGGCGAGATCGGTTCGTCCACCATGCCGCACAAGGTCAATCCCATCGACTTCGAGAATGCCGAGGGCAATCTGGGCATCGCCAACGCGCTGCTGCGTCACCTCAGCGACAAGCTGCCCATCTCGCGTTTCCAGCGCGACCTGACCGACTCGACGGTGTTGCGCAATATGGGCGTGGCGCTGGGCCACGGCGTGCTCGCCTGGGACTCTCTGCTGCGCGGGCTCGACAAGCTGCTGGTCCATCCTCAGCGGCTGCAAGAAGATCTCGACAACGCCTGGGAAGTGCTGGCCGAGCCGGTACAGACCGTCATGCGCCGGCACGGCCTGCCCAACCCCTACGAGCAGCTCAAGGAACTGACCCGCGGCAAGGCCATCACTGCAGACTCGATGCGTGCCTTCATCGAAGAGCTGGACCTGCCCGAAAACGACCGCGAGCGCCTGCTCGCGCTGACGCCGGCCAGCTACACCGGACTGGCGGCCGAGTTGGCCAAACGGATGGCGGCAACGCGCTAAAGATAAAGAGGTAGCAAACCATGCTCAAACTCCTGCTGAAGTGGCTGCTTTCCGCCTGCGCCCTGCTGGCCGTGGCCTATCTCTACGGCGGCGTGCAGGTCGCCGGTTTTGGCGCGGCCATGTGGGCGGCGCTGTTCATCGGTCTGCTCAATGCGCTGGTGCGGCCCATTCTGTTCATCCTCACCCTGCCGATCACCATCCTGACCCTCGGGCTGTTTTTGTTCGTGCTCAACGCCGCGATGTTCTACGCGGCTTCGGGCGTGATCGACGGTTTTCATGTGCGCAGCTTCGGCGCGGCGCTGCTCGGGTCGATTCTCTACAGCATCGCCGGGGTCATCATCGACAGTGCGCTCGAAGGGCTGCGATTCGGGCGGCGCTGGTAGGCGCGCGCAGCGGGCGCTCACAAAAGCCCGGCAAGCCTTGCGGCCTGCCGGGCCTTTGCCTTGTCAGGACCCGTGCCTTCAGCCTTGCCAGGCCCGCGCCGTGCCGGTCTGGGCCATCTGCATCAAACGCGCGACACGCTCCTCGGTGGCCGGGTGCGTGCTGAACAGTTTGGCGATGCCGCCGCCATGCAGAGGGTTGAGAATCATCATCTGCGCCGTGGCCGGATGCTCTTCGGCGGCTTGAAACGGTACGCCGCGCGCATAGGCCTCGATCTTCTGCAAGGCCGAAGCCAACGCGGCGGGATCGCCCGAAATCTCGGCTCCGCCGCGATCGGCCTCGAATTCGCGGGCGCGGGAAATCGCCATCTGGATCAGGCTTGCCGCCAGCGGCGCGAGCAGCGCCACGGCAATGCCGGCGATCGGGTTCACCGGGCGGCCTTCGGAATCGCGCCCGCCGAAGAACATCGCAAAATTCGCCAGCGCCGAAATCGCGCCGGCCATCGTCGCCGAAATGGTGGAGATCAGAATGTCGCGGTGCTTCACATGCGCCAGTTCATGCGCCATCACCCCGCGCAGTTCGCGCGCGCTGAGCACGCGCAGGATGCCGGTGGTGGCGGCGACAGCCGCATGTTCCGGGCCGCGCCCGGTGGCGAAGGCATTGGGCGCGTCTTCCTGGATGAGATAGACCCGCGGCATCGGCAGCCCGGCGCGCTGCGCGAGTTCCTGCACCATGGCGTAGAACTGCGGCGCGCTGCTGGCGTCGACCTGCTGCGCGTTGTACATCTTCAGCACCATCTTGTCGCTGAACCAGTAGCTGAAGAAGTTCATGCCCAGCGCGAACAGCAGCGCCAGCACCATGCCCTGCCGTCCGCCCAGCATGGAGCCGATCACGACGAACAGCGCGGTGATCGCAGCCATCAGAATGGCGGTTTTCATGATGTTGAACATGCTCGACTCCGATACGTTTGGATACAACGGCGCTAGATTGTGCAGCGAAACGAAAGTTCAAGACCGGAACGAGGATTTACAAGGGTGTTGAACAGGGTTTGAGACAGGGCTTGAGTCCTTCGGGGCTCAGCCGAGCGTCAGCCCCGTGAGGTCGGCTGCGCCTTGCAGCCATTGCGCCACGCTCTGCATCGTGCCGCCGGGTTTTTGCAGCCGTGTGATGCGCAGCACCCCTTCGCCGCAACACACATCTAGCCCCTCGGCGGTCATCTGCCGCACCCAGCCGGGCGGGCCGGAATGCATCGGTCCGTTCAATGCCGTGGCCGCGCCCACCTTGACCACGGCGCCATCCGGCAGAAAGAACTGCGTGCCCGGCCAGGGGGTGAAGGCGCGCACCCTGCGGGCGAGCAGCTCCGCAGGCTGGTTCCACTGCATCTGCGCTTCGCCCTTGCCGATTTTCGCCGCATACGTCACCTCGGCTTCGGGCTGAGGGCGCGGATGCAACTCCCCGCGCTCCAGCGCGCCCAGCCCCTGCACCACCAGCGCCGCGCCCAGGGTGGCCAGTTTGTCGTGCAAGGTGGCCGCGGTGTCCGTGGCATCGATCGGCAGGGCCTGCTCCAGCAGCATGTCGCCGGTATCGAGCCCGGCGTCCATCTGCATCAGGGTGATGCCCGTCTGCGCGTCTCCCGCCTCGATGGCGCGCTGGATCGGCGCCGCCCCACGCCAGCGCGGCAGCAGCGAGGCGTGAATGTTCAGACAACCGTGGCGCGGCAGGGTCAACACAGTCGTGGGCAAAATCAGTCCATAGGCGGCTACGACCAGCACGTCCGCCTGCGCGTCTTGCAGCGCTGCGTGGGCCTGCGCGGCCTGTTCGGCATGGCGCCCGTCCAGCCGCAGACCCTGGGGCTGGATCGTCTCGATCTGCGCCGCAGCTGCGACCTGCTTGACCGGGCTGGATTGCAGCTTCATGCCACGACCCGCAGGACGGTCGGGCTGGGTCAGCACCAGCGGCACGGTGTAGCCCGCGCTCAGAATGGCACGCAGCGCTTGAGCGGCAAACTCCGGCGTGCCCGCAAACGCCACGCGCAACTGTCGCGCCGGGGATGAAACGGGAACGGCCTGGCTCAAGCAGCCTGCCTTTGCCTTTTCAGCATCTTGCTCCTGATCCGGCTGCGCTTGAGCGGGGAGAGGTAATCGACGAACACCTTGCCGATGAGGTGATCCATCTCGTGCTGGATGCATACGGCGGTCAGTCCGTCGGCATCCATCTCGAAGGGCTGGCCTTGCGTGTCCAGCGCGCGCACCCGCACCGAGGCCGGGCGCGTGACCTTGTCGAAAACGCCAGGAACGGACAGACAGCCTTCTTCCCATTCCTTGTTTTCGGCGCTGTGGCGCAAGATTTCGGGGTTGATCAGCGCCAGCGGTTGATTGCGTTCTTCCGAGGTGTCCATGACGATGATGCGCTCGTGCACGTCGACCTGCGTCGCGGCCAGCCCGACGCCATTGGAGGCGTACATGGTCTTGAACATCGCGTCGATCAGCGCGCGCACGCGGTCATCCACCGCCGCCACCGGCTTGGCCACGGTGTGAAGACGCGGATCGGGGTATTGAAGTATGGTCAGGTCATCCATGTTTCGCATTTTAGTTATTTGCGATGGAAATGGCTTTATCCATTGTCAAAATGGGGCGACCTGTTCGCAGAGAGCCGCCCGCAACATTCTTGCAACTGCCGCGCCGCCCAAACCCCTGTCAAACAGTGATTTGATTGCCGCATCAAGGTGTTGCATGCACAATGTGCCCAACAATTCTGAAATAGAGACCCTGGAATCGCAAATTTCCACGGGGGGCAGATTCACAAAGGACCACACCGCGCCGGGCGTGGCCACCGTTTCGATCTGGGGACTTTGCGCCATGCTGAGACAGGCTTTGCACCATCCTTTCAACCTTTTCTCATTCGGTCTGTGCTCATCTCGTTTGCGCCCATCGCGCCTGAGCCGTTGTGCGCCAGCCGCCGTGTTGGCGCTGGCCGCAGCGGCACCGTGGGCTCACGCCGCCGAAGTTCAGCCCGCCGCCCCTTCGCTGCATGGGCTGCCGAACTATCCCGTCCCCCCGACGCAGCGCGCCCAGGCCGAATTGACCGCGCAAACCGGCGTGCCGGTTTCCGAGCTGGCCGCCAACGCGCCCCCGCGTTACACCGTCAAGCGCGGCGATACCCTGTGGGCGATTTCCGGCATGTATCTGCGCAAGCCCTGGGACTGGCCCAAGTTGTGGGGCATGAACCTGCAGCAGATCCGCAACCCGCACTGGATCTTTCCGGGGCAGGTGCTTTTTCTCCACATCGCCGATGGCCGCGCCCGCCTCAGCCTGGGGCAGGGCGATCAAGGCATCCCGACCGTGGTGCTCAAACCGCGGGTCGAGTCCAGCGCGTTGCCGCCCGAGGGCATTCCCACCATCTCGCCCGAACTCATCGCCCCCTTCCTCACCCAGCCGCTGCTCGTCGAGCCCGATACGCTCGAAGCCTCGCCGCGCATCGTCGCCTTGCCCAAGGGTCACACCATGGCCTCCCCCGGCACCCAGGTCTATGTGCGCGGCGATGTGAGCAAGGCCACGCGCTACCAGATCTACCGCCCGGCCAAGCCGCTGGTCGATCCGGCCACGAAAAAAATCATCGCCTATCAGTCCGAATACCTCGGCACGACCCAACTTGTGGAACCGCCCTCCGGGCCGGATGCGGTGTCGGTGTTTCGTGTCGATGGCATCGAGCGTGAAGTCGGCGTGGGCGACCGCCTGGTCATCGCGCCGCCGCGCGAGTACCTCAACTACACCCCGCACGCCCCGGCCAAGCCGATCAGCGGCGACATCGTCTCGATCTACGGCGACCTGAACATGGCCGCGAAGAACAGCGTGGTCGCGCTCAACCGCGGGGCCGACGACGGGCTGGAGCGCGGCGACGTGCTGGCGCTGTGGCACAACAGCCGCAGGGTCGAGGACGTGACCGCGCCGGGCAAGCCCGAGATCGAGTTGCCCGACCGCCGCATCGGCTTGATGATGGTGTTCCGCACTTTCAAGCATGTAGCCTATGCGCTCATCCTGTCGGCCGACGAGCCCGTCGAAGTCGCCGACCGCTTCACCCAGCCCTGAGAGGGTGTGAACAAATCCGCCATGCCCGCTCATCGCGCCCAAAGCGCCCCCCTGCAGCGTTGCAAATGCGCGCCGTGCCGACCGGGCACGGCTGTGCTTTGCGCCTTGATTGGAGCACTTTGGACGCACTGCTCGGCCACGCCGGATTCATTCATACCCTCTGAGCGCAGTCTTCGTCACGGTCGAGGATGACGCCACCCGACGATCTGGCCGACTGGCTGCGGCTGATGCAGACGCCGGGCGTGGGCGCGCTCACCGCGCGGCAACTGCTGTCCGTCTTCGGACCGCCGGCGCTGATTTTCCAGGCCTCGCATGCGGCGCTGACCCAGGTGGTCAGCGCCGCCGTCGCTGCGTCGCTGCTGGCTGGCCCCGACTCCGAAACCCGCGACCTCATCGCCCGCACCCTGGAATGGGCTGCCCAGCCGGGGCGCGCCTGCATCACCCTGGACGATCCGGCCTATCCGCAAAGCCTGCTCGACATCACCGATCCGCCGCCGCTGCTCTACGCCCTGGGCAACGCCGCGCTGCTGAATGCCCCGAGGCGGCTGGCGATGGTCGGCGCCCGCACCCCCACCGCGCAGGGCGCACGCGACGCCCAGGCCTTCGCGCAGGCCTTCAGCGAAGCCGGGGTCACCATCGTGTCGGGCTTCGCCTTGGGCATCGACGCCGCCGCGCATCGTGGCGCGCTGGCCGCGACGGGCGCGCAGGCCGGCTCGACCATCGCCGTGCTCGGCACCGGGAGCGACCGCGTGTATCCGCCGCGTCACAAGGAGCTGGCGCATCTCGTCGCCGAGCGCGGGCTGCTGCTGTCCGAGTTCGCGCTGGGCACGGCTCCGGCGAAGGGCAATTTTCCGCGTCGCAACCGTCTCATCAGCGGCCTGTCGCGCGGCGTGTTGGTGGTCGAAGCCGCCACGCATTCCGGCTCGCTCATCACCGCGCGGCTGGCGGGCGAGCAGGGGCGCGAAGTCTTCGCCATGCCCGGCTCGATCCACAACCCCCTGGCGCATGGCTGCCACCGCCTCATCCGCGAAGGCGCCAAGCTGGTGGAAACTGCGCAGGACGTGCTGGAGGAATTCGGCTGGGACGCACCCCTGCCCAGGCGCGCCGTTGAGGAGATCGACAGGGATGCCGTCCCTGCAACAGAAAACCCGCCCGAATGCGACATCCTGCGCGCCCTGGGTTACGACATCCGCGACTTCGACGACCTCGGCGCGCGCACCGGCTGGCCCGCCGACCGGCTCGGCGCCCGCCTGCTCGAACTTGAACTGCAAGGCCGGGTCGCGCGCCTGCCAGGCGGTCGGTTTCAGCGCATCGCCCGCGCCTGAATATCGCGCAGCAGCGCGACAAACCCGTCAAAACCGCCGCGAAGCCCTCGGTCATCGCGTCATGCATAGAATGACCCCATGTTCGACATCCTCATGTATCTCTACGAGTCCTACTGGCATCCGGAGGCCTGCCCCGAGTTTGGGCAGCTCACGCGCAAACTCAGCGCCGCCGGGTTCGAGAACGACGAGATCCACGAAGCCCTCGACTGGCTCCGCGGGCTCGACAGCGCCGTAGGCGGCCTGCAGACGCAGCACGCGCAGAGCGCGCACGCCATTCGTCTTTACGCCCAGCAGGAGCTCGACTGCCTCGGGCTGGAAGCCATCGGCTATCTCAACTTCCTCGAAACCGCCGGGGTGCTCAAACCGCATCTGCGCGAGCTCACCATAGAACGCGCGCTGGCCACGGGCATGCAGCCTCTGCCGCTGGAGCATCTCAAGACCATCGTGCTGATGATTTTCTGGCGTCTGGACGAAGAGCCCGACGCCCTCATCCTCGACGAGTTGTTCGTCGAAGCCGACGACCGCGTGGTGCACTGAGCTGACATCGACCGGTCGGCCCTGGCAGCGACGTGACTCACCCCATCCTGAAAGATTTCCGATGCCCGTTTCTCCCCTCCGCCTCAGCCTGGGCGCCGCCCTGCTGGCCAGTCTCACCCTCGCCGGTTGCGGCGGCTCGTCCGGTACCAACTATTCCGGCTCGACCGTGGCGGGGCAGGTGCTGATGGCAGCGAACGGTCCGGTCAACGGCAACGGCACAAACAACGTCTGCGCCTATGCCATCGTCAACGGCCAGGGCAACCCGCTGGACGCGGCGGTGACACCCTACTACAGCTACGGCACGCTGCTGGCCTGCGTGCCCAGCGCCGCCGACGGCCGCTACAGCATCGACCTCACCAGCTTCTACGGCCCGGTGCTGCTGCAGGTCACCGGCGGCACCTACAGCTACCAGGGCGTGTCGCAAACGCTCAACAGCCTCACCTCCACCGCGCTCAACCTCGCCGCCGGCGCCAGCAACGCCGCGCTGGCGACCAACGCCAGCCTGCAGGCCATGGTCAACGTGGGCGGCGGCGGCACCGTCACGGCCAACATCACCCCGCTGACCACGTTTGCCGTGGCCCGCATCACCCCCAACAGCGGCCTGACGATGGCCAACTACGCCGCCTCGCTGCAGCACATCGCCGGACAGTTCGACCTGGGCAGCCTGGCGCTGGCCACCACGACCCCCGTGGCTGCAGACGCCTACGACAAGGCGCTGCTCGGGGTGGATCAGTACCTGCTCGATATGGGCACCACGCTGGGGGCCACCCACGACCCCTACGGCGCCAATCTGCTCAACTGGACCAATCTCGCCACGGTGTCGGTCGACTACACCACGGCCTACAACCAGGCCAACGGCACGAGCGCGAATTTCAGCTTCAACTGAAGCCCTCGTTCCGCCCACAAAAAAGCCAGCGTGAGCCGGCTTTTTTGTGGGCGCCACAGATTTTCAAACCACCGCGCCCGCGTTCGGGTCGTTGCGGTCGCTGGGTTTGTTGCCACCCGGCTTGATCAAGTCTTCGCGCTTCACGCCGAACCACATCGCCAGGGCTGCGGCGACGAACACCGAGCTGTAGATACTCATCGAAATGCCGATGATCAGCGCCAGCGCGAAGTAATGCAGCGCCGGGCCGCCGAAGAAGAACATGGAAAACGCCATCGCCAGCGTCGAGCCGTGGGTGATGACGGTGCGGCTGATGGTGTTGGTGATGGCGCTGTCGATCACCTGCACCGTGCTGTATTTGCGGTATTTGCGGAAGTTCTCGCGCACCCGGTCGAAGATCACCACCGATTCGTTCACCGAATAGCCCAGCACCGCCAGCACCGCGGCCAGCACGGGCAGCGAGAACTCCCACTGGAACAGCGCAAAGAAGCCCAGCACGATGATGACATCGTGCAGATTGGCGAGAATGGCCGCCACCGAGAACTTCCACTCGAAGCGCACCGCCAGATAGGCGACGATGCCGACGATCACCAGCGCCAGCGCCTTGAGGCCGTCGGTGGCAAGTTCAGACCCCACCTGCGGGCCGACGAATTCGGTGCGCCGCTGCTGCGCCTGCGGATCGGCGGCCAGCAGACCCGCCATGACCTTGGCGCTCTGCTCGGAGCTGGTCTCGCCCTTGTGCAGCGGCAGGCGGATCACCACGTCGTTGGCGTTGCCGTAGGCCTGCACCTGCGCATCGGCGTAGCCGAGTTTGCCCAGGGTGGCGCGGATGGCGTCGATATTGGCGCCCTGGCTGTAGCCGACTTCCATCACCGTGCCGCCGGTGAATTCGATCGACAGGTTGAGCCCGCGGGTGACGAGGAAGAACACCGCGGCGGCGAACAGCACCACCGAGATGATGTTGAAGGTCAGCGCCGACCGCATGAACGGAATGTCGCGCTGGATACGGAAAAATTCCATGATGTGCCTTGAGTCGTGAGTCTTGGCGTCGGCGCCGGGTCAATGCACCTTGCGGCGCGGCTTGGTGCTGCGGGGTGTGGGCGCGCCCGGCGGCTTGCCTGCCTTCACCGCGTCGCTTGCGGCCTCGGACGACCGCGCGCCAGCCGGCGCCTTGGCTGCCGCGGCCGTCGTCTTGCCCGCTGCTGCGGGTTCGGGCTTCCAGATCTGGCCGATGGAAATGCTGTGCAGACGGCGCTTGCGGCCATACCAGAGGTTGATGATGCCGCGCGAGAAAAACACCGCCGAGAACATCGAGGTGAGAATGCCCAGCACATGCACCACGGCAAACCCGCGCACCGCGCCCGAGCCGAAGATGAGCAGCGCGACACCGGCGATCAGGGTGGTGACGTTGGAGTCGAAAATCGTCGCCCAGGCGCGCTCATAGCCGTGGAAGATGGCGTTTTGCGGGCTCGCGCCATTGCGCAGTTCTTCGCGCACGCGCTCGTTGATGAGCACGTTGGAGTCGATGGCCATGCCCAGCGCCAGCGCCATGGCGGCGATGCCGGGCAGGGTGAGCGTGGCCTGCAGCATGGAGAGCACCGCCACCAGCAGCAGCAGGTTGACCGCCAGACCGATGGATGACACCACGCCGAAGAACATGTAGTAGATCGACATGAAGATGACGATGGCGACGAAGCCCCAGGTCACCGAATGGAAGCCCTGGCTGATGTTCTGCTGGCCCAGGCTGGGGCCGACGGTGCGCTCTTCGATGATGCTCATCGGCGCGGCCAGCGCGCCTGCGCGCAGCAACAGCGCGGTGTCGTTGGCTTCCTGCACGGTCATGTGGCCGGAGATCTGCACCCGGCCCCCGGCGATTTCGCTGCGGATCACCGGCGCGGTGATGATTTCGCCGCGGCCGCGGTCGAACAGAATCATCGCGGTGCGCTTGCCGACGTTCTCGCGCGTGACCTCCTGGAAGATGCGCGCCCCCTTGGAGTCGAGGGTGAGGAACACGGCGGGCTCGTTGGTCTGCTGGTCGAAGCCGGGCTGGGCGTCGGTGAGGTTGTCGCCGGTGAGCAGCACGTCGCGCTTGACCACGAGTTTGCCGCCGTCGCGGTCGGGGAAGATCTGGTCGCCGGGCGGCAGCGGTCCCTGCCCGGCCAGCGCCGCCTGTGCGGCGGCGCTGTCATCGACCATGCGCACTTCGAGCGAGGCGGTGCGGCCCAGAATGTCCTTGGCGCGGGCGACGTCCTGAATGCCCGGCAGTTCGACCACCACGCGGTCGCGCCCCTGCTGCTGGATGATGGGCTCGGCCACGCCGAGTTCGTTGATGCGGTTGTGCAGCGTCTGGATGTTCTGCTTGATGGCGTAGTCTTCTTCCTGCGACACGGCCGCAGGCGTCAGACTGGCGCTGAGGCTGTAGGGGCCTGCGGGCGCTTGCGCGGCCAGTTGCAGGTCGGGGTGCTGGCGGGCGATGAGTTCCTTGGCCGTATTCAGCGCGCTGGAGTCGACGAACACGCCCTGAAGGGTGTCGCCCACGCGCTCCAGCTTGGTGTAGCGCGCGTCCTTGTCGCGCAGGTCGCGGCGGAGTTCTCCGGCGATCGAGTCGAGCTTTTTGTGCACCGCCGCCTGCATGTCCACCTGCAGCAGAAAGTGCACGCCGCCGCGCAGGTCGAGGCCGAGATACATGGGATGGGCATTGAGGGCGGTCAGCCACGCGGGCGAGCGCGACAGCAGGTTGACCGCCACCACATACTGCGGATCGGCGGGATTGGGGTTGAGCGCCTTGGCCAGCACATCGCGCGCCTTGAGCTGCACGCTGGTGTTGCTGAAGCGGTAGTTGACCGTCGTGCCGTTGAAGTCGGCCGAATCGGGCTTGAATCCGGCGGCGTCGAGAATCTGCTCGCCCTTGAGCAGCAGGGCGTTGTCCACCTTGCCGCCGTTGGTGCTGGAAATCTGCACCGAAGGGGATTCGCCGTACAGATTGGGCAGCGCATACACCACGCCCACCACCAGCACGACGACCATGATGAGGTACTTCCACCAGGGATAGCGATTCATAGCAACAACCTCGATTCACCCGCAGATCCGCCACGGGCTGAAATGAAAAAGACCGCACAGAACCGGTCTGCACGGCTGGGCACGCAGGGGCGGGCCGGGTGCTGCGCGCTCAGACCCCGCTCTTGATCGTGCCCTTGGGCAGCACCAGGGTCACGGCGCTGCGCTGCACCTGCACTTCGGTGTTGGCCGCGATTTCCAGCCCGATGTAGTTCTCGCCCACCTTGGTGATCTTGCCGACCACGCCGCCCGTGGTGACGACCTCGTCGCCCTTGGCCAGCGCGGCCAACATGGCGCGCAGCTCCTTCTGCTTCTTCATTTGCGGGCGCAGCATGACGAAGTACAGGATGACGAACATCACGATGATGGGCAACAGGCTCATCAGCGTGGAACCTGCACTGGGTGCGGGGGCGGCGGCTTGCGCGTGGGCAACGGAAATAAGGTTCATGGGGAACGGGAACGGTGAATTTCATCGGCATCCTGGCTCGTGGCCAGGGTCGGTCAACCGCGTATTGTCGCAAAGCTGAGGGCAGGCGCCGCAAATTTGTTCAAATCCCTCTGGCGGCGCTCGCGTTGCTTTCGCACAAAGCCCATAAGATGTCCGCTTTCCTTTCAGGCATCGCATCATGAAGCGTCTGCGTATCGGCATCGTCGGCGGCACCGGCTACACCGGGGTGGAACTGTTGCGCCTGCTCGCGCGCCACCCCCAGGCCGAACTGGCCGCCATCACCTCGCGCAAGGAGGCGGGCACGCCGGTGTCCGAGCTGTTCCCCAGCCTGCGCGGACAGGTCGATCTCACCTTCACCACCCCCGACGACGCACCGCTGCATACCTGCGATGTGGTGTTTTTCGCCACGCCGCATGGAGTGGCCATGGCGCAGGCGCGGCGGCTGCTCGATGCCGGGGTGAGAATCATCGATCTGGCCGCCGACTTCCGGCTGAAAGACGTCGCCGAGTTCACCCTTTGGTACGGCATGGAGCACGCCTGCCCCGATCTGTTGCAGGAAGCGGTTTACGGCCTGCCGGAGCTGCACCGCGAGGCCATCGCCCGTGCCCGCATCGTCGCCAATCCAGGCTGCTATCCGACCACGGTGCAACTGGGCTTCGCTCCGCTGCTGCGCACGCCTGGCCTCTTGGACTCCAGCCACCTCCTGGCCGATTGCGCCTCGGGCATCTCGGGCGCAGGCCGCAAGGCGGAAATCGGCCTGCTGTTCAGCGAGGCTTCGGACAATTTCAGGGCCTATGGGGTCAAAGGCCACCGCCACGGGCCGGAAATCAACGAACAACTGCGCCGCATCGCCGGAGTCGAGCCCGGCAGCGACGCGGTCGACTGCCTGTTCGTGCCGCATCTCACCCCCATGATCCGCGGCATGCACGCCACGCTCCACGCCCGCCTCACCCCCGCCGGGCAGGTCCTCGATCTCCAGCATCTCTACGAGACTTTTTACGCGCAGGAGCCCTTCGTCGACGTACTGCCCTCGGGGGGTGCCCCCGAAACCCGCTCGGTGCGCGGCGCCAATACCCTGCGGCTGGCCGTGCACAAACCGCGTCCCGACAACGCACTGATCCTGGTCGTGCAGGACAACCTCACCAAAGGCGCATCGGGGCAGGCGGTGCAGAACATGAATGTGATGTTCGGCCTGCCCGAAAGCATGGGACTGGACGGCCTGGCGGTCCTGCCCTGATTCCGGCAAAACCGCCGACCTAAAACCGCAGCCGCGAACAGGGTCTTGCGCGGTACTAAAATCGGGCCAACTTTAAGGAGTGCCTCATGAGCGCCATGTTTGATACCGCAACCGCTGCCGAAATGGCCGCACCGCCCGCCCCGCTGCTGTTCACCGACAGCGCCGCGGCCAAGGTCAAGGAACTGATCGACGAGGAAGGCAACACCGATCTGAAGCTGCGCGTGTTCGTGCAGGGCGGCGGCTGCTCGGGCTTTCAATACGGCTTCACTTTCGACGAAGCCGTGAACGAAGACGACACGCAAATGGTGAAAAACGGCGTCACCCTGCTGATCGACGCCATGAGCCTGCAATACCTGGTCGGCGCCGAAATCGACTACAAGGAAGGACTCGAAGGCGCTCAGTTCGTCATCAAGAACCCCAACGCCACCACGACCTGCGGTTGCGGTTCGTCGTTTTCGGTGTAATCAGGCTTTTCGCCCCGCCTCAAACCGCCTTGGAAGGCGGTTTTTGTTAGGTTTCAGGCAGGATAGATCGCGCCGAGCACCCGCGGGCCGGCGGCGCCGGTAACGGACGGCAGGTTGCCCGGCAATCCCAGCAGTGTTTGTTGCGACAGCCAGGCAAAGGCAGCGGCCTCGACCTGTTCGGCAGGAATGCCGCGGTCGTCGCTCAAAAGGCAGGTCACGTTGGGCAGCATCTGTTGCAGGCGGCTGAGCAGGTCGGTGTTGCGCGCCCCGCCGCCGCAGACCACCAGATTGCACACGCCGGGCATGGCGCGCAGCAAGGCCTGCGCCACGCTGTGCGCGGTCAACGCCGCGAGCGTGGCCTGCACGTCCTGCGGCGACAAAGAAGCCTTGAGTGTTCGCAGATGGCGCTCCATCCAGGCCGGATGAAAATCATCGCGCCCGGTGCTCTTGGGCGCGGGGCGGGAGAAGTAGGGATCGGCCAGAAATTGCGCCAGCAAATCCGCCTGCACCACGCCGCCTGCCGCCCATTCGCCCTGCGCGTCGTAAGGCTGCCCGAGATGGCGCTGCGCCCAGTGGTCGAGCAGGGCGTTGCCGGGGCCGGTATCGAAACCTGAGGTGCGGCCATCGGCAAACAGCAGGCTGAGATTGGCGAATCCACCGAGGTTGAGCACGGCGACATCGACGCCGGGCATGGCGAACACGGCGCGATGAAACGCGGGAACCAGCGGCGCACCCTGGCCGCCCGCGGCCACGTCGCGGCTGCGAAAGTCGGCCACCACTGTGATGCCGCAGCGCTCGGCGAGCAAGGCGGGGGCATTGATCTGCACGGTGTAGCCGAGATCGGGGCGGTGGCGCACGGTCTGCCCATGTGCGCCGATGGCGCGCACCGAGGATGCGCGCACACCGCTGGCGTGCAGCAGGGCGGCGATGACTTCGGCGTAGAGATCGACGAGTTGCCGTGCGGCGAGGGCGCTGCGGTGGAGTTCGTCGAATCCAGCCGCGTTGAGGGCGAGACATTCCTCGCGCAACCCGGCGGGAAAGGCCAGTGCCGCATGGGCCTGCACCTTCGGCTGCGCATCGCCTGGCGATTCAAGCAGCACGCCGTCGACCCCGTCGAGCGAGGTGCCCGACATCAGGCCGATGAACAAGCCCGGTTCAGTCGACACGCGCCAGCCGCACCGCGTCGCCGCTGCCAGCGGCCTGCGCGAGCTGGGTGCGCATCACCGCTGTCGCCGCGAAGAACGAAGCCTTCTCGCCCGGTGGCAAGGGTTTGCCCTGGGGCACATAGCTGGCCATGCGCAGCGGATCGATCAGGCGCCCGGCGGCGTGAAATTCGAAATGCAGGTGCGGCCCGGTGGAGGTGCCGGTATTGCCGGTCTTGCCGATGATCTGGCCTTTGGACACGGACTGTCCCGGCCTGACGGCGATGCGGCTCAGGTGGGCATAGACCGTCTCGAAACCGCCGGGGTGCGCGATTTTGATCACATTGCCATAGCCGCTCTGCATCCCGGCGAACTTCACCCGGCCCTCGGCGACGCTGGGCACCGGGGTGCCGATGGGGGCCTTGAGATCGACGCCCTCGTGCATTTCCCGCCTGCCCCGCACCGGATGCAGGCGCATGCCAAAGGGCGAAGTGACTCTGGCCCCCGGCAGCGGCGAGGGGGCCCAGGTCTTTTCCAGGCCTTCGCCGGACGGCGTGTAATAGCCGCCGTGGGCGTCACCGTGCGCGGCAAACCACACCGCCTGACGCACCACGCCGCGGCTGCGCACCTGCGCAGCCAGCAGGCGGCCCGGGCGCAGCTCACGGCCGTCGAGGGTCTGCATCTCGTACACCAGCGCCACCTGATCGCCCTTGCGCAGGCTGCGGCGCAGGTCGATCTGCGGCGCGAACGCCTTGACCAACTGCATGCCGACCGAATAGGGGACGCCGGACTGGCTCAGTGCGGTCGTCAAGGCGCCGCGCACGGAAACGTTGGCGAGCCGCGTGCGGGGTTCGAGCCTGCGTTCGGTGGCCGAGACCTGCAAGGCGCCGTCGGCGCCAGGACGCACCATCAATTCGCGCCAGACCGGGGCGGCGAGCGGGTCGGCGCCTGCGGGCAGGGGCAGCACGGCGGTGAGTTGCACCAGCTCGCCTTGCGCGTTGAGCTGCGCCCGCACCGGGTCAGGCCCGGGGCCCGCGGTCACCAAGGCGCGCATATGCGCATTCTGGGCCAGTTGCGCGACGGTGGCCGGATCGGTCACGCCCAGGCGCTTGAGCAATTGCTGTACCGTGTCCCGACGCTGCACCGAGGTGCTACTGGCATAAAGCAGATCCGTCCCGGCCAGCGCTTCGGTCTGACCCTGCACATCGTTGTCGAACACGGTGGCGACGATGGTGCGCGGCGGCATGGGCGGCTGCGCCTCGACCAGGGCATAGGCCCCGGCGCTGCTCAGCAGCAGGAACCCGCCAACGCTGGCAGCCAGACGCCGCGGATGCGCTCGCAATACCTGCGCCGCTTCAGCCGCGCGTTGCGACACCCAAAGCGCGGCTTCTTGAGCACGGAACGGCTTAACCATGCTGCGCCCCCTTGGTGGCTGTCGCAGCGGCGTCCACCACCGGATTGCGACCGTCGATGACGGCCAACAGATGACGCGACTCGGCGGTCTGGGCCAGAAATTCCGGCTTGAGCGCCGCCGGAACCGGCCTGCCCTTGGGGGCGTAATGCGCTAGATCGAGCGGATCGACCGGCTTGCCGTGCACGAAAAACTGGAAGTACAGATGCGGCCCGGTGGACCAGCCGGTATTGCCCGACAGCGCCACCACCTCGCCCTGCTGGACCGGCTCGCCCGCATGCACCTTGAACGCGCTCAGGTGCGCATAGATCGTGGCGAAGCCGCCGGGATGAACGACCTTGACGTACTTGCCGTAGCCCGTGCCCCAGCCGGCGTACGCCACACGACCATCGGCGATGGTCTTGACCGGGGTGCCCACGGGAATGGCCAGATCGATGCCCTTGTGGAATTCATGGAAGTGCTTGACCGGGTTTTCGCGCCAGCCCCAGCCCGAGGTGATGCGGTTGTAAGGCAGGGGCGACAGCAGAAAGGCCCGGCCCAGGCTGCCGCCATTGGGCGCGTAATAGCCCGAGACCTTGGCGTCACTCTTGGCGTCGAACCACACGGCCTTGTAATCGTGGCCCTGGTTGACGAACTCCGCCGACACCAGGCGGCCGTCGGCCAGCGTCTGGCCCTGGGCCTGGTACACGCGGTACACCACGTGGAAGCGGTCGCCCGGACGCAGATCGCGCCGGAAGTTGATGCGCGTATCGAACACGTCGATCAGTTGAGACGCCACGCTGTACGGCATCCCGGCCTGGTCGGCTGCGGCAAAAAAGGTCGAATCAACCGTGCCGCTGGCCACGCGCAGGACCGGCTGAACGAGGCGCGACTGCGTCTGCACGTCCCAGCCCTGCGGCGTGGCCTTGACCGTGAGCTCACGCCACTGGCGCGCATCATTCGAGCCGTCGGCCAGCGGCTCGAGACCGGGCAGCCGCCCTTGCAAGGATTGAAGCTCGCCCAGATTGCTCACCTGCGCGCTCACCACGCGGCCGGGGTCCCCGGCGACCAGCGCCCGCAGACGGCGCAGCGCGCTGAGCTGGCGCAACTGCTGCGGATCGGTCACCTGCAGACGGCGCAGCAGCGATTCGACGGTATCGCTCGCGCGCACATGCGCCGTGGTATAGACCACCTGATCGGCATTGGAGAGCTGTTCGGCCTGTTGCGGCGCGGTGCTCGCCACCGCCACACTCACCCAGGTCGGCGCGGGCGGATGCGCCTGCGGACCTTCGTAAGCCAGGGCAAATGCGGCGGCGCTGGTCAACAGCAGCGAACCGCCCACACCCGCCAACACCCGTTTGTGATGCCGATGCACCCTATCGACCAGACCCCGGGCCAGACCCCGCGCGCCTTGCGCCGCGGATTGCTTGAATTCGACCAAAGACATTCCCACTCCACACACTTCAGGCAATGGCGCGCGCGCCATTGCCGACAATGGAAAGTGGCGCCGAAGGCTGCGCCTCCGACACCGTGAGGGCGCCACGCACAACGGGCGGCGAGACGCGGCAAGCATCTTCGAGCCCACCCTGGGCGCCGCTGGAAACCCAGCGGCTGCGCGCCGGGCTCCAACGATCACGCTGTGGCACCGAATACACTGCCCCCTGAAGCAGGGCGCAGCACGGATAAAGCCGCGAGTCTAACAGCCCCCTTCGCCCTCTTTTCGATTGCCCCCATGATGGACTCAAATTCCCCCGCAGACCTTCCCGACGATGTGCGCCGGGCACTCGACATCACCCAGCGCGGCTGCGCCGAACTGCTGGTGGAGGCCGACTGGATCGCCAAACTGACCCGCAGCGCCCGCACCGGCCAGCCCCTGCGCATCAAGCTCGGCCTGGACCCCACCGCCCCCGACATTCATCTCGGCCACACCGTGGTGCTCAACAAGCTCAGGCAGTTGCAGGATCTGGGCCATACGGTCATTTTTCTCATCGGCGACTTCACGTCCCGCATCGGCGACCCCTCCGGGCGCAACGCCACCCGCCCGCCGCTGACGATCGAGCAGATCAAGGCCAACGCCCAGACCTATTACGCCCAGGCCAGCCTGGTGCTCGATCCGCAAAGAACCGAGATTCGCTACAACTCCGAATGGAGCGAGCCGCTGGGCGCCGACGGCATGATCCGCCTGGCCGCCAAATACACGCTGGCGCGGCTGCTCGAGCGCGACGACTTCACCAAGCGCTTCAAGGAAGGCGTGCCCATCGCCCTGCACGAGCTGCTCTACCCGCTGATGCAGGGCTATGACTCGGTGGCGCTCAAGAGCGACCTCGAACTCGGCGGCACCGACCAGAAGTTCAACCTGCTGGTCGGGCGCGAACTGCAGCGCGAATACGGTCAGGAGCCGCAGTGCATTCTCACCATGCCGCTGCTCGAAGGGCTGGACGGGGTGGAGAAAATGTCCAAGTCCAAGGGCAATTACATCGGCATCCAGGAGCCGCCCGCGACCATGTTCGCCAAGCTGCTGTCCATCAGCGACACGCTGATGTGGCGCTACTTCGAGCTGCTGTCCTTCCGCCCGATGAGCGAGATCGCCGCGCTGCAGGCCGAAGTCGAAGCCGGGCGCAACCCCAAAGAGGCCAAGGTCATGCTGGCGCGCGAAATCGTCACCCGCTTCCACTCTGCCGCGGCGGCCGACGCGGCGCAGGCCGACTTCGCCCTGCGCGCCGCGGGCGGCATTCCCGACGACATTCCCGAAGTGCGCCTGACCCTGCCCGAAGGCGGGCTGGCGCTGCCGCAGGCGCTCAAGCAGGCCGGTCTCGTGTCCTCCGCCTCGGAGGCCGTGCGCATGATCGAACAGCGCGGTGTGCGCATCGACGGCACGGTGGTCGAAGACCGCGCGCTCAAGCTCGGCGCGGGAGCGGTGGTGTTGCAGGTGGGCAAGCGCAAGTTTGCGCGGGTCAGTTTGAGGGGGTCAGGTCTAGCTTCGTAGCATCGAAAGCTATAAAGCCAGCCCCCTGATCCAGTCCTGGCGCCCTTCATGGGCGGGGGTGGTGGGGGGGGCATAGGGGCGTTGAATCAAGCGCCTACAACCCCCTCCCAACCTCCCCCACAAGTGGGGGAGGGGTTTTCGAGGTTTCCTTCAGCCTTGCTTGCCTACTCGCTGCGCTGCGCCCGACCTGACGCCGCGTTTGCGAGACGCTGCGCCAAATACGGCCCGGTGACGCTGTCGGGATGCGCGGCGAGCGCTTCGGGTGTGCCCTCGGCGATGAGGCGGCCGCCGCCGGCGCCGCCCTGCGGGCCGAGCTCGACGATCCAGTCGGCGCTGGCGAGCACGTCGAGGTTGTGTTCGATGATGACGATGGTGTTGCCCGCCTCGCGCAGCCTGAACAGCACGCCCAGCAGCAGTTCGATGTCGGCGAAATGCAGGCCAGTGGTGGGCTCGTCGAGGATGTAGAGGGTGCGCCCGGTGTCGCGCCTGGAGAGTTCGAGCGCCAGTTTCACCCGCTGCGCCTCGCCGCCCGACAGGGTGATGGCCGACTGCCCGAGGCGGATATAGCCCAGCCCCACCTCCTTGAGCGTCTGCAGCTTGCGGGCGATGGCGGGCACGGCCGAGAAAGTCTCCAGCGCCTGATCCACGGTGAGATCGAGCGCCTGCGCGATGTTCAGGCCGCGGTAGCTGACTTCGAGGGTCTCACGGTTGTAGCGCTGGCCGCCGCATACGTCGCAAGGCACGTAGAGGTCGGGCATGAAGTGCATTTCCACCTTCACCGCACCGTCGCCCTGGCAGGCCTCGCAGCGCCCGCCCTTCACATTGAAGGAAAAGCGTCCGGCGTCGTAGCCGCGCTCGCGCGCCACGGGGGTCTGCGCGTAAAGCTCGCGGATGGGGGTGAACAGCCCGGTATAGGTGGCCGGATTGCTGCGCGGCGTGCGGCCGATGGGCGACTGGTCCACCGCGATCACCTTGTCGAGTTGATCGAGTCCGTCAAGGGCGGCATAGGGCGCGGCCTCCAGCCCGGCGCGGTTGAGCTCGCGCGCGCAGGCCGCGTAGAGCGTATCGTTGATCAGCGTGGATTTGCCCGAACCCGACACCCCCGCCACGCAGGTGATGCGCCCCAGCGGAAAGCGCGCGGTGACGTCGCGCAGATTGTTGCCGCAGGCGCCGCTCAGGGTGAGCCACCGCTCGGGCGCGGCGTGCTGCCTCGGCTTGCCGCGAAACACGCTGCGCGTGCCGCTCAGGTAAGCGCCGGTGATCGAGTTCGGATCGGCCATGATGCTCTGCGGCGTGCCCTGGGCAATGATGCTCCCGCCGTGCTCGCCCGCGCCGGGGCCCATGTCCACCACATGATCGGCGGCGAGGATGGCGTCGCTGTCATGTTCCACCACCAGCACGCTGTTGCCCAGGTCGCGCAGGCGCTTGAGGGTGGCGATCAGCCGGTCGTTGTCGCGCTGGTGCAGGCCGATGGAGGGCTCGTCGAGCACGTACATCACCCCGGTCAGGCCCGAGCCGATCTGGCTGGCCAGGCGGATGCGCTGCGCCTCGCCGCCCGAGAGGGTGTCGGCGCTGCGGTCGAGGGTGAGGTAGTCCAGCCCCACGTCGATGAGAAAGCGCAGGCGGCTGCCGATTTCATGCACCAGCCGCGCCGCCACTTCGGCGCGCTGGCCTTCGAGCTGCAGCGCGCAAAACCAGTCGCGCAGCTCGCGCAAGGGGCGTGCGGCAAGCGCCTGCAGACGCTCGCCGCCGACGGTGACGTGGCGCGCAATCGGCCCGAGCCGCGCGCCCAGGCAGTCGGGGCAGATTTGCACGGTGCGCATGCGCGCAAGTTCTTCGCGCACCGCCGGGCTGTCGGTCTCGGTCCAGCGCCGCTCCAGATTGGGAACGATGCCCTCGAAGGGATGCGTCTTGACCGTGGGCTTGTTGCGGTCACTCAGATAGGTGAAAGCGATGGCCTGCGCCCCGCTGCCGTGCAGCAGCACCTGACGCACCGCCTGCGGCAATTGTTCGTAGGGTGTGTCGAGATCGAAGCCGTAATGCGCGCCCAGCGCCTGCAGCATCTGAAAGTAGAAGGCGTTGCGTTTGTCCCAGCCGCGAATCGCGCCGCTGGCCAGACTGAGCTCGGGGTGGGCCACCACCCGCGCCGGGTCGAAGCGCTCCACCTGCCCCAGGCCGTCGCAGGTGGGGCAGGCGCCCGCAGGATTGTTGAAGGAGAACAGCTTGGGTTCGAGCAGCGGCGCCGTCGTGCCGCAGATCGGACAGGTGGGACGGCTGTGAAACACGGTGAGCTCGCCGCTGTCGGCGTCGAGAGCTGCCACCTGGCCGTCGGACAAACGCAGCGCCGTCTCCAGGCTCTCGGCCAGACGCTGACGCAGGTCGGGGCCGGTCTTGATGCGGTCCACCACCACCTCGATGCGTTGCGGCGGCGGGGCATCGGGGCCGGGCAAGTCCTGCGCATCGACCACCACGCCGTCGAGCCGAAAGCGCACGAAGCCCTGCGCCCGCAGCGCCGCCAGTCGCCCGGCGGCCGAAGCGCCCATTTGCGCCGCAGGCAGCGGCGCGAGAATGAGCAGCCGCCGTCCCTCGGGCCAGGCGACGAGCGCATCGACCATCTGCGAAATGGTCTGCGCCTGCAAGGGCTGGTCGGGATGATGCGGGCAATGCGGCGTGCCGGCGCGGGCGTACAGCAGCCGCAGGTAGTCGTGGATTTCGGTCACCGTGCCCACGGTGGAGCGCGGGTTGTGGCTGGTCGCCTTCTGCTCGATGGCGATGGCCGGTGCCAGCCCTTCGATCAGATCGACATCGGGCTTTTCCATCAACTGCAGAAACTGCCGCGCATAGGCCGACAGGCTTTCCACATAGCGGCGCTGCCCCTCGGCGTACAGCGTATCGAAGGCCAGCGACGACTTGCCCGAACCCGACAGCCCGGTGATGACCACCAGCTTGTTGCGCGGCAGATCGAGCGAGATGTTTTTCAGATTGTGGGTGCGCGCCCCGCGCACGCGAATCAAGGCCTCGGCCTGGGTGCTGGCCGGCGGTTCAAACGAGGAGGCGGGGTCATTCATGGGCGAAGGCGAAAAGCCACGGCGAAAAAGCGAACCCGACACTATAAGGCGCGCCACCCCATGGGGCCCATCTCGTGCGCAGGCCGCCGTCAATCGGCGTGTCGAATCCGGTCACTGATGAAACCGCATGTAATCCTGGGCACTTCTCGACAGATTCCGTCACGAAGCAACCCGGCGCATCGTGGAAAATGCGCTTTCCATCGCATTGGCAAGTTCAAGCGCCTTGTTTTTCTCGGACGCCCTCGCGGCCCCTCAGCATTCGACACCATGGCCTCAAAATCTTCCCGACGATCCAAGACGACCGACCCCAAGGATGCAATGACCTCGGCCGAGCGCCGCGCCAGCAGCACGCTGGCGTCAATCTACGGTCTGCGCATGCTCGGGCTGTTTTTCATCCTGCCGGTGTTCGCCATCTACGCCGAGCACCTGCCGCACGGCCACGACAAGTTTCTCGTCGGTCTGGCGCTGGGCATCTACGGCCTGACGCAGGCGGTGCTGCAAATTCCCTTCGGCGTGGCCAGTGACCGCTTCGGGCGCAAGCCGGTGATGGTCGTCGGGCTGCTGATCTTCGCCATCGGCTCCTTCATCGCCGGGGCGAGCGACAACCTCTACCTCATCATCATCGGCCGCGCCATTCAGGGCGCCGGGGCCATTTCGGCGGCCATCTCGGCCATGATCGCCGATTCCACCCGCGACCAGCACCGCACCAAGGCCATGGCGATGGTGGGCATGACCATCGGCTTTTCCTTCATCGTCTCGCTGGTGTTGGGCCCGCCGGTGTATCACGCCATTTCGGTGCCCGGCATGTTCGACCTCACCGGCATCCTGGCGATCATCGCCATTGCCGTGATCATCTGGGTCGTGCCCAACGTGCCCATGACCACGCCCTCCGAAGAGGTGCAAGGCCACTGGGCGCAGGCGGTGTTCACCCCGGCGCTGCTCAAGCTCGACTTCTCGATCTTTGTCGTCAACTTTCTGCAGGTGAGCATGTTCGTCGTGGTGCCGGTGGCGCTGGTGAAATACGCCGGCATTCCGCTGCTGCATCACTGGATGGTCTATCTGCCGGTCACGCTGATTTCTTTCGCGCTGTCCATTCCCGGCATCATCTACGCCGAGAAATACGGCTATATGAAGCCCGTGTTCGTCGGCGGCGTGGCGCTGCTGGTGCTCACCATGCTGGGCTTTGCCGCAGGCTACAAACACCCCGTGGCGCTCATCGCCGCGCTGTTCTTCTTCTTCCTCTCGTTCAACCTGATGGAAGCGCTGCTGCCCTCGCTGGTGTCGCGCACCGCGCCGGCCAACCGCAAGGGTCTGGCGATGGGCATCTACAACACCGGGCAGTCGCTCGGCCTGTTCGCCGGCGGCGCGGTGGGCGGCTGGCTGGCGCATTACAGCAGCGAAGACGTGTTTTTCGCCGCTGCCGCGCTGGCCGCGCTGTGGCTGCTGGTGTCGTTCACCATCCAGCCCCCGCCCAGACGCCACAAACCCGCCGAAGCCGACGCCGCCCCGGCGCAGCCGCAGAACGCCTGATCTGCACTGACCCTGATCTGCACTGCCCGTTAGTCCCCGCAGGCGTTATGCTTGCCGCCATCGTCCCGCAGCCCGCGGGTCGCCGCAATTCAGGACACCTCATGGCCTCCGTCAACAAAGTCATTCTCGTCGGCAACCTGGGCCGCGACCCCGAAACCCGCTTTGCCCCCAGCGGCGCCGCCATCTGCAATGTCAGCATCGCCACCACGCGCAACTGGAAAGACAAGACCAGCGGAGAAAAACGCGAGGAAACCGAGTGGCACCGCGTGGTGTTCTACGACCGTCTGGCCGAAATCGCCGGGGAATACCTCAAAAAAGGTCGCCCGGTGTACGTGGAAGGCCGCCTGAAAACCCGCAAGTGGACCGACAAGGACGGCGTCGAGAAATACACCACCGAGATCATCGCCGAAGACATGCAGTTGCTCGGCGGACGTGAAGGTGGCGCAGAAGGCGAGGCCTACAGCCGCAGCCGCGAAGCCGCCCCGGGCCGCGCAGCCCCCAGCCGCACCCCCGCTGCGGCCGAGAGCAAGCCGGCGGGCGACTTCAGCGACATGGACGACGACATTCCGTTCTAAAACGGAAAAAACAGTTTTTGTGGGTACAAGCCCGCGCCCTATTTAGGGCGTGGGCTTTTTCACGGCGCGTCCGGCCCGTGGATCGCCCAGGAGAGGCGCCGTCCAATCGGGATTTGCGCGGCATCATGGATTCCTGCACCGGGGCGTCAGACACTGAGCAGGCGCGATGCAGCCCGGGGCATGCTGCCCTATGCTGCGCGCTCATTGCCGTTGCCGGACCCGCCCGATGGAGTTGTCGCAGTTTTCCCGCTTTTATCGCCGCCATGTCGGCCGCTTCGACGAGGTGATGGCCTGCTGGCCGCCGGGCATTCCTGCGCGGGGCGGGATCGACGCGGCCATTGCCGCCTTGCAGCAGGCGGGAGCGCCGCTGCCTGTGGCGCTGCGTCGGGTGCGCAATGCGCTGATGCTGCGGCTCATCGAGTCGGATCTGTCGGGCGCGCCGCTGGAGGCGGTGTGCATCGGCATCAGCGATCTGGCCGAAGGCGCGGTGGCCGCCGGGCTGCGCGCGGCGCACGCCGAGCTGCAACCGCGCTTTGGCGTGCCGCGCACCGAGGCGGGCGAGGAAGCGCAGTTTCTCGTGGTGGGCATGGGCAAGCTGGGCGGACGCGAGCTCAACGTGTCGTCCGACATCGATCTGGTGTTCGTGTACGACGAAGACGGCGAAACCGACGGCGCCGTGCGCCTGAGCAACCGCGAGTATTTCGGCCGTGTGGTGCGCGCCTTCGCGCCCATGCTGTCGGATGTCACCGCCGACGGTTTCGTGTTCCGGCTCGATACCCGGCTGCGACCCAATGGCGACAGCGGCCCGCCGGTGGTCAGCCTGGCGATGCTGGAGGAGTATTTTCTGGTGCAGGGCCGCGAGTGGGAGCGGTTCGCCTGGCTCAAATCGCGCGTGGTTTCCCCGCTGCAGAGCACCGCAGCGCAGCGGGCGGCGCAGGGTCTGGCGGCGGTGGTCGAGCCCTTCGTCTGGCGCCGGTATCTGGACTTCGGCATGCTCGAAGCGCTGCGCTCGCTGCACCGGCAGATTCGGGCGGAGGCGACCAGGCGCGCCGTGGCCCGGCCCGACAAGGCCAACGATGTCAAGCTGGGACGCGGTGGCATCCGCGAGATCGAGTTCATCGTGCAACTGTTGCAGGTGGTGCGCGGCGGGCGCATGCCGCAGATTCGGGAACGCGCCACCCTGCCCGCACTGCAATTGCTGACGCAGCAGGGCTTGCTGCAGGCCGAAACGGCCGGTCGGCTGGCGTCGAGCTATCGCTTTCTGCGCCGCCTGGAGCACCGCATCCAGTATCTCGACGACGCCCAGACGCACAGTCTGCCTGCCGACGATGCCGACCTGCACGCCCTGGCCTGGGCGATGGGTTTCATCGATGACGACGCGCAGCGCCGCGGTGCCTGCCCCAGGGGCTGCAAGCTGCTGCGCGAGCTCGACAAGGTGCGCGAGTTCGTCGCCAGCGAGTTCGACGCCCTGCTGCACAACGGGCCGCAATGCACCGGCTGCTGCAAACCGTCCGAGAGCCTGGAGGCGGTACGGCACCATCTGGCCAAGGCGGGTCTGGCGCACGACGCCGTCGTGACGCGGTTGAAGGCGCTCGAAACCTCGCCGCGCTACACCGCGCTGAGTGATGCGGGGCGGTTGCGGCTGCTGCGCGTGCTCGACCGGGTGATCGGCATGGCCGCCGGGCGCCCCACGGCCGAGGTGTGCCTGAACCGCGTCATCGATCTGCTCGAAGCCATCGGGCGGCGCGAAACCTATCTGGCGTTTTTCGCCGAACAGCCCGCCGCGCTCGCCCGGCTGTGCAACGTGCTCGAAACCTCGGCCTGGGCGGCCGATTACATCAAGCGCCATCCCGCCGTGGTGGATGAACTCATCAGCCCGCCGAGCGAGCGTTTCAACGCCCAGGACTACCGGCTCGATTTGTTGCAGCAACAGGCGCGGCTGCTGGAGTCGGGCCGCTGGGATGCCGGCGAGGGCATGGATCTGTTGCGGCAGGGCTTTCACGCCGAGATGTTCCGCACCCTGTCACGCGATCTGGCCGGGCTCATCAAGGTCGAGCAGGTCGCTGATGAACTCTCGGCACTGGCCGACGCCACGGTGCAACTGGCGCTGCAGTGGTGCTGGCAGGAGATGCCGCGCAAGCACCGCGAGCAGCCCGCCTTCGCCGTCATCGCCTACGGCAAGCTGGGCGGCAAGGAACTGGGTTACGGCAGCGATCTCGACATCGTCTTCCTCTACGACGATCCGGCCGAGAACGCGCAGGATCTCTACGCCGCCTTCGCCCGCAAACTGGTGTGGTGGCTCACGGCGCACACCGCAGCGGGGCGCCTGTTCGAGATCGACACCCGGCTGCGACCCAACGGCAATGCCGGATTGCTGGTCACGAGCGTGGAGGCTTTCGAGCAATATCAGCGCGGGCGGGGCAGCAACACCGCCTGGACCTGGGAACATCAGGCGCTCACCCGGGCGCGGTTTTGCGCGGGCGATCCGGCCATCGGCGCGCGCTTCGAGGCCATCCGCACCGCTGTGCTCACCACCCGGCGCGACCTTCAGGCGCTGCGCGCCGAAATCCTCGCCATGCGGCAAAAGGTGGCCGACGGCCACCCCAACCGCAGCGATTCGTTCGACGTGAAGCACGACCCCGGCGGCATGGTCGATGTGGAGTTTGCCGTGCAATTCATCGTGCTGGCGCACGCCGCCGACTACCCGCAGCTCACCGCCGATCTGGGCAATATCGCCCTGCTCGGCATGGCCGAGGCGCTGGGCCTGCTGCCTGCCGGGGTCGGCCGAGCCGCGGCGGACGCCTACCGCGAGCTGCGCCGCGTCCAGCACCGCGAGCGCCTGGCCGGGGCGGACGCCGCGCGTGTGGCCGCCGACGCCATGCAGGCCGAGCGCGCCGCCGTATCGGCGCTCACGCAAGCGGTATTCGGCAAGGGTGCGCCTTGCGCCGAGCGGCAGCCCTGCCTTTGAGCGGTTTGCTGACAACACACAGGCTAGGGAATTCCCTGATATTGCTCCAAATCAAAAAAATGAGATACATCGGCGCCTATCCTTAGGCAGCGTTCTTCGCGGCCCAGGTTGAAGCCTATCCTCTGCCCGATGCCGCGAAAGACCCGCAAATCGACACAACAGGAGCGCCAACATGATCGACACCCTCGTCGTGGACTTGTCGCGGTGGCAGTTCGCCGCCACCGCGCTGTACCACTTTCTTTTCGTCCCCCTCACCTTGGGCATCAGCTTCATGATCGCCGCCATGGAGACGGTTTACGTCACCACCGGCAAAACGATCTACCGCGACATGACCCAGTTCTGGAGCAAGCTGTTTCTCATCAACTTCGCCCTGGGCGTGGCCACCGGCCTGACCATGGAATTCGAGTTCGGCACCAACTGGTCTTTCTATTCCGGTTTCGTCGGTGACATCTTCGGCGCTCCGCTGGCCATCGAGGGCTTGATGGCGTTCTTCATGGAATCGACCTTCATCGGCATGATGGTCTTCGGCTGGAAGCGCCTGTCCAAGGGCCAGCACCTGCTGGTGACCTATCTGGTGGCGATCGGCTCCAACCTGTCGGCGCTGTGGATTCTGGTGGCCAACGGCTTCATGCAAGGCCCCCAAGGCGCCGCCTACAACCCCATCACCATGCGCATGGAACTGACCAACTTCGGCGCGCTGATCTTCAGTCCCGACGCGCAGGCCAAGTTCGTCCACACCAGCATCGCCGGTTACGTCACGGCCGCTGTGTTCGTCGCCGGGGTGAGCGCCTGGTACATTTTGCGCAACCGCCACCTGGAACTCGCGCGCCGTTCCTTCCGCATGGCGGCGCTGTTCGGCGTGCTGTCCACCGCAGGTGTCATCACCCTGGGCGACGCGCTGGGTTTCGTCGGCGCGCACGCCCAGCCGTCCAAGCTGGCCGCCATGGAAGCCATGTGGCAGACGGAAGCTGCTCCGGCGCCATTCAATGTCATCGCCTGGCCGATGCAGGATGAGCAGAAGAACGCCTGGCAGATCCAGGTGCCCTATGTGCTGACCCCGCTGCTGACGCACACGCTCGACAAGGTCGTGCCCGGTGTCGATCAGATCGAAGCCGAGGCTGCGGTGCGCATCAAGAATGGCATCCCGGCGGTCGAAGCGCTCAAGGCGCTGAGCAAGAACTCCAACGACGCCGCCGCCCTGGCGCAGTTCAAGGCGCATGAAAAGGATCTGGGCTACGGCCTGCTCTTGACGCGCTATGCGCCCGACCAGGACGTGTCCAAGGCCACCGATGCCGATATCGCCAAGGCCGCCAAGGACACCATTCCCCAAGTCTCGGTGGTCTTCTGGGTCTTCCGCTTCATGGTCGGCCTGGGCTTTCTGATGCTGGCCTACTTCGTCTACGCCGCCATGCTCACCATCACCGGCAAGCTCGAACAGCCGCAAAACCGCTGGTTCCTGAAACTCGCGCCGTGGATGATCCCCGTGCCCTTCATCGCCTGCGAACTGGGCTGGCTGACTGCGGAAATCGGTCGTCAACCGTGGGCGGTGTTCGGCATGCTGCCCACTTGGATGGCCGCGTCCAGCCACAGCGTGGGCTATATGGTCTTCTCGCTGATCGGCTTCGTCTCGCTCTACTCCATCTTCATCGCCGTGGAGATGTACCTGATGGTGCGGGCGATCAAGCAAGGCCCGGAAGAGCATGGCACGCCGTCCACTCCCGTCAGCCGCAAGCCGCAACCCTCGTTCGGCGGTGGTTTCGCCCCCAACCCGGCCGCTCCGATGAGCGCGCATAAGGAGTAAAAGTCATGGACTTGTATCTCATTCTTCAAGTCTTGTGGTGGTTCCTGCTCGGCATCCTGTTCGTCGCGCTGGGCACCATGGTCGGCATGGACATGGGCGTGGGCACGCTGCTGCGCTTTGTCGGCAAGACCGATACTGAGCGCCGCGCCATGCTCGCCGCCATCGGCCCGCACTGGGACGGCAATCAGGTGTGGTTCATTCTCGGCGGCGGCGCGATCTTCGCGGCCTACCCGCTGATCTACGCCACCTCGTTTTCCGGCCTGTATGTGGTCATTCTGCTGCTGCTGTGGAGCATGATCGTGCGCCCGCTGGGCTTCGAGTACCGCAGCAAAATGCCCTCTCCTGCATGGCGCAATGCCTGGGACTGGACGCTGCTGCTCAGCGGCGCGCTGCCGATGATCATTTTCGGCGCCGCCATGGGCAATATGCTGATGGGCGTGCCCTTCCACTTCCAGTGGGATCTGCGCTCGGTCTACACCGGCAGCTTCATCTTCCTGTTCAACCCGTTCTCGGTGCTGGCTGGATTGCTGTCGCTGTCGCTGTCGATCTATATGGGCGGCGTGATGATCATGGGCCGCACGCCCGATCCGATCTCGGGTCGCGCCAAGGCTGCTGCGGGCTATGCCGCGCTGGCCGCCATCGTGCTGTTCGCGGTGCTGGGGGTGTGGGTCAGCCTGGTCAACGGCTACAAGATCGTGAGCTTCCCCGGGGCCGGCGTGCCGCAAACCCCGCTGCAGCAGACGGTCGAGCTGGTGCCCGGCGGCTGGCTGTCCAACTACAAGTCCTACCCCATCCTCTGGATCGTGCCGCTGCTCGGTTTTGCCGGTATGTTCCTCGGCTGGATGAGCGTGCGCAGCAACAAGCACACGCTGGCCTGGTGGCTGGGCGCGGTGTCGTGGATCGGCGTCATCGGCACCATCGGTGTGGCCATGTTCCCCTTCCTGATGCCGTCGAGCTCCAACCCCTCGCAAAGCCTGACCCTCTGGAACTCCATTTCCAGTGAAAACACACTGCTGTGGATGGCCGGCTGGGCTCTGGTATTCGTGCCACTTATCTTCTGGTACACCGGCTGGGCGTTCTATGTCATGCGCGGCAAGGTCGATCCGAAGGAAGTCGAAGCCGATCCCCACGCTTACTGAACCAGGAGTTCGTCATGAAAGATCTGTCTTATTTCATCCTGTACTTGATTGCTGCTTTTGTCGGGATCCTCTGCTTCGGCATCATCCTGGGCGACTACGCGCCGTGGTACCTGGCGTGGATCTTCGGCACCGCGATGATCGTGCTGGTTTCGGCCGGCGCGGGCGCTCTGTATGACGCCCAGGAAGAAGCTCGCCGCAACGGCGGTGCTGCGCATGGCGGGCACTGAACCGTAACTGCACCGAAGGCTCTCGCATCATTGCAGGGCCTTGCTCCGGGCCAGGGCAACCTGGCCCTTTTTATCGAACCTTCGGTTTATCGAAACCTCCGTTTTTCATGGATGGATGCAATGAAAAAACTGTTGTCTCTCGCGCTGTTCCTGATCTGCGGGGCGGCGGTGCTCTTCCTTGGCATCCTCGTGGGTGGCAACGCCTCGTGGTACATCGCCTGGATCCTCGCCACTGCCTTCTTTGTCCTGCTGGCGGCAGGCGCCATCATGTGGTTTGATCGGCTGGACGAACCCCGTGCGGCAAAGCCGCCCAAACTGCACTGAACCAGCGAATTGAATCCTGCGAACCGGGCCCCGCGCTCACTTACTGCCGCAACGCCGCCGCTTCGCGGGCCAGTGCGGTGATGGCGTCCCAGTCGTGCATAGCGAGAAGCGATTCGGGCGCCAGCCACGAGCCGCCCACGCAGCCCACATTGGGCAAGGACAGATAGGCGGCTGCATTGCCCGGATGAATGCCCCCGGTGGGGCAGAACAGCAGTTGCGGCAGCGGCCCGTACAGCGATTTGAGCAGCGCCTGCCCGCCCACGGCCTCGGCGGGGAAGAGCTTGAGCGCGGTGAAGCCCGCCTCCAGCGCCGTCATGGCCTCGCTGGCGGTGGCTACGCCGGGCACGAAGGGCAGGCTGCCGTGGCGCGCAGCCGCCAGTAGCGCTGGCGTCAGCCCCGGGCTGATGCCGAACAGGGCGCCGGCGTCCTGCGCGCGCTGCCAGTCGGCGGGGCTGAGCACGGTGCCCGCGCCCACCAGCGCACCGGGCACGCGGGCGCGAATCTGACGGATGGCGTCCAGCGCCGCCGGAGTGCGCAGCGTCACTTCCAGGGTGCGAATGCCGCCGGCCACCAGCGCCGTGGCCAGATCGACGGCCAGGCCGGGGTCGCGGATCACCAGCACGGGCATCACCGGCCCGGCGCGCAGCAGTTCTTCGGCGGTCATTTTTCGATTCCTGCAGTGGCGGGCATGGCGGACATGGCGTGCTCAGGTTCGTGCGTCCAGTCGGGATGCCGAAAACTGGTCGCGCCTTGCTCGGCGCCGTCCACATGCTGGCGGAAGGCGGCGAACAGCTCGCGGCCCACGCCGTATTGGCGGCGGCTCAGGTCGATGGCCTGCGCCTGCCGCGTGGCCCAGACCTCGGGCGGCACTTCGGCGTTGACTTGTCCGGTGTGGGCGTTCAGGGTGATGCGGTCGCCATCGCGCACCCTGGCGATCGGCCCGCCGTGCACGGCTTCAGGCGTGACGTGGATGGCCGAGGGCACTTTGCCGGATGCGCCCGACATGCGCCCGTCGGTGACCAGCGCCACCTTGAAACCGCGATCCTGCAGCACGCCCAGCGTGGGCATGAGTTTGTGCAGTTCGGGCATGCCGTTGGCCGCCGGGCCCTGAAAGCGGATGACGGCGACGAAATCGCGCTCGAGTTCGCCGCGCTTGAAGGCGGCGAGCAGATCGTCCTGATCGTCGAACACCAGGGCCGGCGCGGTGATCTCGCGGTACTCGGGCTTGACCGCAGAGACCTTGATGATCGCGCGCCCCAGGTTGCCGGTCATGAGTTTGAGACCGCCGTCCGGGGCGAATGGATCGGCCACGGGCCGCAGGATGTCGCGGTCGAGCGAGTCGCCATTCACGCCGCGCCAGACGAGCTGACCGCCGTCGAGCCCAGGTTCCTGCGCGTAGCGCGCCAGCCCCGGCCCGGCCACGGTCTGCACATCGGCGTGCAGCAGCCCGGCGGCGAGCAGTTCGCGGATGACAAAGCCCATGCCCCCGGCAGCGTGGAACTGATTGACGTCGGCGCGGCCGTTGGGGTAGAGCCGGGTGAGCGTGGGTACGGCCTTGGAGAGATCGTCGAAATCGGTCCAGTTGATGTCGATGCCCGCCGCCCTCGCGATGGCGACGAGGTGGATGGTGTGATTGGTCGAACCTCCGGTGCACAGCAGGCCGACCAGGCCGTTGACGATCACGCGCGCATCGACCAGTTCGCCGATCGGGGTGTACTCCGACCCTTCGGCGGAAATCGCCACCGCGCGGGTGGCGGCCGCGCGGGTGAGCGCCTCGCGCAGCGGCGTGCCGGGGTTGACGAAGGCCGAGCCGGGCAGGTGCAGGCCCATGATTTCCATCAGCATCTGGTTGGAGTTGGCCGTGCCGTAGAAGGTGCAGGTGCCCGCGCTGTGATACGACTGCATCTCGGCTTCGAGCAGCTCGGCGCGGCCGATCTTGCCTTCGGCATACAGCGCGCGGATGCGGGCCTTTTCGTCGTTGCCCATGCCGCTGGTCATCGGCCCGCCGGGCACGAAAATGCCGGGCAGGTGACCGAAAGCCAGCGCGCCGATCAGCAGACCCGGCACGATCTTGTCGCACACGCCCAGATACAGCCCGGCGTCGAACATCTGATGGCTCAACGCCACGGCCGTCGCCATGGCGATGACATCGCGCGAAAACAGCGACAGCTCCATCCCCGCCTGCCCCTGGGTCACGCCGTCGCACATCGCGGGCACGCCCCCGGCGAACTGCGCGGTGGCGCCCGCCGCCTGCGCGGCCTCCTTGATCCACGCGGGAAACGCGCCCAGCGGCTGATGCGCC
This sequence comes from Thiomonas sp., assembly GCF_034007205.1. Classification (GTDB taxonomy): domain Bacteria; phylum Pseudomonadota; class Gammaproteobacteria; order Burkholderiales; family Burkholderiaceae_C; genus Thiomonas. The sequence continues at coordinate 64,276 of NZ_JAVERI010000009.1, forward strand.
GAGAGCATGTCGTTGTAAGCGGAAACGATGGCCAGATTGGGGCGAGATTGCGGAGTGATCTCCTTGAGCAGCAATTTGGCGGAAGTCGGGGCGGCGGCCATCGCGTGCGCCAGATTGGTGCACGACAGATGCGCGCGCTCGACCTTGCCGCCGCGCGCCGCGCGCAAGCGCGCCAGATAGGCCTCGCGCCGCGCCGCGCTGCGCGCCTCGATGCGCTGCGTCACAGCGGCCACCACGGGATGCAAAGAAGACATGGCAACTCCAAACAGTCGTTGTGCAATAGACCGCCGATGCGGCCGGCTCATGTGAGACGAATGCAATACCGGGACCAGCGACATACTATGCTCACATCGTCCGTCGGCAAGACGCCTCAGATTACTCGTTCAAGATGAAGGCCGCCTCCTGTAACCCTCCAACCCGACTCGTCGGCGATGTCGGCGGTACGAATGCCCGCTTCGCCCTGCTCACGGCGCAAGGGCCGAGCGAGGTTCGCGTGCTCCCCACGGCAGACCACGCCACTTTCGCCGACGCCCTGCGCAGTTATCTCGCTGCCGTCGGTGCGTCCTCTGTGCGCCATGTCGCCATCGGTATCGCCAACCCGGTGTATGGCGACCAGATCCGCATGACCAATCACCACTGGGGCTTTTCCATTGCGCAAACCCGCGCCGAGCTGGGGCTGGACACCTTTCTGGTGCTCAACGACTTCGCCGTGCTCGCCCGCGCGCTGCCCGAGCTGCCCGCCAGCGAGCTGGTGCAGGTGGGAGGCGGCAGCGCCATGGCCGGGACGCCGCTGGCGCTGCTGGGCGCGGGTACCGGGCTGGGCGTCTCGGGGCTGATTCCCGACGGACTCGGCGGCTGGACGCCGCTGGCAGGCGAAGGCGGGCATGTGAGCTTCCCCCCTTTCGATGAACGCGAGGTGGAGCTCTGGCGCCTGGCGCGCGCGCGCTTCGGCCATGTCTCGGCTGAGCGCCTGCTGTCGGGCGCAGGGATGGAATTCCTGCACCGGGCGCTCGGGCAGATCGCCGGGCAGACGCCGCCAGAGCGCAGCGCCGCCGACATCGCCGCTCAAGCGCAGGGCGGCGCCGACCCGCTTTGTGTGGAAACCGTCGGCACGTTCTGCACCCTGCTGGGCACGGTGGCCGCCGACCTGGCCATCACCCTGGGCGCGCGCGGCGGCGTGTATATCGGCGGCGGCATCGTGCCGCGGCTGGGCGATTTGTTCGTGCGCTCGCCCTTCCGCCAGCGCTTCGAGGACAAGGGACGCACCTCGGCCTATCTGCGCGACATTCCCGTGTGGGTCATCCACAGCCCCTGGCCCGCCTTGCTCGGCGCCGCAGCGGCGCTCGAACAAAAGCTCGGGCCGCTCGCGTAAACCGCCTTCAAGGACGGTTTACGGCGAATCGGCAGACTGCGGCGTTTCGGCTTCGGCGTCGAAGCGCTCGAATCCGGTGTAGCACAGAAAGTGGCGACCCGCCGCGCGGCCGAACAGGGTCATGCCCAGCGTCTCGGCCAACTGGTGCCCCATCGCGGTCACGCCGTTGCGCGAGACGATGATGGGCACGCCCATCCGTGCCGACTTGATCACCATTTCGCTGGTGAGCCGACCGGTGGTGTAGAACACCTTGTCGCCCCCCGGTACGCCGTGCACCGCCATCCACCCGGCGACGGTGTCGATGGCGTTGTGACGGCCCACGTCTTCGACGAAGCATTGCAGCGCATCGCCCAGAAACAGCGCGCAGCCATGCACCGATCCGGCCTGGCGATGCACGCTGTCGCGCAGTTTCATTTGTTCGAGCAGGCGGGTCAGCGTGGCGTGGTTCAGGCGCGCGGCCTGCGCGTCGGGCAGGCGGGTCTGGCCCAGTTGCGCCATCGCATCGCCAAACACCGTGCCCTGTCCGCACCCCGTGGTGACGACGCGACGCTGCAGCCGGGCGCCGAGATCGGCCACGCCGTGGCGGGTGCGCACCGCCGCGGCTTCGACCGACCAGTCCACGTCGATGCCATCGACCTCGGCCATGTCGGCCACCAGCCCCTGATTGAGCAGGTAGCCGAGCACCAGCAGCTCGGGGTTCGCACCCAGGGTCATCAGCGTGACCAGCTCGCGTTTGTCGACATAGAGCGTCAGCGGGCGTTCAGTCGGGATGTCGATCTGCCGATGCTCGCCCTGCTGATCGAGGATACGGATCGGCCGCACCACGGCGCAGCGCGCCCGGCTGAGGCGGGGCGCGTCGCTGCGACACGGCAGCGCCACGGCTTCGAAAGCCAGCGGCGCTGCGGTCTCGAAAGTGGAGAGATCGCCTATGTCGCCTGCTCCGAAATCTCCGCCCCGCTGCGGGCGTAGCCCGCCACCGGCGCCAGTGTGCCGCCCGCGCTCACGGCCACCGCGCAGTACTTGAACTCGGGGATCTTGCCGAAGGGATCGAGCGTGGGATTGGTCAGCAGATTCGCCGCCGCCTCGTAATAGGCGAAGGGGATGAACACCGTGCCATCGGGCGTGCCGTCGTCGCGCCGCGCGCTGAGCACGACGGAACCGCGACGCGAGCGCACGGTGATGGGATCGCCCGGCTGCACGCCGAGCTTTTGCAGCTCGGCCGCATTCATCGAGGCCGTGGGCATCGGCTCGATGGCGCCCAGCACCGTCGAGCGCCGCGTCATGCTGCCGGTGTGCCAGTGTTCGAGCTGGCGGCCGGTGATGAGCACAAGCGGATACTGCGCATCGGGGCGCTCGGCCGCGGCAATCAGGTCGACGGGAACCAGCCTGACGCGACCATCCGCGGTGGGAAAGCGGTCGGAAAACACGATGGGCTGCCCCGGGTCTTGCGGCGTGAGGCAGGGATAGGTCACTGCCCCGCGCTCCAGCCGCTCCCAGGTGATGCCGCCGATGGCCGGGCTCATCGCCTGGCGCATTTCTTCATACACCGCGGCCACGCCCTGCTCCGGACCGGGGTAGTGCCAGTTCAAGCCCAGGCGCGCGGCCATCTGCTGGATGATCCACAGATCGGCGCGCGCCTCGCCCGGCGGGGTGAGCGCGCGGCGGCCGAGCTGCACCATGCGGTCGGTGTTGGTGACGGTGCCGGTCTTCTCGGGCCAGGCGCTCGCGGGCAGGACCACATCGGCCAGCCAGGCGGTCTCGGTCATGAAAATGTCCTGCACCACCAGGTGTTCCAGTGCGCACAGCGCCAGCCTTGCGTGGTTCAGATCGGGGTCGCTCATCGCCGGGTTTTCGCCCTCGACATACATGCCGCGGATCTTGTGCGGATCGCTGTCGGGCGCGAGGCATTTGTGCATGATCTCGACCACGGTGTAGCCGGGCTGGTCGTCGAGCCGCGTCTGCCAGAAGGCCTCGAACCACGCATGCGCCTGCGGGTTGCCAACCGGCTGGTAGTTGGGATACATCATCGGAATGAGCCCGGCGTCGCTGGCGCCCTGCACATTGTTCTGTCCGCGCAGAGGATGCAGCCCGCTGCCGGGCTTGCCGATCTGGCCGGTCACGCTGGTCAGGGCGATGAGGCAGCGCGCGTTGTCGGTGCCGTGCACATGCTGGCTGATGCCCATGCCCCACAGAATCATCGAGGCCTTGCTGGTGGCAAAAGCCCGCGCCACCTCGCGGATGGTCTGCGCCGGTATGCCGCAGATCGGCGCCATGGCCTCGGGGCTGTAGCCCTGCACGTTCTGTTTCAGCGCCTCGAAGTTGCTGGTGCGCTGCGCGATGAAGGTCTGATCGGCCAGTCCCTCTTCGATGACGGTGTGGATCATGGCGTTGAGCAGGGCCACGTCGGTATCGGGGCGGAACTGCAGCACACGCCAGGCATGGCGGCCGAGGTCGGTCACGCGCGGATCGGCCAGCACGATCCTGGCGCCGCGCCGGGCGGCGTTTTTCATCCAGGTGGCCGCCACCGGGTGGTTGGCCGCGGGGTTGGCGCCGATCACCAGAATCAGCTCGGCCTGTTCGACATCGCTGACCGGGTTGCTCACCGCGCCCGAGCCCACGCCTTCGAGCAGCGCGGCGACGCTGGAGGCGTGGCACAGCCGGGTGCAGTGATCGACGTTGTTGCTGCCGAAGCCGGTGCGCACCAGTTTCTGGAACAGATAGGCCTCCTCGTTGCTGCCCTTGGCCGAGCCGAAACCGGCCAGCGCCTTGGCGCCGTGGCGGGCGCGCAGGTCTTTGAGCCTGCCCGCGGCGAAGTCGAGCGCCTCGTCCCAGGTGGCTTCGCGGAATACCTCGCGCCAGTCGCCCTGGCGCGACAGCAGTGCCGGGTCTTTGGGCACTCCGGGTTTGCGCATCAGCGGCCGGGTGAGCCGTTGCGGGTGGTGCGCGTAATCGAAGCCAAAGCGTCCTTTGACGCACAGGCGGCCGTGGTTGGCCGGGCCGTCGCGCCCGTCGACGCTGACGATCTTCTCGTCTTTCACGTTGTAGGTGATCTGGCAGCCCACGCCGCAGAACGGGCAGACCGAATCGACCTGGCGATCGACGGTCTGCGCGCCGATATGCGTCTTGGGGCTGAGCGCGCCGGTGGGGCAGGCCTGCACGCATTCGCCGCAGGCCACGCAGGTGCTCTCGCCCATGGGGTCGTGCAGGTCGAACACGATTTCGCTGCGGCCACCGCGGAAGGCGTAGCCGATGACGTCGTTGACCTGCTCTTCGCGGCAGGCGCGCACGCAGCGCTTGCACTGAATGCAGGCGTCGAGGTGGACCGCCATCGCCGGGTGCGATACGTCGGGCGCGGGATTGTCACGGCGGGTGAGTGCCCCCTGGGCCGGGCTGTGCCCCGCCCGCCCCCCGAGGGGGTCAAGAACACTTGGGGCGGCCCGGCGTGTTCTTGAGATCGCCGCCAGCGCCGGTCGCACCTGCACGCCTTGGCGCACGACCCAGTCGCTGAGTTCGCCGTGCGGGCGGGTGGCGTCGTCGCCCAGCCATTTGTAGCCCTGCTCGGGCAGGTCCGACAGCAGCATTTCGAGCACCATGTTCTGGCTTTTCACCGCGCGCGGGCTGTCTGAGCGCACCTTCATGCCCTCGGCAGCGGTGCGGCAGCAGCTCGGCGCCAGCGTGCGCTCGCCGTCGATCTCGACCACGCAGGCGCGGCAGTTGCCATCGGGCCGGTAGCCGGGTTTGTGGCACAGCCGGGGGATGGCCACGCCGTGGCGGTCGGCCAGTTCCAGCAGGGTTTCGCCCTCGAAGGCCTGCACCGGGCGGCCGTTGAGTTCAAGCTTGATGGTCTTCGCGTTGACGTTCATTTAGCACACCTCGTGAGCAAAATAGGTCTGCACGCAGCGCACCGGGTTGGGCGCCGCCTGCCCGAGTCCGCAAATCGAGGCGTCGGCCATGACCTGGTTCAGGTCTTCGAGCGTGGCGTGATCCCATTGCGGCGCCTGCATCAGTTGTGCGGCCTTGGCCGTGCCGACGCGGCAGGGCGTGCACTGGCCGCAGCTCTCGTGCTCGAAAAAACGCATGACGTTGAGCGCGGCATCGCGCGCGCGGTCCTGGTCGCTGAGCACGATGATGGCGGCCGAGCCGATGAAGCAGCCGTGCGGCTGCAGGGTGTCGAAATCCAGCGGCACGTCGGCCAGCCGCGCGGGCAGAATGCCGCCGGACGCGCCGCCCGGCAGGTAGGCGTAGAGGCTGTGGCCGTCGAGCATGCCGCCGCAGTAGGTGTCGACCAGTTCGCGCAGGGTGATGCCCGCCGGGGCGAGTTTCACCCCGGGCGATTTCACCCGGCCGCTGACGCTGAACGAGCGCAGCCCCTTGCGACCATGCAGCCCGAAGCCGCTGAACCACGCCGCGCCGCGGCGGGCGATGTCGCGCACCCAGTACAGCGTCTCGAAGTTGTGTTCGAGTGTGGGGCGGCCGAACAGCCCGATTTCGGCGATATAGGGCGGACGCATGCGCGGCTCGCCGCGCTTGCCCTCGATACTTTCAATCATCGCCGACTCTTCGCCGCAGATATACGCCCCGGCGCCGCGCCGCAGCTCGATGCGCGGCAGCGCGCAGGGCGGATCGGCCTGCAGCCGCGCGATTTCGCGCTGCAGAATGGCGCGGGCGCCGTGGTATTCGTCGCGCAGGTAGAGGTAGCAGACCTCGATGCCCACCACCTGCGCGGCGATCAGCATGCCTTCGAGAAAGCGGTGCGGGTCGCGCTCCAGATAGGTGCGATCCTTGAACGTGCCGGGCTCGCCCTCGTCGATGTTCACCGCCATCAGCCGCGGCGCGGGGTAGTTGCGCACGATGCTCCACTTGCGCCCCGTCGGAAAACCCGCGCCGCCCAGGCCGCGCAGCCCCGAGTCGCTCAGCGTCTGGATGATTTCTGCGTGCGAGCGCTGGCCGCTGGCCACCGCCGCCGCCAGCGCGTAGCCGCCGCGGGCGCGATAGGCGTCGTAGCCGACGTAGGCGGGGGTCGCGTCGCCCGGCCCGTGGGTGATGGCTTTCGGCGCGTCGGCGGCGGGGTCGAAGGCGGCATCGTCAGCGGGCAGGGGATGTTTCAGGCGCTGTTTTTGCACGCATTCGCGTACTCGGTCGGGCGTGGCCTGCACCACCGGCCATTGCCCCGCCACCGCCACCGGCGCCTGCTCGCAGCGGCCCATGCAGGGCGAGGCCACCACGCGCACCTCGGCGCCGAGCAGTTGCGGCAGGCGCTGCAGCAGATCGTTCGCCCCGGCCAGCGCGCACGGCAGGCTGTCGCACACCCGCACGGTGATCGCCGCAGGCTGGGCGTCGTCGCGCAGCACCTCGAAGTGGTGATAGAAAGTCGCCACCTCGTACACCTCGGCCATCGGCAGGTTCATCAACCGGGCCAGCGCCACCAGATGGCGTTCGTACAAGCCGCGCCACTGGTCGTTGAGCCGGTGCAGATGCTCGATCAGCAGATCGCGGCGGTGCGGCCCCGCGCCGATGAGCTGCTGCACCTCGGCCAGCGCCTGCGGATCGGGCTGGCGCCCCTTGAGCTTGCCGCGGCGCCGGGCGCGGCTGCGCAAATCCTCGGCCGAAGACAGAACGACGGCGGAGGGGTCGGAAGGGTTGGAGGATGGGGTCATGGCGGTTGGGCGGGATGTCGAGGCCCCGCTGCTGCTTGGGTGTGGACGTCTCCTGGCTCCACTTTATAGTCCGCGCGTGCGAGCCGCGCCAGGGAGTCGTCAGCGGCAGGTCTGGCTCCGATGCGTATTGCCGGTTGCCGCAGTGGACCCGCAGACCCGCGGGTTCGAGGGTGGGCCACTGGCCGGTGAACGATCACCCGCGCAACGGGAGCGGCGCGAACTGCGCGAAGATGGGCGGCGACGGCATCGAAGTGACCGGCCGCCCAGTCGGAGGGGGGCGCAGTCAAGGCGGCGTGGCAAAAGCAAGGCTGCCTTTCTGCGCGTTTACTTGAGTTTCTGCCCGCTGCCGTCGAATACCGAAACGGTCACCGGGATGCCCTGGCGCACGCTTTCGCCCACGGTGCAGAACTGCTCGAACTGCAGTAGCACGCGGTCCAGGCGCGCCATGCCTTCGGCGGTCGCGCCCATGCGAATGTCCACCGCGATGGACAGCACGCGCAGGCGACCCGCTTCGTTGCGCCCGATTTCCCCTGTGGCGGTGGTGGTCAGGCCCTTGGGATCGAGCTTGAATTTGCGCAGCGCGAAGTACAGGCTGCTGCTCATGCAGTTGCCCACGGCGGCGAGCAGCAGGTGCGAAGGCGACGGCCCCGCGCCCTGGCCCAGCGGCGGCGGCTCGTCGGACGCAATGGCGGGACGGTCCGGTGCGTAGTGGATATCGAACCGGTAGTCCTCGATCTGCTTGAGGGTGACGCTGGGAGGCTGTTTGTCGTCCATGTTTCAATCCGCGCCCGGTCTAGTCGGGCGAAACAAGCGGGAAAAATTACGCCCTTCCTGCTTTCAATTATCTCCCTGAAGGGGAGGGTTTCCAACCGGAGTTTGTTTTCGATGAAACCTCCTGATTGATCGCGCGGCAGGGTCGTGGCGCAGAAAGTTGCGGCAAGACCGATTGCGGTCAACTTTAATACCTGTGGGGCGTCGAGGGGCGGCGCCGCGCCGTCTAACATGCCGACTATGCCGCCGCGGGTTCCGCGGCTCGCCGCACTGCCCCATCTCCCACCTTGGTCACTCCCGAAGAACTCTGGCTCAAAGCCCGCAAGCAAGACATCCGTCCCCAGCTCAACCGCGCCGTGGGGCTGGGGCTGTTTGCGGGCTGGCTGATCATCGCGCAGGCCTGGCTGCTGGCGCGTGTGGTGTCGGAGGTCATCATCGATCACCGGCATCTCGCCGAGGTGTGGGGCTATCTGGCGGCGATGCTGCCGATTTTTGCGCTGCGCTTCGTGCTGATGCGCGCCTCGGAAAACGTGGCCTTCGAAGCGGCGGCGCAGGTGCGGCGCGATCTGCGCGGGCGGCTCTACGACCATCTGCAGGCGCTGGGGCCGTTGTGGCTCACGCGCCAGTCCAGCGGCGACATCGCCAACACCCTCGTCACCGGCATCGACGCGCTGGAGGCGTATTACGCGCGCTACCTGCCCAATATGTCGCTCACAGCCTTGGTGCCGCTGTCCATCCTGGTATTCGTGCTGCCGCAGGACTGGGTGTCGGGGCTGGTGCTGTTGTTCACCGCGCCCTTGATTCCGGTGTTCATGATCTTGATCGGCAAGGGCACGGAAATCCTCAACCAGCAGCAGTGGCAGTTGCTCGCGCGCATGAGCGCGCGCTTTCTCGATTCGCTGCAGGGGTTGACCACGCTCAAGCTGTTCGGCGTGAGCCGCCATGAGGCCGAGGTGGTCGCCGCACTCACCGAGGACTACCGCATCGGCACCATGAAGGTGCTGCGGATGGCGTTTCTGTCGTCGGTGGTGCTGGAGTTTTTTTCCACCATCAGCATAGCGATGGTGGCGGTATTCATCGGTTTTCGCCTTTATTACGGCGAGATGCATTTTTTCAACGGCTTTTTCGTGCTGCTGCTGGCGCCCGAGTTCTACCTGCCGCTGCGCAATATGGGCACTTTCTACCACGCCCGCATGGAAGCCATCGGCGCGGCGCAAAACCTGCTCAAGCTGCTCGACACCCCGATTGCGCCGCACGCCCAGGCCACCGGCGGCACGCAAAAACTCGAGACCGACGTCGTACAAATCCGTTTCGACGCCGTGACCGTGCGCCACGCCGCCGATCTGCCACCCGCGCTCGACGCGGTGAGCTTCACCGCCCCGCCGCGCGGCCTCACCGCGCTGGTCGGCGCCAGCGGTGCGGGCAAGAGCACCGCGCTGCACGCGCTGATGGCGCTGGTGCAGCCCGAGGCCGGGCGCATTCTGGTGAACGATGTGCCGCTGACCGGGCTGGACGCTGCCGACTGGCTGCGCCATGTGGCCTGGGTGCCGCAGCGCCCGCATGTGTTCGAGGGCACGGTGCGCGACAACATCGCGCTGGGACAGCCTGACGCGCCGCAGGAGGCGGTGGAGCGCGCCGCCCGCGCGGCGCAGGCGCATGACTTCATCGCCGCGCTGCCGCAGGGCTACGACACCCCGCTGGGCGAGCGCGGCCTGGGGCTGTCGGGCGGACAGGTGCAGCGCCTGGCGCTGGCGCGGGCGCTGCTCAAGCCCGCACCGCTGGTGCTGCTCGACGAAGCCACGGCGCAGCTCGACGCCCAAACGCAGGCTCAGGTGGGCGAAGCCATTCTGGCCTTGGCGCGGCAGCGTTGCGTGTTGCTGGCCGCACACCGCCTGAGTACGGTGCTGCAGGCCGACCATGTGGTGGTGCTAGACGCCGGGCGCGTGGTCGAACAGGGCGCGCCCTCCGCTTTGCTGGCCGCAGGCGGCGCCTTTGTCCGGCTGGTGCGCGCCCACGAACCCGCCGCCGAGGAAGATCCGAGATGATGCGCTGGAACCCGCTGCCGCCCGATTTCGATCTGCCGCAGGCCAGAGCCGATCTGCGGCGGCTCGTCGGCCTGTTTCTCCCTTACCGGAGCTGGATGCTGTGGGGCGCCGTTGCCGCGCTGGTCACGCTGCTGGCCAATGTGGCGCTGATGGCGGCTTCAGGCTGGTTCATCGCGCAGATGGCGCTGGTCGGCCTGGTCGGCGGGATCATGGATTACTTCACCCCGGCGGCGATCATCCGCGGCATGGCCATCACCCGCACTGCTGGGCGCTACATCGAGCGCCTGGTCACGCACGAAGCCACCTTCCGCCTGCTGCAGGCCTTGCGGGTGTGGTTCTACCAGCGGCTGGAGCCGCTGGCCCCGGCGCGGCTGCAGGAGCTGCGCAGCGCCGACCTCAGCAGCCGCCTCATCAGCGACATCGACGCGCTCAACCACCTCTACCTGCGCGTGCTCGTGCCCATCGGCGTGGCGCTGCTCGGCGGCGCGCTCATTCTGGGCATGATGGCGCTCTACAGCGGCCGTGTGGCCGCCTCCACCCTGCTGTTCCTGCTGCTCGCGGGCATGGCCGTGCCGCTGCTGACCTTCCGTCTGGGGCATGCGCCAGGCCGACGGCTGGTGGCGCAGCGCGCCGATCTGCGCAGCGCCGCGGTCGATGGCATGCAGGGGCTGGGCGAGCTGCGCGTGTACGGCGGCGTGGAGCGGCAGGCGCAGCGCATCGCGGTGCTGACCGACGCCATGATCGAGCAGCAACGCCAGCTCAGCCGCGCCACCGGCCTGTCGCAGGGGCTGCTCGGGCTGTCGGCCAATCTGGCGATGTGGTGCGCGCTGCTGCTGGCCGTGCCGCTGGTGACCGATGCTTCCATCGCCCCCGCCGAGCTGCCCATGCTGGCGCTGTTCGTGCTCTCCAGCTTCGAGGCGGTGTTGCCGCTGCCGCTGGCGCTGCAGATGCTGGGCGAGACGCTGGCGGCGGCGCGCCGCGTGTTCGGCATACTCGACGCCCGCCCGCAGATCGAGGAGCCCGCCGACATGCCCGTGCCGCAATGGGAAAACGCCGAGGTGCAGATCGACGGTCTGCGGCTGCGCTACCCCGGCGCGCGCGGCGAGGCGGCCTGGGCGCTCGACGGCCTGAGCCTGCACCTTCGCGCGGGCGAGCGCGTCGCGCTGGTCGGCCCCAGTGGGGCGGGCAAGAGCACGCTGGTGCAGGCGCTGCTGCGATTCTGGGATTATCAGGAAGGCAGTGTGCGCATCGGCGGCCACGACCTGCGCGCCTGGCCCGGCGAGGCGCTGCGCGCGCACATCGCCGTGGTGTCGCAGGACACCTATCTGTTCAACACCACGATCCGCGACAACCTCATGCTGGCCAAACCCGAGGCCACGTTTGACGAGGTGGTCGCGGCGTGCAAGGCGGCGCAGTTGCACGACTTCATCAGCGCGCTGCCCGAGGGTTACGAGACCTGGGTGGGCGAGGCGGGCACACGCCTGTCGGGCGGGCAGGCGCGGCGCGTGGCCATAGCCCGCGCGCTGCTGCGCAACGCGCCGCTGCTCATCCTCGACGAACCGACCGAAGGGCTGGACGCGCTGACCGAGCGCGATCTGCTGCGCGACATCGCGCGGCTCATGCAGGGCCGCACCGTGCTGCTCATCAGCCACCGCATCGCCGCGCTGCCTGCGGCGGTCGACCGCGTGCTGGTGATGGAAGCGGGCCGGGTGGTGGAAACCGGCACGCCCGCCGAACTGCTGGCACGGCAGGGCGGCGCCTTCCGCGCGCTGCACGACGCGCTGTAAGGCCGGCAGCGCACTGAGCAGTCAGGGCGCGCCGAAAAATTCCCCCTCCCCACCTCCCCCGCCAGCGGGGGAGGGGTCAGGCCATGCGCGGCAGCAGCCCGCGCAGACTCAAGCCCTCTTCGCTCAGCGCGGTGGCGATGGCCAGGCGCAGCGGGCCGAAGCGGCTGGAGGCGCCGAGCACGAGCTGGCGCACCAGCCGGGCCGGGCTGCGATCATCGGTGTAGAGCGTGGCGATGGCCTGCGTGGCCAGATACAGCGGCAGGGTGGCGCGGCGGTGCGCCGCCTCGTAACGCCGCAGGCGCTCGGGCGCGGCGATGTCGCCGCCCGCACGGGCGGCGGCGAGGATTTCGCGCGACAGCAGTTCGACGCCGTGCAGACCGAAGTTGAAGCCGTGTGCGGTGACCGGGTGCATGCCCACTGCGGCATCACCGATCAGCGCGAAGCGCGGGGCGACGAAGCGTTGCGCGTACACCCCGACCAGCGCATAGGTATGGCGGCTGCCCGCGCGCTTCATTTCCCCCAGGCGGCCCTGGTAGCGACGGGCGATGTCGCGCTCGAAGTCGGCATCGCCCAGCGCGAGCAGCGCATCCATCTCATGCTGCGGCAGGGTCAGCACCACCGACGAGAGGTGTTCGGACAGCGGCAGCAGCGCCACCGTCTGGCCGAAGCCGAACCATTCCCAGGCGGTGTGGTGATGCGGCTGCTCGTGCTGCATGCGGCACACCAGCATGACCTTGCCGAAATCGTGTGTGTCGGCGCCGATGCCCATTTTGCGGCGGGTTTCCGAAAAACGGCTGTCGGCGGCGATCAGCAGCCTGGCGCGGATGGACAGCGGCGCGGGGCTTGCGGCTGCTGTAGTCTCGCCCGGCGATGGCGCGGCGTTGGCCACCGGCAGCAGTTCGATGTCCACCCCGCTGGCGTCGGGGTGGAGGGCGCCGACGCGGTTGCCGTCGAACAGCGTCAGTCCGCGCTGGCCCTGCACGGCGGCCCAGACGGCACGGCGGATGTGATGATTGGGCACCAGCGCGCCGAGCTGGGTCTTGCCGCGCAGCGGCGACACCCGCATGGGACGCGGATCGTCGCCGTTGAATACGACGGCTTGTTCGAGCGGGAACACCTGATTGGGTGGAATATGGTCGAACACCCCCGACTCGCGCAGGGCGCGCAGGGTGCGCAGGCTCAGCGCGATTTCGCGCCCGTCGAACGGCGGATCGGCCAGCGCTTGCGCGATTTGCTGCTCGACCAGGGCGATGCGCAGGCCGCTGTCGGCCAGCGCCCGCGCCATGGACAGACCGGAGGGGCCGGCACCGATGATGGCGAGATCGAAAGTCATGTCGAAGTCCTGTGAAACGTCAATGAACCGTGAATGAAGCGGATTTTTGCGGTGTTTACAGCCGCGCCATTTCCAGCGGCGCCTCACCATACACCGCGCGCGCCAGCACCCGCAAGGCGGCGCGCAAACCCTCTTCGAGCACCGGGTGATAGAAGGGCAGGGTGAGCAGTTCGGCCACGGTCATGTCGCGCTGCAGCGCCAGCGCCAGCAGGTGGCCCAGATGCTCGGCGCCGGGCACGCACATTTCCGCCCCCAACAGTTTGCCGCTGCCGGGCTCGGCATACACATGCAATTGGCCCGCGGCGCGCAGCATGGCCAGGGCGCGCGGCTGCTGCGCGAAGTTGAAACCGCCGGTGGCAAACGATTTGCCCTGCAGCGCCCGCCAGGTCTGGCCGACCACGGCGATCTGCGGATCGGTGAAGGCGATGGCCAGCGGCACGCGGCGGCGAAAGCGCGTCTTGCCGTGCAGCGCGTTGAAGGCGGCGATGAAGCCCTCGTCGGAGGCTTCGTGCAGCACCTGCAGTTCGCCGTTGACATCGCCGGTGAAATACACCGGCAGGTCGCCGATCTGCAGGGTGTTGCGGTCGAAATCGGGCAGGCCGCGGGCATCGTGCGGCACACCCAGCGTTTCCAGCCCGAGACCGTCGGTGTTGGTGCGCCGCCCCATCGCCGCCAGCACGGCATCGACCTCGATCCGGGTTTCGCCGTTGTCCACGATCAGCGCGCCTGCCGTCCCCTCGCGCAGCTCGACGGCGCGGCCGAGATGCAGCGGGAATTCGGCGCCGATGCGGCGTTGCGCCTCGGCCTGCACCACCGGATCGGTCAGCGGCCCGAGGCTGTCGCGCAGCTCGAAGCCGTGCACGTCCAGGCCCAGCCGCGCCAGCGCCTGCCCCAGTTCGATGCCGATCACGCCAAGGCCAATCACGGCGATTCGGCGTGGCAGGTCGGCGCGCTCGAACAGATCGTCGGTGGTGAGGATGCGCTCGCCAAACGCCTGCCAGGCCTGCGGCACCACCGGGCGGGTGCCGGTGGCGATGAGAATGCGGTCGGCGCCGATGACTTCCTCCCGCCCGTCGGCCTGGGTGACGACCACGCGCCCCGGCCCGTCGAGGCGGGCGCGTCCGGCGAGGTTCTGCGCGGGCTGCAGGCTGTGGGTCGCGCCGAGCACCCCGGCCACGCGCGCATCGCGGTAGTCGCGCACCCGCTGCAGCACGGCGGGCAGATCGACCCGCAGGCTCTCGCCGCCCTGAATGCCCAGCGTGGCGAGCTGACTGCCGCGATGAAAATCGTCGGCCGCCTGGATCAGCGCCTTGGACGGCATGCAGCCCACGCGCGCGCAGGTGGTGCCATAGGCGCCGTGGTTGATGATGACGAAATCGTCGGTGTGCTTGCGCACCTGCGACAGCGCGGTGAGGCCGGCTGTGCCGGCGCCCAGAATGGCGATACGAACATGACGCACGGATGAACTCCGGTGAACGGTGATCCGTGCCAGTCTATCGGTGCGGCGTGACGCCTGGTTTGGGCGGGGTCAAGCTGCGCGGCGCGAAAAACTCAGGTGTGGTCATGCACTGCGGCGTGCTCGGTCTCGGCGTGTGCCAAGGCGAGCATGGCGTCGCGCTGGTCGGTCGTGCCGAACATCGGGCTGGTGCCGACCACTTGATGGTTGGCCGCCTTCAGGGTGAAGTAGGCGCGGCCGTCGCTGGCGACCAGCTTTTCGAAACGCTCGGGCAGCAGGCTGTTTTTTTTCACCGAGGCGATGCCGTTCTCGGCGGAGGCCTTGCTCTCGTACTGCTCGCTGCGCAGCAGCGTGCCGCCGTCGGCCGCCTTGAGCGAGAAATGGAACTGGCCTTTTTCGTTCTTGTGCAATTCGAAGCTGACTGCCATTGAGGTCTCCTGAAAGGGATCGGGGGAATGGCGCGGACGCTGCCCAAGCATCACGCGCGTAGGGACGATAGGCGGGTGCAACATATTCCCGCAGCCCCGAATGGTCGGCCGATTTCGTGACAAATTCAAGATTTACGACGGTAGTTTTGACAATGGTTGACAGATCGGCGACGTTTTCTCCCGTATTTGAGTGTCCTCGGAAGCAATCCGGCGCGCTTCTCCGGCGGGTCAGCTCGCCTGCTGTTCGAGCAGGAAATGCGCCCCATTGAACTGCCCGAGCACCGCGGTGAGCCAGGGCAGCGTCTCGCGCAGGGTGGCGTGCAGCGTCCACGGCGGGTTGATGAGGAACAGGCCGCTGCCCAGCAGGCCGAAGCCGCTGGAGTCGGGTTCGCGCACCTGCATGCGCACATCGAGCCAGTCGGACTGACCGGCGATGCGGCGCAACTGCTGCGGCAGCAGATGCGACTCGCGCCGCTGCAGCACCGGGTACCACACCGCATAGGTGCCCACGGCAAAGCGCTGCAGGGCATCGCTGAGCGTGTTGCGCAGCGCGGCGTAGTCGGTTTTCAGTTCATAAGACGGATCGAGCAAGATGACGGCGCGGCGGTCTGGCGGCGGCAGCAGGCTCTTGAGCGCGACAAAGCCGTCGGCGCAGCGCACCTGCACCCCCGGCTGCGCGCCGAAGGTGGCTTCGAGCACGCGGTGATCGCTGGGATGCAGCTCGAACAGCCGCAGCTTGTCCTGCGCGCGCATGAGCTGGCGGGCGATGGCGGGCGAGCCGGGGTAATACAGGAGAGCGCCACTGGTGTTGAACGCGCGAATCTGCGCCAGGTAGTCTTGCACCGCTTCTGGGATTATTGCCCCCACGCTCGCATTCGCTCGCTGCCCCCCGAGGGGGCTGCTCCCGCCTTGGGACGGCCCGGCGGCGGGAGGCGCGTCCTTGCGGCTCCACAGGCGCTCGATGCCCTGCGCATATTCGGCCTTTTTCTGCGCCGCCGCTTCGTGCAGGGCGTAGCCCCCGGCGCCCGCGTGGGTGTCGATCACCCAATAGGGTTTGTCTTTGCGGTTCATGTGCCGAAGCACCTGCACCAGCACCAGATGTTTGAGCACGTCGGCGTGGTTGCCAGCGTGAAAGGCGTGTCGGTAGGCGAGCATGTGCGCACTGTAGCCGCAGGCGCGCCGTTGGCTCTGGTCGGGGCAAACCCTGCGGCACAATGCCGTTCTGAGCGCCCCCAGGGTCGGCTCGCCGACCCGCCCCCCGTGGGGGGTCAAGAAAACTTGGGGCGGCCCGTCGTTTTCTTGAGAATCAGCGGCGCGTTCTGCGGCGCCGCCACACTCTGCATGCCAATATGACCACCCCTGCCCCTTCCTCAGCCTCTGCGCAGAACGCGCTCGACTTCATCCGTTTTGCCGTCGACAGCGGCGTGATCGCCTTTGGCGACTTCACCACCAAGGCGGGCCGGCAGTCGCCCTATTTTTTCAACGCCGGCCTGTTCAACGACGGCGCGATGCTCTCGCGGCTGGCGCAGTTCTACGCCCGCGCACTGCTCGACAGCGGCTTGGCGTTCGACCTGCTGTTCGGCCCGGCGTACAAGGGCATTCCCCTGGGCGCGGTGGTCGCGGTGGAACTGGCGCGGCTGGGGCGCAATGTGGGTTTCGCCTACAACCGCAAGGAGGCCAAGGATCACGGCGAGGGCGGCGTCATGGTGGGCGCGCCGATTCGGGGCCGGGTGGTCATCGTCGATGACGTCATTTCCGCGGGCACGGCCACGGGCGAGTCGGTGCGGCTGATCCGCGCCGCCGGGGCCGAACCCGCCGCCGTGCTCATCGCGCTGGACCGCCAGGAAAAGGCCGCGATTCAGGGCCGCACCCTCGACGTTTCCGCCGTGCAGCATGTCAGCCAGGAATACGGCTTGCCGGTCATTGCCATCGCCAATCTCGACAGCCTGCTCGCCTATCTGACCGCAAGCGGCGACCCGGAGCTGGCGCGCTGGCGGCCCGCGGTGCAGCAGTACCGCGACACTTACGGGGTTTGAACTTCATCCCCCCGCAGCGATGAGCCTCAAGCCGCGCATGCCTCTGCGCATTTCGTTTTCCGCGCTGCTGCTGTGGAGCTTTGCGTTGGTGGGGCTGCCGCTGCTCATCGGGCTGGCGGTCACGGCGTATCTGTTCGATCAGGTGGCCATCCAGGCGCGCAGCTCGGTGGCCGTGGCGGTGCAGCTCACGCGCACCTCGCGCCAGCTCGCGCAGGACATCGACAATCTGCAGCGCGCCAGCGGTCAGTGTCTGGTGCTGCAGGACGCCGCGCTGTGCCGCGGCGTGCAGCAGGCGCACGAGGCTTTCGTGCGCGACGCGGCGCTGCTCCAGGCCATGCCCCTGCCGCCCGAGCAGCAGCACACGCTGCGCCGCCTGAGCGCGCAGGAGACGGCGCTGGCGGCCGATGTCCTGGCCTCGATCCAAGTGAAGAATGGGGCCAGGGTGTTCAATGCGATCAACCCGCAGTTCGACGCCATGCGCCGGTCGGCCGACACGCTGATCACCCACAGCAACGGCCTGGTCGATGCGCAGCAGGCGCGGCTGCAGCAGGTCTCCGAGCGCGTGTGGTCGGTGCTGGGCTGGTTGGCGCTGGCCAGCGTGAGCCTGTCGGTCTGTCTGGCGCTGCTGTTCTCGTGGCTGCTCAGCCAGCCCTTGCGGCAGATCAAACGCGCCATCCGCCGCCTGGGCGAAGGTCGGCTCGACCCGGCGCCCGGGGTGGCCGGGCCGCGCGATCTGGTCGATCTGGGCAAGCAGCTCGACTGGCTGCGCCGCAGGCTGGCCGATCTGGAGGCGCAGAAAATCCAGTTGCTGCGGCATGTGTCGCACGAGCTCAAAACGCCGCTGGCCTCGATGAAGGAAGGCGTGGACTTGCTTGCCGAGGGCGTGCCCGGCCCGCTCAACGCCGAGCAGCAGTCCATCGCCCGCATCATGCGCGGCAATGTGCGCGACCTGCACCAGCGCATCGACAGCCTGATTCGCTACGACAGTGCGCTGCATCGACCCGAGCCGTTGCAGATCGGCCCGGTGAAGCTGCGGCTATTGCTCGCCAGTTTGATCCGCCGCAATCACCTGACGCTGCGGGCAAAGGGCGTGCATGTGGATTGCGGCTGTGATGCGCTACAAGTTCAGGGCGACCGCGCCAAGCTGGAAAGCCTGTTCGAGAACCTGCTGGTCAACGCCATCCGCTTGAGCCCGCAGGGCGGGCGCATCGGGTTCGATGCGCATCCGGTCGAAGGCGGCACCGAAATCTGCGTCAGCGATCAGGGGCCGGGCGTGGCGCCGGAAGACCGCGAGCAGTTGTTCCAGCCCTTTTTCCAGGGCCGCAACCAGCCCGCCAGCGCCCTGCGCGGCACCGGGCTGGGGCTGGCGCTGGCGCGGCAATACGCGCAAATGCACGGCGGCACGCTGGACCTCGCGCCCGAATCCGCACCCGGCTGCGGCGCGGTGTTCCGCGTGTTTCTCCCTGAAAGAACGCAAAATCCGGTATGAACTTGCTCCGCTTTTTTTTACGCCAACGCCTCGTACTTCCCGTCGTTTTGCCGCTCGCGCTGTTGTCGTCCTGCGCCGAGATGCCGCGTTTTTCGCCGAGCACAGAGACGACCGCCACCGCTGCGACACAGACCGATCGTCCTGATGAAGCCACCCTCATCCGCCTGTTGCGCGACACGCCACAGACCGCAGGCCCAGCCTCGCAGAATCTCACCGCTCGGCTGCTGACACTGGGCAAGCGGCGCTCGCCTGCCGAACAACTGCAGCTCGCCATGCTGCTGCTGGCTCGCGGCGATGCAGGCGACGCCGAACTCGCACAGAATTTGCTCGAAGGTCTGCGCGCCCGCGCGGACGATGTGCCGACGCGCCACTTCATCGCCCTGCTGCAACGCGACTGCGCGCAGCAACTGGCGCTGCAGCAGGCGCAGAAAAACGTCCAGACCCTGCAAAAGCAGATCGATCAGATCAAATCGCTGGAAACCCAGCTCCAGAACCGCAGCCACTGACACGCCCCATGCCCACGACCGTTCTTCTGGTGGATGACGACCCTGACCTGCGCCAGCTCCTGGCCATCCGCCTGCGCTCATCCGGTTACGTGCCGGTCACCGCGGCCAGCGGCGCCGAGGCGCTGGGCAGCCTCGCCGCCAGCCGCCCCGCCGCAGTCATCACCGACCTGCGCATGGACGGCATGGACGGGCTGTCGCTGTTCGAGCGCATCCACGCGCAAGACCCCACGCTGCCGGTCATCGTGCTGACCGCGCACGGCACCATCCCCGACGCGGTGGACGCCACGCAGCGTGGCGTGTTCGGCTTTCTCACCAAGCCCTTCGAAGCCCGCGAGCTGCTCGCCCTGCTGGCGCGCGCCGTGGCGCTGCAGCCGGCGCAGTCCGCCAAGCCCTCGCCCAAGGACGAAGCCTGGTGCGCCGACATTCTCACCGCCAGCCCGCGCATGCTGGCGCTGCTGTCCGAAGCCGGACTGGTGGCGCGCAGCGAGGCCAGCGTGCTCATTCGCGGCGAGTCGGGCACCGGCAAGGAAATGCTCGCCCGCGCCATTCACCGGGCGAGCGCGCGGCAGGCCGGGCCGTTCGTCGCCATCAACTGCGCCGCCATTCCCGAAACCCTGCTCGAATCCGAGCTGTTCGGCCATGCCAAGGGCTCATTCACCGGTGCCAGCCAGGCGCAGACCGGGCTGTTCCAGCAGGCCAGCGGCGGCACCCTGTTTCTCGACGAAATCGGCGATATGCCGCTGCCGCTGCAGGTCAAGCTGCTGCGCGTGCTGCAAGAGCGCCAGGTGCGCCCGCTGGGCGCGGCGCAGGCGGTCGATGTGGACGTGCGCATCGTCTCTGCCACCCACCGCGATCTCGATGCCGCCATCGTCGCAGGCCAGTTCCGCGACGACCTGTATTACCGCCTCAACGTCGTCAGCCTGCACCTGCCGCCCCTGCGCGAGCGGCGCGAGGACATCGCCATGCTGGCGCAGCACGCGCTGCAGGTTCTCGCCCCCCGGCTGCACCGGCGCATCACCGGCTTCACGCCCGACGCCCTCGACCTGCTGCAACAGCAGGACTGGCCCGGCAATGTGCGCCAGCTCATGAACGTGGTCGAGCAGTGCTGCGCGCTGAGCACCACCAGCCGCATCCCCGCTACTTCGGTGACGCGCGCGCTGCGGCTCAAACCCACCACCCTGCTGCCCTTCGCCGAAGCCCGCGAACGGTTCGAACGCGATTATCTGGCCCAGTTACTCAAGATGAGCCACGGCAACGTCGCCCAGGCCGCGCGCCTGGCGCAACGCAACCGCACCGAGTTCTACCGACTGCTGGGCAAACACCACCTCGACCCGGCGCAGTTCAAAGCGGCCGCAGAGGAAGCGCCGCCGGGGGGTTGAGCGAACCGCTCGGGAGCTGACAAGTAATGTTTGAGGTGCCTGGCGACCGGAAACCGGAGGAAAGCGCAAGCGCAACTGCCGGGCGTCCGAACAGGCCCTAATGGACCCTGGGGATGCTCACGAGCGCCCCCAGGGTCGGCTCGCCGACCCGGTCCACCTCGCGGCTTGCAAGCCGCTCGGATTCGGCAGGCATGCGTGGGCGAGCAGTCGCCCACGCATGTCCAGCCTCATCCCCCGTGGGGTCAAGGAAACTTGGGGCGGCCCTGCGTTTCCTTGAGAGCGCCCCCAGACCTGCCGCTGCGCGTCAGGCCCCCCGAGGGGGATGAGAAAACTTGGGGCGGCCCTGCGTTTTCTCATGAGTGAATTGGCGTAGCAGAAAGCTTTACGCCTAAGGCATGTAGCAGCTTGAGCATGGTGTCATAGCGCGGCTTTGCGCCTGGCGTGAGCGCCTTGTAGAGACTCTCACGGCCAAGACCCGCATCTTTGGCGAGTTGCGCCATGCCGCGAGCGCGCGCAACGTCACGGACGGCGGTGAGGAATACGTCGGGGTTTGTATCTTCCAAGGCAGCGGTCAGATACTCCGCAATGGTTTCCTCGTCATCCAGGTAGTCAGCAGCGTCGAAGGTGGCAAGTTTGGCCATGATTCACTCCCTGTCCAAAGTCCGCGCCATCTCGATGGCGCGTTTGATGTCGCGCTTCTGGGACGACTTGTCGCCGCCCAACAGAAGCAGATAGATCACTTCTCCCTGGCGTGTGTAGTAGACGCGGTAGCCGGGGCCGACATGGATGCGCATTTCTGAAACGCCCTCGCCAACCGGCCCACAATCGCCAAAATTGCCCTGTTCGGCAGACCGGATGCGGTGGACGATACGAGCTCGACCGACCTTGTCCTTCAAAGCGGAGAGCCAAACGTCAAACTCTTCCGTCCGCAGAAAAGTGTTCATGCGGTGATTGTATCTTTACGGATACAAAACGCAAGGGTGAATTCGTAGCGCACTGAAAGGCTCAACGCCGCCTTCACCGGCGCGCCGCGTCCTGTGGAAGGGACAGTCGCCGGCGAGCGGCCCAGCCTGCGGGCCATGGCCCGCAGGCTGATGCCTTCGGCTTTCCAGATCTCGATGCGCATGCACTCAGCCGCTTGAAGTTGTCGGTACGTCGTTCGTGTCATTCACAGCACCTTACCGGATGGCAAGGTGTTGCACTTCGCACTTGAAACCGCCATGATCGGTGAAACCCGGCATTGCCTGACCTCCAAGCCTTCCGCCCGCATGGGCAGGTACGGATCGCGCGCGGTGCACGCACACTATATGAGTTGCTCTATCGCCACGCCAGGCAGCCCTCCAGATCGGGCTTGATGGCCGCACGGCCTGTCGCAGAGTGGCGACAAAAAAATCAAAATAAATCAATCTCTTGCAAAAATTCCCGGGAAGCCGTCGCCGCTTTATGTGATTTTTTCCCTCGCTCCCTTCGCAAACGCATCCGTGGCACAGGGTTTGCACTAGGACTCCGCGCAGATCGCATCCGACCGATCTGCCCCTTACCGGAGAACCCTGATGCACACACTCCCTGCCTCGTCCCATACCGAACAGGCACTGGCACGATTTCACGCCATGCAGCGGCAATTGCACGCCTTGGCTGCACGATGGACGGCCCCCAAGGTCGGCTCGCCGCCCTACCCCCCGAGGGGGTCAAGAAAACTTGGGGCGGCCCTGCGTTTTCTTGAGCGCGCGCTTTACCAACCCGATCCGCTCGCCCGCCTGCAGCGCCAGCATGCGCAAGACCTGGAATTGCTGCAACGCGAATTTGGCGACTGCGGGTCGCGCGCTTCGCATCGTCGCTCCGACCTGCGACGCTGAGCCGCCCTCATCCCCGCTTGACACTCACTGGAGGACTGCCATGTTCAATATCGACTGGTCTGTATTCACCCCATATTCCGCCATCGCAGGCGGCGTGTTGATCGGCGCTGCGGCCGGTGCGCTGGCGCTGGGCGGCGGCAAGATCGCCGGGATCAGCGGCATTCTGGGTGGCTCGCTCTGCGACGCCCTGGCCGCACGCCGTCCAGCCCCGTGGCGGCTGAGTTTTGTCGTCGGTGTGCTCGCGGCTTCGGTGCTGTGGGCGCTGTCGATGCCCATTCCCGGCGCGCAGTTCGAAGCGCCGTGGTCGCTTCTGCTTGTCGGCGGTCTGCTGGTGGGCGTGGGCGCACGGCTGAGTTCGGGCTGCGCCAGCGGCCACGGCGTCTGCGGTCTGGCGCGGCTGTCGCGTCGATCGCTGACGGCGGTGGCCACGTTTCTCTCCACCGGCATCGTCACCGCCGTGTCGGTTCACGCCCTGCTGCATTGATCCCCGCGTTTTCAAGGAGATTCTGATGAACAAGCTCGCGTTTTGCTCCGGTCTGCTGTTCGGCCTGGGCGTCTTGCTCTCGGGCATGACCGATCCCGCCAAGGTGCTGGGCTTTCTGAACATCGCCGGGGCCTGGGACCCGAGTCTGCTGCTGGTGCTCGTCACCGCGGTGGTCGTGGCCTTCGTGCCCATGCAGCTCGCGCAGCGCCGCAGCAAGGCGCTGCTGGGCGAGCCCATCGCCTTTCCCGATACCCGCAGCATCACCTCGCGGCTGCTGTTGGGCAGCGCGGTGTTCGGCATCGGCTGGGGCATGACCGGGCTGTGCCCCGGCCCGTCGCTCGCCTCGCTGGCCACACTGCACGCGCCGCAGTGGGTGTTTTTCGCCAGCATGGTGGCCGGGATGTCGGGTTTCGAGCTGTGGCAGCGCGCTGCGGCCAAGCTGCCGCAAGCCGAGTCGATCCGACCCCGTCGCAAGGCGGCCCCGTTGACGGCCAAACCTTGAAGGAGATCGCCATGCCCACGACATCCCCGATGCGTTATCCAGAAGGTTTTGCCGAAACCGAGCGGCCAGTTTCCACGATGCCGCCTTCAGATGTCTCTGCCGCCCCCGCCACGGCCGACGCGCGCCTGCGTGCGCAGGTGATCGAGCGTCTGAGCCAGACGTCGCTGCGCCATCTCGGCATTCGAATCGAGGTTCAGGGGGGCTTGGTGCGATTGTGCGGCACGCTGCGCGACCCCAAGCTGCGCACCCATGCGGAATGGCTGGTGTTCACCACGGCAGGGGTGCACGCGGTGTGCAGCGACTGGCAGATCACTCCCGACCGGGCCCCATTCTCGCCGCACTGATTCTCGAATTCGGCGCCTGCGCGCCGTTCCCTGCGACCTTGTCGCGCTCCTCGCATGTCCGTCCGTCTGCGCGACGGAAGGGGCATGTTTTCGCCGCAGCTTGAAGGCGCCCCAGGGGCGACCTGGCGTTTCCTTGAAAGCTGCGGCGATTTTCTCCCTTTTCCAGCCCTTCGAAGCCATGAAAAAACTTGCGTTCGTGTTTGCCAGTCTCGCCGAGCCCGCCGCCCAGGCCACCGACGGTTACTTCCAGCCGGGGTACAGCGTCAAATCCAATGGCATGGGCGGTGTGGGCATCGCCCTGCCACAAGATGCGATGGCCGCTGCCACCAATCCCGCCGGCATGGCGTTGATCGGCAGCCGCGTGGATGGCGGGCTGAGTCTGTTCAAACCCGACCGCAGCGTGCGCACCACCGGCAGTCTGGGCGCGGCCATGGGCCCGGCGGCAGGAACGCCCATCACCGGTACTTATTCGGGCAATGACCAGTCGCTGTTTCTCATTCCAGAAGTGGGGATGAACTGGATGCTCAACCCGCGCATGGCCGTGGGCCTCAGCCTGTATGGAAACGGCGGCATGAACAGCGGCTACTCCGACATTTTTCCGCCGCTGCAGTCAGGCGCCGGAGTCGATCTGCAGCAGATGTTCATCTCGCCGTCCTTCGCCATGAAGCTTGACGACGACAACGCCGTGGGCATCGCCCTCAACCTGGTGAAGCAAACCTTTCGCGCCAACGGCCTGAGCAACTTCAAGGCCTATTCGATTGATCCGGACAAGCTCACCGACAACGGCCACGACAGCTCCACAGGCATAGGCGTGCGACTGGGCTGGACGGGCACGGTCGTCCCCGGCCTCACCCTGGGCGCCACCTGGCAGCCTGAAACACGCATGAGCAGCTTCAGCCAATACACCGGGCTGTTCGCCGGGGGCGCGCACTTCAATATTCCCGAAACCTATGGCGTGGGATTCGCCTGGACGCCCACGCCACAATGGACGCTGGCGGGCGACGTGGTGCGCATCAACTACGCCAAGGTCAAGGCCATCGGCAACACCGCCGACTGCTTCTATCAGCAGCAATGCAGGCTCGGCGAGGGCAACGGCCCGGCGTTCGGCTGGAAGAACATCACCGTCATCAAGCTCGGCGCGGCCTACAGATACAGCCCCGACCTGACGCTGCGCGTCGGCTGGAACCACGCCGACAACCCGGTGCAAAGCTCACAGGTCTTTCTCAACACCATCGCCCCCGCCGTCACGCAAGACCACCTCACCCTCGGCGCCACCTACGCGGTGAGCGAGGATATGGAAGTCTCGGTGGATTACGTCCATGCGCTCGACAACAGCGTATCCGGCCCGCTGCCGCCCGGCTTCGCCACGGCGGGCTCGACTGAGAGCGTGCGCATGAACCAGAACACGCTGGGCGTATCGGTCGGCTGGAAGTTCTGATCTACGTGCCGCCGACGAAGGGATTGCTGCGGCGCTCTTCGCCGAAAGTCGATTCCGGCCCGTGACCGGGGATGAACACCGTGTCGTCGCCCATGGGCCAGAGCTTGCCGGTGATGCTGTCGAGCAGTTGATGATGATTGCCGCCGGGAAAATCGGTGCGGCCGATGGACCCGGCGAACAGCACATCGCCCACCCAGCAGCGCCGCGCCTCAGGCTGGTGGAACACCACATGCCCCGGCGTGTGGCCGGGGCAATGGCGCACGGTGAAGGTCAGTGTGCCGAGCCGCAGGGTGTCGCCGTCGGCCAGCCAGCGGTCGGGCGTGAAGGCCTTGGCGGGAGGAAAGCCGAACATCTGCGCCTGCTGCGGCAGGGCGTCGATCCAGAACTGGTCGCCCGGATGCGGGCCGATGATGGGCACGCCCGCGCGCTGCGCCACTTCGGCCGCGGCGCCCGCATGGTCGATGTGGGCATGCGTCAGCCAGATCGCGCGCAGCGTCACCCCCTCGTCGCGCACCGCCTGCAGCAAGCGATCGGCCTCGCCGCCGGGGTCGGTGAGCACTGCGTCCTGCGTGGCGTCATCCCACACGAGGCAGGCGTTTTGGGCAAATGCGGTCACGGGAAGAATGCGGTAATGGAGCATGGCTGGATTTGCGAAAGGCAGACGGCCCAGTCTATCCACATGGCGCGCAATGCCCCAGCCTCCCCCTGCTGAGAGGGATTGAAGCGCCTGCGGACGCTTCCTAGACTGCGTCGATCTGTGCCTCGCGCCTCGTCCGCTCATAAACCATGCATCCCCTGTCGTTGCGTCCCCGCCGGAGCGAACTGCTGCGCACAGTGATCGTGCTGCAGGCCGTCATGCTGCTGGTGCTGATGATGGCGGCGCCCGTCCGGGCGGCAGACGCTTCCGGTGCCGACCAGCGCCCGATGGTGGTGCTGGTGCCGCAGGATCTCCGGCATCGGAACCTGCAGGACTCGCTGCAGTTCTTCCGCGAGAACGGCAAGCGGCTGGCGCCGGCAGCCGTGGCCGAGGCTCGGTTCCAGGCGGTCAACGGCGGCAATCTGGGCTTGAGCGAAAACGCGCTGTGGGTGCGTCTGTTCCTGTACCGCAGCGCGCTGTCGCCCGAGCATCTGGTGCTGCAGTTGGGGCGCCCGGTCTGGCGCGAGGCGCAGGCTTATCTGCTGCCAGCCGATCTGTTCCAGGCCAGCGGCGAGCGCGCCGCGGGCATCGGCCAGCTCGACGCCCTGCATTCGCGTTACACCGCCTATGCCTTTCAGCCGCCCGAAGGGCCGAGCGTGCTCTTGGTTCGAGTGGCGCAATATGGCGCCCTCACGCCGCAGTTCCACCTCTGGGAGGAACGAGCCTTTCATCGGCATACGGTGGATGACGCCCTGTTGCAAGGCCTCTTTTACGGCATGGTGGTGGCGCTGCTGATCTACAACGCCTTTCTGTTTCTGAGCACGCAGGACCGGGCCTATTTCGCCTACATCCTGTGGCAAGCGGCCACGGTGTTCTACATGCTGGCGATTTCGGGCATCGGCCAGCACCAGCTCTGGCCCAACGCCCTGGTCTGGAACGGCATCGGCCAGGTGGGCGGGCTGGCGCTGATGTGCGCTGGCGGCCTGTATTTCATCCGCGCCTATCTGCTGCTGCCGCGCCATGCGCCGCGCACCGATCTGGCGCTGCAGATCGTGCAGTGGCTGGCCATCACGCTGTCGGTGGCGGCGCTTTTGCCCAACAGCGAGTGGCTGCTGGTTCCCGCCCAGTTGATCGCTGCGGCCACGCTGGTGCTGATCGCGTGGGCGGCGGCGGTGCGCTGGCAGCAGCGGTTCATGCCCGCCGTCATCCTGCTGCTCAGCCTGTTTCCGCTGTTGATCGTCGGCTTTGCCAATATCGGGCGCACGCTGGGCTGGTTTCCCGAGACGTTTCTCACCGCCGACGCGCTGCAGTGGGTCCTGGTATTTCTCGCCCTGCTGCTGACCTATGGTCTGTCGGTGCGCGTGGCGCAATTGCGCGAGCGCGCCACGCGCCTGCAGGATCTGCTGCTCAAGGACCCGCTCACCGGCCTGCTCAACCGCAACGGCCTGTTCGACAGCGGCCAGCGCCAGCTCGACCGCACGCGGGACAGCCAGGCGTTCGCCGCGGTGCTGTGGCTCGATCTCGATGGCCTCAAGCGCATCAACGATCAGTTCGGCCATGCAGCGGGCGACGCGCTGATCCAGGCCACCGCGGCGCGGCTGCGCGAGGCCTTCGGCCCGGATGCGGTTTGCGCCCGGCTGGGCGGCGACGAATTCGCCGTGGTGCTGCCCAATCTGCCCGCGCCTCGTCTGGCCGAGGATCTGGCGCGGCATGCGCTGGAGCGGCTGCGCGCGCCCTACGCCCTGTCCGGGCAGGAATTCCGCGCCTCGGGCAGTATCGGGGTGGCGCTGTATCCGCCCCATGCGCAAACGCTGGAGGAACTGCTGCGCCTGGCCGATGTGGCGATGTATCGCGCCAAGGCCCTGGGGCGCGATAACTATGTGGTGTGGGAAGCGGAGATGGATGCCGACTTGCAGGCTTCGCTGTTTCAGTTCACCCGTCCGGCTTGAGTTGGCATTTCCCCTGTGCGCAGCAGGGTTGCTGTAGACAGGCCAGACCGCAACCCGCACACTCAGCGCCAACAATGACATGGGAGACAGCGATGATTCGATCACAGGGCAAAATGCCGCGCGCCCTCGGTGCCTGCAGCTTGATCGCGCTGGGCGCGGCCTGGCCGCTGGCGCGGGCTGCCGATGCGGTGCCGCCGCAGTTCGCCGGCGCCAATGTGGCGCAGGGCCAGAAGTTCTACGATGAGCTCAAATGCGCCGCCTGCCATGCCGAGCGCATGATGGGTTCCGGCTCGGCGATGTACCTGCGTTCCGACCGCAAGGTGCACAACCCGGCGCAACTGATCGCCTTCACCCAGTCGTGCGTCAGTCAGCTCAACCACGAGCTGTTTCCGGAAGAGGTCAGGGACATCGCCGCCTACCTCGACCAGACGTACTACAAGTTCAAGTAGGGTCAGCCCGCCGGGGCCGATGCCGCGCCGGGCATTTTTCCGGCAGGCGGCTGGGTGATGAGTCCGATGCGGGTGAGTCCCGCGTTCTGCGCCGCGCCCATCACCCGGGCGACGTCGCCGTAGGGCACGGCGGCATCGGCGCTGAGGTGCACCTCGGTCTTGGGTGACTGCTGCGCCGCGGAGGCGAAGCGTGCCGTGAGTTGCGCCAGGGTGATGGGTCGGTCGGCCAGATAGAGCTGACCATCCTTGCGCAGCGCCACATTCAAAACGGTCGGCACCTGCTGCGTGGCCGGGGCATCGACCTTGGGCAGATCGAGCTTGAGGCTGCCGGTCAGCAGCGGCGCGGTGATGATGAAAATCACCAGCAGCACCAGCATGACGTCGATCAGCGGCGTCATGTTGATGTCGCTCATCGCCTCGCCCTCGTCGCCCTGATCGAAACTGCCGAAGCTCATGACGCGATGCTCAAACAACCGGCCGGGTGGCGAGAAGCCGCTGCAGATCGTGCGCAAACCCTTCGAGCGCGCCCTGCACCCGGCGCGCCCGCTTGCTCAGTGCGTTGTAGGCCAGCACGGCGGGAATGGCCACGGCCAGGCCCGCTGCGGTCATGATGAGGGTTTCGCCGACCGGCCCGGCCACTTTATCGACGCTGATCTGGCCGCTGGCGGCAATGGCGGTGAGGGCGTGATAAATGCCCCAGACCGTGCCGAACAGACCGACGAAGGGGGCCGTGCTGCCCACGCTGGCCAGCAGCACATGGCCGGCCTGCAGCCGCCGCTGCGCCGCCTGCAGGGCCTCGCGCAACTCGCGGGTGACGCGGTCTTCATGCGACTGCCAGCGATGCGCGGTATCGGGCCGCGCGAGCCGCGCGGCGGTGTCGGCCATCAGGCTGGACAGGCCGTCGGGATCGGCAGCCTGCGTCGCCGCTGCGGCCTCAGAGGCCGACGCCGCGCCCCAATACGCGGCGATGCCCGCAGGCACGCGGCGCGTGGCGCGCCAGAGCAGCGCCGCCTTCCACAAAATGACGAACCAGCTCGCCATCGACATCGCCAGCAGCGCCAGCGCGACCAGATGGCTGAGCGCGTCGCCCTGCTGCCAGAACTGTGCAAGCCCTCCCATGCGTCCGGTCAGTCCTTGAGGCCCAGCACGTCCTGCATGTCGAACAGGCCGGGGGACTTCGCGGCGAGAAAGCGCACGGCGCGCAGGCTGCCCTGCGCGTAAGTGGCGCGGCTGCTCGATTTGTGCGTGATTTCGATGCGCTCGCCCGTACCCGCGAACAGCACGGTGTGGTCGCCGACGATGTCGCCGCCGCGCACGGTGGCGAAGCCGATGGTGGAGGGATCGCGTTCGCCGGTCACGCCTTCGCGGCCATAGACGGCGCATTGCCTGAGATCGCGGCCCAACGCGCCCGCCACGATCTCGCCCATTTTGAGCGCGGTGCCCGAAGGGGCATCGACCTTGTGGCGATGATGCGCTTCGATGATCTCGATGTCATAGCCCTGCGCCAGTGCGCGCGCGGCCTGCTCCAGCAGCTTGAACACCACGTTCACGCCGATGCTCATATTGGGCGCCATGACGATGGCGATGCGCTGCGATGCGGCGCGGATGCGCGCGAGCTGCGCCTCGTCGAAGCCGGTGGTGCCGATGACCATGGCCACGCCCGCCGCCTCGCACGCGGCCAGATGCGCCATGGTGCCCTCGGGCCGGGTGAAGTCGATGAAATAGCGCGCGTGTTGCAGCGCGGCGTACAGATCGGAACGAATCGCCACGCCGGTATGCACCCCCGCGAAAGCCCCCGCATCCTGCCCGAGCGCCGGACTGCCCGGCATGTCGAGCGCGGCGCCGAGGCTGCAATCGGGTGCGGCCAGCACCGCCTCGATGAGGGTGCGGCCCATGCGGCCGCTGGCGCCGGCAATGGCGATGCGGTGCATCTCTTCAGGCGATGAATTCATGGTCGAGCCGCATTCAGTTGCCAGCGGGCGCAGAGGCTGCGGGTGCAATTTTTTGCAACTCGGCAATTTCTGAGGGCGGCGCATAAACCGTCAGATTGCCGGGCTGCGAAGCGGTGGCAGCGGGCCGTTTGGTCTGCGCAAATTTCTTCTCCGCAGCTGCGATTTCGGCCTGCAACTGCGCCTCGGTCAGCGACTTCGGCTTGCTGCCGCCATCGCGCAGGGTATTGATCTGCGCGACGAACTCCTGCTCGGTGGGCAGCGGGTCGCCGTCGGCGCGGATCATCTTGCCGTCCTTGTCGAAATACACCGTGTAGCGGCGCACGATGGGCGCGTGATAACCCTGGCGCAGGCTGAATACATATTCCCAGCGATTCTGGTTGAAAACGGTCTTGAGCAGGGGCGTGCCCATGATGGCCTGCACCTGCTCCTTGGTCATGCCGGGCTTGAGCTCCTCGGCCATTTCACGCGACACGAAGTTGCCCTGAATGACATCGGCGCGGTAGGGCTTGAATATCGACGTGAGATCGTGGCGCGTGGTGGCGGAGCTGCAACCGCCGAGCAGGGCCAGTACGCTCAAGACGGCAACGACGGCGGCAGCGAAGGCAGCAACACGGGCGCCGCGTCGCCAATCGTGCCATGACGGCTGGGTCGAATCGGGCATTTCAGGGGGGCAATCCAGGGGAGCGAAAACGGGGGGAAACCGCATCGGGACTCTCGCGTGGTCAACGCGGCCGGTGTCGTATAACATCGGCGCATTCTACTGAATACGGTTCCGTTTCCCATGTCTCAGAGCAACGCACAGGGTTTGCGCAATACCGGCCTGAAAGTCACTCAGCCGCGGCTGCGCATCCTGGAGATTTTTCAAAAAGGCAAGCAGCGCCACATGACTGCGGAAGACGTGTACCGCGTGCTGCTCGAAGAACAGCAGGACATTGGTTTGGCCACGGTGTACCGCGTGCTGACGCAGTTCGAACAGGCTGGCATTTTGCTGCGCAGCAACTTCGAATCGGGCAAGTCGGTGTTCGAGATCAACGAAGGCAAGCACCACGACCATCTGGTGTGCCTGGACTGCGGCAGGGTGGTGGAATTTTTCGATCCGGAGATCGAGCGGCGGCAGAAAAAAATCGCCGCCGAACACGGCTTCGAATTGCAGGAGCACTCGCTCTCGCTCTACGCGAGCTGCGCCCAAAAGGAGACTTGTCCGTACTACCACAAGGCCGATCACACGCCGCTTGCCGCGCGTTCGCGCGAAAAGGCCTAGTGGCGCGCGCGGGCAGGGGAGGTCAGTCGTCCCCGTCGCGCATGGCCTGGCGCTGGCGCTCCTGAAATTCGCTCAGGGTGTCGATGCCCCGCAATTGCAGAATGGTGTTGCGCACCGCCGACTCCACCAGCACGCCCAGGTTGCGTCCGGCCTCCACCGGAATCATCACCTTGCGAATGGGCACGCCCAGCACGTCTTCTTCGAGATTGCCCGCGGGCAGTCGCTCGAAGTTGCGGTCGAGCACGTCGCGGCGAATCAGGTGGCAGATGAGTTTGAGCCGCATCTTGCGCCGCACGGCGGTCTCGCCGAAGATGGTCTTGATGTCGAGCAGGCCGATGCCGCGCACTTCCAGCAGGTTCTGCAACAGCGGCGGGCAGCGGCCCTCGATGGTGTTCTGCGCCACGCGCAGCAGATCGACGCAGTCGTCGGCCACCAGGCCGTGACCGCGGGTGATGAGATCCAGCCCGAGTTCGCTCTTGCCCAGACCCGATTCGCCGGTGATGAGCACCCCCAGGCCGAGAATGTCCATGAACACGCCGTGCTGGGTGACGCGGTCGGCGAAGTGCTTGGAGAGAAAGGCGCGCAGCACGTCGATGGTGAAGGCTGCCGTCTCGGCGGTGCGAAACAGCGGCACCTGCGCCGCATTGCACTCGTCGATCAGACAGGGCGGCGGTTCCTTGCCGTCGGCCAGCACCAGTGCGGGAGGTTCCAGGCCGATGATGCGGCGGATGCGGCGCACCCGGTCTTCCCGTGAGGAGCCGTTGAGATAGTCGACTTCGCGCCAGCCCAGAATCTGCACGCGAAAAGGATGGATGTAATTCAGATACCCCACCAGATCGGCGCCGGAAGTGGCCCCCTCGATGGCGGCCATGTCGAAGCGCCGCTCGGGGTTGCTCTGCCCGGCGACCCATTGCCACATGAGCTGCGGCGCATTGGCCTCGAACAGGCGTTCGGCAGCGAGGGTGGAGGCTTTCAAATCAGGCGGGGAAGATCAAGGCGACAACATCGGGACGACACAGAAGCGCCGCCTCTGACGCTCAGGCCGCGGTTTGCAGCGGCGCCCAAAGGCTGATGCGGCGGTGCAGCGCAGTGGCATCCGTCTCGGTGAGCAGTTGTTCGCGCAGTTCGGTGTCGGAGAGCATTTCCGCGATGGCCGACAGCAACTCCAGATGCTTGGCATTGGCGCTTTCGGGCACCAGCAGCACGACCAGCAGCGACACTGGCTGGTTGTCCGGCGCTTCGAAGGCGATGGGTTGGCGCAGGCGGATGACGGCGGCGCTGGGCTGCTTGAGCCCTTTGATGCGCCCATGCGGAATCGCCACGCCCTGACCCAGCCCGGTGGAGCCTAGTCGCTCGCGGGCGAACAGATTGTCGGTGATCAGCGCCCGGTTGAGGCCGAGGCTGTTTTCAAACAGCAGTCCGGCGTATTCGAACGCACGTTTTTTGCTGCTGACGTCCACATCGAGCTGCACATGCGACGGCGGCAAAATCTGGGCAAGACGGTTCATGGGATCACGCTTGGGCCAAGGAGGACAGCGAGTTTAAACGGGTTTTGCGGCAGTCCGTCACCGCCGCGAATCCGGCCCGGTGAGCGCCGTTGCGGATCCGCGGCGAGAACCCACCGATCAGCTCGCCAGATGCTTGCCCGCCGTGGCCTGATGGTCGCGCAGGCGGTTTTTATGTTCCACCACCTGCCGATCCAGCTTGTCGACCAGAGTGTCGATGGCCGCGTAGAGATCTTCGTGCTGGCTTTCACAGAAGATCGATTTGCCCTTGACCATCAGACTGCATTCGGCATGCTGGCGCTTTTCCTTTTCCTTGAGCTTTTCCACGCTGAGCAGCACGTTCACATTCACCACTTGATCGAAGTGCCGCACCACGCGATCGAGCTTGGTTTCGACGTAACTGCGCAGCGAAGGGGTGACATCCAAATGGTGGCCGCTGATGGTCAGATTCATAGTGAGGCTCCTGATTTCGGAAAGAAAGAAAACAGCAGGGCGCGATGCCTTGCCGGGATGTTGTCTGGTGTGGTTTGACCTCCTCTGTGGTGCGCTGCGGCGCCTGGCCGGTGCGCGGTTGTGATGGATTTGTCAGATTCAGTGTGCTACCGGCCTGCGCCAAAATCAAGCCCTGACCCGAGCCTGTCACCGGGTTTTTGCTGACATTCGCCAAACGTGCAAAGGTTCAACCTGGACGCGCGCGGCGAAGACGAAAAAAACGCCCCGACCCAGAATCCCGGGCGGGGGCGAATGATGGGCCAAACTGCGAGAAAGGAGCCGGCTCAGCCGGGTTGGTGCGCCGACACCGGCTTGAAGTCGTAGCGCTCGAAAATGCGCAGCGCCGTGGGCGAGCGCAGAAATTCGGCCCACATCAGCCCGGCCTTCGGGTGCGCGGCGCCCTTGACTACGGCGGCAGCGTAAATCGCCGTGGTGTTCTGATCGGCGGGAATGGGCACATGGCTGATCGGGTGACCCGCCTGCTCCTGGAAAATGGCTTCGGATTTCCAGGTTACCCCGGCCTGCGCCACGCCCTGCATGAGGTAGAGCGGTGTCTGGCGGTGGTGGATGTGGGTGAGCGTGGTCTGGCCGTTCTTCACCTTGGTGTCATACACCGCCTGCTCGAGCGCGTCGCCCCCGGCTTTTTTCAGCGAGGCTTCGATCTGCCGCGCCACGCCTTCCCAGGCCGGGTTGGGCATGGACAGGGTGACGCCCGGCTTGCCCAGATCGGCCAGGCCGGTGATGTGCGCCGGATTGCCCTTGGGAACCATGATGGTGAGGTCGTTGCTCACATAGGGAATGGCCCGGCCGGTCAGCACGCCGTCGTGAATACCCGCCTCGATCTTTTTCAGCCCGGCGGCGAACACGTCGGGCTTGACCGTCCAGGTCATATTGCCCACGGTGATCGTGCCGCCGCTCTTCATCTGCTTGAGCAGAATGCCCGGCGGCAGGGTTTCGTAGAACACGCGGCCCCTGTAGTCGGGATGCGCTTTCTCGAAGGCCTGAACCAGCGGCGCCATGGCGAAGTAGTAGTTGCCGGCGACGAAGATCACCAGCTTGGGATGATCGAGGTCGCCATGAAAGTCGGGCAGATCGTTGACTTCGGGCACGGTAAATTCCAGACCCTTGTTCAGCGCGGGGTTGTTGGCGCCGTGCTGCCAGGGCGGGAAGATGGTTTCCTTGTATTGCGGAGCGTGCACCTTGCCCTGCCAGCCGCTGTCGGCCTGTTGCGCATGGGCGAGCACCGGCAGGGCCAGCAGCAAGGCGGCGAGCAAGGGCATTGAGGCGAAAGAGGAAGGGCGCATGAAAGTCTCCAGTTTTGGGCGGTCAAAGCTCAGATGTATCTGCCAGCGCTCACCCGGCGTAGCCATAGCCCGCGTTTTCCAGCTCGACCAGCGTGGCGACGATGCCGGGGGTCAGCACCGCGCCGGGAATGAGGTGGTTGGTGAACTCGGCGGCCATTTCACCGTGAGATTTTTTGTCCGGATTCACGCCCTTGGCGTGCAGATGCCCGGTGAGTTCCCAGATGGCGTTGTGGCAGGCCAGGAATACCGCGCCGCGCTCCTGCAGCACGGTGATGCTGTTGTCGGCGGGCGAATACACGCCCTTGGCGTCCTCGACGGCCTTGGGATCGGCGTCGGCGGCGGCAGAGGCCTTGATCCAGACATTGGTTCTGGCCTTGCCTTTTGTCAGGGCGCCCAACTGATATTTGGCCCACAGTGCATCGTCATACAACGCGAGGTGCGCCGGGCCATGCGTGGCCGAGACGGCGAGAAAGTCGGGATGTTTGAACGACCAGATCTGCGCGTTCATCGCATTGCGCATGAGGTTGAGCCAGGGCCCTTCCAGATTGGTGTTGTTCCACACCTGCCTGGGCTGACCGGCGTAGGCCAGCACCAGATCGAGGGCTTCGGCGTCCCATTCGTCGCGGTTTTCCAGAATCATCTGCGTGGTCTTGAAGTCGCGGCGGCGCGGGGCGGCGGCGAGTTTTTTGCCGAGCTCGGCCAGGGTGGCGGCGCCTTGCGGCATGAGGCGCGCTTGCGCCGCGGCGGCCTGGGCCGTCTTGGCGCCAAGCGCCGTCAGGCCGAGGCCCGCGACCAGCGTGGATTGCAGCGCCAGACGGCGCGAAGTCAGGGGTGAGGTCATGGGGAGGGCTCCGAAAAACATCGCGCGTCGGTTGCGCGCGTCAACAGGCCCAGAAGATAGGACGACGCGCTCAACAAAACCAACGGATATTTATGCTGAGATCAACCACCGTAGTCGATTGATCGTGCAGCGCTGCGCGGCTTTCGGTGGGGCTGTCAATGCATGACGGATTTGGAAAACAGGTGGATGACCAGCACCCCGGCGAGAATCAGCCCCAGGCCGATGAGCGCGGGCGGGTCGAGCGTCTGGCGGTACACCACATAGCCGATCAGGGTGATGAGCACGATGCCCACGCCCGACCAGACGGCATAGGAAATGCTCATCGGGATGGTCTGCATGGTGCGCGACAGCAGGTAGAACGCCATGGCGTAGGCGACCACGACCACGAGCGACGGCGCCAGCCGGGTGAAGCCCTGCGTGGCCTTGAGCGCAGTGGTGCCGATGACCTCGGCAGCGATCGCGCCGAACAGAAAAAACCAGGATTGCATGGCTTTCGAGCGTTTGTCGCTTGGCTCTGACGGGGATCGCGCGACCGGCCGTCAAGCGTTGCGTGTCTTACATCGTGCCATGCTGGATCAGCTCGATCTTGTAGCCGTCTGGATCTTGCACGAAGGCGATGACGGTGCTGCCGCCAGCCACCGGACCGGCTTCGCGCGTGACCTTGCCGCCGGCGGCCTTGATGCGCGCGCAGGCAGCGGCCACGTCGTCCACGCCGAGGGCGATGTGGCCGTAGGCGCTGCCGAGGTCGTAGTGATCGACGCCGTAGTTGTAGGTTAGTTCCAGCTCGGCCTGCGCCGGGTTGGGCTCGAAACCGAGGAAGGCCAGGCTGTATTTCTGCTCGGGCCGGTCGGTGGTGCGCAGCAGCTTCATGCCGATGACCTGGGTGTAGAAATCGATGGAGCGCTGCATGTTGCCGACGCGCAGCATGGTGTGGAGGAAACGCATGCGAATGTCCTGTGAGGTGGGAGCGGCACAGCGCCGCCGGGGTTGGTTCAGCCGGTTTTGTAGCACCGCGGGGACGCGCTTGCACGCGGCTCCAAGGAAACGCCGGGCCGCCCCAAGTTTCCTTGACTCCCCACGGGGGGGCGGGTCGGCGAGCCGACCCTGGAGGCGCTCCAAGGCGCCGGCTCAGTCGGGCGGTGGCACGGCACGCAGCGCAATGGGGGTGGACAGGACCAGCGAGGTGCGGGTTTCGCCGTAGGGATTGAGGGTTTCGATCAGGGCTTCCAGGCCGGGCATGTCGGCGACGGCGACGCGCAGCAGCAGGTAAGAGCGCCCCCAGACCTGCGCTTTCGCGTCAGGCCCCCCGAGGGGGATGAGGCCCGCGGCTCCAGGCTGCCCTGCGGCAGCCTGGACGGAGCCGAATCCGAGCGGCCTGCAAGCCGCGAGGTGGATGAGAAAACTTGGGGCGGCCCGGCGTTTTCTCAACCCCAGGGCGGCAGCACGCTTTTGCGCAGTTGCGTGCGGGCCTGTTGGTATTGCGGGTAGAGGTTGCCCACATGCGCCCAGAAGCGTGGGCTGTGGTTCATTTCGCGCAGATGCGCCACTTCGTGGGCGACGACGTAATCGACCAGTTGCGGGCTGAAATGCAGCAGCCGCCAGTGCAGGCGGATGCTGCCGTCGCTCTTGGCGCTGCCCCAGCGGGTGGTGGCGGCGCTGAGCTTGACCGCCGTCACGTTCACGCCAAGCCGGGCAGCGAAATGCGCCACCCTCGCGGTGAACAGCACCAGCGCCTGCCGCTGCAGCCAGGCGGCCACGCTGTCGCGCACCTGCTGCGCGCTGCAATCGGGCGGCAGCGGCAGGTGGAGTTCGCAGCTTGCTTCGTCCCACTGCAACTGTGCGGCGCCGCGCAGCCGCAGGGTGAGGTGCTGGCCCAGATAGGGGATGCGGCCGCCATCGGTCCACTCGATGCGCGCGGCCTGCAGCGCCTGCTGGCGCTGTTCGCGCTGTCGCAGCTTGCGCTGCACCCAGGCGGCATGCTGCTGCAGAAACCGGACGATGCTCGCGCCACTGGCCAGCCGCGGCGCGAGCAGGCTGACGCCGCGGTCGTCCACCCGCAGCGCCAGGGTGCGGCGGGCGGCGCGATGCAGCGTCCAGTCGAAATGGTGGATGCCGTCGTCATAGTGCTGCAGCGGCGGCGATGTCGCAGTGCCTTCAGGCGCCGGGGCCGCGATCGGAGCGGGAACCGGCTCGGTCCAGTCGAACAGGCCCAGTTGCGTCGAGCCCGGTGCAGCCGCACGGCGGGAAGGTTCAGCGCGAGGCATGCGCGTAAGCCTCGGGGTCGAGACGGCGCATCTCGGCCTCGATCCACTGTTCGACCTCGGCCATCATTTCGGCAGGCTTGCGCCCTGCTGGCGAGATGGGCTTGCCAATGGAGACGTCGATCACCCCGGGTGTCTTGATGAAGGCCTGACGCGGCCAGCAGCGCGCTGAAGTCACGGCCACCGGCACCACCCAGGCGCCGGTGGCGATGGCCAGACGGGTGCCGCCGGTCTTATACACGCCTTGCTCGCCGCGCGCGGTGCGCGTGCCTTCGGGAAACATGATGATCCAGTTACCCTGCTTGAGAATCCGGCTGCCCTGTTTTTCCA
This sequence comes from Thiomonas sp., assembly GCF_034007205.1. GTDB lineage: Bacteria > Pseudomonadota > Gammaproteobacteria > Burkholderiales > Burkholderiaceae_C > Thiomonas. The sequence goes on from NZ_JAVERI010000009.1 coordinate 102,140, forward strand.
CGCGGGAGAATGCTTCGGTGCGCTTGCTGCGATCGATGTGCACCATGTCGAGCCGCCCCAGCGACCAGCCGAAAAACGGCACGTAGAGCAGCTCGCGCTTGAACACATAGGCCAGCGGACGCGGCATGATCAGCGGATAGGCGAGCGTTTCCCAGGCCGACTGGTGCTTGGACAGCAGGATGACAGGGCCGTCTGGCAGATTCTCCATGCCGGTGACGCGGCTGCGTATGCCGCAGATGAAGCGCGCCCCCCAGATCGACAGGCGCACCCAGCCCAGTGCGAAACGATACAGCGGCGTGCCGCGCAGGAAGAGGGACAGGATCAGCAAAACAATCGCGTAAGGCGCCACGGTCACGATCAGCCAGGCCAGATAAAGCAGGGAGCGGAGAAAGCGCATGGCGGCTCGGTCAGGTCCTGTCGGCCGTCTTTTCAGCCGCCGCTTCGGGTTGCTGCAGCAGCCAGGCGGCGAACGCCGCCAGGTCGTCGTGCACCCGCGTGCCTGCGGGCAGATTGCCCAGATCGGCCAGGCGCTCGCCCTTGCCGGTGCGCACCAGATGCAGCGCGCAGCCCAGCGGCGCGCCGGCCTGCAAGTCGCGCACGCTGTCGCCCACCGACGGCACGCCGTCGAGCGTCTGGAGCTCGAAGCGCCGGGCAATGTCGAGGAACAGACCGGGCTTGGGCTTGCGGCAACTGCAATGATCTTCCGGCGCGTGCGGGCAGAAAAAAATGGCGTCGATGCGCCCGCCCACCGCGGCCAGCGCCTTTTGCATCTTGCGGTGGATGGCGTTGAGCGTGCTCATGTCGAACAGGCCCCGGCCTATGCCCGATTGATTGGTCGCCACCACCACATGCCAGCCCTCGTGGTTCAGCCGTGCGATGGCCTCCAGGCTGCCGGGAATGGGCACCCATTCATCGGGCGACTTGATGAAGTCGTCGCTGTCCTGGTTGATGACGCCGTCGCGGTCGAGGATGAGCAGTTTCATGTCGGCATTGTCCTGCAGCTTCAGGTCGCCAGACGCGACAGATCGGCGACCTGGTTCATCGCATTTTGCAGCCGAGCCAGCAGCGCCAGGCGGTTGGCGCGCAGCGCGGGGTCTTCGGCGTTGACCATCACCTGGTCGAAGAAGGTATCCACCGGGACTTTCAGCGCGGCCAGCGCCTTGAGCGCGGCGGTGTAGTCGCCTGCCGCATAGTGTTGCTGCACCTGCGATCTCACGGCAAGCAAGGCCTGCGACAAAGCGATTTCGGCGGGCTCGACCAGACGGTCTGTATAGAAACCGCTGCCGTCCTTCACCCCGTCGGATTTGCGCAGAATATTGCCCACCCGTTTGTTGGCTGCGGCCAGCGCGTCTGCTTCGGGCAGGGCGGCGAAGGCGCGCACCGCCTCCAGGCGGCGCGGTACATCGGCCAGGATCTCGGGCCGCTGCGCCAGCACCGCATCGACCTCCTGCGCCGTCCAGCCCTGCTCGCGCAGCAGGTTGGCCAGCCGCTCGTAGAGGAAAGTCTGCACCTCTGCGTCGGGGTCGGCGAACCCGGCCACCGCGCTGAACACCGGCACGGCATCGCGCACAAAGCGCGACAGCTCGATCCCTGTGCCGCGCTCCATCAACATGCGGATGATGCCCAGCGCATGGCGGCGCAGCGCGAACGGGTCTTTGTCGCCGGTCGGGCGCTCGCCGATGCCGAACAGGCCGACCAGGGTTTCGGTCTTGTCGGCCAGCGCCAGCGCGAAGCCCACGTCGCTGCGCGGCAACTCGTCGCCGGAAAAACGCGGCTTGTAATGATCTTCGATGGCCTCGGCCACCAAGGGATGTTCGCCATCATGCGCGGCGTAGTAACGCCCCATGACGCCCTGCAGTTCGGGAAACTCGCCGACCATATCGGTCAGCAGATCGGTCTTGGCCAGCAGCGCGGCGCGCTCGGCCAGATCGACAGGAAAGGAAGGTGGAATCTGGGCGGCGATGATGCGCGCCAGCGCCTGCACCCGTCGCATGCGCTCGCCCTGCGAGCCCAGCCTGGCGTGATAGACCACTCTGTCCAGGCCGGGTACGCGGCTTTCGAGCGAGCGCTTGCGGTCCTGCTCGAAAAAGAACTGCGCATCGGCCAGGCGCGGGCGCACCACGCGCTCGTTGCCGGAGATCACGGCGCTTGGATCGGACGGCGAGATATTGCTGACCACGAGGAAACGGTGGGTCAGCTTGCCCGCGGCGTCGAGCAGGGGAAAGTATTTCTGGTTAGCCTTCATCGTGAGGATGAGGCACTCCTGCGGTACCGCGAGAAAGGCGGGATCGAACTCGCACAGCAGCACATTCGGGCGTTCGACCAGGGCGGTGACTTCGTCGAGCAGCGCGGCATCTTCGATGGGATGCAGCCCGTGTCCCGCTGCTGCGGCTGCCGCCTGTAATCGTTGGAGGAGGTCGGCGCGGCGTTGCGCAAAACTTGCAATCACCGCCCCTTCATCACGCAACTGCTGGGCGTAGCCATCGGCATTGCGCAGCACGATCGGGTCGGCACTGGCTTCGAAGCGATGGCCGTGCGTTTCGCGCCCTGCCGTCAGCCCCAGCGCCTGCACCGGCACGATGTCGGCGCCATGCAGCGCGACCAGACCGTGCGCGGGACGCACGAACTTCACCGTGGTCCAGCCGTCGGCCAACTGGTAGGCCATGACCTTGGGGATGGGAAGCCGGGCAATGGCCCCGGCGAGCGCCTCCTGCAGACCCTCGGCCAGCGAGGCGCCGGGCGCCACGGTGTCGATGAACAAGATTTCCGCCTTGCCAACGCCCTCGCGGCGCAGCCGAGGGGCGGCGTCACTGCCCAGGCCCAGCGCGCCGAGCCTTTTCAGCAAGGCCGGGGTGGGCTTGCCGTCGGCATCCAGTCCGACGGCCGCGGGCATGAGCTTCTGCGCCACGGCCTTGTCGGCCGCCTTGGCGGCGACGGCGGTCAGGTGGGCGGCCAAGCGGCGCGGGCTGGCGAACGGCGTGACGACGCAGTCGGCGGTGGCCAGGCCCTGGGCCTGCAGACTCGCGGCCAGGGCGCGGGCGAAGGACTCGCCCAGCGCGGGCAGGGCCTTGGGCGGCAGTTCTTCGACAAAGAGTTCGACAAGCAGATTCTGTGTGTTCATGGCGGGTAATTTGGGCCGACGCCTGCCCGCGACATCGGCGCGGGCGCGGCGTGCTGCTGACCTCAGGCGGCTTTCTTCTGGGCGAGTTGGGCCAAGACTTCGTCGGCCCAGTCTTTCGGCGCCAAGGGGAAGCCCAGGCGGGCGCGGCTGTCGAGGTATTCCTGCGCCACGCCGCGTGCGAGATGGCGGATGCGACCGATGTAGGCGGCGCGCTCGGTGACGGAAATCGCGCCGCGGGCGTCGAGCAGATTGAAGCTGTGCGCGCACTTGAGCACCTGCTCGTAAGCGGGCAGCGCGAGTTGCGCGGCCATCAGCGCCTTGGCCTGCTTTTCATGCGCGGCGAAGGCGGTGAGCAGAAACTCCACGTCGCTGTGCTCGAAGTTGTAGGCGCTCTGCTCGACTTCGTTCTGGTGGAACACGTCGCCGTATTTGAGAAGGGTACGAGCGCCGCCGGGCCGCCCCAAGGCGCTCGCGCCCCCTTGGAGGGCAGACACCGCTTGCGGGGGCGTGGGGGCAGTCACTTCGCCAGCCACCTCGGTTTCGGTCCAGACCAGGTCGTACACGCTCTGCACACCCTGCAGGTACATCGCCAGACGCTCCAGGCCGTAGGTGATCTCGCCGGTCAGCGGCTTGCAGTCGATGCCGCCGACCTGCTGGAAGTAGGTGAACTGGGTGACTTCCATGCCGTTGAGCCACACCTCCCAGCCCAGCCCCCAGGCGCCGAGCGTGGGGTTCTCCCAGTCGTCCTCGACGAAGCGGATGTCGTTGGTCTTCAGGTCCAAACCCAGCGCCTGCAGACTGCCGAGATAGAGGTCGAGGATGTTTTCAGGTGCGGGCTTGAGCACCACCTGGAACTGGTAGTAATGCTGCAGCCGGTTGGGGTTGTCGCCGTAGCGGCCGTCCTTCGGGCGGCGGCTGGGCTGGACATAGGCGGCCTTCCACGGCTCGGGCCCGAGGGCGCGCAAAAACGTGGCGGTATGGCTGGTGCCGGCGCCGACTTCCATGTCGTAGGGCTGAAGCAGAGCGCAGCCCTGGCGGGCCCAATAGGTTTGCAGTGTGAGAACGAGGTCTTGAAAGGTGCGCATGGAATCGGCCTTGAAGAAGGCCTCATTGTAGAAAGCGCACCCGGCTCGGTCTCGGCGCGGCTTCAGTGACCGCCGCCCAGCGAGGGCAGGATGGCACCGGGCGCGAGCACGGGCTGCGGCGGCACCGGCTGGGCGATGGCGGCCGGGTGCGTGCCCGGCCCCTGACCGCGCACGCTGACGGTGGACGTGCCCACCGGCACGCCGCCGGGCCCGACCAGCATGCCGCCACTGCCCGTACTCACGGCCCCCGCGGGCGCCGAAGCCGAGGCCGACAGCGGCATCATGGCATCGATGGCCAGCGGCGGGAAGTTCTGCAGGAAATAGCCGCTCACCGCGCCAGGCGCGTTCGAGGCAAACCCTGTGGCCGGGTTCACCTGCGCCATGATCACCCCCGGCGGCACGGGCCAGGGCACGTCGGGCTTGCCCTGCAGCGCCACACGCATGTAATCCATCCAGATCGGCAGCGCGGCCTTGGCGCCCTGCTCGCCACGGTAGAGGTCGCGCTGGTTGTTGTAGCCCATCCAGGTGATGGCCACCAGATCGGGGTTGAAGCCGTCGAACCAGGCGTCGTGGAAATTCTGCGAGGTGCCGGTCTTGCCCGCCAGATCGATGCGCCCCAGCGACCGCGCCGCCGCGCCGGTGCCGCGCTGGATCACCGCCTGCATCATCTGCGTGGTGAGAAAGGCATTGGCCGCGCTGATGATGCGCGGCGCGTTCCGCCCCGCGACGACGGGCTTGTGCACGTAGACCTCGGCGCCGCGGGCATCGACGATGCGCTGGATGAGGTAGGGCTCGACCAGCGAGCCGCCGTTGGCGAATACCGCATAGGCGGTGGCCATCTGCAGCGGCGTGAAGCTGCCCGCGCCCAGCACCATGGTCGGATAGGGCGGAATCTGATCGAGCGGCAGGCCGAAGCGCGAGGCGAACTGGCGGGCGTAGGGGATGCCCACGGCCAGCAGCACCTTGACCGCACAGACGTTGTCGGAATGCGCCAGCGCCAGCGATGCCGGAATCGCGCCGAGCTGCTCGTTGTCGTAGTTGTGCGGCGTCCACGGCGGCAGACCGGGGCCCTGCGAAATGGTGATGGGCGAATCGTCGATGACCGTCGTCGGCGCCAGTCCCTCGTCGATCGCCGCGGAATAGATGAAGGGCTTGAAGCTCGATCCGGGCTGGCGGAAGGCCTGGTTCACGTGGTCGAACTTCTCGTGGTTGTAGTCGAAGCCGCCCACCCAGGCGCGCACCGCACCGTCTTTCGGATCGAGCGACACCAGCGCCGACTGCACATCGGGCATCTGCGCGATGCGCCAGCCCTTGGCCAGCTTCTGCAGCCAGACCACGCTGCCGCGATCGATGCGCAGCTTGTCGCTGGCCTTGGGCGAAAGGCCCGCGGCGGCGAACTTGAGCGCATCGCCGCCGAGTTCCACCGTATTGCCCGATTTCAGCATGGTCTCGACCCGCTTGGGGCTGGCGTGCAGCACCACGGCCGGATGTAGTCCGCCCGCTGCGTCATAGGGTTTGAGCGCCTTGATCGCCACGGCCAAGGCATCGGCATCGTGCTCGGGCAGGTCGATGCGCGCCTGCGGTCCGCGCCAGCCGTGGCGCTGGTCATAGGCCAGCACCCCGGCGTGCACCGCATCGACTGCGGCCTTCTGGTCGCGGTCGTGCAACGTGGTGTAGACCTTGTAGCCATCGGTATAGGCCGCCTCGCCAAAGCGTGCCACCATGATTTGGCGCACCTGCTCGGCGGCGTAATCGGCGTCCACCTTGTAGCGCAGCAGACCCTGTCCGGCCACGACATCGAGCGGCGCCTGCATGGCGTCGTCATACTCCACCCGGGTGATGTCGCCCAGTGCCAGCATGCGGCCCAGCACGTAATGCTGGCGAATCAGCGCGGCCTTGATATTGGTCTGCGGGTTGAAGGCCGAAGGCGCCTTGGGCAGGCCCGCCAGCACGGCGATCTGCGCCAGGCTGAGCTGGTCGAGCGGCTTGCCGTAATACACCTGCGCCGCAGCGGCCACGCCATAGGCGCGCTGGCCGAGATAGACCTGATTGAGGTAGCGCTCGAGAATCTGATCCTTGCTCAGCTCGTGCTCGATCTTGTAGGCCATCAGCGCTTCGGTGAACTTGCGCAGCGGCGTTTTCTGCGGACTGAGATAGAAGTCGCGCGCCACCTGCATGGTGATGGTGGACGCGCCCTGCACCGCCGCGCCGTGCATCAGGTCGGCCAGGGCGGCGCGAAACACCCCCGTCCAGTCCACCGCGCCGTGCTGGTAGAACTGCGCGTCTTCGGCTGCGAGAAAGGCCTGGCGCACCTGCAGCGGGATCTGCGCAAACGGCACCACCGTGCGGCGCTGCACGCCAAACTCGCCGATCAGCGTGCCCTCGGCCGAATACACCCGCAGCGGCAGGTCGGGGCGATAGTCGGTGAGCTCGCTCAGTGCGGGCAGCCGCGGATAGAGCATGACCACGGCAAACACCAGCGCCAGCAGCCCGGCTGCGCCCAGCAGCGCTGCGCCGAGAAGAAATCGCAGCCACAGCGGCAGCGAACGCGCCGGGCGGCGACGCTCGTTGCGGCCGGCAGGCGGCTTGGGGGAACCCGCAGGCGCGGAATCAGCAGGGGTACTCATGGTCGCGGGGCATGATAGCCGCCGCGTTCGCTAAAACGCCCGCCTTGCCGTGACCAGTTGTCACGCAAAGTAACGCCGTGCGCCAGCAACCCGCCCCATCGCCCGCCAACGCTGGGCACCCATCCGGTCTGCCTCATTGCGCCGGGGGTTGGGCGGGCGGGTAGGTCGGTTGCTGCGGCGCGGGCTGATAGGAAGGCTGCGCGGGGTAGGCCGGGGGCGGAGGTGGCGGCACATAGCGTGGTGCGGTGTAGCCCGGCACCTGCGCTCCCTTGGAGTACATGCACTGTTGATACGCAATGTTGTAGGCACGTTGTGCACTGTATTGCGTATCGGAATAAGACCCCGCGCCACCGGCGCTGCCTGCGAGCAGGCCCACGCCCGCGCCGACACCGGCGCCCTGGCTGTTGCCGCCGATCAGCGCCCCGGCTGCGGCACCGACGCCGGTGGCCACAGCCGCCGAGGTCAAGCCGGAATTGCTGGCCCCGCCCTGGTAGGGAGCCGCCTGCTGCGCGGCAAACTGACGGCAGACTGCATCGATGGCCTGGAACTGTTCGAAAGGCATGCCCGGCGCGGGCATGACGGCAATCGTCGGCCCGAGCGGTGCGGTGGCGCAGCCCCCCAGCACGAGCGCGCCCAGAATGGCAGGAAGAACAAACAACGGACGGGAAAACCCAAGGTTTCGGGAAAACCGAAGGTTTCGATAAAACCGAAGGTTTCGATAAAACCGAAGGTTTCGATAAAACCGAAGGTTTCGATGAATTCGCATGATGCGTCCTCAAAAGTCGTTATGGGAAACAAGCCGTGAATCACTTGGCAGGCGGCGGAGGGGGCGTGGCGGGCACTGGAGTCCACCCGCCGGGGCAGACCGAGACATAAGGGTAGTAGCCAGCCGGATTCCGGCAGTAATACCAGAACGACTGTGGCGCCGGACCGGGCGGCAGCGATTGCACCACCACGGGCTGCTGCTCCACGATGACCGGAGGGTTCCAGTCGTACCAGCCGCCATAGACTGGATAAGGTGCATACCACCCACCGCCCCAGCCAGAATACCAGGGCGAGCCGTAGTAATACACCGGCAAACCCACGCCGACGCTCCAGAACACGCGGGCCTGGGCCAAGCCCGGCAGCGCAAGCAGCCCGCCCACGGCAAGGGCGAGAAAAACGCGCTTAGAAAGACGGAGCTGCTGCATGGCAAACCTCCAAAATTTGATGCGCCGATGTCTTCTGAAGTTCCGACGAAATGGTGCAATGGTCAACGCAATACTCCCGCTGATGTCGACAACACTGTCGAGACCCTTTGACGGATTTTGCTGGACGAATGTAAACCAACTGTTTCCAAACGGTTTCCGGTCAACCCATTTCCACAAGCACACGTTACGGTTGCGGCCGCAACGCCACCGCGTGCATCCATTCCATGATCGAGTTGATCTGATGCGCGAGTCCCCCATCGTTTTCGCAGACTTGGTGGCGCATGCAGGTCTCGTTTTGGCTCGGCCGACTTCACCACCCCGCTCGCAGACCATCAGCCCGGGTGGAAGTGGGCCTGAGCGGGGCGGGTGCAGACCACGGTCTCGATCTGCGAGGCGGCGTGTTCGATGTCGAGCGCTTGGTGCAGCCGGGCATGCCCCGCGCGGAATCGACCGCAGGATGCCCGTGCACGGCGGTTCAGACGCCCCAGACCACCGGCGTATCGGCCTGCTGGCAACGCTTGAGCATCTGGATGAACGGCCAGGCGCGCTGCTTCAACCCGATGGGCTGTGCGGCGGAGGCGGCCTGTCCGTCGGCCGCGTCGGCCTCCAGGGCGGCATTGCGCGCCTGCTCTTCCTCCTGGACGGCGGCTTCGAGCGCAGCAATGGCGGCAGGCATTTCAGCCGGTTCGATGATGCCCTGCGGCCCGGCCGACTTGCCGATGATGGACAGAATGCGCTGGGCCGGCCCGGCGTTCATGAACAAATCGCTATCGGCCTTCGATTGAAACTTGTAGATCATGAATGGATGCTCCATGGGGCAAGACGGCGATGCGCCGTCTCGATGCCGCATTGTGCCCTCCGCGAGCGGGCTCTGTCATGCTGGGACGAGTCCGGGTTGCCTGCCCGACCGCTTCCTCACCCTGATGGGAAAACGCCAGGCCGCCCCAAGTTTTCTCATGAGCCTTACTCGTCTTCCCCCAACTCCGCATTCCAGCCCCGCTCCTTGGCGCGGGCCACGGCCTCGGTGTAGATGCGGGTGTGGCGCTCGGCGAGTTCAGGCGGCAGGCGGCTGGGGAGGTTGCCGTACTGATCCCAGGTCTTGTCGACCCTGTCCATCAAGGTCTGCATCTGGCCGAGGCTCCAGCCGGCGCAATCCTGCGTGTCGGCAATGAAGCCGAACACCCGGGCATCGAGCACCACGCGGCCGAGCTGGGTGATGCCGTGCCTGTCCTGATCGAGTCCGACGTATTTGTCCATGCGGCGTTTGGCGTGAAAAGTCAGAAGAACAAACGGCGCGCTACCGCGTCAGCCCGGCGTACAGCAGCGGCAGCTTTTCCGGCAGGCGCTGCACATGATCGACGACCATGAAGCGGTTCTGGCCGAAGATGCGGGCGACGTACTGATCGGCGCGCGGGTCCAGGCTCAGGCAATAGGTGGTCACGCCGTGCCTGGCGACATCTTCCACCGCCTTTTTGGCGTCCGATCGCAGGTATTGCGGGTCGCGCACGTCGATGTCGGCGGGTTCGCCGTCGGTGATGACCAGCAACAGCTTCCTGGCCGACTTCTGCAGTTGCAGGTGGTGCCCGGCGTGACGGATGGCCGCGCCCATGCGGGTGGAGAGCTGGCCGGTCATGCCGGCCAGCCGCGCCTTGGGCTCTTCGTTCCAGTGCTGGTCGAAGTCCTTGAAGCGCAGGTACTGCACATCGTGGCGACCGTCGGAGCAGAAGCCGTGGATGGCGAAGGGGTCGCCCACCTTGCTGATGGCGTCTGCCAGCAGCACGCAGGCCTGGCGGGTGAGGTCGAGCACGGAATAGTCCTGTCCAGCGACCTTGTCGTTGGTCGATTCGGACAGGTCGAGCAGCACCAGGATGGAGAAGTCGCGCACGCTGCGCACGCTGCGCATCATGATGCGCGGATCGGGCTGCTGGCCCATGCGCAGGTCGATGAAGCTGGCAATCGCCGCGTTGATGTCGATCTCGTCGCCGTCTTCGAGCTTGCGGATGCGCTGCACGCCCTGCGGCTGCATGGCGTCGAGCAGGAACTTCATGCGGTGGATCTCGCGCTTGTACTGCGCGGTGATGGCATCGATGAGGGCCAGATCGCCGAGCTTGCCGCGCCGCTCCAGCACCGTGGCCCAGGCCGGGCGTTCGAGCTGGATCTGGTAGTCCCACTCGGCGTAATGGAAGGGCTCGGAGATGGGCTCCTTGCCTTCCAGCTCGTTGTAGCTCTTGCCCAGGTCTTCGTAGGGAAACAGCTCGGTGCCGAGCACCCAGATTTCCTCGGCATCGTCACCGGCGGTTTCGACGTCGACTTCGTTGGCCATCTCCATCACGCTGACGTGCTTGCGCACCTGCTTGACGGATTCATAGCCTGCGCTGGCAGCCTTGTCGAAGTCGAACTCGGCGAACTCCCAGAAGTAGCGGTTGTCGTCGCGGTAGGGTGCGCTCTGCACGTCGGTGCGCGGGTGGAACGGCAGGCGCTTTTCGGCCTGCAGCCTGTGCGCCAGAGTGACGCCGATGTCCCACGAAATCTGGTTGTCGTGCAGGCGGTCTTGCGCAGCGGCGAACAGCGCGCGGCCTTCGACGATCCACGGGTCGGCGTCGGCATAGGCGTCGTCGAGCAGGGCGCGGGCGAGGCGGTCGAGATGGTCGCCCACGCTGTGCGTCATCTCGGGCGTGGCGCTGTGCAGCCTGGCCCAGAGCTGCTTCAGGCCGGGGAAGCGGCGGATGGACAGGGCTTCCACCCGCGCGTCTTCGATCACGCCGATGACGGCCATCTGGTAGGGCGTGAGCGCTTCGGCGGAAATCGGTTGTTTCGTCTCCACCACATGCGCGGCGCAGTGGGCGGCGGCGGCGCGGTAGATCTCCAGGCCGGACACCGGCTCGCCGCCTTCGACCGCAAAATCGTCGTAAGCGTCGGGCAGGTGCAGCAGATAGTCTTCGATATAGGGCTTGTAGCCTTCGCGGGTTTCAAAGTCGCCGGAAGTCGGGCGCATGAAAAAGTCGCGCGCCCACAGCGCCCGCAGATACATATTGATGCGGCGCTGCACGTCGACCAGCAGCGTGCCCTTGCGCTCTTTTTGCAGCATGGCGAGCGATTCCTTGCTCTGCAGGCTGAAGTAGGCGATCTGCTCTTCGTAGTTGGTGCGGTGCGCGTGCGCGCCCCACAGCGCCCAGCGCCGCAGACCGCCCAGGGTGAGCTGGGAGAACAGCACGTCGAGCTTGTCGAGCATGGGACGCACGCCGCGCGGCGCCTGGGCGATGAGCGTGTTGACGAACTGCAGGTAGTTGGAAAACAGCTCGGCATCGCCCAGGCGCTTGGCAGCGGTCGGCGCGGTGGCCAGCAGGCGTTCGATGACCGCGCCCGAGGTCTTGGAGGCCAGGGTGAGCGCGGCAGTGGCGAGTTCGGCCACCACGTCTTCGCCCACCTCCTTGGCCACCAGCGGGGCGTTGTCGATCCAGTTCTCCACCAGCGAATCGCCCTTGCCCAGACCGCGCAGCGCCCCCGCGCCCTTGAGGTAGTTGTCCAGTCCGCGCGGACTGAGCACCTTGGTCGCGTCGTGCCAGGCGCCTTCGAGCACCTTGCGGCTGTGCGGCGACAGGTCTTCGAGATAGTCGGCGTAATCGTCGAGGGTGATGGCCATGCTTGTGCCTCCTGGCTCGCCGGGACGGATCAGAAAAAGGTGGAGACGGCGGCGTCGAGCGCGTCGCGCATGTCGGGGTCGTCGGTGATGGGGCGCACCAGCGCCACGCGGCAGGCGGCCTTGGCGTCCACACCCTTGGCGATGAGCGAACCGGCGTAGATCAGCATGCGGGTGGACAGCCCTTCGTCGAGGCCGTGGCCCTTGAGGTTGCGGCTGCGCTCGGCGATGGACACCAGTTTCTCGGCCACGTCCTTGGGCACGCCGGACTCGTGCACCACGATCTCGGCCTCGATGGCCGCTTCGGGATAGGTGAAGTCCAGGGCGCCGAAACGCTGCTTGGTGGACTGCTTCAGATCCTTCATCAGGCTCTGGTAGCCGGGGTTGTAGGAGATGACGATCTGGAAGTCGGGGTGGGCGTGTACCAGCTCGCCCTTTTTTTCCAGCGGCAGCACGCGGCGGTTGTCGGTCAGCGGGTGGATGACCACGGTGGTGTCCTGCCGCGCTTCGACGATTTCGTCGAGGTAGCAGATGGCGCCGTGCCGCGCGGCGATGGCCAGCGGGCCATCCTGCCACTCGGTGCCGGTGGCCGAGAGCAGAAAGCGGCCGACCAGGTCGGAGGCGGTCATGTCCTCGTTGCAGGCCACGGTGATGAGCGGCCTGTTGAGCCGGTACGCCATGGATTCGACGAAACGGGTCTTGCCGCAGCCGGTGGGGCCCTTGAGCATCATGGGCATGCGCACCGAGTAGGCGGCCTCGAACAGTTCGATCTCGTCGGCGACCGGGCGGTAATACGGTTCCTGGGTGATGCGGTATTGGTCGATGATGTGGGTCATGGAATGCTCCTGGGGGTGCTCCCCCACCCTTGAGGGGCGAGGGAGCGAAGGTCACACCGTCTTGCCGCGGAAGATCACCATCGACGCGCCCTGCGACTGCTTGAAGTTGTCGTAGCCGATCAGCCGCACGTGGTTCTCCGGGTTGGCCTTGTGGCAGGCTTCGGCTTCGGCCAGGATGCGGTCCACATCGGTTTCGCCGAACATCGGCAGCTTCCACATGTACCAGTAGGAGTCCATCAGGTGCTCGGGCTCTGTGTGCTCGATGGCGGGGTTCCAGCCTTTGGAGACGATGTATTGCACCTGCTTGCGTATCTGCTCGGGGGTCATGGCCGGCAGGTAGGAGAAGGTTTCGAACTTGCGGCTGGCGGGGTCGGAGAGCCGGCTTTTGTAATCCATCACTTCAGACATTTGATTTCCTTTCAAATCGATTCATTCGCGCCGCGCGCCGGGCCTGGGCCGTGCACGCTGCGCCAGGTTTTCGCAACGCCGGGGTTTACTTGTGCGCGACGTCCAGCTTGTCGACGGTGTCGAACTCGAACTTGATTTCTTTCCAGGTTTCCATGGCGATCTTCAGTTCGGGGCTGTGCTTTGCCGCTTCGGTCAGGATGGCCTTGCCTTCCTTCTCGACGGCGACGCCGCGGTTGCGCGCTTCCACGCAGGCTTCCAGCGCAACCCGGTTCGCCGCGGCGCCGGCTGCGTTGCCCCACGGATGTCCGAGCGTGCCGCCGCCGAACTGCAGCACCGAGTCGTCACCGAAGATGGTGACCAGCGCGGGCATGTGCCAGACGTGGATGCCGCCCGAGGCGACCGGGAAGACGCCGGGCATGGAGCCCCAGTCCTGGTCGAAGAAGATGCCGCGCGAACGGTCTTCCTTGATGTAGGACTCGCGCATGATGTCGATCCAGCCCAGGGTGGCCTCGCGGTCGCCTTCGAGCTTGCCCACGACGGTGCCGGAGTGCAGGTGGTCGCCACCCATCAGGCGCAGTACCTTGGCCAGCACGCGGAAGTGGATGCCGTGGTGCGGGTTGCGGTCGAGCACGGCGTGCATGGCGCGGTGCACGTGCAGCAGCACGCCGTTGTCGCGGCACCAGTCGGCCAGTCCCGTGTGGGCGCAGAAGCCGCCGGTGATGTAGTCGTGCATGATGATGGGGGCGCCGATTTCCTTGGCGTACTCGGCCCGCTTGTACATTTCTTCCGGCGTCGGTGCGGTCACGTTGAGATAATGGCCCTTGCGCTCGCCGGTCTCGCGCTCGGCCTTCTCGATGGCTTCCATGACGAAGTCGAAGCGCTGGCGCCAGCGCATGAAGGGCTGGCTGTTGACGTTCTCGTCGTCCTTGGTGAAGTCCAGGCCGCCGCGCAGCACTTCATATACGGCGCGGCCGTAGTTCTTGGCCGAAAGGCCCAATTTCGGCTTGATGGTGCAGCCCAGGAGAGGCCGGCCGTACTTGTTCATGATGTCGCGCTCGACCTGGATGCCGTGGGGCGGGCCGCCGCAGGTCTTGACGTAGGCGATGGGGAAGCGCACGTCTTCCAGGCGCAGCGCGCGCACGGCCTTGAAGCCGAACACGTTGCCGACGAGCGAGGTGAACACGTTGACCACCGAACCCTCTTCGAACAGGTCGATCGGGTAGGCGATGAAGGCATAGAAGCACGTGTCGTCGCCGGGAACGTCCTCGATCGCATAGGCACGGCCCTTGTAGTAGTCGAGGTCGGTCAGCAGATCGGTCCACACCGTGGTCCAGGTGCCGGTGGAAGACTCGGCGGCCACGGCGGCGGCGGCTTCCTCGCGGTCCACGCCCGGCTGGGGGGTGATCTTGAACACGGCCAGGATGTCGGTATCCTGCGGCGTGTACTCGGGCATCCAGTAAGTCTGCCGGTATTCCTTCACACCGGCGTTGTAGGTTTTCACTGCCATGGTTTGCTCCTTCACTTGCGCTTCATTGAAAAACGATTGAGATGGCCCCATTCGCCTTGCCATGCCCTGGATCGCACAGGGGATTCGTGCTCCATCCGACAACTTGAATGCACCGCGGCGATGTCTGAAATTTCGACCCCGTGGTGTCAAGGCAAACGCAGTGTAGGAGGCTGATTCAATCATTAAAACTAACAATAAATGACCGATGAATTCAGGAAAAATTAACAGTCCGGGGCTGAATCCATGACTCGATCCGCAGTTCGGCTTTGCCTGCAGTGAACCTGTGCGCCGCTCGATCCCTCGGTACGATGGAGCCCATGCACGCCCTCGACGCCTTGTCCGCCTCGACCACGGTGGTGGTCGATACCGCCGATCTGGATCTGGTTTCGCGCTGGAAAGCGCGCGATGCCACGACCAATCCCAGCCTCATCCTGAAAGCCGCGCGCGATGCGCGCCATGGCGCGCTGTTGCGCCAGGCGCAGGCCGCGCCCGCGCATCACGCCGAAGAGCGCATGGATCGCCTGCTGGTGGCGTTTGGCATCGAAATCCTGCGGCGCGTGCCGGGGCGCGTGTCCACCGAGGTCGATGCGCGGCTGTCGTTCGATACGGCGGCCACGCTGGCGCGCGCACGCCGCCTCATCGCGCTCTACGCCGCGCAAGGCGTGCCGCGCGAGCGCGTGCTCATCAAGATCGCCTCCACCTGGGAGGGCATTGCCGCCGCGCGTGTGTTGCAGCAGGAAGGCATCGCCTGCAATCTCACCCTGCTGTTCAACTTCGAGCAGGCGCGGGCCTGCGCCGACGCGCAGGTGCAGCTCATCTCGCCCTTTGTCGGGCGCATCACCGATTGGCACAGGCAGCAGCTCGGCGCAGGCTGGGACGATGCCGCCCGGCGCGGTGCGAACGATCCGGGCGTGCGCTCGCTGCTGCGCATCTGGCGCTACTACAAGCAGCACGGCGTGCGCACCGAGGTCATGGGCGCGAGCTTTCGCAACCTCGACCAGATCGCCGCGCTCGCCGGGTGCGACCTGCTGACCATCGCCCCCGCGCTGCTGGACGAACTCGCTGACAGCGCGCGTCCCATGCCGCGTCAGCTCGATCCGGCATGCCCCGGCGCCGTGGAAGATGCCCTGCCGCCCGCCATCGACGAAGCCGAATTTCGTGTGGCGCTGCAGGCCGATCGCATGGCCAGCGAGAAGCTCGCCGAAGGCGTGCGCCTGTTCTCGGCGGACACGCAAGCCTTGCCGCAGATGCTGGACTGATCGGCGATTGCCATGCTGCCGCGGCTGTTCATTCCTTCTGCGCTGCGAGTCGGTCTGTTCGACCTGCCAGCGGCGGCCTCGCGGCATGTTCAGGTGCTGCGGCTGCGAGCTGGAGAGAATCTCGTGCTGTTCGACGGCTTGGGCGGCGAGTGGCTGGCGCGACTGCAGGGCGCGCAGCAGGTCGAGGTGCTCGAATACCGCGCCATCGAGCGCGAGACCGGCCCGCGTATTCACCTGGCCATCGGCATGCCCGCCAACGAGCGCATGGACTGGCTGGTGGAAAAAGCCACGGAACTGGGCGCCGCCAGCCTCCAGCCGCTCATCACGCAGCGCAGTGTGCTGCGTCTGAGCGGAGAACGGGCGCAGAGGCGGGTGATGCATTGGCAGGGCATCGCGGCGGGGGCATGCGAGCAGTGCGGCCGCAACCGCCTGCCGCGCATTGCGCCGATTCGCCATCTGGCAGACTGGTTGGACGATCTTCCCTCCAACACGGCTCGGCTTCTGCTGAGTCCGCAGGCCGACTCCGCCTCGCTTTTGCCCGCTCTGGCGGCGGGCGATCAGGCCCATGTGCTTTCCGGACCCGAAGGCGGGCTGAGCGCCGACGAAGAGGCGCTGGCGCTTGCCGCCGGCTTCACCCGCGCGACCCTGGGCCCGCGCGTGCTGCGGGCCGATACCGCACCGCTTTGTGCCCTTGTTCAACTCACCTTTGAAAGCCACTCGCGACATGAACAACGCGCTTGACAACCCCGCCTACCGCCATCTGTTCGACAACAACCGCGCCTGGGTGGATCGGGTGCGCCGCACCGATCCGGGGCTGTTCGAACGCCTGGCGCAGCAGCAGGCGCCGAAATACTTCTGGATCGGCTGCTCCGATTCGCGCGTGCCCGCCAACGAAATCATCGACCTCGCGCCGGGCGAGGTGTTCGTGCACCGCAACGTGGCCAATGTGATGCCGCAGTCCGATCTCAACGCCCTGTCCACGCTGCAGTTCGCGGTGGACATCCTGCAGGTCGAGCATGTGCTCGTGGTCGGTCACTATCACTGCTCGGGCATCAAGACGGTACTGGATGGCCGCCGCGTCGGCCTGGCCGACAACTGGCTGGGGCATGTGCGCGAGGTCATGGACAGCCACGCCGGACGACTCGCCGACCTGTCCGGGCCGCAGGCGCGCTACGACCGGCTGTGCGAACTCAATGCGCTGGAGCAGGCGCGCAATGTCTGCCGCACCACGGTGCTGCAGGACGCCTGGAGCCGCGGGCAGAACGTGACCGTGCACGCCTGCATCTATGGCCTCAAGGACGGCCTGCTGCGCGATCTCGACTACAGCGTCGGGCGTGCATCCGAGATCTATCGTCAGTTCGACGTGGCCTTGCGCCGGTTGACGAGTGCGGCCGGTTGAATGGCCTGCTGCGGGGTTGCGGCGGCAGCGGCCGATTGTTCGCCGGGCAGGGGCTGCAGCGCGCCGAAGCTTTCCGCGAGAAACGCCTCGCCGTGTTCCAGGATGAAATAGCGGAAGGTTTCCGCCGCGGGCGAGAGCAGCTTGGACAGGCTGTTGACCACATACCAGCGCCGCACCAGCGGCAGGCCTTCGACCGGCGCCACTGCCAGCAGGCCGCTGCGCAGTTCCAGACCGATGGTGTGCAGCGACAGAAAGCTGATGCCCATGCCGGCCATGACCGCCTGCTTGATGGTCTCGTTGCTGTCCATCTCGATGACGGCGGGCAGATCGAGCTGGTACTGCCGCTGATATTCCTCGAACGCCGCGCGCGTGCCCGAGCCCGGCTCACGGATGAGGAAGCTGAACTGGCCCAGCGCCTCGGCCGGCATCTCTTCTCCCGCCAGCAGCGGATGTCCTGGCGCGGCGATGATGCCCAGCGGGTGCGCGGCGAAGGGCTCGGCGCGCGTGGCCAGATCGCGCGGCGGGCGTCCCATCACCGCCAGATCCACCTCGCTGTTCTGCAGTTGTGCGACGAGCGACTCGCGGTTGCCCACCGACAGCCGCACTTCCACATGGGGATATTCCTGACGGAATCGCGCCAGCATGCGCGGCAGGAAATACTTGGCCGTGCTCACCATGCCTACGGTCAGTCGGCCCGCCTCGATGCCGCGAAAGCGTGCCAGCGCGTCGTCGGCGTCTTTCAGCGTGGCCAGAATCCTGCGCACATAGACCAGCAGATATTCTCCCGTGACCGTCAGGCTGACCGTCTTGCCCTGACGCTCGAACAGCGGCAGCCCCACCTGCGACTCCAGTTCGCGGATCTGCATCGACACGGCGGGCGGGGTGAGATGCATTTCGCGCGCCGCCTTGCCGAAATTCAAGTGACGCGCGGCAGAACTGAAGACTCGTAGCTGGCGCAGGGTGACGTTTTTCATATAGATCAGCAAAGATTATCGACATCGCAATAAAAAATGAATTTACCTTAATTCAGCAATCCACTTATATTCGGCCGTTCTGGCTGAGCTGGTCGCTGCCTCACGAGGGCAGCTCGCAGGCCAACCCCTTGTGAACGGGCTCCGAAGTTCTGCTTCAGGAGCTTTTACCGCAGCCAATGAAGTCTGTTCATGCGAGTCTCCGTTTGGGGCTGCGGGCTTTTTGAAGCGACTTGACGCCAGGGCCGCCGCTCAAGGCAAGCCGGGCCGCAGCAGGTTGCTTCAAAAAGTCATCGAGCCTCGAGCCAGCCGATTCGTCCGCCTTTTCTGGGGCGGCATGGGTTTGCTGTCCGTGGCCCATCACCATTGGGAGCCCCAGCATGCAGTCAGGTCGCACCACCATTTCGAAATTCCTCATCGAGCAATTGCACGGCACCGACGATCAGGCCGATCTCGCCGCCTTGCTCGTGGACGTGACCGCCGCGGTCAAGGCCATCTCCGCCATGACCTCCAAAGGCGCGCTCGGCGGCTTTCTCGGGGCGCTCGACACGCAGAACGTGCAGGGCGAGGTGCAGAAAAAGCTCGACGTGCTGTCCAACGAGGCGATGATCCAGGCCTGCGAGTGGGGCGGCCTGGTGGCCGGCATGGCGTCCGAGGAAATGGACGACCCCTACACCCTGCCCAAGGAGTTCGAGCGCGGCCCCTATCTGCTGATCTTCGATCCGCTCGACGGCTCGTCGAACACCGACGTCAACGTCTCGGTCGGCACCATTTTCTCGGTGCTGCGCCACACCAAGATCGGTGACCCCACCGTGGCCGACTACCTGCGTCCCGGAACCGAGCAGGTCGCGGCCGGCTACGCCATCTACGGCCCGGCCACCATGCTGGTGCTGACCGTGGGCAAGGGCACGCACGGCTTCACCCTCGACCGCGAGATCGGCAACTTCGTGCTCACCCATCCCGATCTCAAGATTCCCGCCGACACCAGCGAGTTCGCCATCAACACCAGCAACGAGCGTTTCTGGGAGCCGCCGGTGCAACGCTACGTCGCCGAATGCAAGGCCGGCAAGACCGGTCCGCGCGAGCGCGACTTCAACACCCGCTGGATCGCCTCGATGGTGGCCGACGTGCATCGCATTCTGATGCGCGGCGGCATTTTCATGTACCCCAAGGACACCAAAGACCCCAGCAAGCCCGGCCGCCTGCGCCTGATGTACGAGGCCAATCCCATCGGCATGATCGTCGAGCAGGCCGGCGGCGCGGCGTCCACCGGGCGCGGGCGTATTCTTGAGGTGCAGCCAAGCTCGCTGCATCAGCGCGTGCCGGTGATGCTGGGTTCCAGGAACGAGATCGAACGTCTGGAGCGCTATCACGCCGAGTACGATCGGGGTGAAGACAAGGCCTTCGAATCGCCGCTGTTCAAAGAGCGTTCGCTGTACCGCGACGAAGTCGGCCGCTGATCGCCGCGGCGATCGGGTTCGCCCGCCGCGGCCTGCGCCGAACCGGGGGCATCCTCTGCCGCGCCTGTGCTTTGCCCCCAGATCGAACCGGGCGGCGGCTCACGCAAGATGAGCGCCGCATGAATGGATTTCCTTGTATTGAAAAGAGGCTCGCACCATGTCTGTCAAACATCCCATCATCGCCATCACCGGGTCGTCGGGCGCCGGCACCACCACGGTGATGCGCAGCTTCCAGCACATCTTCCGCCGCGAAAATCTCACTGCGCAGATCGTCGAGGGCGACTCCTTCCATGCCTACAACCGCATGGAAATGCGCGAAGAGATGAAAAAGCAGGAAGCCGCGGGCAACCGCCACTTCAGCCACTTCGGCCCCGACGCCAACCTGCTGGGCGAGCTGGAAAACGTGTTCAAGACCTACGGCGAGACCGGCGGCGGCAAGGTGCGCAAATACATCCATGATGCGGGCGAGGCGGCCGAATTCGGTGTCGAGCCGGGCAACTTCACCGAGTGGAAGGACATCAAGCCGGGCTCCGATCTGATGTTCTACGAAGGTCTGCACGGGGGGTATGCCGACGACAGGATCGACGTGGCCAGGCAGGTCGATCTGCTCGTCGGCGTGGTGCCCATCATCAACCTGGAGTGGATCCAGAAACTGCACCGCGACCAGGTCCAGCGCGGCTATTCGCAGGAGGCCGTGATGGACACCATCCTGCGCCGCATGCCCGACTATGTGCACTACATCGTGCCGCAGTTCTCGCGCACCCACGTCAATTTCCAGCGCGTGCCCACGGTCGATACGTCCAATCCGTTCATCGCCAAGGACATTCCCAGCCTGGACGAGAGCATGGTGGTCATCCGCTTTGCCAACCCCAAGGGCATCGACTTTCCCTATTTGGTGTCCATGCTCCACGACTCGTGGATGAGCCGCCCCAACACCCTGGTGGTGCCCGGCGGCAAGATGGGGCTGGCGATGCAGCTCATCTTCACGCCGATGATCCTGCGCCTGATGGACCTCAAGCGCCGCGCCGCTTAAGCCAGGGAGAATATCAACATGACTACCGCTCAAATCGATACCCAACAACGCCGCCGTCTGGCCAACGCCATCCGCTTTCTCGCCATCGACGGCGTGCAGGCGGCCAACTCCGGCCACCCCGGCGCCCCGATGGGCATGGCCGACATCGCCGAAGTGCTGTGGCGCAACCACATGCATCACAACCCGGCCAATCCGCACTGGGCCAATCGCGACCGCTTCGTACTGTCCAACGGCCACGGTTCGATGCTGCTCTACGCCGTGCTGCACCTCACCGGCTACGACCTGCCGATCGAAGAGCTCAAGCGTTTCCGCCAGTTGCACAGCAAAACCCCCGGACACCCCGAAGTGGGCTACACCCCGGGGGTCGAAACCACCACCGGACCGCTGGGCCAGGGCGTCGCCAACGCCGTGGGCATGGCGCTGGCCGAGAAGGTGCTGGCCGCGCAGTTCAACCAGCCGGGCCACACCGTCGTCGATCACCACACCTATGTGTTTCTCGGCGACGGCTGCCTGATGGAAGGCATCAGTCACGAGGCCTGTTCGCTGGCCGGCACCCTCAAGCTCAACAAGCTCGTCGCCTACTACGACGACAACGGCATTTCCATCGACGGCCATGTCGAGCACTGGTTCACCGACAACACCCGGCTGCGCTTCGAGTCCTACGGCTGGAATGTCATCGGCCCGATCGATGGCCATGACGCCGTTGCCGTGGAAAAGGCCACGGCCGAGGCCAAGACCAGCGACAGGCCCACCCTCATCATCTGCCGCACCACCATCGGCTGGGGTTCGCCCAACAAGGCCGGCACGCACGACGTGCACGGCGCCGCGCTCGGCCAGGCCGAGGCCGACGCCACCCGCGGGGTGCTGGGCTGGGACTACGGTCCGTTCGAGATTCCCGCCGACATCTACCAGGCCTGGGACGCCAGGTTCCACGGCGCCAAGCTCGAAGCCGACTGGAACGAGCGCTTCGCCGCCTATGAAAAGGCGCATCCCGAGCTCGCCGCCGAATTCAGGCGCCGCATGGCGGGCGATCTGCCGGCCGACTGGGGCCAGACGGTGCAGACGCTTTATGCCAAGGCGCGCGCAGTCACCGCGGCCACCGCCACGCGCAAGTCCTCGCAGATCGCGCTCGAAACGCTGGTGCCCGCGCTGCCCGGCCTGTTCGGCGGCTCGGCCGACCTGACCGGCTCCAACCTCACCGCGGTCAAGGCCTCGCATCCCTTCGAGAAGGCCGCGCCGGGTACGGCGTTCAACTACCTGTCCTACGGCGTGCGCGAGTTCGGCATGGTGGCCATGATGAACGGCATGGCGCTGCACGGCGGCTTCCTGCCCTATGGCGGCACCTTCCTGATGTTCTCCGACTACTCGCGCAACGGCGTGCGCATGAGCGCGCTGATGAAGCAGCGCGTCATCCACGTGTTCTCGCACGATTCCATCGGTCTGGGCGAAGACGGCCCGACGCACCAGCCCATCGAGCATCCCTCCAGCCTGCGCCTCATCCCCAATCTGGACGTGTGGCGCCCGGCCGACGTGCTCGAAACCGCCGTCGCCTGGAAGCACGCCATCGAGCACAAGCACGGCCCCAGCGCCCTGCTGCTGTCGCGCCAGAACCTGGTCTCCACCCCGCACCCGGAAGATGCCGAGCGCTTCATCTCGCGCGGCGGCTATGTGCTGTCCGAAGCCCCGGACGGTCTGCCAGAGATCGTGCTGATCGCCACCGGCTCGGAAGTCGAGATTGCGCTCAAGGCGCAAGGCATGCTGGCCGAGCAGGGCATTGCCGCGCGCGTGGTGTCCATGCCCTGCACCAACGCCTTCGACCGCCAGGACGCGGCCTACCGCATCGAGGTGCTGCCCGCTGACGTGCCGCGCGTGGCCATCGAGGCGGCGCATCCCGACTTCTGGCACAAATACGTCGGTCTGGACGGGGGCATCGTCGGCATCCGCACTTTCGGCGAATCCGCCCCCGCGGCGCAGCTCTACCAGCACTTCAGGATCACCGCCGAGCACACCGTCGCGGTGGCCAGGTCCGTGCTGGAACTGGACTGACCCTGACGACTGACCCAGACGCCACCCGCACACACAGAGATGACGCAAGCCCTGTCCATCCCGTTCGACCTGGTGATGTTCGACCTCGACGGCACGCTGGTCGAGACCGCGCCGGAAATCGCCGATGCGGTCAACGACCTGCTGCGCGACCAGCAACTGCCCGAGGTCTCCGAGCATCTCATCCGCGCCTGGATCGGACAGGGCACGCGCGCGCTCATGCTGCATGCCTATGCGCACGCCACCGGCCTCGAAGAAGAGACCGTGCGGCGCACCGGCACGCTCGACATCCTGATGCCGCGCTTCGCCGCGTTCTATGCCGAGCGCACCGGCAAGCGCAGCCGCCTCTATCCCGACGTGCTGAGCACCCTCAAGGCGCTGCGCGCGGCGCAGGTGCGCATCGCGCTGGTCACCAACAAGGAGCAGCGCTTTACCACGACCGTGCTCATGGTGCATGGCATCCGGCACTTTTTCGACATGGTGGTCGCGGGCGACACGCTCGAAGCCAAGAAGCCCGACCCGCTGCCGGTGCGCTACTGTCTCGACGCCTTCAAGCTGCAGCCCGATCGCGCCCTGTTCGTTGGCGATTCCGAGACCGATGTCGCCACGGCGCGGGCCGCCGGGGTGCCGATATGGGCGGTACCCTATGGCTACAACCACGGCAAATCCATCGCCCTCGCGTCGCCCGATCGCATCATCCCGACGGTGGCCGCAGTCGTCGAAGCCGTGCCGACCCAGTCCCTGCACCCGGTCGACTGATCGTTTTTGATCGTTTTTCTTTGGCGGCCTACCCGATCCCCCTTTCATGCTCAACCTTCATCCAGGAGATTTCATATGACCATTCGTGTTGCCATCAATGGATTCGGCCGCATCGGCCGCATGGTGTTCCGGGCCGTGGCGCAGGAAGCCGAATTCAGCGACCTCGAAATCGTCGCCATCAACGACCTGCTCGAACCCGACTACCTGGCCTATATGCTGCAGTACGACTCGGTGCATGGCCGCTTCAACGGCACGGTGGGGGTGGAGGGCAACCACCTCGTGGTCAACGGCAAGAAAATCCGCCTGACCGCCGAGCGCGATCCCGCCAACCTGAAGTGGAGCGAAGTGAATGCCGACCTGGTGATCGAAGCCACCGGCTTTTTCCTCACCCACGACACCTGCCAGAAGCACCTCGACGCCGGAGCGAAAAAAGTGGTGCAAACCGCCCCGTCGAAGGACGACACGCCGATGTTCGTCTATGGCGTGAATCACGCCAAGTACGCCGGTGAGAGCATCGTCTCCGCCGCCTCCTGCACCACCAACTGCCTGGCTCCCGTGGCCAAGGTGCTCCACGACAGCTTCGGCATCAAGCGCGGGCTGATGAGCACGGTGCACGCCGCCACATCCACGCAAAAGACCGTGGACGGCCCGTCGAACAAGGACTGGCGCGGCGGCCGCGGCATTCTCGACAACATCATTCCATCGAGCACCGGAGCCGCCAAGGCCGTGGGCAAGGTCATCCCCGAGCTGAACAAGAAGCTCACCGGCATGAGCTTTCGCGTGCCCACGCCCGATGTGTCGGTGGTCGACCTGACCGTCGAACTCGACAGGCAAGCCAGCTACGCCGACATCTGCGCCGCGATGAAGGCCGCATCCGAGGGCCCGCTCAAGGGCGTGCTGGGTTACACCGAAGACAAGGTCGTCTCCACCGACTTTCGCGGCAGCTCGCTGCCGTCGATCTTCGATGCCGAGGCCGGCATCGCCCTCGATCCCACCTTCGTCAAGGTGGTGTCTTGGTATGACAACGAATACGGCTACACCTGCAATATGCTGCGCTTCGCCCAGCACGTCGCCAGCAACTGATGGCGCTTATTGTTGTGGCGTCCCAGGCGGGTCTGCGCGCAGACCCACCTGGGGCAGAACCGAGGAGAGATTGATGCAAATCCTGACCTTTGAAGAAGTGTGCAAGCGCGGCTTCGCCCAGGACAAGCGCGTATTCATCCGCGCCGATCTGAACGTGCCACTCAACGACCAGGGCGAGATCACCGAAGACACCCGCGTGCGCGCTTCCGTGCCCGCGGTGAGGATGGCGCTCGACGCTGGCGCCGCGGTGATGATCACCTCGCACCTGGGCCGCCCGACCGAAGGCGAGTTCAAGCCCGAGGATTCGCTGGCCCCCGTGGCCCGGCGCCTGAGCGAGCTGCTCGGCCTGCCGGTCAAGCTGCAGGCCAACTGGGTGGACGGCGGCTTCGACGTGCGCCCCGGCGAAGTGGTCATGCTCGAAAACGCCCGCCTCAACAAGGGCGAGAAAAAGAACGATGACGCGCTGTCGCAAAAGATCGCCAGGCTCTGCGACATCTATGTGAACGACGCCTTCGGCACCGCGCACCGCGCCGAAGCGACCACCTACGGCATTGCCAAGTACGCGCCCATCGCCTGCGCGGGCCCGCTGCTGGCCGCCGAGATCGACGCCATCAGCCGCGCGCTGGAAAAGCCCGCGCGTCCGCTGGTGGCCATCGTCGCGGGCTCCAAGGTGTCCACCAAGCTCACCATCCTGCAGAGCCTGGCCGACAAGGTCGACGGCCTGATCGTCGGCGGCGGCATCGCCAACACCTTCATGCTGGCCGAAGGGCTGCCCATCGGCAAGAGCCTGGCCGAGCCCGATCTGGTGGATGAAGCGAAAAAAGTCATCGCCAAGATGAAGGCACGCGGCGCCGAAGTGCCCATTCCGGTGGACGTGGTCGTGGCCGACCGCTTCGCCGCCGATGCGAAGGCCACGGTCAAGGACGCCCATGACGTGGGCGCCGACGACCTGATTCTCGACATCGGCCCCAAGACCGCGCAAATGCTGGCCGACAAGCTCAAGACCGCAGGCACCATCGTCTGGAACGGGCCGGTGGGCGTATTCGAGTTCGACGCCTTCGCCAACGGCACCAGGACGCTGGCCGAGGCCATCGCCAACAGCCCTGCCTTCTCCATCGCGGGCGGCGGCGATACCCTGGCGGCCATTGCCAAATACGGCATCGCCGACAAGATCGGCTATATCTCCACCGGCGGCGGCGCCTTTCTCGAAGTGCTCGAAGGCAAGCAGTTGCCCGCCTTCGAGATACTGCAGCAGCGCGCCAAACTGCCGCTGTCCTGATGGCTGAATTTGTGCCCGACTCTCGTTGTGCCCAACTTTCGTTGACCCTGTCTTTCCCTTCTTGAGGAGTCCATCATGGCCCTGATTTCCCTGCGTCAACTGCTCGACCACGCGGCCGAGCATTCCTACGGCGTTCCCGCCTTCAACGTCAACAACCTCGAACAAGTGCGCGCCATCATGGAAGCCGCCGCCGAGACCGATTCCCCGGTCATCCTCCAGGCTTCGGCCGGCGCGCGCAAATACGCCGGCGCACCCTTCCTGCGCCACCTCATCCTTGCGGCGGTCGAAGAGTGGCCCGATATTCCCGTGGTCATGCACCAGGACCACGGCACCAGCCCGGCGGTGTGCCAGCGCTCGATCCAGCTCGGCTTCAGCTCGGTGATGATGGACGGCTCGCTGGGCACCGACGGCAAAACCCCGACCAGCTACGAGTACAACGTCGACGTCACCCGTCGCACGGTGGAAATGGCGCATGCCTGCGGCGTGTCGGTCGAAGGCGAACTCGGCTGCCTCGGGTCGCTGGAAACCGGCACCGCAGGTGAAGAAGACGGCATCGGCGCCGAAGGCACGCTCGACCACAGCCAGTTGCTCACCGACCCCGAAGAAGCCGCCGACTTCGTGAAGAAGACCGGCGTGGACGCCCTGGCGATCGCCATCGGTACCAGCCACGGCGCGTACAAGTTCACCCGCCCGCCCACCGGCGACATTCTCGCCATCGGCCGCATCAAGGAAATCCACGCGCGCATTCCCAACACCCATCTGGTGATGCACGGCTCCTCCTCGGTGCCGCAGGAATGGCTCAAGATCATCAACGAATACGGCGGCGACATGGGCGAGACCTACGGCGTGCCGGTCGAGGAGATCGTCGAGGGCATCAGGCACGGCGTGCGCAAGGTCAACATCGACACCGATCTGCGCATGGCGTCCACCGGCGCGACGCGCAAATTCCTCGCCGAGAATCCGAAAGAGTTCGACCCGCGCAAATTCCTCGCCGCCTCGACCAAGGCCATGAAAGACATTTGCAAGGCGCGTTACGAAGCCTTCGGCACGGCAGGCCATGCGCCCAGGATCAAGCCGATCAATCTGGAAGAGATGTACAAGCGCTACGAAAAGGGCGAACTCGATCCCAAGATCAACTGATCCAGTACGCATCTGACTGACCGACAACCCCGGCGCCTGCCGGGGTTGTCATCTGTGCAAACCCATTTCAAACCTCGTTCAAAGGAGGCTTTCGATGGCAGCCACCGCCGATCCCCTGCAACGCGGCTTCGCCGCGCCCGATTTTTCCCTGCCCGGTGTGGACGGCCGCACCTGGAGCCTGGCCGATGTGCGCGGACCCAAGGGCACGCTGGTCCTGTTCATCTGCAACCACTGCCCCTATGTGCAGGCCGTGGCCGACCGCATTCGCCGAGACACCGACGAACTGCGCGCCCTCGGCGTGCATGCGGTGGCGATCAACAGCAATGATGTCACCGCCTACCCGGAAGATTCCTTCGACCGCATGAAGGACTTCGCCGCAAGGCATGGCTTCGGCTTTCCCTACCTGTTCGACGAAACGCAGCAGGTCGCCAAGGCCTACGGTGCGGTGTGCACGCCCGATTTTTTCGGCTTCAATGCCGATTTGAAGCTGCAATACCGCGGCCAGCTCGACGCCTCGCGCAAGCAGGCAGCGCCGCCCGACGCGCGCCGCGACCTGTTCGAGGCCATGAAGCAGATCGCCGCCACCGGCATCGGCCCGGATGAGCAATATCCCAGCATCGGCTGCTCGATCAAATGGAAAGGCGAGGCATGAATTCAACGCCTCTGCGCGCACTGATTTTCGACGTCGACGGCACCCTGGCCGAGACCGAGCGCGACGGTCACCGCATCGCCTTCAATCAGGCCTTTGCCGATGCCGGGCTCGATTGGAACTGGGATGTGCCCACCTACGGTCGCCTGCTCGCCATCACCGGCGGCAAGGAGCGCATGCTGGCTTACTGGCAGGAGATCGACCCGCAGGCCGCGGCTGCGTCGGAAGCGGCGGGGCTGATCGCCGATCTGCACCGCCGCAAGACCGCGCACTATGTGCGGCGGGTCGCCGCGGGCGGCATCGGTCTGCGCCCCGGCGTGCGCCGGGTGCTGGAACAGGCGCGCGGCGCCGGTCTGCGGCTGGCGATTGCCACCACCACCACGCCGGACAATGTCGAGGCGCTCATCCACGCCACGCTGGGTGCGCGCGGCATGGAGTGGTTCGAAGTGGTGGGCGCAGGAGACGCCGTGCCGCGCAAAAAACCCGACCCCGGCATCTACACCTGGGTGCTCGAACGCCTGGCGCTGTGCCCTGATCAGGCGCTGGCGTTCGAAGATTCCACCAACGGCCTGCGCGCCGCGCACGGCGCCGGTCTGCGCACCATCGTCACCACCGGCGCCTACACGCATCACGAAAACTTCGACGGCGCACTGGCCTGGCTCGACGGCCTGGGCGAAGCGGACGCCCCCGCGACCGGGCGCATCGGCAGCCAGCCCTGGTCGGGCGTGGTCGGGTTGGATGAGTTGCGGCAGTGGGCCGTTTGATTGCAGCTTGACTATCGCAGTGAAGTTCACCCCACCACGCTGAGCGACATCGGCGGCAGCAGAATGCCCTGGGCATCTTGCGCGTCCAATTCGCGGCGCAGATGCTGGACTCTTGGCGCTTGGGCTACGCCGCTTGGTTCGGTGTATTGATCGAGCCGCGCCGCCTTGCCCACCCAGGTTCCGAGTTTGACCCGCACGGCCTGCGCGCTGCGGTTGACGAGCAGCACGCGGCTGCCTTTCGGACCGATGAAGCTGGCGCCGCTGACCTGCTCGGGCGCACCGGCAAAATCGAGCTTGACCAGATTGCCGGCCTGCTCCGCCGCTCGGCTCCAGGCTGCGGCAAGCGGGCTGGGTGCGGGGCAGAGCATGGCCGTCGGCAGGGATGCCTGCTTCTCCGGCACGCTCACCTGATTGAGCGCCGTCAACAAGGCGGCACAAGCCTGCAACTGCGCGGGCCAGGCGGGCGCGGCGGTTTTCACGCCGTGGCAGTCCACCTGCAAAGCGGGGAGCAGTTGTGCGGGCAGCACGCGCATGACATCGTCCGGCCCCGCTGTGAAGCTGGGCGCGTGATCGGGTGCGGGGGCAGTCTGGGCTAAGGCCGCGGGGGGCAAGACGGCAGCAGACAGCCCGAGTGCGGCCAGGGCTTGGGACAGCAGAACGACGCGGGAACGGTGCAGAAAAAAGGCCATGAACGTTGCAATGAATGAAGCCACGAAATGCAGCGGACTGTGCTCGGAGCCGGGCTGTGCGGCAGAGTTCACAAGTAAAAACACCTCCTCCGCTTGCGGGGGAGGTTGGGAGGGGGATGGTCATCCATCGGGCGTGAACAGGCACTAAAACGCCGGGCGCAGCACCAGCCTTCGGCCCTGACGCGCACCGGGCGGCGTGGGCCACAGCGCTTCGAGCATGGACAGCGCGAGCACCTCAAGCGCTTCCCACGGCGCGCGCGGCAGGGTGTCGGGTCGCAGGCCCTTGACGGCCAGATCGCATTGCGCGGCCAGTTGCAGCAGCCGTTCCAGATCGGGGGTGCGCAGGCGCGGCAGGGCGCGTTCGAGCAATTTTTCCTTCACGCCCCAGATGCGGTTGGCGCGCAGCAGCGCGGGCAGCGACTGCCCGGCGTCCAGACCCTGGCGGATGCGCAGCCAGGCGCGGATGTCGTCGGCCAGCGTCCAGTGCACCAGCACCGGGGCCACGCCTTCGGCCTGCAGTCCGCCGAGCATGCGGCGCAGGCGGGCGACATCGCCGCCCAGCACGGCTTCGCCGAGCTTGAACACGCTGTAGCGCGCCACGTTGAGCACCGCCTGCTCGACCGCGTCGGGATCGAGCTCGCCCGGCGAGCACAGCAGGGCGAGCTTTTCGATCTCCTGATGCGCCGCAAGCAGATTGCCTTCCACCCGCGCGACCAGAAAATCGGTGAGCGCGCGCCCCGCTTCGCCCGGCGGGAGAATCAAGCCGTGGCGCTGCAGCCGCGCGGCGATCCAGCGCGGCAGTTGCGGCAGTTCGATGCTGTCCACCCGCACCGCGATGCCGCGCTGGCTCAGGGCGCCGAACCAGTTGGACTTCTGCGTCGCCGCATCCAGGCGGGGCAGGATGACCACGGCCATGACGTCGGCCGAGAGATGGCCGGGGAGTGCGGCCAGCGCTTCGCCGCCGTCGCGTCCGGGTTTGCCGCCGGGAATGTGCAGTTCGATGAGCCGTCTGCCACCGAACAGGCTGATCTCGCGGCTGCCCGCAAGCAGATGGCTCCAGTCGAAGCCGCGTTCCACCGTGTGACTCTCGCGTTCGTCGAATCCCTGCTGGCGGGCGCGGGCGCGTATGGCATCCACGGCCTCGTTGACCAGCAGCGTCTCATCTCCGTACACCACGTACAGCGCGCCGAGCTGCCGGGCGAGGTGGGCGTCGAGCTGCTCCGAGGGGATCTGCATCAGTTCACCTTCACCGCGGCGAGCTGGAACATCAGGCGGTCGATGAGCTCCTGGCGCATGCCGCGGTAGAGCAGATCGGTTTCGTTGGCCTTGGCCAGCATGGCGCTGGAGTTGTAGCTCAGATTGCTGGTCTGCGTCAGGTCGGTCGGGGCGATCAGCATCCTGCCCTGCGGCGTGGCGAGCTGAAAGCGCACGGTATAGCGCAACTGATATTGCGCCACCGTGCCGTCGGCGTTGTAGGCCTGGGCGGTCTGCGTCTGCGATTCGCCCAGCAGGGTGAACACCGCCTGCGCCGACTGGGCATCGGGCGCGATGCGCGTAGACGTGGTCGCGGCGATTCTGCGCTTGAGGGCGATGACGAAGGCCGAGGTCTCGGCGCCCGCGACAAACAGCGAGCTGAACGACAGATTGGTCGAGCCGCGCAACTGAAAACCGCAGGCGTTCAGGGCCAGCAGGGGGGCGACGGCGAGCAGGCTGCGGCGCTTCATGCTTCAGACCACCACATTGACCAGACGCCCCGGCACCACGATGACCTTTTTCGCCGCCTTGCCCTCGCTGAACCTGGCGAAGTCGGCGCTGGCCAGCGCGGCGGCCTCGATCGCCGCCTTGTCGGCGCTGGCGGCGACCTGAATGGCGCCGCGCAACTTGCCGTTGACCTGCAGCATGAGTTCGATGGTGTCCTGCACCAGCGCGGCCTCATCGACCTGCGGCCAGGGCGCGTCGAGCAGATCGCCCTGCTGGGCGACATAGCCGAGCTCCTGCCACAGGACGTGGGCGATGTGCGGGGTGGCCGGGTAGAGCACGCGCAGCAGGATGCCGAAGCCTTCGCGCAGCGCGCCGGTCATGCCTGCGGCAGCGGCGTCAGCGCCTTCCAGGGCGTTGAGCAGCTTCATCGCGCCAGAAACCACGGTGTTGTACTGCATGCGGCCATAGTCGAAATTCACCTGTTGCAGAGTCTGATGCACTTCGCGGCGCAGCTTGCGTGCAGCCTCACCCGATTCGTCTTGGGACGAGGCCAGGGTGCTGAGTTTCTGTCCGAAAGCCCACACCCGCTTGAGAAAGCGGTGCGCGCCCTCCACCGCGGCGTCGTTCCACTCCAGCGTGGCCTCGGGCGGGGCGGCGAACATGGTGAACAGGCGGGCGGTGTCGGCGCCGAAGCGGTCGATGAGATCCTGCGGATCGACGCCGTTGTTCTTGCTCTTGCTCATCGTGCCCACGCCGCCGTAGTCCACCGCCGAGCCGTCGGCCTTGAGCCGGGCGCAGACGATCCGGCCCTGCGCGTCGAGCACGTTCTCGACCTCGTGCGGCCAGAAATACTCGATGCCGCCCTGGGGCGTCTTGCGCGAGTAGATGTGGTTGAGCACCATGCCCTGGGTGAGCAGGCGCTTGAACGGCTCGTCGACCTTGACCAGCCCCAGGTCGCGCATCACCTTGGTCCAGAAGCGCGCGTACAGCAGGTGCAGAATGGCGTGCTCGATGCCGCCGATGTACTGGTCCATCGGCATCCAGTAGTCGGTGCGGGCATCGACCATGGCGTCGTGATTGTCGGCGCAGGTGTAACGCATGAAGTACCAGCTCGAATCGACGAAGGTGTCCATGGTGTCGGTTTCGCGCTTGGCGGCTTGGCCGCACCGCGGACAGGCCACGTCGACGAAGGCGGCGCAATGCTGCAGCGGGTTGCCGCTGCCGTCGGGAATCAGGTCTTCGGGCAGGACGACCGGCAGGTCTTGCTCCGGCACCGGCACGGCGCCGCAGTCCGGGCAGTGGATGATGGGAATGGGCGTGCCCCAGTAGCGCTGGCGGCTCACGCCCCAGTCGCGCAGCCGCCAGGTGGTGCGCTTCTCGCCCAGGCCCTTGGCGGCGAGCAGTTCGGCGACCTTGTCGACCGCCGCGGCGTAGGGCAGGCCATCGAGTTCGCCCGAGTGAACGCATACCGCGCGCTGCTTGTCGCCATACCAATCGGCCCAGGCGTCGGTGGAGAAAGTCTCGCCCTCCACCGTGACCACCTGCTTGATCGGCAGACCATATTTTTTGGCAAACGCAAAGTCGCGCTCGTCGTGCGCGGGCACGCCCATCACCGCGCCGTCGCCATAGCTCATCAGCACATAGTTGCCGACCCAAACCGGCACTTGTTCGCCCGTGAGCGGGTGGGTGACGAACAGCCCGGTAGGCATGCCCTCCTTTTCTTTCAGCGCGAGCTCGGCCTCGGTGGTGCCGCCTTGCTGGCAGCGTTCGATGAAGGCGGCGAGTTCGGCGTTGCCAGATGCGGCGTGCGCGGCCAGCGGATGCTCGGGCGCCACGGCGCAGAAGGTCACGCCCATGATGGTGTCCGCCCGGGTGGTGAACACATACAGGCGGCCGTCCTGGATGAGCGCGCCCGAGTCGTCGCGGATGTCATGCGTGAAGGCGAAACGCACCCCGGCGCTCTTGCCGATCCAGTTCTCCTGCATCAGCCGCACCCGCTCGGGCCAGCCGGACAGATAGTTCTCGTTGCTGGGGTCGGCCACCGCGGCCAACAACTCCTCGGCGTAGTCGGTGATCTTGAGGTAGTAGCCGGGGATTTCGCGCTTCTCCACCATGGCGCCGCTTCTCCAGCCGCGGCCGTCGATCACCTGCTCGTTGGCCAGCACGGTCTGGTCGACCGGGTCCCAGTTGACCACCTGGGTGCGGCGCTCGGCGATGCCCTTTTCCAGCATCTTGAGGAACAGCCACTGATTCCACTTGTAATACTCGGGCGAGCAGGTCGCCACCTCGCGGCTCCAGTCGATGGCCAGACCCATGGCCTGCATCTGCTGCTTCATATGGGCAATGTTTTCATAGGTCCACTTCGCCGGGGGCACCTGGTTTTTCATTGCCGCGTTTTCGGCCGGCAGACCGAAGGCGTCCCAGCCCATCGGCATGAGCACGTTGTAGCCGTTCATGCGCAGATGGCGGGCGAGCATGTCGTTGATGGTGTAGTTGCGCACATGGCCCATGTGCAGCTTGCCCGAGGGGTAGGGCAGCATGGAGCAGGCGTAGAACTTCTGGCCCGGCTTGTCTTCGCGCACGCGGTAGGCGTGGGTGCTTTGCCAGTGGGCTTGCGCGGCGGCTTCCACCGCGCTGGCGTCGTACTTCTCGTTCATTGTGAGGATTGCGGGTTGAGGCCGCGAGAGACGCCCGGATCAGGATAAAGAGAAAGCGGGCTGCGGCGTAGCCGTGCATGTTAGTGGTCGCGCCGCCGCTTGCGCGCGGGCGCCGGGCGGTCTCCAATAAGGGCATTGCATCGATGACCCAACGCCATGCCCCAGACTTCTACCGATTCCCCGCTGCCTCGCATCGTCATCGTCGGTGGAGGCGCTGGCGGGCTGGAGCTGGCCACGCGGCTGGGCGACACCCTGGGCCGACGCCGCCGCGCCGAGATCACGCTGATCGAACGGGGTCGCAGCCATCTCTGGAAGCCGCTGCTGCACCAGGCGGCAGCCGGCACGCTGGGCATCGACGACAACGAGCTGAACTACCTCGCCCAATCCACCTGGCACCATTTCAAGTATCGGCTCGGCGCGATGGACGGGCTCGAACGCGCGCGGCGAGAGGTATTGGTCGCGCCCACGCTCGACGAGGAAACCGGACGCGAGATCGTGCCGCGCCGCCGCATCGGCTACGACATCCTGGTGATCGCCGTGGGCAGCCAGAACAACGACTTCGGCACGCCCGGCGCGGCCGAACATGCCATCGCTCTCGACACGCCCGAAGACGCCAGGCGCTTTCACCGGCGCCTGGTGAATGCCTGCATCGCCGCCAACACGCAGACCGAGCCGCTGCGGCCGGAGCAGCTCAAGGTCGTGGCCATCGGCGCTGGGGCGACCGGGGTGGAGCTGGTGGCCGAGCTGCACAACGCCACCCGGGTGCTGGCCGCCTATGGCCTGGACCGCATCGACCCCGAGCGCGACGTGCGCCTGAGCCTCGTTGAAGCCGCGCCTCGCATCCTGCCCGCGCTGCCCGAGCGCCTTTCGGCCGCCGCCGCGGCAGAGCTGGCGAAGCTGGGCGTGCAGATGCACACCGGCAAGCGCGTCACCGAGGTCACCGCCACGGGCGTGCGCACCGCAGACGGCGACTTTCTGCCCGCCGAACTGGTGGTCTGGGCGGCAGGCGTCAAGGCCCCGGATTTCCTGCGCGACATCGACGGCCTGGAGACCAACCGCATCAACCAGCTCGTCGTGCGGCCCACGCTGCAGACCAGCCGCGACGACGCCATCTACGCCCTGGGCGACTGCGCCGCCTGCGTCTGGGAAGGGCATGGCGGCAACGTGCCGCCGCGCGCTCAGGCGGCGCACCAGCAGGCCAGCCTCGTCGCCCGACAGATCGTCCGGCAATTGCAGGGCAAGCCGCTGCTGACGTTTCACTACCGCGACTTCGGCTCGTTGGTGTCGCTGGGCGAGCACAGCACCGTGGGCAATCTCATGGGCGGTCTATCGAAAGGCAGCATGTTCATCGAAGGGCATTTCGCCCGCTTCATCTACTGGCTGCTCTACCGCATGCATCTGCACGCCCTGCACGGCTTCTGGAAGACCGCTTTCCTCACCCTGGCGCGCATGATCTCGCGCACCACCGAGCCGCGCATCAAGCTGCATTGAAGGGGCATCTCAGCCAAGTGGAGGACAGCCCGGACCAGCGGAGCCGCCCATGGAAGGACCCTTGAGACATCCGGCATTTCTCGTCACCCGGTTTGTCAGGAAGCACGGCGACAGGCCGAAGTCGAAGTGAAATTTGTGGCGCACGATGGCCTGCTTTTGGCGCTGATTCTTGCGGGAAGGACGCTTGAAATACCCTCTTTTGTCCTTATGTAGCGGCCATCGAGATGGTGTTTGATTTCATGGCAATGGTCAAATGGAGTGCATGACCATGTCATGTCGTTTCGGAATGATAAGGAGGAATCCAACCATGGCTTATCTGCTTGCCAGCGATTTGTTCGACCAGTTCGAAAACATGCGCCGCGAAATGGATGCACTGTTTGGCGACTGGGGTATGCCACGCGATATTCGCGCGGTGCCTTCCGGCAACTACCCTCCCATCAATATCGGCGCCACGCCAAAACAAGTGGATGTATATGTCTTCGCTCCCGGCATGGAACCTCAGGCACTGGATATTTCGCTTGAACAGAACCTGTTGACTGTGGCTGGCGCACGTGATTCGGACCCCCCCAAGGACACCCAGGTCTATCGGCGCGAGCGTTTCAATGGCCAGTTCAAGCGGGTGATCACGGTGCCCGACGGTATCGATCCAGACCGCGTTAACGCAACTTACAAAAACGGGATATTGCATATCACCATCGGGCGCAGGGAAGAGCTGCAGCCGCGCAGGATCGAGGTGCGCTAAGGATCGGCACGCCTCATTTCGACAGATGACCGAGTTGAGAAGGAGTAACGATCATGAGTGACGAACAAACCCCGCTGAAAACCCCGGCCAATCCTGTTAGGCAGCCAGCCCCGGGCGAGCGGGTCATCCGGCCGGCCGTGGACATCCTCGAGGATGCCACCGGCATCACCATCAAGGCCGATCTGCCCGGAGTCAGCAACGACCGGCTGCATGTTCAGGTCGAAGGCGGTGACACGCTGACGATTTTCGCTGAAGCTTCGGTCGACATACCTGAGGGCATGGAGGCTGTGTATGCCGATATAAATACCACCCGTTATCAGCGCAGCTTCACTTTGAGCAAGGAACTCGATCCCGATAACATCAGTGCCGAGCTGAGAAACGGCGAGCTCACCTTGCGTCTGACCAAGCGGCCCGAAATGCAGCCGCGCAGGATCGCAGTCAGTGCAGCCTGATTTGGCGCCGGCTTCTGCGGGCTCTGCCACAGAAGCCGGTCCCCTCCAAGGGGGGCTTCTTTGCATGGGCTCTTGTTTTACGACCTTGGCGGAACTCTCATGACCGACCATATCGACCAGCGCAACAGCAGACCTATCGGCGATATCCAGCGTTTCTGGAGCGTAATGACTTTCTACGAACGCTTCGAGCAGATCATCTCCCTGATCCTGACGACCCTTATTGCGGCAATCATCATTGTCGCGTTGTGGGACCTTATGCGACAGGTTTTCTTCATGCTGCTGAGTTATGGCCAGCATCCCTTGGATCACGGCATGTTTCAAACCGTATTCGGTATGATTCTGACCTTGCTGATCGCCTTGGAGTTCAAGCATTCCATACTGCGCGTGCTGGAAAGGCGGGAGCACATCGTTCAGGTTCGTACGGTGATTCTGATTGCTTTGCTGGCCATGGCAAGGAAATTCATCATTCTGGATATGAGCAACATCCATTCCACGGAGTTGGCCGCGCTTGGGTTTTCATCGCTGACACTCGGTTTGGTGTATTGGCTGATCAGAGAGCATTGAGGAAATGATACATGATCGCCATGGGGTTCACGCGGCCTGGCTTCTTGATGGCCGGGTAAGTTTAAGTGGTTTTTAATAATTGAATCAATGCTGAATTCGATTTCCCATTCTGCATGTAGAACTATATTATATAGTAGACAGTCATCATTCAAATGAGGTTAAAATCATGGTAGCTTTATCTCAATTGCGCGACAATTTCAATCATGTTTTGGAAAGTATCGCCGAAGGTTGGCAGCGGCTGTATCGCCGGGCTTCGAGCGCGATCACACGGTTCACGCCAAACCAGGTGAAATCGGAGGGTGAAATCCGTAGTCTGGTTTGGCGCAATGCGGGATGGGGCGTACTGGCCGCTGAGGTATGCGACGACGACGACAAAATACTTGTGCGACTCGAGGTGCCCGGTATGGACAAAGCCGATTTCGATATCCAGGTGGTCCCGGGATACTTGGTCGTCAGCGGAGAAAAACGGATCGAAGAGGAGCGCATTCAAGGGCGCTATCACATGACCGAATGTGCCTATGGAAGTTTCCAGCGCGCCATCCCATTGCCGGCAGAAGTCGAGGTGCGCAATGCTTCAGCCCGGTACAAGGATGGCGTGCTGCGCGTGGAACTTCCCAAGACTCACCAAGCCCGGCAGCGCCGGGTGTCGGTGGAGGTCAAATAAAGGGGGTCAGGTCTAGCTTCGTAGCATAGGGTATCCCCAACACAGAAGCCGCAAAGTCCTCGTTGACCGAGGGCTGGCGCGATAGCCATGAAAAAAGCCCGCCGAGGCGGGCTTGAGTGCAAGCGATGGAGAATCAACGCTTGGAGAACTGCTTGGCGCGACGGGCACCGCGCAGGCCCACTTTTTTCCGCTCCACTTCGCGGGCGTCGCGGGTGACGAAGCCTGCCTTGGATAGTGCGGGTTTGAGGGTGGCCTCGTAGTCGATCAGCGCGCGGGTGATGCCATGACGCACGGCGCCGGCCTGTCCGGTTTCGCCGCCGCCGTGGACGTTGATCTTGATGTCGAAGCTATCGACGTTCTCGGTGAGAACGAGGGGTTGCTTGACGATCATGATCGAGGTCTGACGGCCAAAATACTGCTCGACGTCTTTGCCGTTGACGGTGATTTTGCCGGTGCCCTTCTTGATGAAGACGCGGGCCACGGAGCTCTTGCGACGGCCTGTGCCGTAATTCCAGTTTCCGATCATCGCCTGTCCTTAGATGTCGAGAGTCTTGGGCTGCTGGGCGCTGTGCGGATGCTCTGCACCCGCATAGACCTTGAGCTTCTTGATCATGGCGTAACCGAGCGGGCCTTTGGGCAGCATGCCCTTGACAGCCAGTTCCAGCGCACGGCCGGGGTGACGCGCCTGCATATCCTTGAATCGGGTGGCATAGATGCCGCCGGGATAGCCGGTGTGACGATAGTAGGTCTTGTCGTTGGCCTTGTTGCCGGTCACGCGGATCTTGGAGGTGTTGACGACAATGATGAAGTCACCGGTATCGACGTGCGGGGTGTAGATGGGTTTGTGTTTGCCACGCAGACGGCGGGCCACTTCGCTGGCGACCCGGCCGAGAACCTTGTTCTCTGCGTCAATCACGAACCACTCATGCACGACTTCGGCCGGTTTGGCGCTGAAGGTTTTCATGGTTGTTCCTATGAACGATGTTTGAGCGAGATATGAAAAAGCCCACCAGTGATGTGCGGCCTGAGAATCAGACGCCGATCTGCGCCGCGCCCACCGGCATGGGTTTTCTGGCCCTCGCCAGAAGCCAAACGTGCCATTATAGATAAGTGGGCCGTCTTGTCACGGGTAGCCGCTTGATTTCAGGTACGTTGTGGCCGGATGGGAGCAGCAATGCCCCTATTTCTTGAATTTACGAGGGTAGCGCCTAAACTGCTTCACTCATGCTGCGCCGCAGCAATTCAGATTCATCCATGTATCGATCATGACTCAGCCTCCCGAAACCGCTCCACTGCAAGCCACTGGCAGTGCGTCGGTCGTCCCGACCCGCACTCGGCGTCTGCCCGCGCCGATCATCCCGATTCGACCGATCGGGCCGGAGCATCGTGCGCAGTTGCTGCGGCATTTTCTGGCGCTGGGGCCGGATGACCGCTATCTGCGCTTTGGCTACGCAGCGAGTGATGAGCGCATCCGGGCGTATGTCGATTCCATCCGCTTTGGCGTGGATGATATTTTCGGCGTGTTCAACCGCAAGTTGGAGTTGCTGGCGGTGGCGCACATCGCCATCGAGGAGGGCCATGCGCAGCGGGCGGAGTTTGGCGTTTCGGTCTTGCCGCGTGGGCGCGGGCTGGGCATCGGCACACGGCTGTTTGCGCGCGCGGCGATGGATGCGCGCAACCGCGGGCTGCGGGTGCTCTACATGCAGTGCCTGAGCAGCAATGCCGCGATGCTCAAGATCGCCCGTCGCGCCGGCATGAAGGTGCGCAACGAAGGCGGCGAAACCGAGGCGTATCTGGAGTTGCCCGAGGACGACTATCAGAGCCACCTCCATGCGCTGATGGAAGACCAGACGGGTCAGATCGATTACTGGGTCAAGGCGGCGATGCGCCAATTGCGCTGCTTCTGGCTGTTCGGCCGCTGCCCCGATACGCAATGAGAGCGCCCCCAGACCTGCCGCATTCGCGTCAGCCCCCCCGAGGTGGACTGAGAAAACTTGGGGCGGCCCTGCGTTTCCTTGAGAGCGCCCCCAGGGCCGGGCTGCGCCCAGCCCGCCCCCCGTGGGGGATGAGGCCCGCGGCTCCAGGCTGCCCTGCGGCAGTCTGGACGGAGCCGAATCCGAGCGGCCTGCAAGCCGCAAGGTGGACAAGGAAACTTGGGGCGGCCCGGCGTTTCCTTGAGAGCAGACCTTACGGCAGCCAGCGGGCGACGGCGAGGGTGCGCCAGCCGTTGAACTGCTGCCATACGGCCATGACACTGCTTGCCGCACCGACCGCCAGTGCGGGAAAACTGGCCTGCACCGTGGCGGCCGGGTCGGACAAGGTCTGCGGCGCCCCCCAGCGCCGCTGCGCCGGGTTGTAGCGCGCGGTCTGCACCTGCATGCCGCGCGTTCCGTCCTGATACCAGGCGCAAACCACATTGCCCGCCGCATCGGCCGCCAGCACCGGGTTGCCCGCGCTGCGCTGCGCTGGGTCGTCGAGGTGATGCGGCGGTGACCACTGCGATGCGAGCGCCTCCCTTCGGGC
Source organism: Thiomonas sp. (assembly GCF_034007205.1). Lineage (GTDB taxonomy): Bacteria > Pseudomonadota > Gammaproteobacteria > Burkholderiales > Burkholderiaceae_C > Thiomonas. The sequence continues at coordinate 141,876 of NZ_JAVERI010000009.1, forward strand.
GGCGAGCAGGCCGTAGCGCACCGGGCCGCCCTGCGCCGACTTGGCCTGCTCCCACACCAGCGTGAGATTGCCCGCGGCATCGGAGGTGATCGCGGGCGCAAGCGCCGAGCCGGTGAAGGCCGTGCTGCGCTGGATCTCCGGGGCGCTCAAGCGAAAGCCTGCGCCGCCCCCTTCTCGGGAAGAAGTTGGCTGACGGCGATGCACCGCTGCGCGTCCTGGCCCTGCACCCACGCGGCGGCGACGGCCCCCTGTGGTGTGGCTGTGAGCGCCGGGGTTGTTGCGACGATTCCAACTGCGCTGAGACGCCGCGGCGCCGCCCAAGACTGACCGGAAGGTCGCAGCGCCGCCGCAAATACAGCCTCTTGTCCAGACGCCCCCTGCTGCTAGGAGCCTGTCGGACTTGAGGATCGTCGGCTGCAAAACGGCCTCGCCGGTCCATTTTTCACCGCTTTGTGGGCCTCTGGCCCATCCCTCGCTGCGCTCGGGACCGCCACTTCGTGGCGTCCTGCGCCCTGCGGGCTGGTCTTGGGCAATAGTTCGACTATTGCCCGGCGAAATCGGCAAAAACTGTCCTCG
>NZ_JAVERI010000001.1:0-338509 GCF_034007205.1 Thiomonas sp.
GCTACGCGCTCCTTCCAGCGAGCCCGGCGCAACCCCTCCCACCTTCGACTCATTCAGCATTTCACGACTCCTTCTTCAGACACGATTGAACCCCAAATTCGTGTCCAGAAAAATCGGGGCCGGGACACGTTTCACACCTTTCATGGCGCCAAAGGACTGCAGGGCGAGGTGGCCGTGCTGTGCGGCGACTGCGTGTATGAGGCGCAGCATGATTTGCGCAATGCCGTCTATGCCCGGGCCGGGATTTTTTCGCAGAGCTATGACCAGGCCTGCCAGGACGAGGCGGCGCGGCTGGCCTATGTGGGCGTGACGCGCGGCATGCGTCGGGTGTTCTGGTGTGTGGACAAGCCCAAAGGGGTCAACACGGTGTTCAAAAACGGTTGAACCGCGCTGGCGACGCAGTGCAAGTTTGCATGAGTCTGCGCTGCCCAGTGCGCGGCTAAGAATTCAGGCTTGTTTTTCTTTTTTTCGACAAGCACGCCATGACCCAGCCCACTCGATATACCAAAGAACAAGCGGTTCAGAACAAGCGCAGCGCCTGGGTGCGCCTTGTGGGCCTGCCGCCGCATCTGTACGGCAAGCGCCGATGCACCCAGCCGCATCGCAACCGCCTGCGCGATCAACGCATGGGGCGCAGCAAACACCGAGACGTTGGGTAATTACGGCGCCGCTGGCCTGCAAGATTGCGAACGGAATAAAACGACTTTTACGCCCAGACAATTCACTCCATATCACTTTGATAACTCAGGGAGCTTTATATGAAAACCTCTTTCGCCTTCCGTCCTTTCGTCATCGCCGCCGTGCTGGCCATCGTCACCGCCTTTGCGGTGCACAGCGCTCGCGCCCAGGCGCCGCTGAGCCTGTTTGGCGCGCCGCTCAAAGGAGCGAGCCGCGACACCTTGCGCGCGGCCTTGCTCAAGGCGGGGCTTACCCCGACCCGCGTGGACAACAACTACTTCTGCGACCAGTACGACGTCAGCGGCAAGCTCAAGGGTGCGACCCAGCTCACCGTGTGCTACACCGAAGACGACAACACCTTCGCATCCGCCGAGTACACCTTCCCGGCGTTCATGGACACGGGGCTGGTCAAGCGCGTCATCGACATGGTGCAGGTCAAGTACGGGCGCCCCACCTCGCTGTCAGGCAATTACGGACTTGGCGGCGTGACGGCCAAGTGGCGCCAACCGCAGGGCATGCAGGTGCTCGTCACCCGCGGCTGGCCAGACACCACCACCTACCTCGACCTTACGGATGTCGCCAACGATCGCAAGATGCACGCGCAGATGAGAGCCGACGAGGCCGCGCGCCAGAAGCAGCAGGCGCAGAGCCAGTCGAAGGCTTTTTGATCGCCAGCGTCCAACTCGCCTATCCCTTGTTCTTTTTTTGAGGAAATGCCATGACCCGAATCGCATCGCCAGTTTGGCGGCGTGTCACCTTGTCTCTGGCCTTGCTCGCCCCGCTGCTGCTCAGCGCCTGCGGCGGCGCGCAAGCCGGAACTGATCAATCCAGGATGTGCGTTTTCAGCACCGATGCGCAAGCGAAAAAATGCAAGTCGGGCGAACTGGCCTTTTTTTCACCCGATGGATGGGGCAATGAACAACTGCCCTTGATCGTCATCGCCACCTATTGCGACACCAATCGTCCGGTGCAGTTCAACAAGGCCGGTGTCGTCTGCACCTTCACCGACAAACGGCTTTGGCTTCTGAAGGAGGCGAAGTAGGTCACGGTTTGCGCCGTTGCTGCGTCGTCGGTCTGGCTGTCTGACTGCCGATACACGTAGGCGATTCGCCCCGGCATCAGATTTCGTTTCTCTCCTAATTTCTACTTTCCTGCAAGCCATGATCTACCTGTTCAATTCTCCCGTGCTGACCGGCTATGGCGACTGGCGTTTTTCCGGGCCGCTGAGTCTGCAGACGGCGCGCAAGCGCCTTCATGGGCAGGAGGTGGTCTCGGCCGTCGGTCATGCCGCCAGCGCTGCGCTGCTGACACGACTGCTCGCGCGTCCCGTGGAGGTCAGGCGCGTGGCGGTTCGCTTGCGCCTGGGCGACAGCGCTCTGGTGCTGCGCCTGCTGGAACGCCTGCCTGAGGGCATGGTGCTCGACGAACGGCAGATCGAAGTGCTGCCCTATGAGCTCGGGTGGCTGCATTTCGCTGGGCAGGCAAGAGAAGGACATGCAGCGCCGGGGCGTTCGGCCTGATGGGGCGAGCTACGCTGTGTTGTGAGGCAGGTCGGCAAAGGGGAGAAGTTTTCGCCGATGGTGCGCCACAGGACTACACCTAGACCGCGCATGACGACGGTTGCCATGTGAAATCACCATGGCGCCCAGTGTCGATCCTCTTTGTAAGGGAGCATTCAAGTGGCCTCTTCGTTTACTTACGGCTGCGCCGAAGCCTTCACCCCATCCAGCCAGTCCGCCCAAGTCTGCATCATCTCCGTGCGTTCCTCGATGTGCTTGGTGCGGTTGTAGGCCCGGCCCTGTGGGTCGCGCACCGCGTGGGCAAGCTGCGCCTCGATGACTTCGGGCCGGATGCGCAACTCTTCGTCCAGAAAGGTGCGCGCCGTGGCGCGAAAGCCGTGGCCGGTGACGGTCTCCTTGTCGTAGCCCATCGCGCGCAGGGCCACCAGCACGCCGTTCTCGCTCATGGGTCGGTCGGACGCGCCGCCGATGGCGCGGGGCGAGGGCAGGATGTAGCGGCTGCAGCCGGTGAGGGGCTGCAGGTCTTCGATGATGCGCAGGCTTTGCCGCGCCAGCGGCACCAGGTGCGCCTCTTTCATCTTCATGATCTCGCCCGGCACTTTCAGCATGGCGCGGGCCGTGTCCAGATGCTCCCACTGCAACTGTCGCAACTCCCCCGGACGCAGGAACAGCAGCACCTGAAGCTGTAGGGCGGCGCGAACGATGGGCGAGGCGGGGTAGGCATCCACCGCGCGCAGGAAGGCCGCCAGCACGGTTTTGTCGAGGATGGCCGCGCGATGGCGAACCTTTACGGGTTTGAGCGCGCCGCGCAGCGAAGGCTGGGGTCGATCTCGGCGCGGCCTGTGGCGACGGCGTAGCGCATGACCTGGCCGATCAACTGCACGGCGCTATGGGTGGTCTCAATCAGGCCGCGTGCTTCGGTTCTGCGAGCCACGGCGAGAATGTCCGCTGCCTTGAGTTCCGCGATGGGGCGCTGGCCGATGTAGGGCAAGACGTAGGTTTGCGCCCGTTGCCTGATCTGCGCCGATGTGCTGGGGCTGACGGCTTCCAGTCGGCTCTGCCACCATTCTTGGAAGACTGCTTCGAAGGTGCCTTCGCTCGCGCTCTTGAGGGTCTTTTTCTGGGCGGACGGATCGATGCCGCGAGCCAGCAACTGCCGGGCCTCGTCGCGTCGCTCCCGGGCCAGCGACAGGGGTACGTCGGGGTACTGGCCCAGGGCCAGCAGCTTTTCCTTGTCGTCGAATTTGTATTTGAAGCGCCACAGCCGAGCGCCGGACGTGGAGACCTGCATGTATAGGCCGCGTTCGTCGTAGAGGCGGTAGGGTTTGTCCTTGGGCTTGAGCGTGCGAATCTTCGTGTCGGAGAGTATGGGGGTATCGGTTTGGTGGGTTAGCGAAATACCCTGCGAGGATACCCTAGACCGAGGCCGGAAGAATGCGGAAGGCTGCGGACAGATGCTGAAGAAAAAAACCTCTAAATTGTTGATTTCTTAGGAGATTGTGAACAGATGTGGAAGACTGCGGAAAGAATTCTGGAGCGGGTGAAGGGAATCGAACCCTCGTATGCAGCTTGGGAAGCTGCCGTTCTGCCATTGAACTACACCCGCGGTGCGACAAAGCAGGCGATTATAGGCAGGCGTATGGCGGCAGCGGCGACAATGACGGCATGGCTCGTTCTTCCGGTTCCGCCCTTGCTCCTCTTGCGCTGTCGGCGCCGATGCTGCAGGGACTGCCGCCCGCAGTGAGGGGCGATTGTCGCCTGCTGGTGCTGGGCAGCTTTCCCAGCATTGCTTCCTTGCGGGCGCAGCAGTATTACGCGCACCCGCGCAACCAGTTCTGGCGCATCGTGGGCGATCTGTTCGGACTGGATCTGATGCGCCAGCCCTACGCCCAGCGTATCGAGGCGGTGTGCGAGCGCGGGTTGGGCATCTGGGATGTGTATGCCCACTGCCGCCGCGAGGGCAGTCTGGACAGCGCCATTACCGAAGCCTTGCCCAACGATTTGCCCGCTCTCGTGGCGCGCCTGCCCTTGCTGCAAGTCATTGCGCACAACGGTGGCGAAGCCGCCCGCGCCATGCGCATTACCCGCAGCCTCGGCGCCGAGGTGCGCCGTCTGCCGTCCACCAGCCCGGCCCATGCGAGCTGGAGCCTGGAGCGCAAGCGCGCCGCGTGGCGCGAGGCTTTCATCGCCGCAAATCTCATTTGATATGGCTCGTAAACCCTCCTTTCCCGAACCCACGCTTTCCGAAGAAGATGGCGTGCGTCATCTGCATCTGGGCACGCCCTGGATCCAGGGCAGCATGCGCATCGCGCGTCCCAACGATCTCGAACTGGAATATGTGCAGCGCATGATGGCGTGGATGCTGCTGCTGCCCGACAAGGCCAGGCGCGGCGGATCGGCGGTGCAGCTCGGCCTGGGCGCGGCGGCGATCACCAAGTTCATGCTCAAGCGGCTGCGGATGCCGTGCGTGGCGGTGGAATTGAATCCCGGCGTCATTCTGGCCGCGCATCGCTGGTTCGCGCTGCCCGAGCCGGGCGGCAAGCTGCAGGTGTTGTGTGCGGATGCGGGAGCGTATGCGGCCGATCCGGCGCATGCGGGCAGTGCGGCGGTCTTGCATGTGGATATGTACGACGAGCAAGCCGCGGCCCCCGCGCTGGAGTCTGCCGAGTTCTATGCCGATTGCCGCCAACTGCTCGCCGAGCAGGGCGCGATGGTGGTCAATCTGTTCAGCGGGCCGGGGCATGTGCGCGTGCTCGAGCGCAATCTGCAGCGCATCGTCGCGGCGTTCGATCAGCCGGGAGACAGCGTGTGGCAACTGCCGCCCAACCGCGACGGCAACCTCATTGCCATCGCCCTGCGCGACGCCACGCAGGCGCCGCTGCCCACGCGCGCACAATTGCTCGAACGCGCCGACGCGGTGGCGCAGCGCACCGGCGGCCTGCCCGCGCGGCGCTGGGCGCGTTTGCTCAGGCGCCTGCATCCGCCACGTTGACTCGGTTTCGCAAGGGGCTGTCCTACACTCGGCGCCATGGACGCTCCCCGCATGCCCACCCGCTCCGCCGACCCCTCCTCCCCGCCCAAGCCGCGCAACGCGCCGGGCGCGCCGCCTGCGGCGCAAGGTCGGCTCGATTGGCGTGAACTGCTGCAATGGCTGGAGGCCGACGGGCTGATCGACGCGGCGTCTGGACGCTACGGCTGGGAGCGCTGCGCCCACGCCAGCGGCAAGCTGCACGCGCTGCAGCGCGTGGCGCTGGCCGGGCTCAAGCGGCTGAGCGATGGTCGCACCCTCGATCTGGATGTGCTGACCGAATGGCTGGCACAGCGGGCCGGGTTGCCGTATCTGCGTGTCGATCCGCTGAAGGTCGAGATCAGCAAGATCGGCGACCTCATGTCGACCAGCTACGCCGAGCGCCACCGCATCCTGCCCGTGGCGGCCGGGCCTGACGGCGTGACCATTGCCACCTGCGAGCCTTTCGACCGTGGCTGGGTGCCCGAGATGGAGCGCATGCTGCGCCGACCCATCGAACTGGTGGTCGCCAGCCCGGCCGACATCAGCCGCTACACGGTGGAGTTCTTCAACCTCGCACGCTCGGTCAGGCATGCGCAGAAAAACGGCAGCACCGGCGGGGTCAACCAGTTCGAGCAACTGGTGGAGCTGGGCCGCAGCGGCCGCGCGCTCGACGCCAACGACGCCGGCGTGGTGCAGGTGGTCGACTGGCTGTGGCAATACGCCTTCGAGCAGCGTGCCTCCGACATCCACCTGGAGCCGCGGCGCGACATGGGGGTGATCCGCTTTCGCATCGACGGCGTGCTGCATACCGTCTATCAGGTGCCCGGTTCGGTCATGGGCGCGATGACCAGCCGGGTGAAGTTGCTCGGCCGCATGGACGTGGTGGAAAAGCGTCGTCCGCAGGATGGCCGCATCAAGACGCGCCGACCTTCGGGCGACGAAGTGGAACTGCGCCTGGCCACCATGCCCACGGCATTCGGTGAAAAGCTGGTGATGCGCATCTTCGACCCCGACGTAGTGGTGCGCGACATGCCCGCGCTCGGCTTTCCGCTGCACGAGATGCGCGAGTGGCAGCGGCTCACGGGCCACCCCAATGGCATCCTGCTCGTCACCGGGCCCACCGGCAGCGGCAAGACCACCACGCTGTATTCCACCCTCAAGCGCCTGGCCACCGAGGAGGTGAACGTCTGCACCGTGGAAGACCCGATCGAGATGGTCGAGCCCGCGTTCAACCAGATGCAGGTGCAGCCCGCCATCGACCTCAGTTTCGCCGAAGGGCTGCGCGCGCTGATGCGGCAAGATCCCGACATCATCATGGTCGGCGAAATCCGCGACCGCGAGACCGCCGACATGGCCGTGCAGGCTGCGCTCACCGGCCATCTGGTGCTCTCCACCCTGCACACCAACGACGCGCCATCGAGCATCACCCGCCTGCTCGAACTCGGCGTGCCGTCCTACCTCGCCAGCGCCACCCTGCTGGGCGTGCTCGCGCAGCGTCTGGTGCGCACCCTCTGCCCGCATTGCAAACAGCCCGACGATGCCTTCGATCAAGAGGCCTTTCGCGCCGCCGTGGCGCCGTGGAAAACGCAGTCCGAAGTGCGCCCCTACAAACCCGTGGGCTGCGTGGAATGCCGCAACACCGGCTATCTCGGCCGCGTCGGCCTGTACGAATTGCTCAGTTGCAGCGAGGCGCTCAAGGCGCTGCTGGTGCGCAGCCCCGAACTGGGCCCGCTGCGCGCGCAGGCGCTCAAGGATGGCATGCGACCGTTGCGGCTGGCCGGAGCGATCAAGGTGGCCGAAGGCGTGACCACGCTAGACGAAGTGCTGCGCGCCACGCCCGATCCGCAACGTTGAACCCCTGAAGGATGCTCTGATGAAAACTCGTCCGCTTGTTCTGGCCGCCGTGCTGGCTACCGCCATGCCGCTTCCCGCCTTGGCTTTCGATCTCGACAACCTGAGCAACCAACTCAGCGGCGCGCTGAACGCTGCGCAGACCCCCGCGCAGCAGGCCCCGCAACCGAACTCAGCCGCGAATTCCACTGGGCAAGGCGGCGCGGCGTCCTCGGGCGCGGTGAATGCCGCAGTCGCGGACTTGAGCAACGGCGAAGTCGATCAGGCCTTGAAGACCGCGCTCACCCGCGGGGCCGACATCGCGGTGAAGGAACTTGGCCGCGAAAACGGCTTTTACGGCAACGCCAAATGGCGCATTCCCTTACCGCCCGCCCTCGAAAAAGCCAGCAGCCTGATGCGCATGGCCGGCCTGGGCGCGCAGGCCGACCAACTCGAACTGGCCATCAACCGCGCCGCCGAAGCCGCTGTGCCGCAGGCCAAGACCTTGCTGGTCGGGGCGGTGAAAAGCATGACGCTGCAAGACGCCAAGGGCATTCTCACCGGCGGCAACGAAGCCGCGACCGATTACTTCAAACGCAAGACCGAAGCGCCCCTGACGCAGAAATTCCTGCCCATCGTCACTCAGGCCACCGACAAGGTCGGCCTGGCGCAGACCTACAACCGCTTCGCCGGACAGGCTGCGCAGTTCGGCCTCGTCAAGGCAGATCAGGCCAACATCCAGCAGTACGTCACGCACGAAGCGCTCAACCGGCTGTATCAGGCCATCGGCGAACAGGAAAAAGCCATTCGCACCGACCCGGTGGGCACCGGCAGCAAGCTGCTGGGCAAAGTCTTCGGTGCGGCGCTGGGGCGGTGAAGATCGGGTGAGTCATTGCGCGGATGCTATGAAGCTAGACCTGACCCCGTTCGCTTGTTTGACCCCGTTCGGTTGCTGTTTCAATCGGTCGCGGATTACTTCGGCTTCGCCTATGTAGGTCAATGCATCTCCACTCTCTGGGTCGGAGCCGAAGAGGAAGTAGATTCCTGCACTCTCTGCTTCTTCACGGAGAAGCAGGTCATCGAGTTCCGTTCTCGGAGCAGCCAGGGCCTTGTCCGTCCAGTTCGAGACTTCACCAACGCGCAACCGCTTTGCGTCGCCGTGCGGGAGAAAAAGTTTGATGGTGGCGGATGTCATAAGAGGGCTAACGCCAAGCATCAGCTGCGGATTCGCCGCAGCGAAGAGAAGGCAAATACGTCGGCTGCATGCAATGGTTAGATTTCACTTTAGACCCGCCAAGTAAACTAGCTCTTGCACGACGAGCCGGATATCGCTCAGGAGTGGGTCCACATCCCCGCGTTGGGCTACATACCGGCGGCTATGGGCTGATTTGTCGCCGATATCCTTGAGCCTAGGGAGCGCCTGCTTGCAGTTCCGAGAAAGATTCCAAGTGGACTCCGACAAACAACACCTAATGAGGTCGCGCAGGTACAAAAAGTCGCCATCTACATTTTTAATCTTATATGATAGTCCGTGTTTCTCAAATGCTTCGATGATAAGCGTCTCTATCAGGCGGCGAACCATCACCGCGCAGGCGTCGTACCATCCTTTCTCGTAGCAACCATTAGCCTGATTTACCACCTTTTCGATGTATCCCCGTGTTCCTCGGCAGAGCGAGCGCGGCAGGACTTGCTGCGTAGCAGCCAGCAAGCCTTCGTCCGGCGGACCAAGCTCTCGGCGGACATCCAGATCTATGGCCTTGGCGGCACTGAATGTATTCCGCGCTGAAGAGGACATTAGGCTCCCTGCGAGCCGTAGAGATGCTTCGACATGCTTTTAAATATCTGGTCGATCTGATCTGTCGTTGCTTCCGGTGAGATATGAATCTGAATGTCAATGTGAACAGATGGGACTTTGCACCCATTTGGGGGTGCCACAGCATGAGCGCTAGGCGTAGCAGCGACCGGTGAATGCATAGGGCCGGTATGAACAGTTGGAGAGGGTTGCTCATCTGGCGCGCCGAACTCGGCAAGTTCACAGACAGCCTTGAAGGTGCTGACTGTTTTCGCAATCACCTGCTTCCCTGCACTGGAGCTAGTGCTAAATACGTGCTCCAAGTCAGTTGTTGATCTCTGCCATGCGTCAGGGTAGACAGCGAATAGCTCAGCGTAACCTTGGCGAACTGCGTCGCCGAGCACCTTCTTATGGTGGGCTCCCCTGTAACTTGTCCATGCACTTGTAGGCACACCGGTGGCGTCAACTAGCGCAACCGCTTTAAGCACACCAAGCAATGAAGCGTCGTTGCTTGACGTGAAGCCGATGGTCTTTAACCACTGCACTGTGGCTTTGGGGGGCACACCGACGTGCCGGATTTTCTCTAGAAGAGGCTTAATCTTCCCCGGCACAGTTGTATAAGCGAACTCTCCCATAGCTACCTCTCCCCTTGATGCAGACGATGTAGTGAAATCTAACGCAATATATCCCGCAGATTATGCCGGATAAGCTGGGCGTTGCGGGATATTTTGCCCATGCCATCCGCAAAAAATGTCAATCACGACAACGGTTTGTTCTGGCTTTCCGCAGTTCTGCAAACGAATAAATCGCGGCCAAACCCGGCAATGGCTTTTCTCGCACGGCCGAGCATTATTGCAAGTATCGTGTGTGGTTTCTGGCGAGTTCAACGAGGTGCAGCTTCGTGCGCAGCCAGCCACCGCACCCACTGCGCAAACAACCCCGCATCGCCCGCGCAGACTGCCGAGCGTTTTTCCAGGGTGTTGTTGAACACGGCTTCGCCTGCCAAGGTCTGGCCATGGCCACCCGCCTCGCTGAGGATGAGGCTGCCTGCGGCGTAGTCCCACAGGCCCTGGCTGCCGTGCAGGTAGAGGTGGAAGCGGCCTGCGGCGACCCAGCACCAGTCGAGCGCGACCGAGCCGATGGAGCGTTGCGAGGCGTAGGGCGGATGCACCGCCAGTTGCGCGGCCAGCGGCGCGGGCAGGCGCTTGAAGTCGATGCAGGCGATGGTCTTGGCCAGCGGCGGGGTGGAGGCGGGGACGCGCAGTGTCTGGCCGTTGAGCAACGCGCCGGCGCCCAGGGCGGCGCTGAACACTTCGTCGCGCATCACATCGACCACCACGCCCAGGCGCACTTTGCCGCCTTGTATCCACGCCAGCGAGGGGCCGAATATCGGCAGGCCGGCGGAGAAGTTGCTGGTGCCGTCGAGCGGGTCGAGCACCCAGAGGCCGGGGCCTTGCGGTGCGGCGGCTTCCTGGGCCATGAGGCGTTGTTGCACCTCGGGCGTCATCTCTTCGCCCAACAGGGGAATGTGCGGCCAGAGGGCGGCGAGTTCGCGCTGCACGCGGGTCTGCATGGACAGATCGGCGTCGGTGATCCAGGTGCCGTCGGCTTTCAGGCGCGGATCGGGCGATTGCGCGCGCGGCAGGATTTCGCCGCGTGCGGCGTTGCGCAGCAAGGCGCTGACGAGGGCGAGCTCTGGAACGGCGTGCGGGGAGGGCATGGCGGGTTCAGGGCACGAGGATGGTGGGCGCGGCGGGCGCGGCGGTCTGGGGCCAATCGAGGCTGTAATGCAGGCCGCGGCTTTCGTGGCGCAATTGGGCTGAGCGCACGATGAGGGCGGCGACCTGCAGCAGGTTGCGCAGCTCCAGCAGGTCGCGGGTGACGCGGAAGTTGGCGTAGAACTCGTCCACCTCGGCCTGCAGCAGGGCGATGCGGTGGGCGGCGCGCTCCAGCCGCTTGTCGGTGCGCACGATGCCCACATAATTCCACATCAGGCGGCGCAGCTCGTCCCAGTTGTGGCTGATGACCACGAGTTCGTCGGCGTCGCTCACGCGGCTTTCATCCCAACGCCGTGGGGCCGGCAGCGCGGGCTGATCGGCGTCGAGTATGGCCTGCGCTGCGGCCTTGCCGAACACGGCGCATTCCAGCAGCGAGTTGCTCGCCAGCCGGTTGGCGCCGTGCAGTCCGGTGTAGGCCACTTCGCCCGCGGCGTAGAGGCCGGGCAGGTCGGTGCGGCCCGCCAGGTCGGTGAGCACGCCGCCGCAGGTGAAGTGCACTGCGGGCACCACCGGAATGGGCTCGCGCGCCATGTCGATGCCCAGCTCCAGCAGCCGGGCGTGGATGGTGGGGAAGTGCTGGCGGATGAAGGCTTCGCCCTGGTGGGTGATGTCGAGATAGACGCAGTCCAGCCCGTGTTTTTTCATCTCGAAGTCGATGGCACGGGCGACCACGTCGCGCGGGGCGAGTTCGGCGCGGGGGTCGTGCGCGGGCATGAAGCGTGTGCCGTCGGGCAGCAGCAGCTTGCCGCCTTCACCGCGCACCGCTTCGCTGATGAGGAAGCTCTTGGCCTTGGGGTGATAAAGGCAGGTGGGGTGGAACTGGATGAACTCCATATTCGCCACGCGGCAGCCCGCGCGCCAGGCCATCGCCAAGCCGTCGCCGCTGGCGGTGTCGGGGTTGGTGGTGTAGCGGTACACCTTGCCGGCGCCACCGGTGGCGAGCACGGTGTGTGAGCTAGCGAAGGTTTCCACCCGCCCCCGTGCCGTGTCGAGCGCGTAGGCGCCCCAGCAGCGGCGGTCGGCCTTGCCGTCACCCACATGACGCTCGGTGATGAGATCGACGGCGACGTGGTTCTCCAGCAGGGTGATGCGCGGATGCGCACGGGCGCGGGCGAGCAGGGTGGTCTGGATGGCCGCGCCGGTGGCGTCGACCACGTGCGCGATGCGGCGCTGGCTGTGTCCGCCTTCGCGGGTGAGATGCAGCGCGCCATGCTCGGTGTCGAACGGCACGCCCTGTTCGCGCAGCCAGGCGATGGCGTCGGGCCCGTGCTCGATGACAAAGCGGGTGGCGGGCAGGTCGTTGAGCATGGCGCCGGCCACCAGGGTGTCGTGCACATGCTCATCGAAACTGTCGCCCTCGGCCAGCACCGCGGCAATGCCGCCCTGTGCCCATTGGCTGGACGAGACGTCGAGCGTGCGCTTGACCAGCACGGTGACATCGAAGCGCTCGGCCAGATGCAGCGCGGTGGATAGGCCGGCCAGGCCGGCGCCGAGAATCAGCACGTCGCTTTGATGCATGAGGATTTATCCCTTTTCAGCACTCCAGGTTGTCGATCAGCCGGGTGCGGCCCAGACGCGCTGCGCCCAGCGCCACGCAGGGCGTGCCCCGGTGCAGGTCTTGCGCCGTGGGCGGCTGCAGATCGACGCGGCGGCGCAGGGTGAGGTAGTCGGGCGCCCAGCCGAGTTGGTCGAGGCGGGACATGGCCTGTCGTTCGAGCTTGAGAATCTGCTCGGGTGCGGTGGCGCTGCGGGCATCCATGGCCAGGGCGCGCAGCGCGGCTTGGAGCTGCGGCGCCTGCGCGCGCTCTTCGGAGGTGAGATAACCGTTGCGCGAAGACAGCGCCAGGCCGTCTTCGGCACGCACCGTGTCCAGGCCGATGATGTCGATGGGCAGAGCGAACTGCTCGACCATGCGACCGACGATGAGCAGTTGCTGATAGTCCTTCTTGCCGAACACGGCGTGGCGCGGCCGCACCATCTGGAACAACTTCATCACCACGGTGCACACGCCCTCGAAGTGGCCGGGGCGGGCGGCGCCGTCGAGTATGCCCGCCAGCGCCGGGTCGGGCAGGACGCGGAAGGTCTGCGGCTGCGGGTACATCTCGGCTTCGTCCGGGGCGAACAGCAGGTCGCAGCCGGCCTCGGCCAGCAGCGCCGCGTCGCGCGGCAGGGTGCGCGGATAGCGGTCGAAGTCTTCGTTGGGGCCGAACTGCAGGCGGTTGACGAAAATGCTCGCCACCACCGGGACATTCTCTTGCCGGGCGCGGGCGATCAGCCCCAGATGCCCGGCGTGGAGATTGCCCATCGTCGGCACCAGCACCCAGTCTGGGTGCTGGCGCAGCGCAGCGCGCAGGTCGGAGAGGGTATGGACGGTCTGCATGGGGATTGCCGCAGAGGTCAGGCGGTGTAGCCGTGGACGGCCTCGTCGGGAAACGCGCCGGTCTTGACCGCCTGCACATAGCTGCTCACGGCATCGAGCAGGCTGGGCGCGCCCTGCATGAAGTTGCGCACGAAGCGCGGCTTGGGGCCGCGGGTGATGTCGAGCATGTCGTGCAGCACAAGCACCTGGCCGTGGGTGCGCGCGCCTGCGCCGATGCCGATGGTGATACCGGGATAGTCCGCGCTGATCTGCGCCGCCAGATCGGAGGGCACGAGTTCGAGCACCAGCAGGGCCGCTCCAGCGGCGCCGACCTCGGCCGCATGGCGGCGCAGGGTGTCGGCCGATTGCGCATCGCGGCCCTGGATGCGGTAGCCACCCAGCGCGTGCACGCTCTGCGGTGTGAGGCCGAGGTGGGCGCACACCGGGATGCCGCGATCCGCCAGCGCGGCGATGAGGGGCGCAGTCCAGCCGCCGCCTTCGAGCTTGACCATCTGCGCGCCGGCCTGCATCAATGCCACGCTGCTGGCCACGGCCTGCTGGGTGCTGCCCTGGTAGCTGCCGAAGGGCAGATCGGCGATGAGCCAGGCGCTGCGGTTGCCGCGGGCCACACATTGCGTGTGATAGACCATCTGCTCCAGGGTGACGGGCAGGGTGGAGGCGTGGCCCTGCATCACCATGCCCAGCGAGTCGCCCACCAGCAGGCAATCGACCCCGGCGGCATCGAGCAGGCTGGCGCTGGCGGCGTCATAGGCGGTGAGCATGGCGATTTTTTCGCCCGCTTCACGCATGGCGCGCAGGCGGTGCAACGTCAGCGGTTTGCGCAGAGCGCTCTCGCTGTGGGGCGGCGCGCCGTAAGGGGAAGAGGGTTCGGCAGACATGGCAAAGCTCGCGTGGAAACCGGCGCATTATGCCCGCGCGAGGACCGTCCATGCGAACGAGCGTTCGAATCTGTGGATCAACTCGGTGTGTAGGCCAGCCTCACGTAGAGCGGAGCGAAGGCCTCGGCCTGCGTGATCTCGACCAGCGCCTCGCGCGTGAGTTCGAGCAGCGCCACCAGCGTGACCACGGCGACGGGCACGCCCTGCGCGGGATCGAACAGATCGTGAAATTCGAGGAAGCGCGCGCCTTGCAACTGGCGCAGCACGCGGCTCATGTAGTCGCGCACCGAGAGCTGTTCGCGGGTGATCTTGTGGTGCGTATGCAGCTTGGCGCGTTTGAGGATGTCGCTCCAGGCCTGCTGCAGATCCTCGGCAGTCACATCGGGCAGACGCGGCGCGGCGTCGCGGTCGAACAGTACCTGCGCCCGCCAGAAGTCGCGGCCGAGCACGGGCAGGGCGTCGAGTTGCTGTGCGGCGAGTTTGTAGCGCTCATATTCCAGAAGCCGACGCACGAGTTCGGCGCGCGGGTCTTCGGGTTCGGCGCCGGGTTCAGCGGGCGGGCGCGGCAGCAACATGCGCGACTTGATCTCGATGAGCATGGCCGCCATCAGCAGATATTCGGCGGCCAGCTCCAGGTTGTGCTGCCGGATCTGCTCGACATAGCTCAGATACTGGGCCGTGACCTGCGCCAGCGGAATGTCGAGGATGTTGAAGTTCTGCTTGCGGATGAGGTAGAGCAGCAGATCCATCGGCCCTTCGAACGCTTCGAGAAAAACCTCCAGTGCGTCGGGCGGGATGTAGAGGTCTTGCGGCAGCTCGAACAGCGGCTCGCCATACAGCCGCGCGACCGCCATGCCATCGACCGTGGCGGGCGTGCTGTCGACCGCGGGGGACAGCAGGCTGGTTTCGACGGAACCGGCAGTCATGCGTCAGCGCGGCCAGACTTAGCCAAAGACCAGGCCAAAGATCCGGTCGGCAGTCTCAATGGCTGCCGTAGACATAGGCCTTTTGCGGCACGCGGGCTTCATCGAAGGCCTTGGCCAATTCGGGATTCTGTGGCCTGTCCCAAAGCAGCGCGCGGCCCTGCTTTTGCTTGACTTCGAGTTGAGGATCGCTTTGCTTCAGGTCCTGGATGAAGCGGGTCACTTCGGACACATAGGGTTTGACTTTGAAGGGCATGGACTCTCTCTCGACATGGAAAAGGGCAGGGCCATTCTATGCAAGCGGCAGCTCTGACCAGAGAGCCCCAATATGGTGCGCACTGCATTATTTTGGAGCGGCTAGCATTTCACTGCGCACCATGAACGCACACCTTGTGATGAATTGTGAGCAGCATGAAGGCGATTTGCGCAATTTTCGGGCACGAAGCTTGCTATTTTTGTGCATTTGATCTTTATCGGGAACTCCTATGGTGCAAGATGCCTCCAGCGGCAATGTGCTGTTCATCCTCCTGGGCGCCATTTTGGTGCTCGCCATGCACGCCGGGTTTGCCTTTCTCGAATTGGGCACGGTGCGCAGGAAGAATCAGGTCAATGCGCTGTCGAAAATCATCACCGATTTTTCCATCTCGGCAATCGCCTACTTTCTGATCGGCTATGGCATCGCCTACGGTCATCATTTTCTCGTGGGCGACGACGTGCTCACCCGTGAACACGGCTACGAACTCACCCGATTCTTCTTTTTACTGACCTTTGCCGCGGCGATACCGGCGATCATTTCGGGCGGCATCGCCGAGCGCGCCAAATTTTGGCCGCAACTCATCGCCACCTTCACCCTCGTCGCCTTCGTTTACCCGTTTTTCGAGGGGCTGATGTGGAACGGTAATCTGGGGGTCCAGGCGTGGCTGCAATCCGCTTTCGGCGCGCCGTTTCATGACTTTGCCGGGTCGGTGGTGGTGCATGCGATGGGCGGCTGGATCGCGCTTCCCGCCGTGCTGCTGCTCGGCGCCCGGCGCGGGCGCTACCACGCCAACGGACAGATGTCGGCGCATCCACCGTCGTCGATTCCCTTTCTGGCGCTGGGTTCGTGGATATTGATCGTCGGCTGGTTCGGCTTCAATGTGATGAGCGCGCAGAGGCTCGACCACATCAGCGGCCTGGTCGCGGTGAACTCGCTGATGGCGATGGTGGGCGGCACGCTGGCGGCGCTGGCCGCAGGCAGGAACGATCCCGGCTTTTTGCACAACGGGCCGCTGGCCGGGCTGGTGGCGGTGTGCGCGGGATCGGATGTGATGCACCCGCTGGGCGCGCTGGTCGTCGGCGCGGTGGCCGGGGCGCTGTTCGTCTGGATGTTCACCCTGACGCAAAACCGCTGGAGGATCGACGACGTGCTCGGCGTCTGGCCGCTGCATGGACTGTGCGGCACCTGGGGCGGGATTGCGGCGGGCCTCTTCGGCATGAAGGCGCTCGGCGGTCTGGGCGGGGTGTCGCTGGCTTCGCAGATCGTCGGCACGCTGCTGGGCATCGCCGTGGCGCTGGTCGGGGGATTCGTGGTCTATGGCGTGTTGAAAAAGGCGCTGGGCATCCGCCTCGACGCCGAAGAAGAGTTCAACGGCGCCGACCTGTCGATTCACCACATCAGCGCCACGCCGGAGCGTGAGGCGTCGTGGTGAATCGGGTTCAGTCCCAGCCCAGATCGGCCAGGCCCAGGGTGTGCGACCACAGCACCTTGCCATCAACGCTCTTGGTCATCAGCGCCAGGGTGCGATTCTTGCCTTCGCCACTGAGTTTGAGCACGCCGTAATTGCGCTCGGTCACCAGGGTGCCGGCCACGCGGTTGGGGTCGCCGTCGCCCTTGGCCGGGCCCGAATTCAGCGGTGAACAGGTGAATTCGCACAGCGGATAGTCGCGCTTGCCGCCATAGATGGGTCGCGGATAGCGGATCAGTTCGCTGATGTGGCGGTCGCCGCTGAGAAACACCAGCCCGGGGATGCGGTATTGCTGCAGCCAGCCCATGAAATCGGCGCGCTCCAGCGGGAACTGGTTCCAGCCCTCGTAGGCATCGTCGTCGTTGAACAACTGGCCTCCGGCGGCGACGATCTTGAACCGCGCGCGCGAATGCAACAGGGCATTCTTCAGCCAGCGCATCTGCGCCGGGCCGAACATCACCTTGCCGCGCTCGCCCGGGCTGGTGGCGTCGGCGCTGCGCCACCAGCGGTCGTCGAGCAGAAAAATATCGGCATCGGCGAGGCTGGTCTTGGTGAACACCCCGGCGACGTCGCCCACGCCGTAGGTCGGGTTGGCCCAGTAGGTCTTGAACAGGTCGAGCGAGGCGTTCTTGAACTCGAAACTCGCATCGCTGTCGTTCGGGCCGTAGTCATGGTCGTCCCAGATCGCCACCTGCGGGGTGGAGCGCAAAAACGCATCGAGAGGAGCGAAACCGCGCTGCTGGCGGTAGCGCAGCGCCATGCCCTGCGGGCTCTGGCAATCGACTTCGCGGTAATACAGGTTGTCGCCGAGCCAGACCATCAGGTCGGCGCGCTCCTGCGTCATCGGGCCGTAGATGTCGTAGCCGCCGCCGTAGGGCTTGCCGGGGCGGTCGAAAGCGGGATCGTTCACATAGGCGCAGGAACCGGTGAGGACGGTCACGTCTGGCGGCGGGCCGCGAAACAGCCAGATCGGCTGGGTGCGAACCACGATGGCGCGATCCGCCGCCGCCTTGCCGTTGACCAGCGCGACTGTGCGGTAGCGCGTTCCGGGGGCGAGGTCGTCCATCACCAGATGCGCGCAGAACTGCCCTGATGCATCGGTGCGCCGCACGGCGGTGCGCTTCTTGTCGTCGGGGCGATCCTCCGGCGCGTATTCCAGCGCGACCTCGGCCGCGCCGGGGGTCTGCAGCCAGACGACGGCGGAGCGCGCCGCCAGATAGCCCTGCATCGGCCCGGCAAACAGCGTGCCGGGGTCGGCGGGCTGCGCCCAGGCTGATGGAAAGCCCCACTGCCCGGTAGCCAGCAGCGCGGAGGTGGCCAGACCGCCGCGCAGAAAGGCGCGCCGGGTCGGCGCAATCAGCTCAGTCTTCGGTGCGGCGCCCATCAGAAAGTCGCCTCCAGGCCGAGATACCAACTGCGCGGCCGGCTGATGTACAGGCCGGGGTCCTTGGCGCTGAACGGGAAGCCGGTCTTGTATTTGTAGACGTGCTGCTCGTCGAACAGATTGTTCACGTTCAGGCTGACGCTGACCTTTTTCAGGCCCAGACCGCGCGCGGTGTCGCCGGCTTTCCAGGTGTAGCGCAGCGAGGCATCGGCGGTGGTGTGCGCATCGATGGGCGATTTGAAATCGGTCCAGTAAGCCTCGCTGGTGTGGCGCACGCCGAACTTGGCGCGCCACGGGCCGGTCTTGTAGGTCACGCCGGTGGCCACGGTGGAGTGCGGCGCATACGGCATGGGCACCTTGGCCGAGGTGAATTGCGCGTTGAGCAGACCCAGGTTGACGTAGGCCGACCAGTTGTTGTTCAGGATGAAGTTGTTCTGCCAGGCCAGGCCTTCGTTGACCGCCTTGCCGACGTTGGCCAGCATGGAGATGGACCCGGTCGAGCCGGGCGGGGTGTATTGGAAGCTCTGAATGTAATCGTCGAAGTTGACGCGGAAGAGATCCAGCGCACCGCTCCACATGCCGAAGTCGTAGACCACGCCAGCGTCATAAGTCGTGGCTTTCTGCGGCGCGAGGTCGGGGTTGTAGGTGCCGGTGTAGTACTGGTTGTACTGTGGCGGATTGGTGTTCTTGGTGACGTTGGCGTAGACGTTGATGCCCTTGGCGACTAGGTAGTTGACCCCCAATGACGGCATGGTGGTGGAAAAGTCGTTGCTGAACTTGCCGGGCTTGCCCTGCGCCAGCGCCGCGTCGTTGACGAAGTCGCGGCTGACGTGCAGATACTTCACCCCGCCTTGCAGGGTCAGCCGGGGAGTGGGCTTGAAGGTCAGGTTGACATAGGGCTCATAGAGCTTGGTCGACACCGGCTCCAGATAGACCGAGCCGAGATACTGCCCGGTGGTGCTGCTGACGAATTGCTGGTCGTGGGTGGTGTCGTTCTTGTTCAGCCACAGACCGGCCTCCAGCCCCAGGGCATCGGTGATCGGCGTGGCCAGGCGGAAAATATTGCCGATGCGGCGGGTGGAGTTGATCGAGTGCGACAGGAACAGCCCGCCGCTGGGGGCGCTGACCTTGCCGTAAACCCCAGTCGGCTGGAGCAGGTTGTAGGTCGAGTTGGTGTAGGCGCCGCCGCTGTAGCCGTTGCCGCGGTAGTAATAAATCTGGTTGGAGACCGTGGTCTTGCCGAACGTCGCCTCATACTTGGCGTAGGTCAGCCAATTCTGGTACTGGTTGTAGTTGTAGCCGCTGTAGAGGCCATTGGGCTTGCCGTTGACGATCGGACTGGATGAGTAGACATTGCAGGTGTCGCCGAACTTGGCCTGGTTGGCCGCGGTGCAGCCGCCGTAGTAGTTGAACTTCTGGTTGTTCTGCGTGTAGAACAGGGTCAGCGCGCCGGGGCCGAGTTGCGTGACGCTCTTGAACAGGTACTGCTTCTGGTCGCTGGGGGTGTTGTCGTAATAGCCATCGGTGTGGTTTTTGTTGGCATAGAACCACAGGGCTGTCGGCGCGCCGGTGTTGGCGCCGATCAGCCCCGAGTTGGCGAGCAGACCGTAGCGGTATTTGCCCCAGGAACCCGCGCCCCCCATCAGGCTGACCGAAGGGGTCGGGCCGGGGTTGAGCGAGTAGGTCTCGACCGAGCCGCCAAAGGCCGCAAGTCCCGGAATGGCTGCCGATGCGGCGCCTGGAAAGTAGCGCGTGCCCGAGATCAGCCGCGTGGGGATGAACTCGTTGGTGTAGAAGGCGTAGCTGTCGTTGTCGTTGAGCGGTATGCCGTCGAGCGTCCAGTTGATGAGGTTTTTCGCGAAACCGTTGATGTAAACGTCGTCACCGTTCATGCTGTCGCCGTCGCTGGTCACGACCACATTGGGCAGCACCTTGAGGGAGCTGGTGAACGACTCGGTTGGGTCCATCGACTGATACTGACCCGCGGTGATTTCGGTTTGCGACTGCGTGGCCTCGGGGTTGAACAACTGCACGTTGTCGAGCTGCTTTTGCGGGATGGAATCGACAGTGCCCGCGGGCGCGGAGAGGAACAGGCCATTGCTGCCCGTGGCGCCGGCGGCTTGGCCCTGGGCGCTGACTTCGCCGAGTTCTGTTGGGGTCTGCGCCCAGGCGGTCGGGGTGCAAACCAGCGCGGCGGCGAGGGCGATGTGGCGGGGACGAAAACGTGAGGTGATGACGGGGGTGGGCACGGCAGGGTCTCCAGGAATGGGGTTCGATGGCTTGTGATGAACACAAGCCTGACATTCTTGGAAACGCCCGTGAAAAGGATTTGAAACAGTCGTGAAATTTTGGTGACGTTTGTTTCGCGCGACATCAGGCGCCGGGTTGGAGGGGGCAGGATCAGTCGCCGTCCTGACCGGCGATCAGACTGGACGCCGGACGGTGCTGCGCGCGGGCCAGGGTCTGCACATGCGCGAGCATCTCGGCGTAGGCGGCAGCGCCCTTGCTGGCCAGCCACTCCTGCCGCATTTGCTCGGGGCCGGAGACCTTGAGCAGGGCCGTGGGGGTGTAGCTGTGCGTGGCGGCTACTGTCTTCTGCGCTGACGGGCTGGCCCCGGGCGGGCGGGCGATGGGCCAGTCCTTGAACGAGGAGTCGGCAGCGCACACGCCGGGGTTGCGCTGCATGCTCGCTTGCAGCGGCAGCACGGGGAAGGGGGCAGCGTCGGGCTGGTCGCGCCAGATGCCCGAGAGCACGTGCGCGCCCGCGTCCCACTGCGACATCGGCGGAATGTCGGCCACGGCCTCGATGGTGCGCAGCAGATCGACCTGCGAGAGATGCTGCGTGACCAGCACGCCGGGCTTGACCCACGGCCCGGCGGCCACCGCGAAGGTGCGGTGGGCGTCGATATGGTCGGCGCCGGACTGGGCGTCGTCCTCGGTCAGCAGCACCAGGGTGTGCTTCCAGCCGGGCAGTTTGGAAAGGCTGTGAATGACCTGCGCGGTCGCCAGATCGTTGTTGGCCACATAGCTGTCCGGGCTGGGTAGGCAGGGGTGACGGCCTGCGGTGTGGTCGTCGGGCAGCCAGATGTAGAGCACGCGCGGCAAGGGGTGATGGCGCAGCCAGTCGTCCACCACCTGGGCGCGGTCGGTGTCGAGGATCAGGCGATCCCAGGCCGGGTAATCCACCGCCAGATGGCTGCGCAGCGCGGGGGAAATGTCGCCGATCTTGCTGCGCGAGGCAAACTCGCCGAAGTCTTCGAAACTCACCCGGTGCGCCAGCAGATCGTTGAACAGGAACAGCCGCGCCGGATAGGTGATCCACGGATTGCTCCAGTGCCCAAGCGCCGAGAGGTTTTGGTAGATCGCGTAGGGGTTGCGCGCGCCGCTGGCGCCGGGGGCGAGCGACTGCGTCCAGCCCGAGTTGGCGACGAAGCCGCGGTCGGAGTAATACAGCGGCCAGGTGCGCTGCACGAAGTCGGAATCGGAACCCGCGGTGGTCCATTGGTGGCCCTGTGAGGTCACTTCGCCATCGGCGTAGAAGTCGACGAACAGCGCGCCCCGGTCGGCCATGCGATAGAGGTTGGGCAGTTCGCGCGGGCCGTAGAGATCGAGCGCGGGGTCGGCCCAATGGCCTGCCGCGGCGTACCGGCCGAGGTCTTCATCGAAGGTCTTGTTCTCGCGCAGGATGAACACGACGTGACGGATGTGGCGGCGCAGCCAATGTGCGGCCTGGGCGTTTTCCGCGGCCAGTTGCCGACGCTGCGCCACGCTGAAACCATTGTTCGACAGAGCGGCTTGCGTCCACGCTGCGGCGTGCGTGGGCAGTTCGCGCAGGTCGATGCGTTGCAGCACGCCCTTCATACTGTTGCCGACCCACTGGTGATGGAGGTTCGGCCCGCTGCCCATGCCTTTGGCGCTGGCGAC
Organism: Thiomonas sp.; assembly: GCF_034007205.1. GTDB lineage: Bacteria > Pseudomonadota > Gammaproteobacteria > Burkholderiales > Burkholderiaceae_C > Thiomonas. The sequence continues at coordinate 21,822 of NZ_JAVERI010000001.1, forward strand.
GAACAGGGAATCGCCTTGCACCGCCAGCGCGGTGGGATACCAGGCGGTGGGGATGAGGGCGATGCGCCGTCCGGTGGCGAGGTCGTACACCGCGACATCGTCATTGCCGGCGTTGGCGACGAACAGCCTGCCCTGCGACACGGCCAGCGCGTCGGGGTAGGAGCCGGGAGGCGCGCCGGGGTAGGGGTTGTCGTCGATCACGCGCATGGCCTTGAGGGTGTGCGTATCCACCGCGACGATGCGGTCGAGGTTGGCGTCGGCCACCCACACCAGCGGCGTGCCCGGCTGTGCGGCCAGCGCGGTGGGGTGCGCGCCTGCCGCGCCGCTGCCGGGGCCGAGTACCGGGCCGGTGGGCACGGCGGCGAGCACCCTCCAGGCTGCGCGATCGATGACCGTGACGCCGTTGCCGCCCCAGTTGCTCACCACCAGCCGCCTGGCGTCGTCGGCCAGGGTGACGGCGAAGGGATAACTGCCCACGTTCAGGTAGTCGGTCGCGCCGGTGTGCAAGTCGATGCGTGCCAGACTGTTGGCCAGCATGCCCGCGACATAGGCATGCCGCCCGCTCGGGCCGATGACCACGCTGTCGGGGTAGAAGTGCCGGGTCTGCTGCCAGTCGCCGGCGTACTGGTAGGGATACTGCGTGCGCGGAAAGGGCTGCCAGGTCAGGGGATAGCGGCGCAGCACTTGCAGCGTTCCACCGGCGGAAGCGCCGAGAGCGAGCAGATCGTCGCTGTTGCCGCCGGTGGCGTAGAGCGTGCCGTCTGGCCCGGATGCCAGGCCCTGGAACAGGCTTTGGTCGTGGATCACGCTTTCGTCATGCTGCGCGCCGCCCTTGCCTTGCTTGCCCTGCGCCACGGTGGCGCCGGGCGCGGCGTGTCTTTTGTCTTTGGCAAACAGCGTCAGCACGCCGCCTTGCGCCTGCAGATCGTCGGCGGAAACCATCTGGATGCCTTGCAGCTTGCTGGCGCCGCTGGCGAGCACGGCCACGCGGCCCGCGCTGATGGCGAGTTGCGTCGGAAAGTTGGGTGTCTGCGCCAGTTGCCCGACGGGCGTGAGCAGGCGGCCGCTGGGGAGCACGGCGGTTTGCGCGGCTGCCGCCTGGGCAGCCGAGGCGCAGGCGATGGTGCAGAGCAGGGCGAGAGCGAGAGGGTTTGAGTGTGACATGTGCATTCGTGAAGAGGGAAGGCTGTGCGTTGCAGATTCGCAAAAATGAAAATACGGTATAAACTGTTTATCTCATTCTTTCGAGGAGTAAGACATGCCAGTCGCCAAACCCGGCCCCGCCACCAAAAAGACCAGCGCCGCAACCGCCCCGGCGCGCACCGCCGCACCCGCGCCGCGCAAGACCACCAAGTCCGCCGTTCCGGTCAAGGCTGCGGTGAAAGCCGCAGCCGCCAAATCGCCTGCGCGCAAGACCTCGGCGGCAAAAACTCCCCGCCCTGTTTCCGCAGCGCCTGCCGCAGAGGTCAAGCCGCCCAAGATCAAGCTGGTACGCGACAGCTTCACCATTCCCCGCGCCGAATACGAGGCGCTCGGCGCGCTCAAGGATCGTCTGGTCAAGCTCGCTCGCCCGGCGAAAAAAAGCGAATTGCTGCGAGCAGGTATCGCCGTGCTCACCACGCTCAACGACGCTGCCCTGCTCGCCGCGCTCGACGCCGTGCCCGCCATCAAGACCGGGCGGCCGAAAAAGACGAAGTAAGGTGTGCATGCTGCGGCGATGGAGGCGATCAGCGTGCCTGCCAGAACGCCGCGGCGATGAGCGCGGCCACCAGCACCCAGCCGCTCGATGCTGGTAGCCACTGCGCCGCGCCCCAGGCCAGCACCACGGCAACAGCCACCGAGGCCACGTTGCGCGCATCGCCAAAAATGAGTTGCAGGACTTTTTTCATGCGCGGGCTCCTTGCGCGGCGAGCTGTGGCACGCGCAGCTTGAAGGCCGACAGCCGTCCGGCTACGGCGTACACCGCGAACAGCAACAGCAATGTGGCGTCGCCCAGCGGCCAGACCTTGGCTTCATCGAGCAGTCCGCCCAGGCTCCAGAAGGTGCCGAAGGCCAGCAGCGCGCAGGCCACGGTGAACTTGAGGGTGTTCTCGGGCACCTTGGTCAGCGGGGCGCGCAGCACCAGGCCCACGGCGACGACCGCGAGCAGCGCGGCCACGGCGCTGCCCGCGGCCTGTCCGTAGCTGATGGTGCGGCCCAGCGCCACCACCAGCAGCCACACTTCCAGCCCTTCGAGCAATACGCCCTTGAACGCCACGGCCCAAGCGACGCGGGCTTCGGCGTGGTCGATTTTCTCGCGGGTTTCGGCAAATTCCTTCGCTTCGTCGTGCAGCCTGGTGCGCCCGGCGTAGCGGCGGATGGCCTTGACATACCAGCGCAGGCCGAACAGCAGCAGAAACAGGCCAATGGCGGCGCGGATGAGGTCGATGTCGGCCTGCACCACATTCAGCCCCACTCCGGTGACGGCGATGAGCGCGGCCACCAGCGCCAGCGCGGCGGCCGCGGCCCCGGCGGCGCGCGCCCAGCCGATGGTCAGCGCCACCGCGAGCACGATGGTGAAGGCTTCCACCCATTCGACGGCGGAGGCCAGGAAGATGGCGGTCATTCCGCCCCATTGGGTTGCATTCATGCAGCGAGTTCCTCGGTGGTTTTTAGGGAGTCTGTGGGGTAAAGCAAGGCTTGGGCCGCGGCGATGCGCAGGGTGATCGGACTGCCCGCAGCGGGGGCGTGTGCGTCGGGCACGGGCAGACGCAGAATCACGCCGTGCAGGTCGAGGCGCAGTTCGGTGTGCTCGCCCACGGTCAGTCGACCCAGCACGCGCGCTTGCACCTGCCAGTGCGGCGCGGCGGCGTCCGCATCGACGTGGGGCAGATGCAGCGCCGAACTGCGCAGGTACAGGGCGTGGGTTGCGCCGGCTCGATCTGCGCAGCCAGGGGGTGCGGCCACTTCGCCCCAGGGCGCGTGCAGCTTGTAGCCGTGAAGCCGCACCGGCCACGGCCCATGCGCGCCGGTGAAGCGGGCGACGAACTCGGTTTTCGGCTGGCGCAGCAAGTCGCGCGGACTGCTGAGTTGCAGCAGACGGCCCTGCGCCATCACCCCCACGCGGTCGGCCAGCGCCAGGGCCTCGCGGTGATCGTGGGTGATGTAGAGCGCGCTGATGCCGTGTTCGCGCACCACGTTGCCGATCAGGTCACGCAGTTCTTCACGCATCCCGGCATCGAGGTTGGACAGCGGCTCGTCGCACAGCAGCAGCCGGGGCTTGACCGCCAGCGCCCGCGCCAGCGCCACGCGCTGCTGCTGGCCGCCGGACAGGGCGTGCGGGTGGCGCTCGGCCAGATCGGCCAGACCGACGTCGGACAGCATGGCGCGCGCCTGTTCGCGCGCTGCGCTGCGGCCCAGACGGTGCAGCGGCAGCGCGACGTTGTCCTGCGCGCTCAGATGCGGCCACAGCGCGTAGTCCTGGAACACCATGCCGAGCTGGCGCTGCTCCGGCGGCAGGAAGGGGCCGCCTGCGGCGTCGATCACCGTAGGCCCCAGGCGCATGCTGCCGCCATCCAGCCGTTCCAGCCCGGCCACCAGCCGCAGCAGCGTGGTCTTGCCCGAGCCAGAGGGGCCGAGCAGGCAGAGGATTTCGCCTTCGTGGAGTTGCAGGCTGAGATCGTGCAGCGCGGTGGTCGCGCCGAAGCGCTTGTGAGCGGAGTCGATGTGCAGCAGGGTCATGTCCGGTCGTGCCCAAGGTGACGCCAGGCGGCGGGCGTAAAGCGTTGATAGGCCCAGCGCGCCAGCAGGGCGAAGGCCAGCAGCACCGCCATGCCCAGCACCTGCAGCCGCGCCTGCTGATGCAACTGGAAGCCGCCGGCGTATTGCAGCAGCGCCACCGCCAGCGGTGGATGGCCGGCCGGATAGAGCAGTTCCGAGGCGGGCAATTCGAAAGCGATGGACAGTACCGCCAGCAGCCAGCCATAGAACAGCGCCCCGGCCAGCAGCGGCAGGTGGATGTGGCGCAGGGTTTGCAGCCGCGACAGTCCGTGCACGCGCGCGGCGTCGCCCAGCGAGCGGTGCAACTGCGCCACCGGGCCCATGAGCACGCGGCTGGTGGCGGGCACGGCCAGCGCCACATACGCCATGCCCAGCAGCAGACTGCCGCCATACAGCGGGGCGTAAGGCTGGTTGTAGGCCTGCAGATAGGCGGCTGCGAGCACGATCAGCGGCAGCGCCATCATCGCCAGCAGGGCCACGTCGAGCAGGCGGCCCACCCGGCCCGGACGGGAGATCAGCCAGGCGATGGGCAGGGCGATGCACACCGTCAGGCTCGCCGCGACCAGCGCCAGTTGCAGCGAAAACTCCACTGCGGCCAGCAGCGGCGGCAGCGCGGCGGCGATTTGCTCCCAACCCGCCTTGGGCCAGGCCACGCCCAATGCGGCAAAGCTGGGCAGGCCCAGGGCGAAAGCGCCCAGCGCGATCAGCGCCGCGCCATGAATCAACTGATCGCTGGCCCGCAGCCGCACCCGCGCTGCCGGTCGATGTTTGGCGCCCAGGGTTTGATGCTGGCTGGCGCGCTGCCCGACGCGGTGTTGCAGCACCAGCGCGGGGATGACCAGGCCGAGCAGCAGCCAGGAAGCGGAGGCGGCCAGCGGGAAGTTCAGCGGCATGCCGTTGACCGCCTGATAGATGGCATAAGTCCCCATGGTGAAACCGCTGCTCGCCCCGAGTGTGGCGACCACGGCGAAGTTGCGCAGCGATTCGGCGTAGGCGATGGCAAATCCCGCAGCCAATGCAGGCAACAGAGCGACGAGTCCGAGCCGCAGCCGCCAGAGCCGAGAAAGGCCATGCACCCGCGCCGCCTCCTGCTGCGCCGCGCTGGTGTGCCGCAGGCTGCCTTGCGCCACCAGAAACACATAGGGCACGACCTTGAGTACCAGAGTGATGATGATGCCCACCGGGCCGAGCAGCAGTTGCGCGGCGTGCAGCGCGGCGGGCCAGGACGCCAGCGGGCCGATGGGCGCAGCCAACAGCATCCAGCCTGAGGCGAGAAAGAAGTCGGGGAAGATCAGCAGCAGCCACACCCCGGCTTCGATGCCGCCGCGCCCGCGCAGATCGGTGCGCTCGCGCAGCCAGGCCAGCCACAGGCCGAAGGGCAGGGCAAGCAGGCCCACGGTGAGCGCCACCCACAGCGAATTGAACAGGGCGTGGAGTTCGTAGCCCTGGAAGGCGTGCCTCAGCGGAGCAAGCGTGGGCCGCAGGTCGCCTTGCAGCAGATGCGGCACCCAGGCCGAGAGCAGAAAGCCCAGCAGCGGATAGGCCCACAGGGCAACGAACACGGCGGCTGCCAGCAGCAGCCCCAGACGCAGCGCCCAGCGACGCAGGATCAGGGCGAGCGCACCAGGCCCACCCCACCCCGGCCCTCCCCACGCGTGGGGAGGGAGCAAGGCAGGCGCTGCGGTGTTGTCGCCTCCCCCGCGAGTGGGGGAGGCCGGGAGGGGCATCGTTGCTTCGGGCGCAGCCCAGATCTCACCTCCCCCACCCGTGGGGGAGGCCGGGAGGGGCATCGTTGCTTGGGGCGCAGCCCAGATCTCACCTCCCCCACTCGTGGGGGAGGCCGGGAGGGGCATCGTTGCTTGGGGCGCAGCCCAGATCTCACCTCCCCCACTCGTGGGGGAGGCCGGGAGGGGGATGCTGCGTGTTCGCATGGCAGACATCAGCCGTTCAGCGCGCAATGTGTGCGGTGAACCAGTCGATCACCTGCGGCTCTTTCGGCCCCCACACGGCGGGGTCGAGCACCAGCGGCTGCACCGTGCCCAATTGCTTGAGGCTGGGCAGCGCGTCGGCGCCTTCGAGCAAGGGCAGATAGTTGGAATCGGCGTTGGCATCGCCCTGCTGCATCGCGGCCTGCCCTGCTGGAGACAGCACCCATTGCACGAAGCGCCGGGCCTGTTGCTGCAGGGGGCCGGAGACTTGCCTGCCGATGGCCAAGTCGGACGGCAGCACGGTGGAGGGCGCGGGTGCGACGATGCGCAGGCCGGGCATCTCATGCAGAAAGCCGATGGCCGCCGAACTCTGCACCACGGCGGCGTCGATCTGGCCGTATTGCAGCGCGCGCAGGGTCACGCTGTTGGTCGGAAACACTCTGAGACCGTTGGCCTTGAGGCGCTCGAAATACGCCTTTCCGGGGGCTTCACCGAGATGTTGCAGCAGGCCGGCGACCAGCGGGTAGGTCGGCCCGGAGATGGCCGGATTGTCCATGCCGACCTTGCCGCGCAGCGCGGGCTTGGCGAGATCGTCCCAGGTCCTGGGCCAGTCGGCTGGGGCGATGGCCTTGGGGTTGTAGAGGATGACGCCGGCATAGGTCACGCCTACCGGCTGCCAGCAGTGACTGGGCCGGATGAGCTGTTTGCCCAGAGGGGTGTAGCGCACGTCGGGCGCCCAGCCGCACTGCAGCAGCTTGTCGTCGGCGAAGGTCTGCATGGCCTGATTGCCGTCGAGCCAGAGCACGTCCCACTGCGGGTTGCGGCTCTCGGCCTGCACCCGCGCCAGCAGCGGGCCGGTGCTCAGGTGGATGAGGTTGACCGGAATGCCGGTGGCCTGGGTGAAGGCATGCGCCACATGCTGGTCATAGCCCATCGCGCCGTACACGGTGAGGGTGGCGGCGTGCGCCGTGGAGAGCGCGGCGCAGCACAGGGCGGTGCCGCACAGCAGGCGCGAAGCGCTTTTGAAAGCGGTACGGAACGAGGTCGACATCAGGAATCGCTCAGGTGAAACCGCACCCAGATGGTGAAGGCCAGGGTCTGGCCCCGCAGTTCCTTGGGTGTGGCGGGATAGGGGGCGTTGCGCACGGCGTCGAGCGCGGCATGGTCGAGCAGATCGGCGCCGCTGGAGGTGACCACGTGCACCCGGCTCACAGTGCCGTCGCGGAAGTCGAAGCCCACCAGCGTCTTGCCGGTGAGCTGCATCATGCGCGCGGCCTGCGGATAGCGCACCGCCGCCTGAATCGCGCTGCGCAGCTCGGCCTCGAAGGTTGCCTTGATCGAGGCCACGTCGGGCGCCGGGGGCGCGGGAGGCGGAGGCGGGGCGGGCGGCGTGGGCGCGGCCACGGGCATGGCGGGCTGGGTGTCGGGCACGGGCGCAGGCGGCGCTTGCACCTTGGGTGTGGGTTGAGGCGGCGGAGGCTGCACCGGTTTGGGTTGCACCCTGTGCACGATCGGCTTGGGCTGCGGCTTGACCACCGGCTTGGGGATGGGCTTGGGCAGCGGTTTCGGCTCAGGCGGCTTGGGCGCGGGCGGGGTCACGGTCTTGGGCGCAGGTTTGGGCGCTTCGAGCACGATCTGGATGGGCGGCGGCGGGGGCGGCGGTGCGGGCTGACTGCTCCACCAAACGATGGCGCCGATCAGCGCCGCTTCGAGCAGCAGGGCCGCCAGCGCCGCCACGGGCCAGCGTTTGCCGTCCTCGTCTTCGCGCCAAGGGGCGGGCGCGTGATGCAAGACCGCGTTCATGATCCGCTGCCACCGGCTTGACGCGCTGCCAGTCCGATCCTGGTCACACCGGCCACGCGGCAGGCGTCCATGACCGTCATGAGTTGCTGCAGCGAGACGTCCTCTTCTCCCGCAATGGTGACCTGCAGTTCATCGGTGTCCGGCTTGCTCTTGAGCAAGGCGGTGAGTTGCTGTGGCGACAGCACCTTGCCTTCAAAGTGAATGGCGCCGTCCTTGTCCACCGCCAGGGTGATCTGCGGCTTGGGTAGGCTCTGCGCGGTGGAACTGGTGGGCAGGCGCGAGGCGATGCCGGCGTCGGGGATCATGTGCAGCGTGACCATGATGAAAAACACCAGCAGGAAAAACATGATGTCGATCATCGGAATGATCTCGATGCGGGCTTTCTTGGCTTCGAAGTACTTCATTGGGCGGTCAAACAAAAATGCCGCGGCCATGACGCCGCAGCGCAAGCGTGCGAACTCCAGCGCACGCGACCTGGAGGGGTTGTGGAATCAGTTTCAGGCCATCTTCTGCTGCAGCGCGCCGGAAGGCTGCACAGCGGCACGCGCCGCCTGTCCACTCTGCGCTACCACCACCGGTCGCACGCCGCCTTCGCGGTAATGCGGATACATGCGGTTGGTCAGCATGAGCTTGATGCGCTCCAACTGATGCATGACCAGGCGCACGCGCTGGTTCAGGGCGTTGAACGCCACCAGCCCGAGCACGGCGATGAACAGTCCAGCGGCCGTGGCCAGCAGCGCCTCGCCTACGCCGCCGGTGACGGCCTGCGTGGCCGCCCCCGGATTGGACAGTGCCGAGAAGGTGTTGAACATGCCGATGATGGTGCCCAGCAATCCCAGCAGCGGCGCCAGGGTGACGATGGTGTCGAGCATCCACAGGCCCCGGTCGATGCGCGGCGCCTGATCCATCACCGCCTCCTCCAGACGGTCGGAGAAATGATCGAGCGGATCGGCCATATCGTGCTGCAAGGCGACGGCGACGACCTGCGCGGCGGGAGACGCAACGTCGGCCTCGACCTTGTCCTTGAGCTGCTTGACGTCGATATGGGCCTGGCTCTTGAGCTCGCGCACCCAGCCCTTGGCCGAGGCCAGCATGCGCGAGATCGTCCAGAAGCGCTCGACGCTGACCGCCAGCGCGATGAACAGCAGCACAGCCATGAGGTAAAGAATGCCGCCCGAGGTCTGGGCGAGGTGGGTGAGGGTGTCGAGAGACATGGGGAAACTCCAGGACTGAAACGAAAAAGCGAACAACTTAGCCGGGGTTCGTGACAGCGTGACGAACCACGGCTCATCGTGTCATCACTGGAAAGGCACAGAGAAATTCACCATGAAGCTGCGGCCGGGTATGGTGTAGAAAAGCGGGATGCCGTTGCCGGTGGAGCCGGCATATTTGCTCAGCTTGGTGTTGTTGAACAGGTTGAACACCTGCACGCCGACCTTGGTGCCGTGCGGCAGGAAGCCGCTGTCCTGCACGGTGTAGTTGATCGAAGCGTTCGCCACGGTGGACGCCGGGATCGGTAAGACGGGGGTGTTGCCGTGCTTGGTATCGATGGCGCCGTAGTTGCTGCCGATGTATTTGGCCATGACAGAGGCGAACCACGGGCCGCGGTTGTAGATCAGGCCGAGAGCGGCCGTCTTTTCGGGCACCTTGGCCAGTTGCAGGCCGTTGGAGTTCTGGCGGGCGCGGTTGTAGGAGGCATTGCCGTAGGCGCTGAAACCGCCGCCCACGTAATAGGTCGCCTCGGCTTCGATGCCGCGGTATTTCGTCCCCCCAATATTGGTGAAAAAGGTATTGCTGCCGACTTTGACCTGCTGCACCTGATTGGAGAAATCGATCGAATACACGTCGCCGGACAGGGTCAGGCGTTGCGAACGCCAAGTCGATCCCAACTGATAGTTGGTGGTCTGCTCGGGCTCCACGCCGCTCGTTCCCAAGGACGGGTTGGGGATGTAGTAGAGGTTCTCGTTGGGCGCCAGATAGCCCTTGGAGGCCTGGGCATACGCGCTCCAGTTGGGCGCGATAGCGTAGTGCAGTTCCACCGCAGGAAGCACTTTGCTCCAGGTCTGCGTGTAGTCCAGCGGCACCTTGCTCTTCTGTTCGACGGGCGCATTGTCGTGGCGCTGGAACCAGACGTACTTCAATCCACCCCGCAATTGCAACTGGGAGGTGATGTTCCAGTCGTACTGCACATAGGGCTGGGCCACGGTGAACGTGCCGTTGATCAGACGGTCGATGGCCTTGCTGTAGCCGTTGGGGTAGGTGCTGCCCGGCTTGACGTTGAACGCACCGTTGTTGGTGAAGTCAATCTCTGCCTGATAACGGTGATAGGTTTGGTAATTGGCCCACAAGCCATAGTGCAGTTCACCCGGGCCGAGCGCCTGCTTCAGGCGCAGCAGGTCACCCCAGTTGCGATAGTTCAGGTACATCTGCTGCCCCGGAATGTTGTTGGCGCCATAGACCGTGCCGTTGGGCGTGTCATAGCCTTTGGGGAAGGTGCCGTCCGGGTTGATGCAGTTCACCTGGCCATAATCGCAGCCACCGCCGTTGGGGTCGAGGCCGTTCCAGCCGCTGTGGTAGTAGGCGTAGGTGTAGAGCTTGTTGTCGATCTGCACAGAGCCCACGCTGGACTTGAAGCCCAGATATTCGAAATCGCTCTGAAAGTCGTCGTAGTTGTAGCCGGTATAGGCCTGGCTTTGCGGGTTGCTGCTCAGGTCGTAGCTCGGACCGAACTTCTGGATTTGCCCCGGCAGGCTGCTGGTGTAGGGCGGTTTTTCGGGCGCCACATAGGGGGAAGAGGTCGATCCCACAATGGCCGCGTTGCCGCCGCTGTTGCGGTTGACCATGGACACGAAGGTCAGCAGCGAGTTGTCGCCGACTGGTCTTTCTGCCTTGATGAACAGGTTCTTGCGCCGGATGCTCGCGCCGGACAGGTAGCCGTCGCTCTTGAGATGGCGGTAGTCGATGAAGGCGCGCAGGTCGCCGTAGTTCTTCATCACCCCGGTGTCGAATTCGGCGCCGAGCATCGCCGTGCCGAAGCTGCCGAAACTGCCGTACAGCGTGGTTTGTGGTTTGTCCAGGGGTTCTTTGGTGAGCAATGCGATCGTTCCGCCAAAAGTGGCGTAGCCGATGGTCGACGCATTGCCCGGGCCGCGATCCACAATGATCTGGCCGATGTCCTGAGGCATGAAGTATTCGGCCGAGTGATGGGTGAAGTCGTTGGCGTCACCCACCGGAATGCCGTCCCAGGTCAGGTTGTATTGACCATCGGTGAAGCCGCGGATCGACAGGCCCTTGCTGTTGCCCAGACCCGGGCCGTTGGGTTCGATGTCGACCACGCTGGGGGCGATGCTGACGATATCGGAGTAATTCGCCGTGGGCGCCTGGGTGTTTTCGATGTAATGCTTGTTGATGATGGACTGCGGCTGCGCCGCCTTGAGCGAGCCTTGCGTGGGGGCCTGATGCGGCGCGCTTTCCTGTCTGGCTTTTTCGCGCTCGGCGGCGGTCTGGCCACTGCCGCCTTGCGCCCCCGCCTGCACCGTACCCAGGCTCTCTGGAGCGGTCTGAGCGTGGGCTGCGGCGAAAGGCAGCGCGAGCAGTGCGGCCAGGATGGATTGGGTGAGCCGGGTTTGCTGGAAAGAGGGTCGGTGGCGAGTCATGGCGGCTTGCTTCCTTTGACGATTCTCGGAGTGGGTTGACGAAAGCTGTCATTCCATTCCTGAGATATGTCTGCGGGGTTGCAAGAACCTGTCCGAATGCTGTCTGACGGTATCGAAGATGTACACAAATGTTGACAGTGCGAATGCTTCTCTTCACTGCATCGGCCTCTCCGTGGCCCAGCGATACCCCGCGCCATGAACGGTTTGCACGCGGTGATGCAGATCGTGGGGACGAAGGTGCCGGCGCAGACGGGCGACGGCGGTGTGCACGGTGTCGGCGTGCGCGCGCGCCGGAATGTCCATCGCCAGCCGCAGCTCCTGGGGGCTCAGGATGTCGCCGGATCGCACACCCAGCGTCCACAACAACTGAAATTGCTGCGTGGGCAGGTAGAGAGGGCGATCGTGAATGCGAAGGGTGCGGGTTTGTCCGTCGAGTTCCAGATGCGGTTCCAACCGGATTCGGCCCTCAGTATGCAGCGTGATGCGTTCTCGAAGGCGCGCGAGCTGGGCGCGGATGAGGGCGGGCGGACTGTCGATCGGCAGCAGCGCATCGGCGCCGGCCTTCAGCGCGGCCATCGCGCCGGGGGAGGCGCAGTCCGGCAGAAAGACGATGACACGCGATGCCTGCCCTCCGAGAGGATGGCGCAGGCGCATCAGCCAGTTGGTCAGCGCATGCACGTCTTCGCCGCTCGCGGCCAGCGCTGCCCAGGCATCGCCAGTTCTCAATCGCCGCAGCGCTTCATTCGCGTCCACCGGCTGGCTGTTCGTGTCCTGGCAGGGCGAGGCGGTGGAGGCGAACTGCAGCGACAGAACGGAATGTTTGACCGGCGCCATCTTGGCAATGGGTTGGCAGATGAGCGCTCAGTTTGCGCAACGGCTTTGACAAATTCGTGACAGACTGGCCCACTACCATGCACGGGATGCAAACCGGGTCGAAAGCCAATCTATATGCCCTCGGCGCCATCGCGCTGTGGGCCTCGCTCGCTACGCTGGGAGTGGCGCTCTCCCATGTGCCCGCCTTCGCGCTGACCGGGCTGGCGCTGATCATCGGCAGCGTGCCCACCTGGAGCCACTGGCGACAGTGGAAGAAGGTTTCGCGCACGGCGTTGGCGCTGGGGGTTTACGGGCTGTTCGGCTTTCACTTTCTGCTGTTCATCGCCTTGCGCCATGCACCGCCGGTGCAGGCCAATCTGGTGAATTACCTCTGGCCCTTGTTCATCGTGGTGCTGGCGCCGCTGCTGCTGCCCGGAGTGCATCTGCGTCCGGCGCATGTGCTGGCGGCTGGCCTGGGTTTTCTGGGGGCGGGGCTGGCGATTCTGGGTGGCCGCTCGGTGGAGGCGGCTTGGGCCTGGGGCTATGTTCCGGCGCTGGGCTCGGCACTGATCTGGGCCACGTTTTCGCTCGGCAGCCGCCGCATGGCGCAGTCGGGCAGGGGGTTTCCCACGGCGGCGCTCGGGCTGTTCGGCCTGATCTCCGGGGTGCTCGCGCTGGGGTGCCATGTCGGGCTGGAGCCGCCGATGCAGATCAGCCTGCGTGACGGCTTGCTGATCGCGGTGATGGGGCTGGGGCCGCTGGGCGGCGCCTTTCTGCTGTGGGATCGGGCGCTCAAACTGGGCGATCCGCGCACCATCGGGGTATTGAGCTACCTCACGCCGCTGGCTTCGACCTTGTTGCTGATCGTCGTGACCGGGCGGACACTGACGATCTGGATTGGCTTGGCGACGGTGTTGATCGTGGGCGCCGCGCTACTGGCCATGCGGGTGAAGGATTGAGTTTTTTATCGTGTCCGGCAGGTGGGCTGCGGGCGCAACCGCTTCAGCGCAGGGCTTCGACGGCTTGCCAGACCGCGTCGATGTCCGGCGTGACGCCATCGCCTCCGAGGGTGCGCGCCAGATTGGACGAAGTGGGGGTGAACAGTTCCGGCCCGGTGCTGACGAACAGGCCGATTACCGGACGACGCAGCGCCGCGGCGAGATGGGTGAAGCCGGTATCCACCCCGATCACCAGCCGGCTCTGCGCGATGATGGGCAGCATGTCGAGCAGGCTCAAACGATCGAGAATTTGCGCGCTGCCTGCGGGCAGGTCGGCGACGATGCGCTGCGCGCGTTCGTGTTCGACGGTGTTTCCCCAGGTCAATTGCAGCCGCAGGCCGGAGCGCACCAATCGGGCGGCGAGCGCCTGCCAGTGGTCGAGCGGCCAGAGTTTTTCGGGCTTTGAGGCGCCATGCGCGAGGAAGACGGTATCGTTCTCTGCAGCGTCTGGCTCGTGGGCGTAGCGCTGATCGATCGCATAGTCCACAGGGCGTCGCAGGTCGGTGTCGAGCACGTCGCGGGCAAACACCCTCCGGCCTTGGGTGCCGTGCAAGCCGACGGGGCGTGCGTAGTGCAGGTGGTAGGCGCGGGCGGCGAGCGGCTCGCCGCCGCAGTCCTGGGCGCGATAGCCCACGCGCAGCGCACCGCGCGCCAGGCGGCAGACGATGGCGCTTTTGAGCACGCTGTGCGGGTCCCAGATCAGGTCGTAGCGCTGCGCGCGCAGTTCGCGCAGCGCGGCGCGCAATTCGCGCCATGCGGCCAGGCGGCGTTGCTGCTGCAGCGCCTTGAGCGGCAGGGCAAAGACGTGACGCACGGCGGGATGCAGCCGCGGAATGTCGGCAAAGCGGGAGTCGACCGCCCAGTCGATTTCGAGGTCCGGCCAGCGCGCGGCGATGTCGGACACGGCGGGCAGGGTCTGCACCTGATCGCCCATGGCGGACAACTGCACCAGCAGAATGCGCCGGGGGGCCGTTGGCAGGGCGCCTTGCCCCCACTGCAACGGAAACTGCCCCTGCGTCATGCGGCAGGCAGCAGGGCCTTGCCCATCAGGTCTTCCAGCAGCTTGAGCGGCGCGGTGTGCGGATAGAGCTGATGCCTGGGTTCGAGGTAGAAGGTCTGCTCCATCATGTATTGCCCGCCCATCACGGCGTGCAGCACCTGATCGGAGAACACCACCCAGGTCGTGCCCGGAGCAAAGTCCACGCTGCGTTGCGGCGATTCGTGCTGGTAGGCGAGGTCGGCCTTCATCTTGTCATGCAACTGCAGCATGTAGTGGTCGTAGTCGGTGCGGTGCGACTTGGTGATCTTGAGGGCGCGCAGCACCGCAGCCGAGCCGGGCAGGGGGGGCGTGAGCCGGGGCGCGAAACGCTGCAGGAATTCGGGGAAAGGCTCGCCTACCCGCCACTGCCTGGGCCGCCCTTCGGGGTTGAGGTTGGTGAACACGCGCAGCAGTCGCGCGCCGTGTACCGGGTTGGACGCAAAGGCATCGACGTGCAGCCGGGTATCGTCCTTGCGCCAGCTCGTCTCGCGGCCTTCGACCTGGATCGGACGGTACGAGGCCTTGGCCGCACGCAACTTGCCACGGTAGTGCGGAAACAGCCGGTCGACCAGGCTTTGGGCCTGGTTGGAGAAGCGCTGGATCATGTCGCGCAGTTCGGTCTGGTCTTGCGCGCTGCCAGACGCCCCACGAATGCTGCCGTCGTCGCGCAGGCTGATGTTCTTCGCCCGGCCGTCGCTGATTGCGGGGGTGAGAAAGCGCTGTTCGCTCGCACTCAGTTCAAAATGCAGTTGCTCAAAGCACAGCACATGGCCGGCTTCGAGCAGGTGTTCGACCCCGGTGGTGGGGGCGCGCTCGGAAGGGCTGGCGTCCCAGGCCGTGTCGGGAAAGTTGCGAAGGGTGTCGTCGATTGCTGCCATAGGGCCTCCTGCAAAAAAACACAGACTAAGGCGCTCAGTGATTGTCGGCCTTGATCCCCGACAGGCGATCCATCAGCGCGAACATCACGCCCGAGAACACCAGCACCAGATGGATGATGATGGCCCAGAGCATGTCGTCGCGGCTGGCTTCGCGCACATTGATGAAGTATTTGAGCAGTTCGACCCCCGAAATCGCCACGATGGAGCCGATCAGCTTGAGCTTGAGGTCGGAAAAGGTGACATGGCCCATCCAGCTCGGGCGGTCTTCATGGCCGCCGGTGTCGATCTTGGAGACGAAGTTCTCGTAGCCGGCAAAAATGATGATGATGAGCAGATTGGCCACGAGGGCGATGTCCACCAGCGACAGGATGGCCAGCATGGCCTCCCCGCCGCTGCCGGAAAATACCACCGATACCGCGCCGACGAAGGTTTTGACGAACTTCACCAGCAGCAGGGCGATGCCCAGCACCAGACCGAGATAGAACGGCGCCAGCAGCCAGCGGCTGCCGAAAATCAGGACTTCCAGAGCATGTTCGATGCGTTTCATGGGGCTTTGCGAAATGAGGAGGGAAGGCGGTCGACTGTAGCGAGGCTGCGTTACCGCACGCGCATGCCGGGCTGCGCCCCGGCGTGCGGCTCAAGAATGTAGAGGCCGGGCTGGGCCTTCTCATCTGCGCTGCTGGCGGCCAGCACCATGCCTTCGCTCACGCCGAACTTCATCTTGCGCGGCGCGAGGTTGGCCACCAGCACGGTGAGCTTGCCAATGAGATCTTCGGGCTTGTAGGCGCTGGAGATGCCGGAGAACACATTGCGCGTGCGCGGCTGGCCTTCCGGCGTGGTCTCGCCGACGTCGAGGGTGAGGCGCAGCAGCTTGGTCGAGCCTTCCACGGCTTCGGCATGCTGGATGCGGGCGATGCGCAGGTCGATCCTGGCGAAGTCGTCGATGGTGATGAAGGGGTCTGGCGTGGCGTCGGCAGGCGGTGCTGGGGGCGTCATGGGCTGGGCCGGGGAGGGCGTTGAGGCGGACGTTTCAGTCTCGAACAGGGCGTCGAGGCGCTTGGGGTCGATGCGGTGCATCAGGTGCTGATAGGGCGCGACGTGCTGTGGCAGCTCGGCGGCGTCGCTCCAGGCAAAATCGCGCTCCAGCCCGAACAGCTCGCGTGCCACGCGGGCGGTGAGCGCGGGCAGTACCGGCGTGAGCATGACCGACAGCAGCCAGAACCCCGCCAGGGCCCGCGAGCAGGCGTCCTGCAACTCGGCGCGGCGGACCTCGTCCTTCGCCAGAATCCAGGGCTGGGCGGCATCGAAGGCCGTGTTGATGCGGTCGGCATGGGCCATGATTTCGCGCAGCGCCCGGGCATATTCGCGCGCTTCATAGGCGGTGGCCACGTCGTCGGCCAGCGCCCTGGCCGCATCGCGCAGCTCAGCGGTGTCGTGGGCGTAGCCCAGCTTGCCGTCGAAGTACTGGCTGATGAATTTGGCGGCGCGGCTGGCGATGTTGACGTATTTGCCGATCAGATCGCTGTTGACCCGGGCGAGAAAGTCATCCGGCGTGAAATCCACGTCTTCCACCCGCCCGGTGAGTTTGGCGGCGAGGTAGTAGCGCAGCCACTCGGGGTTGAGGCCGATGTCGAGATACTTCAGCGGCGAGATGCCCGTGCCGCGGCTTTTGCTCATCTTCTCGCCGCCGACGGTGACGAAGCCGTGCACATGGATCTGGCTGGGTGTTTTCCGCCCGGAAAAGTGCAGCATCGCGGGCCAGAACAGGGTATGGAAATACACGATGTCCTTGCCGATGAAGTGCACCTGCTCCACTGCCGGGTCGGCCATGAAAGCGTCGAAACTCTGCGTGGTGCGCGAGGGCGCATGCCAATGCTGTGCGGCCTGGCCCTTGTCGAAATGGTTTTTCAGGCTGGCCAGGTAGCCGATGGGGGCGTCGAGCCAGACGTAGAAGTATTTGCCCGGCGCGTCGGGAATCTCGATGCCGAAGTAGGGCGCGTCGCGCGAAATGTCCCAATCGGACAGGCCGCCGTGGCCGCTTTCGTCGGTGGCGAACCACTCGCGCACCTTGTTGAGCACTTCGGTCTGCAGGTGCGGCTGGCCGTGGGCGTTTCTGGCCTGCGTCCATTCGCGCAAAAAGTCGGCACAGCGGTCGGAGGAAAGCTGAAAGAAATAATGCTCGCTCTTGCGCAACTCGGGCGTGGCGCCGGAGAGCGTGGAGTAGGGGTGCTTGAGTTCGGTGGGGGCATATACCGCGCCGCAGACCTCGCAGGCGTCGCCATACTGATCGGCCGCGCCGCATTTGGGGCACTGGCCTTTGATGTAGCGATCGGGCAGGAACATGCCCTTGACCGGATCGAAGAACTGCTCGATCTCGCGCACGGCGATCAGGCCGTTCTTGCGCAGCGCGCGGTAGATGTCCTGCGCGAGTTGGTGGTTCTCGGGGGCGTCGGTGTTGTGCCAGTTGTCGAAGCGGATGTGAAAGCCGTCGAGGTATTGCGCCCGCCCTGCGGCGATGTCGGCGACGAACTGCTGCGGCGTCTTGCCGGCTTTTTCGGCGGCGATCATGATGGGTGCGCCGTGGGCGTCGTCCGCGCCGACGAAGTGCACCTCGTGGCCCTGCATGCGCTGGAAGCGCACCCAGGTGTCGGCCTGGATGTATTCCATGATGTGGCCGATGTGGAACGGGCCGTTGGCGTAGGGCAGGGCGGTGGTGACGAAGAATCGGCGCTTGGGGGTCATGGTGAATGGGTGGGGTGCGCCCGGCTGGGAGCGCCGCGGCGTGCGCACGTTGCCGCGCAATCGGCTTATTTTAGGGGCTTGCAGGTGCAAGGATCTGGCGCGACAGCCGGGCGATGGTGCGTCCTTGGGCTTCGATCTCGCGCAGCCTGCGCTCGATCGGGGTGTCGATGACGCCGCCATCCGTCGCCTCGGCGCACGCCGCCTGCCCCTCCAGGCCGAGGCAGTCCTGGAGCAGGGCGAGGCTGCGGCGCAGGCGGGTCTGCTCGGCGGCAGGCAGCACCCGATCGCCCCGTTGCGCCCGAAGCACGCGCAAGGTGGCGAGGTGGGCGCCGAGCAGATCGGTATGGGCGATGAAGGCGGCGAGTTCGCGCCGCATGCGCTGATGCTGGCGCGGCTCTTCCAGCATGCGGGCGTGCAGGCCGCCCACGGCGGCGAGCGCGTCCTGAATGCGCTTGCGCTCGCGGCGGTAGTTCAGATCGCTGACCTGTTGCGGATCGAGCACGGCCTGCGCATAGCCCAGCGCGGCGCGCTGCAGGGCCTCGACCTGGCGGCGCAGATCATTGGCCTCCCAGCGCGGCAGCACGAAGCTGAAGGCCCAGGCCAGGGCCGCACCGATCAGCGTGTCCTGCAGGCGCTGCGTGACCAGGAACGGCGCGCCCGGCTCCAGCAAGGCCACGAGCAGCAGGGCGTTGACGCTGGCGAACAAGGCGGTGAAGCGGTAGTTGAGGGTGATGAAGGTGCGCGCAAAGGCCAGCGAGATGAATACGCCCGCTGTCATCACGCCCAGCGACGGGTGGGTGGACAGCAGCGCGGCGACCAGCGCGCAGCCCAGCAGCGTGCCCAGCACACGGTCTTTGATGCGCTGGCGGGTGACGCTGTAATTGGGCCGCAGAATCACGCCGATGGTCAGCAACACCCAGTAGTCGTACGGGTGGTAGGGCAGAGTGCGCAGCACCAGTTCGCCCGCGAACAAAGCCAGCGCCAGGCGGATGGCGTAGCGCAGGATGGGCGACTCGAACCGGATCGATTGCCGCAGCGCCTGCGGGTCGTAGCGTAGCGGGCTGAGAAAGGCCTGCAGATCCATGCCCAGGAGCGGATCGGTATCGGGCTGCGGGTGAGTCTGTGGTGTTGCCGTCAACAAGTCAGTGATGCGCTGAAACTTGTCCGCGCTGGCGCGCAAGGCCATGCGCGCCTGGGCGAACTCGGCGCTGGGCTGGCTGGGCTGCAGGGTGGCGAGCGCGTGCTCGATGGTTTCGGCACAGGGCAGGCGAGCGGGCAGGGCGTCTGGGCGCGTGCCGCGCAACAGGGCGTCGGCGCGCTGATCGAGCGCATCGCCGATGCGCCGCGCCCAGTCGCGCAGCGCATCGGGCACCGGGGTGGCGTCGAACTGCTTGAGGATCAGATCGACGTCGGTCTGGCTGGCCAGCAGGGCTTCGTTGATCTCCAGCAGCACGATGAGCCGCGCGGCCAGGGCGCGATCGGCCGCGGTCCTTACGTCGCGCAGCACGATGTCGCGGGTGTTCTGCAGGGTGTTGCTGATCGCGGTGAGTTGCGCTACCGCGTCACTCAAGTCCGATTCCTGCGGGCCGCCGATGTGGTTGGCCAGCCAATGCGCAAACTGACCCAGTTGCGCCAGCAACTCGGCCAGCGCCTGCTCCTTGGTGCGCCGGCGCAGCCAGCGCGCCAGCAGCAGGGCATAAGCCGTGTAGAGCAATGCGCCCAGGAAAAACAGCGCCACGGCCGCAGCCAGATGCACCGGACCTGGCATCGGCGGAAAGCCCAGCGTGATGACCGAGATGAACAGCACGCTGAAACTCATCGCCAGCGCCCTCTGGCCCCAGACTGCGATCAGACCGCTGACAAAACCCAGCAAGGGAAGGAGCACGATCTGCACCGGCGGCCACCACAGGCTGGCGCCGACCAGGGCGAACGCCGCCGTGCTCATCATGCTGGTGAACAACAACTCCACGCGCTTGACGCGGGTGGGCGCCGGGTTGTCGGCGAAACACACCGTGAGCGCGCCGCTGCCCAGAGCCATCGCGGGGCCCAGCCCGGCCAGCGCATGAGTCGCCAGGCCCAGTATGGCCACGCCCACGGCCGACACCAGACCGCTGGTGAAATAGCGTCCGTACAGCAGAATGAGGACTTGTCGGGGCGTGAGCATGGGAACGTTTGGGCATGCTATTGTGATTCAACGGGGCGTATTTTGCGCAGCATGGAGTCTGAACCGAGGAGCATGAGCATGGCAGCATCCTGGAATATTCTGGTCGTCGGCGCAGGCGCTGTGGGCGGTACGCTGGCCGTGCGGCTTGCGGCTGCCGGGCACGCTGTGAGCGTGCTGGCGCGCGGCGAGCATCTGCAGGCCATGCGCCGCAGTGGGCTGTGTCTGGAAGACCCGCAAGAGCGCGTTTGCGTCGAGGTGCGGGCCAGTGACGATCTGGCCGATTTCGCACCGCAAGACCTGGTGATTCTGGGTCTGAAGGCGCATCAGCTCGGATCGGTTCTGCCGCAGCTTCGCCCTTTGCTGCAGGCGGATACGGTTGTGCTGCCAGCGATCAATGGCGTGCCCTGGTGGTATTTCCACGCCGATACCAGCCCGCAGGCCCGTACAGCGCAGGGGCGCACGACCCATCTGGAAAGCATCGATCCCGGTGGACGCTTGCTGCATGCGATCGACCCCGCGCATCTCGTGGGGTGTGTGGTGCATGCCAGCGCCGAAGTGGCCAGCCCCGGCCTGATTCGCGGCAACGGGCAATATCGCTATGTCATCGGCGAGCCCTCGCATGCACGCAGCACGCGGGTGCAGGCGCTTGCCGACCTGTTGCGCTCGGCGGGATGCGACCCGGAGATCACTGAGCGGATACGCGATGCGATCTGGATGAAGCTCGTCGGCAATGCCACCTTCAACCCGGTGGCCGCGCTCACGCGATCGCGCATGAATGCGATCTGCGACAACCCGGAACTGGTTGCCATCATCCGCGAGGGCATGGCCGAGATCATGGGTCTGGCGCGCGCTTATGGCTGCGACCCGATGGTCAGCATCGAGCAACGCATCGACATCGCCCGAGGCATCGGGCCGGTCAAACCGTCCACCCTGCAGGATCTGGAACGCGGTCGCGCGTTGGAAATCGCCGCGCTGCTCCATGCCCCGCTGGAAATGGCACGCCTGGCGGGGCATCCCATGCCGACCCTGCAGATCTTGAGTGCCTTGCTGGGCGAGCTCGATAGGCAGGTTTGCAGGCATTGAATGCGGCCATTGCGCGCAACGAACGCTCGCGGGACAAAAAAAGAGCCGGTCGGAGACCGGCTTCAAAGGTACCTTGAGGGTACCGAGGAGACAACTGATCGGGTCAGGCGGCGTATTGGGTTACCTCTTGCCGGGTTACCCCTTGTCGCCCGTGCCCATGTCGAATCAACGCAGCGGTGCAGCGAAAGTTGACTGGCTCCGCAGCGCGTTGGATAAAGTAGACGATATCGATCCGCAACGACAAACGGCAGCCCTCAGGCTGCGGCGCGTTTGGCGGCGGAATTGCCGGAATTGCGCGCGGTGGACTGCGCGGCCTTCATCGCGGTACTGGTGACCGCATTCATATTGGCCTCAACCGCTTCGGCGGCTTGTTTGGTCACTTTCTGCACCGAGTCGTAGGCGTTGCTGGCGGCATTCATGGCGCTTTTCATCATGGCCACGGCGGTTTCCGAGCCGGCAGGCGCGTTCTTGGCGGCGGTTTCAGCCAGTTCCATGAATTTCTTGTGGGTTTCAGAAATTTGCGACTCGGCGGTCTTGGCCAGTTCAGCCTGGGCGCCGGAGGCGATTTCGTAGGCATGGCGGGAGTAGGAAAGCGCCTTCTCGGCCATCGGTTGCATCCAGCCCGATTGCAGGGCCGACAGTTCTTGCAGATCTTTGACCGACAGCAAGGCCAGGGTGTGCTCGGCGTTTTCCTGCAGAGTCGTCTTGGCGGCCTGCATGTTCAGGTCGATCAATTTTTCCATGTGGTCCATGGATTTGGCGGCCAGGTCGAAAAAGGCTTCGAACTGGGCTTTTTGCGTTGCGGTGAATTGCTCGGGGGTCATCATGATGTCTCTCCTGGGTTGAAGGCGCTGGCTTTCGGTTGGCTGCGAAAAGTTAGCTGAGAAAGTAAGTTGCCAAGGGGTGCAGCCAACACATTCTGAACCCGCAACAGTGTCACTGAGATGACAGTCTGACAAGGTTCACTTGTGCAGTGCACAAGCGCTATTGTAGAGACGTCGAATTGAATTGCAAGAAAAATTTGTGCACTGCAGCAAAAAAACTGGAATCTCAATGATTTCAATAGGTTGTATCTTCAACCCTTGTCTCGCCTGGGTTTATAGACGGATGGCGGCAGAGATTTTTCCGCTGTCCTGGGTTTGGCGACATCGCTTGCCTTGATGCGCTGCGACACAGCTTTTGCTCTTTTCTCTGGAACGGCCAAAGTGCCGATTTTCTTGCCCGAAGCCGCCTTCATCAAAGTGATCTGCGCGTCGGTCACATTCGGATCCGAGGCGGGGGAGGTGTGCCCGCCCGCAGACCGGGAGGCTTTGGAGAAACGCTGCAGCAGGCCGACGATCTGTCCATAGACGCGGGGTGTGGCGGCCACCACTTCTCCGGTGAAGAGAAAGTCGCCTTCCCCGGCAAAATTGCCCACCAGACCACCGGCTTCGGTGATGAGCAGGCTGCCTGCGGCGATATCCCAGGGTTTGAGACCGCTTTCAAAAAAGCCGTCATAGCGTCCGGCGGCCACATAAGCCAGGTCGATGGCTGCAGCGCCCGGTCGGCGCAGGCCGACGCAGCGCTGGGCCACGAGCTTGAACATTTCGAGATAGGTGTCGATATCGTCGTTCTTGCGGAACGGAAATCCGGTGCCGATGAGGCTGTCTTCCAGCCGCACCCGGTTGGATACGCGGATGCGGCGGCTATTGAGAAACGCTCCGGCGCCGCGCGTGGCGGTGAAGAGTTCGTCGCGGGTCGGGTCGTACACCACGGCCTGCTGCACCACGCCGCGATGGGCCAGGGCGATGGATACGGCGTACACCGGCATGCCGTGAATGAAGTTGGTGGTGCCGTCGAGCGGGTCGATGATCCACTGATATTCCGATGCGGCATCACCAAAGGTACTGCCCGTCTCTTCTCCCAGAATGCCATGCTGCGGAAAGGCCTTGAGCAGTACGTCGATGATGGCCTGCTCGGCAGCGCGATCGACTTCGGTCACAAAATCATTGGCCGCTTTTTGTGCGACGCGCAACAGATCGATGTCGAGGCTGGCGCGGTTGATGATTTTGCCGGCTTCGCGCGCGGCGCGAACAGCCACATTGAGCATGGGGTGCATGGTGTCCTGAAGCGCCACAGCGACAATGGCGCAAAAATGATCCGGGAAGTGACAAAGAACAGATGAAACCTGCGCATTTTATCGATGCCGATACGGCCAGGCCCGCCCGGTCGCCCGATGCCACGGTCTTCGTGCTCGTTGGCGCCAGTCATCCGGGCAACGTCGGCGCTGCGGCGCGCGCGCTCAAGAACATGGGCTTCGACACGCTGCGCCTGGTGGCGCCGCGATTTGCGGATGTGCTGACCCAGCCCGAGACCCTGGCCTTCGCCAGTGGAGCGGAAGATGTGCTCAGGTCTGCGCGTGTGCATGGCGAACTGCCCGACGCCGTGGCCGATTGCGGTGTGGTCGTGGCTCTGTCGGCCCGGGTGCGCGATTTCGGCCCACCGCTGCACACGCCGGAGTGGTTGCCGCAACTCGCGCGCCGCAGTGCGGAGCAGGGACGGCGCGTGGCTTTTGTTTTTGGCAGTGAACGATTCGGGCTCAGCAATGCCGATGTTTATCGCTGCGATGCCCTGCTGAGCATTCCGGCAAACCCGGCCTACACCTCGCTCAATCTCGCGCAGGCGGTGCAGGTCATCGCCTGGGAGTGGCGCAAGGCGGTCGGCCTGCACGCTGTGCAGCCTGCCCAGGCCGAGAGTGTCGCGGCGACGGCAGGCGAGATCCAGGGGATGATGACTCACGTCGAACAGGCCTTGCTGGCGCTGGAGGTGCTCGATCCCGACGCGCCGCGCAAGCTTCTGCCCCGGCTGCAGCGCCTGGCCTCGCGGGCGGAACTCACGCGCGAGGAGGTGCAGATCCTCCGAGGGGTATGCACCGCCATTCTGCGCAAGGTGCCGCCGCGCTGATGTCGGCGTAAAGCAGGTTTGGCGCTCCTTCAATACACTGCCTTTTCCTTTCATTCGCCGCAAAGCCACCGATTCCCATGCTGCAAAGACTGCGTGAGACCATCCAGATCATCCTGGAGCGCGATCCTGCCGCGCGTTCGACCTGGGAGGTCGTCACCTGTTACCCGGGCCTGCATGCTTTGCTGTTTCACAGCGTGGCGCATGCGTGCTGGAGACGTGGCTGGCATTGGCTCGGGCGCTGGATTTCGCATTGGGGGCGCTGGCTCACCGGCATCGAGATTCATCCCGGCGCAACCATAGGACGGCGGGTGTTCATCGACCACGGCATGGGCGTGGTCATCGGGGAGACGGCGGAAATCGGCGACGACTGCACCATCTATCAGGGCGTGACCCTGGGCGGCACTTCGCTCTACAAAGGCGCCAAACGGCACCCGACGCTTGAAGCGGGCGTGGTGGTCGGCGCTGGAGCGCAAGTGCTCGGCGGTTTCACCGTGGGTGAGGGCGCGCGAATTGGTTCGAATGCCGTGGTCGTCAAGGAAGTTCCTGCCGGAGCGACCGCCGTGGGCAATCCGGCGCGCATCATTCAGAAGGACGTGGACCAGCAGCGCGAGGCCGCAGCTGCACGCATGGGCTTTTCCGCTTACGCCGTCACCCAGAACGGCGACGACCCGCAATCACGCGCCGTGCTCGGGCTGATCGACCATGCCGCGCAGCTCGAACACCAGGTCGCGCTGCTGTGGCAGGCGCTCGAGCGCAACGGTGTTTGCACGGCCGAAGCCTGTCCCCCCGAGGCGCTGCGAACCGAGCATTTCGACAAGGCCAAGCTGGAAAAACTGGTGGAATGACGACGAGCGGTCACGGGAGTAAGGGCGATGAGATGCAATCGATCGATGCGGATTTTGATTTGGCTATCGTTGGCCTGCCTTGGCCTGAGCGCCTGCGCTGCGTCGGAGCCGCCCGCAACTTCAGTGACGCGCAGTGGCGTGTCGACTGAGCACCGTTCCAGCATTACCCTCTATGGCGAACTGGACGAAGGCATCCTGTTTCGACCGTAAAGGAGGCTTTGTGCGCAATGCTTTTGCTCCATAAAGAGAAAAACAGGTGGCACATATTGGAATAAAAAAGCCCCACGTTTTTTTGTGGGGCTTTGAATTTGTTGGCTCCTCGACCTGGGCTCGAACCAGGGACCTACGGATTAACAGGCCTTCTTGAGCCTCTGCAAGGCGCGATATTACGCCAAAAGATACGCAACGCAAGGCAAAAAAAGGGAGGCCAGCGCGCCCGCACTGCCTCCCCACTCCGCCGGCCAAGAAGTTCAAGCCACACCGGCGGAGGTACTGCAACAATGGGGTCAGGACGTGAGCGCGTCCTTCATCACCACAAAGCTCTCGGCGTGGCGCACCGCCACATCGATGGTCTGCATGGCGCGCACCTGAACCGCACCCGCCTCATATGCACCGCTGGCGTAGGGGTTGGGCAGGATTTCCAGCACACCCCACTCGCCGATGATCAAATCCGACCAGTTGCCGAAGAGCACGGCGGAGCACTTTGCGGTCGATGCGCCCTTGGTCAGATTGCCGGGCACGTTGTTGCTGAACTCGGCGCGGTAGCCCAGGACACCGAATCCGGCGCCCGTCGAGGTCGTTGAGCCTGGCGCCGCCGAGGCCGGGGCGCTGTTCTCGTTGCTCAGGCCGCCACGGCCCGCCCACAGGTATTCTCCGGTGGTGGACTTCAGGCGGCTGAGCGCCCCCAGCACGGCGGGCGTGCTCAGGTAGCCCAGCGCGCCAGAATCGGCATTCGCGGCCGCAACGGCTGTGCTCATGTCGATCAGATGGTCGAAGGTAATCGGTGCCCCATCCGTGCCGCCCACAACCAAGCCCACGCCGGGCATGTTCAGAATGCCCATGGGCTGTGCCGGAACGCCTGTGCCTTGAATGGCGGCGGCGTCAATGGCGATGGCGATCTGCGCAACCATGTCGGAACGCACCAGCATTTCAGCATCGGGCGTGCCCTGCATCAGCAGGTTGCGAGACAGCACGCTGAGGCTGCCCACAGTCTTCGGCCGCAGCGAAACCGCATCGAAGGCCCCGGCGCCAGCCGTCAGCGCTTGCCCTTCGCTGATCCATTGCGCAGCTCCTGCAGCGGTGCGGCGCGGGATGTCCACATTGCCGACCAGGCCCGACAGGATCGTGGCACCCAGGCGCATCACCTTGCTTTGCGCCCGAAGCAGCTCGATAAAGCTGCCCGCTTGCAGATTGGTGGCGACCAGGGAACCCCCGGCTGCGCCGGTCAGGGTGTTGTAATCGCGGCGCTGGGGAACCAGCATATCCGGGGTGATGAAGACCCCCGCCGTATCGCGCCCGATGCGCCGCCCGATTTCACGCGAGACCTCGCGCTCGAATCCGGCGCGTGACCAGTCGCGATCTGCCGCGGCCAGGATGGCGCGGCTTACGGAATACCGACCACGATCCGACGCAGAGAGGCTGGAAGTGATACCGATGTCGGCGGCGCTATAGGTTTCGAGGCGCTGCTGCCGCTCGCCTTGCTTGATCAGATGATCGAGCACCACGCCGCGCACTTCGGTGAGCGGCATGCCGCTTTGCACCATGCGGCGCTGCGTCTCGGAGGGAATTTTGTGCAGGGCGCAAACGGCCTCGATTTCGGCGATGCGGGCGCGTTCTTGCTCGACGGCAGAGCGCTGCTCTTCCATCTCGGCTGATACCGCACGGCGTTGTGAACGGGTGAGGGTTTGGGTGTTGTTGTCGGTGTTCATGGTGGGATAGCTCCGAAAGAATCCCGCGTTGGGGTCGGCCGGTACGGAAACGGCGGACACCTCCAGCGGCTTGAATGGGAATCGCAGCGTTCGTCCGTCGCCTAGAGGCACGGGCTTGCCGGTGTATTCATAACCGACGGACACGCTGCGCAGAATGCCGTCTTGCACGTCCTGCAGCACCGCCTGCGCACGCGCCGAGTTGCCGAATCGAACCACGCCGCGCAGCTTCCGCCCATCGGTGCGCAACTGATCGACCACGCCAATCGGCAGGCCGCTCGAATCGTGCGATTCGATCAAGGGCAGCGGCGCCCGTGACAGATCAATCGATGCGGGCGAGTGGTCGAGCACTTCCAGGTAATCGCCCCGATCCACAGGCGTGTCGGTGGAGAGCGTGACAGGGACGGTTCGGCTTTTCGGGTCTGGCTTGCCCAGGGCAAGCTCTCGGGTTTGCAGGGTCACAGGGGGATGCTCCAGTCGGTATCGCACTGCAGCGGCCACAAAAAAGGCGACGGCCAGCCGCAAACGCAAACAGGCCCAAGGGCCTCTTTTCGTTTCCGCCAGTCGTCGCCTTGCGACGCTCCCACCTTCGCGAAGGTTCGCCGGTCAGCCGACAGCGCGAAGCTATGTCGACCTCCAGGGCGAGCCTGCATGCAAAAGCTCGAAACTGGTCGAGATACTAACGCGCAAGGCGCGGCGGAGCAAGGGGTCACGCCGGGGTTTGGTTAGCGGCTGGCAGCGCCGCCGTCATTTGGCTCAGGATCGCCTCAAAATCGGCGGCAAGGCCCTGCAGGATTCCCGCCCACTGATCGCCGTCGCAGGGTGAGTAAATGCGCCAGATGTAGCCATCAGCGCCGCGCAGAAGGATGCCTCCCACCTGTAAGACCTCGCTGCGCAGAAACCAGATACCGGCCGAGCTTTGCCAAACATTGAGCGGCGCGGATTGCAGGAATTCCGGGGCGGGAATTGGCGGTACGCAAGGGGTTGCTTCATTGATCGTCGTCATGAGGGTGATTCTCCAGGTTGATAGCCGTTTCCGGCTGGGAAATGCCCGCACCCTCCCGGTCGGTGCCGCGCAGCGTGGCAGCGATGCCCAGCAAGCGGACTTGATCGGGGGAGGCAGGCGACATCGGGTCTGCGAATACGCGCAGCCAGTGCACCACGGCGGCGAGCAGATCGGCGGCTGGTAGGCGTGCCAGCTCGTCGCGGTAAATCTCCAACTGCCGCAACAGAGCACTCTGCTGTTCGATCAGCTCGGCCGCTGACCCCGCGTGAAACTCGGCATCGTCGCGGGCCTGGCCGAGCTCCCGCTCCAGATGCGTAACCCGTGTGCGCAGCGCGGCCATTTCGCGCACAACGGGCGCCAAGGCTGAGGCCCGCAGCCGCTCCGGGTGGTGGGCGACCAGTTGCCGCATGGCGCTGGCCGCGCTAACACGTCCGTCAGGGTCGAGGCGTAGTTTTCCGCCCGCGACCCATTGCGACACGGCTTGACGGCTGACCTTTAACATACGAGCCAGGTCGGCAGGGCGTAAACGAACCTGTGTGGCGTCAAGCGCTGGCGCATCGGGGAACAGCCCGGTAAAAGCGCCATTCGTTTTTTCTATCGAGTCAATGTCATTCATAGTGTCATGCCGTTAATGCGTTGCCTAAGCCCAGTCAGCTCGCACAGCCGGAAAACCGAGGGTCGAATTACCCGCAGCGGAGCAGGGCGGGAAGTACCTTTTGCGCAGACAGACCAGACACAGAAGACCGGCCGAATTTGGTTGGAGTGGTGGGAGTGGTGGGAGTGGTGGAGCAAATTCCAGCCGTTCCATGTGTGTTTTTCATTCTGTTTTCTCCTGCGCTTGGCTAGAAAATGCTCCACCACTCCCACCACTCCCACCATCGGAGCAGGGTTCGGCAATCCACCTCACCGCTCCTGCTGACATGGTTCCGCGCTTGAAGGCCAGCCCTGCGACGATGCGCCCAGCGCGCTCCTGGAGGTACTTCCCAAGGCGCTGCGCAGACATTTCGCCACCACGATCGCCCGCCACTTCTGCGATGGCGTCGCGCAGCTCGAAGTCGCCAGCAGCAGCTCGGTCGAGCGCGCGACCCAGCACGTCGCGCAGGGCCTGCGGCCGGTTGCCGAAATGGGCATGCCAGGCCGAGAGCAGAGCCGCAAGCGCCACGCGGGCGGGGTCGTCTTCGCGGGTTGCATCCAAGGCGTTCAGGGGGTCGGGGTAGCCTGCCCACACCAAGGGGCCGCGCACTGCCTGACTCCATTCGGCAAAGCGCCAGGGCTTCAAGGTGGGCTTGTCGCTGGCGATGGCATAGGCTCGAAGGAGGGTCAGCAGCGCAGCCAGTAGGCGCGGTCGCTCCTGCTCGATCCAGGCCAGCAGGTCGCGGAGGAAGGCGCGGTTCTCTGGGTGTTCCACGCGCGCATCGAGGCTGCAGGGCAGCACGCGCTGCGCCACGTCGCCGGTCGGCTGGGCGTTGTTGCCGGTGATGGCAATCGTTGCCGTGGTCGGAACCTCCAGCGTGCGCGAAAAGCCCAGCACACGCTCACGCATGGTGGCTGAGGTCGAGGCAATGCACAGTCCATCGGATTTGAAGCGCCCGTTCACGTTGTCCAGCAGCAGGGCAGACTGCCCATCAGCCAAGGCCGCAAAAAGCGTTTTGCGGAGCTCGCCATCATCCTGCGGGAAAGCCTGTATCGCGGGATCGTGCCCAAGCACCAGGCGCGGCCAGGCCGTCGCCAGCAGGGTCTTGCCGGTTGCCGGGCTGGTCGCGGTGAACAGGAACAGCGGAGCCATGTCCATCATTCGACGCTGCAGCAAGGTCAGCACATAGGCCAACGCGACCGACTTGTCCACATCGCTGACGAACGGGAATTCGGCGATCACTTCGGCGGCCTGCTCCAGCCCGTCGAGACCTTGCGCACGGGTGGGTCGTTCGGGAATCTTCGGCAGTTTCAAGCGGCCGAAGTCCAACAGCAGGCCGGTGCACGGGTCATAGCCTGGACGATCCAGCGTGCGGCCATCTGCGTGGTTATGCGTAGGGTGCGGAACCACGCCGGTGAGCACGGGCAGCGTGCCACCTCCACTCGACAGCAACGATGCGGCCAGCCCAGGCGGTGGATTGCAGGGGGCCATGCCGCCATCCTTGCGACGGCGCGCAAAGCTGAAATGCCGCGCCAGCTCGGTCTGCAGGCGGGGCACGTCCAGCGGACGGACAATCAAAGAGCCTGAAGCGCCGCGGTAGTGCGAGCGTGGACTGGCTGCGGCAGCGCGCTCGACCGTCACAAGCTCCGTGCTGCGGCGGAAAATTGTGGGCGGGTTCAGCGCAGCCAGCCCGTTCAGACAGGCATCGACCTGCTCGGCCAGGTTGTCCTCGCCAGCGACGAAGCTGAGCGGCGTGTCGGTCATGGGCTCGGCGCTTTGGGCGGACTCCACCAGAGCGCGGATTTTTTCGGGGATCGGGTCACTCATGGCCGGCATATTTCTGAGCGGTGTCGTTAAGGTCGTTATCACCCGCATCCGGCCGCACCAGCCGCACGCGGCGGCCAGCAGCAAGCCAGCGGGAGGAACATTCGGCGGCTGCGGCTTCGCCTGCGGGGTCGGCATCGACCGCAATCAGCAGTTCAGGCACACCCGGCAAAACTGGCAGCGCGGCCAGATTGCCCGCATCGATGGCCGCCCACGCAGCAACATCGGCGTGCGCCAGGCTCAGAGCGGTTTCGATGCCTTCGGCGATGCCCAGCGGCTGGCCGCTCTGGCGCGGCCAGAGGCGAATCACTCCACCGGCTTTGCGGTGGCCTGCGGCCAGCAGCCGGGGCGCCTCCAGCGGCGCTTTTTCTCCGTCAGCGCGCACCCAGGTGCGATGTAGGCTGATCGGCTGCCCGGTGCGGGCATCCGTGACCAACGCCACAAGGCCGGGCCCGGTGTAACCGCTAGGATGGTGCAAAGAAGGGTTGTAGCGTAGGTGAGAACCTTCGGGGGGTATGCAGCAGGCGCGGGCCTTGAGGTAGGCCAGAGCCGCGCCGTGTATCGGCTGCGCGGTAGCCCATTCGCGGTCAGCCCAGGGCGCCAGACCCGCGCGATGCTTGGTCGCGGCCTTGGACGGCGGGCGCGCGGGTGCGGCGGGCTGTGTTTCTCGCCCGGCAGCGCCTGACCAGCCACAGCGGTGACAAGTCCAGACCATGCGGCCATCGTCCTCGACCCGCACGGATAAAGCCTTGTCTTTCGGCCCCCGGTCGCATTGCGGGCAGGGCAGGCGGTTTTCGCCGGTGCGCAGGGTGGCGGCGTTAAATGGCAGCATCAAAAATTCCTCCCGCGAAACTCGCAATATGGCGTCCTCCGGGCGTGTTGATCGCCGAGAAAATCGTCTTGCGCCTGACCGAAAAAGTCAGGCCAGAAAACTCGATGCTCGTTTGATTCGAGTCGCGGGCCGCGCGGATCAATGCCCGTAACTCGGGCAGGTCTTCAATCCGCGCGCGGTTCTCCAGCAGCGCCGCGCGTTGCTGAAAGATCGTGCGTAACAGCCGCTTCGGTGCGCGACGGCGCAGGCGCTCAAGGCGTTCCGCCCGTTCGCGCCGCAGGCGCTGACGCTCCGCCCGCGGCATGCGCGGCGGGGGCGGTAGTGCGCGGCTCATGCGGCCAGCCCATCGCGGCGCAACAGCACGCGCTGGCCGATGTCGACGGCGGCGCGCTGGAAATTCGCGGGATGGAATTTCAGGCGGTTGGTCAGCGCGATCAGCGCGCCTGCCTGCACCAGCTCGCTGCGATGATTGCGCACGAACCAGCGTAGGGATTGTTCGGTGGGAAATGCCGCGCGCACATCGTCGCGGCCCAGCATTTCGCGCAAGTCCACAAAGTCGCGGAGTTGCGGTTGATCGTTGAGAGCAGACATCGTGAATCCTCCAGTTTCAAGCGCCTTGCCGGGCGCTGGAAGGATTCTTTCGGCTGCGGTCGTTAACCGGAAGCCAGTTTTCTTGAATTTTTCCGCTTCAGGCGTGCGCTCTGAGGATCGCGAATTCGTCCGGGAGAAGGCCGCGGCGTCGTTGCGCGACCACGGCGGCGCTGATCAATTTCGCCGCGTTCGGCCCGGCGTGCAGTGGCCCGAACAGCAGTCCGGCAAGGGTGGCGAAGTCGTCCCATCGCAGATAGCCGGGGGCGCATTGCGGCTGGGCATCACTGTGATACATCGCCGCGTCGAGGCTGCGCGCCCACAGCAGCGCGCTGGCCTTCGGCGCCAGCTCGATCCAGTTTTCATGCTCCTGCGCCGCCGAAGGTAGCGCCTCGATCAAACAGGCGGCGCGCTCCAGCCATCCCATGTGCTGCGGCGCAAGGATGGCGAGCAGGCGCGCATCACGCGCGATCAGTGGCCGCAATCTGTCAACTGCGCGCCGATGCTGACGCCAGCCTAAATGCGACCAGCGCTGGTGCGTGACCAGATGTGCTGCAGCGGCGTCGGTCGCCCACGGCAGGCGATCCGCCTCGCGCGCCGCATCGAAAGCGGCAGCCAGGCGCTCGATGGTGGCGCTGTAGAGGCGCACATAGGGCTGACTGGCGGCGCGGCTCTCACGGGGTGCGAGAGACCACAGGATGCGGAGATTTTTCAGCAGGCGTCTCGACAGAGTGGCTTGCCGGTCGCGCGGTGCGCGCTGCGAAGGTCTGAGATCGTGCGGCAAGGCGATTTCAGGACGCTGGTTGCGAATCGCCCGTTCATAGGCGTTCTGATCGCCGCCGACATCCGTCAGGGTCAGGCCGATGGCGTCGGCGATTTCGGCGTCGCTCGCATCATCGATCGCCAGCTCAGGCACGGTGTCGGTGGCGAAGACGATGTTGCCGATTAGCCGAGCGGGATCCCGCGCATGGGAGTTCGTCTTGGCGATGTAGCGCCAGGTGTCGCGCATGCCGCTGGTATCGTCGCGCAGCAAGCGCGCTGCGGCGATGCTGCGCCACGGTGGACCATCGGTGCGCCGCAAATGCTCGACGATCCAATCGTGAAGATCGGGAAGGATGTCGCGCATTCAGCTTGCTCTGCGATCACGCCACGCGGCCAGGCTGACCACGTTGGAAGCTCGCTCAGTAACAGCACTTTGCGTGCTCGTGGGCGGGATTTCGCAATCAGGTAGAGGCATCAACGGTGCCGGGCGCGGCATCGCCAGACATTCCGCCTCCCACGCGGAAAATGCTTCATCCAAAGCGCGTTGGCGGCGCTCTCTTTCGGCTTCGCCTACGCAAAAGATCACGGCATACCGATTGCGCGAAATCCGCTCGATCAGCCGGGCGCCGTGTCCTCGCGCCGTGCCAAAATGGGTTTCTACGGGATGAGAGGCCACCGAGCCATCGGCGCAAACCCAAACCTTGCTTCTCCGCATTCCCGGCATGCCGGGAAAACAGCCCTGCGGCACCAGCCCTGCGGTCACCAACGCATCGGCTGCGCCGAGGTAGCGATCCATTCGGGTGTAAAAGTCCTGACGCAAAACACCAGGAAAAACCTCGACCAAAGGGCCTTCATTTGAAGGACTTTCCGGCCAGCGCGGAAATTTCACGAAAGCGTCATAGCGTCCGCCGTCGTCCCGTTTGATCTTCACGCGAAAGCCGCGTCGGTCGGTAGTGGTCATTTCGCGCTTGTTGGCGCCCAACTCGCCGGGAAACGCCACACCGACACCAATCCCCAGCGATTGCAATTGCTCCTTCGTTCCGCAAATCAAGTCGCACCAGAAGAGTTGCCTGTACTTGACGACCGATAGGCTGACGGTTTTCGGGTTCATCACAGTTTCCCCTCAAAAACCCGCGCCATCAGACGGCGGCGGCTATCCGTGTTCAGGTGGGCATAGCGTTGCACCATGCGCAACTGCCGATGTCCCAGCGTGTCGGCAATTTCCAGCAGACTGGCGCCGTGCTGCGCCATATAGCTGGCCGCCGTGTGTCGGCAATCGTGGAACCGGAAGTTTTTGATGTCAGCCAAGGCCAGGGCATCGCGGAAGGCCTGCTCCATGGCGTAGGGCTGAGACGGTCGCAGTCGCGAACGGAAGACCAGCGCCGTGCTGGTGGTGGCGTCACGGGGGGCGAAGCGTTGCAACTCCTCGCAGACCGAAGGAAGCAGCACCAACACCCGTCGATCGCCATTTTTGGTGTCATGCAACAGGGCTTCGGCGCGATCCAGATCGATGTCGCACCAACGCAACGCCAGCAGCTCGCCGCGCCGGGCGCCGGTGGTCAGCGCCATGGACACCAGCAGGTGCAGACGCGGCCAGGCCGACTCTTTGCAGGCCCAGAGCAGGCGGGAGCGTTCATCGTCGGTCAGGTAGCGCACCCGGCCGCGGTTCTCGGGGAATTTGTCGACATGCCGGGTCGGAGACTCAAATCCGCGCGGCGCCAGGCGTGAGCGCCGCGCCCAGGCGTAGAGCGCCGCCAAGGCGACCAGGTAACGGTTGAGAGTGGGCCCGCTGCGCTTGGCCGCCTTGCGACGGAAGATCGGCTTTCCGTCTGCGTCGAGACCGCCATAGACGCGAGCAGGCTCTTCGGCCAGTCGGGACAAGGCGACATCGATGTCATCAGGGGAGAGTGCAATCAGCGGGCGCTCGCCCAAAAGGCGAACCCAGGCGCCAATGCGGTGCGCTCGGGTGGTATCGCGGCCAGTGTAGGCAGCGAGATACTGGCGGGCAATGTCTGCCAGCGTCGGGGCGGCTGCGGCAACAGCCGTTTCTTGCGGTGCGTTCATGTCGGTACCTTTGCAGTGGAGCCGATTTTCATCGACGGACTTCGCAGAGGCCCGGCAAGGGCTTGAAACTAAAGAGGTTTTGGCTCCTCGACCTGGGCTCGAACCAGGGACCTACGGATTAACAGTCCGGCGCTCTACCGACTGAGCTATCGAGGAACAGCAAAGCGCATAACTATATCGGTCAATTGATCTGTCGTCAATGGCCTTTGCGGTCGTGCGCGAACAAATTCAGTCGAACACCGGCGTTTCCACCCCGAGCACCTTGTGCAGTTTGGGACTGGTGGTGGTGTATTGCAGGTGAATCTTTTTCTCCGGGAAAACGAACGGCGCTGCGCCGAATGCGGCGAGGGCGGCTTCGTGGAAGCCGGAGAGTATGAGCTTTTTCTTGCCGGGATAGGTGTTGATGTCGCCCACGGCAAAGATGCCGGGGACGCTGGTCTGGAACTTTTCGGTGTCGACGACGAGCTGTTTGCGTTCGATCTCCAGTCCCCATTCCGCGATGGGGCCCAGTTTGGGTGACAGGCCGAAGAACACCAGCAGCACGTCGAGCGGCAGGCGGCGGGTGATGCCATCGTTGCCCGTGACCTTGATCATGTGCATCTGGCCGTCGGCCTTTTCTTCGTAACCGGTGACCTGGCCGATGAGAAACTGCATCTCATGCTGTTCGCACAGGGAATGCATTTGCGCGACCGATGCGGGGGCGGCGCGAAAGCCATCGCGGCGGTGGATGAGGGTGACGCTCTCAGGTTTGTTTTCGGTGGTCTGGACGAAGTGCAGCGCCCAGTCGAGCGCGGAATCGCCGCCGCCTACGATGACCAGGTTTTTGTCGGCGAATTGCGCCGGGTTGCGTACTCGGTAGAAGAGTTGACTGCCCTCGAATTTTTCCAGTCCGTCCACCTTGAGGGTGCGGGGCTGAAAAGAACCTACTCCGGCGGCGATGAAAACGGTCTTGGCGAGCAGGCGGGTGGATTTGGTGGTTTCCAAGAGGAAGCGACCATCGGTCTGGCGTTCCAGTGTGGTGACTTCCTGCCCGAGGTGGAATGTCGCGCCGAAGGGCTCGATCTGCTTGAGCAGGTTGTCAGTCAATTCCTGCCCGGTGCACACCGGCACGGCGGGAATGTCGTAAATCGGCTTGTCGGGATAAAGCTCGACACATTGACCGCCGGGGTGCTCCAGGGTGTCGATGATGTGGGCCTTGATCTCCAGCAGGCCGAGCTCGAACACCTGGAACAGCCCGACCGGACCCGCGCCAATGATGACAGCGTCCGTCTCGATGATGTCGGCAGCGACTGAAACGGGGCTTGCTGCGAGGGAGGCTTGAGACATGACCATGCGAGAGAAGTCGTGAGAAAACCGTGAAGAAAAGAGGGCGGCCGACAACGCCGCGCCGAGACAGACGTGAGGCGCGCGGTTTCAACGCTGCAGATATTGCAGCTTGTCGGGCTTGTCTTTCCACTCGTCCGCGTCATCGGGCGGGGCCTTGCGCTTGGTGATGCTGGGCCATTGGCGAGCCAGCTCGGCGTTGAGCTTGATGAAAGCCTGTTGGTCGCCCGGCACGTCTTCTTCGGCGTAGATGGCATTGGCCGGACATTCAGCCACGCAAACGGCGCAATCGATGCATTCGTCGGGATCGATGACCAGGAAATTGGGGCCTTCGCGGAAGCAGTCCACCGGGCAGACGTCAACGCAATCGGTGTATTTGCAACGGATGCAGTTTTCAGTGACGACGAAAGTCATTTGCGGAACCGGATGTATCAAAGAGTCAAAATTCTAACTGGCACGGTCTGGACGGCTCTGTATCGGATCAAAACCCGGTTATTGCAGGGGGGGGGAATGGAAAAAGCCACCGTAATCCGGCGCAGCGGATTGCGGTGGTTGTGTGGCGCCGTTCAGGTTTTGCGCGAGGCCGCGGTGGCCGGCGCCACGGTGGACGTATTGTGCGCGCGCTGGCCCATGCGCTGCCACAACTCGAAGCCGATCATGCCAGCGACCATGCTGGTGAAAAACAGCGACTCCTGCCAGGTGGAGGCGGCCAGCGATGCCAGAGACGGTCCGGGGCACAGGCCGGTCATGCCCCAGCCGATGCCGAAAATGGCACTTCCCAGGATGAGCTTGCCGGTAATGCCCTGGGTCGATGGAAAGGCGATTTTTTCGCCGATGAGCGATCGGGGTCGTCTTTGCGCCAGTTGCATCGGCACCAGCGCGACCCCCACGGCGGTGATCATCACCAGGATCAGGCTGGGGTCCCAAGTACCGGCGATGTCGAGAAAGGCGATGACTTTGGCCGGATCGGTCATGCCCGACACGAGCAGGCCGATTCCGAACACGATGCCGCTGAGAAAGGCGAGAGTTTTCATGGCTCAGGCTCCTCCCAGCAGGTGGCGCATGACGAAGGTGGTTGCCATGCCCATGCCGATGAAGGTGCCCACTGCCGCCATCGAACGCGGCGAGAACCGTGACAGCCCGCAGACGCCGTGACCGCTGGCGCAGCCCGAGCCCAGCCGGGTGCCGAAGCCCACGATCAATCCGCCGATGGCGATCACCGGCCACGACTCACCATAGTGCGCACCGGGCACCGGGCGGAACATCACCCAGATGAACGACGCGGCGATCAGCCCGCCGAGAAACCACAGTCGCCACGGCGTGGGCCGTTTGGCCTGCAGGGCTTCGTTGAGAGCGCCGCCCAAAATGCCGCTGATCCCGGCGATCTTCCCTCCGCCGAGCGCCATGGCCCCTGCCGCTGCGCCGATCAGCGCTCCGCCGAGCAGGGCCGTACCGGGCGTGAAATGCGCCCAATCGATGGTGAACATTTGTCTCTCCTTCGTGACATCGCATGTTTGTCTCTGGTTTTATTGACGCCAGCCAGTGATCTGGTCAGGCCGCTTGCCGGATCGCGGCGACATGCGAGCGCCGCGATCACAACTCATTCGCCGGGCGGGTCGGTTTCGCCGCGGCAGTAAATCTGGTAGAGGGTCATCAGCACGGCGCTCGCCGCCGGGCTGGCCAGGCTGTAGTACACACGCTTGCCCTCGCGCCGGGTTTTCACCAGCCCTTGGGCGCGCAGCACGGTGAGTTGCTGCGAAAGCGTGGGTTGGCTGACGTCGCAGGCGGCTTCGAGATCGCTGACGCAGATTTCTCCGCGGTTGATCTGGCACAAAATGAGCAAACGATCCGGGTTGCCGAGTGTTTTCAACAAGGCGCCAGCCTGCTCCGAATTGCGGCGCATGACCTCGACGCTGGGGATTTCAAAATCTTGCGCGCTGGACATTGACTTGGCTCAATCAGGTAACTCCTAATGGAAAAACAATATATGCTTTTCTATAGTGTTCCTGCAACGCATCACGCCTAGGAGATACCCGTATGAGTACGCAGACCCCCATCGTTCAGAGCTGGTTTCACGCGCCTACCTTCACGGCGACGCACTGCATCATCGACCCGCAGACCCGCCATTGCGCGATTCTCGACAGCGTGCTCGATTTCGACTACGCATCTGGCCGCACCAGGACCGACTTTGCCGACAGAATAGCCGCCTATGTGCGCGAACAGGGGCTGACGGTGGACTGGCTGCTGGAAAGCCACGCCCATGCCGATCATCTCTCGGCGGCGCCCTATCTCAAAAAGCTGTTCGGCGGCCGAATCGCGATTGGCGAGCACATACAGGACGTGCAGAAAGTGTTCAGCCAGGTGTTCAACGACAGCACCATACCCACCGACGGCTCGCCCTTCGACCATCTGTTCAAGGACGGCGAGACCTTTGCCATCGGCAATCTGCAGGGCCGCGTGATGCACACCCCCGGCCACACCCCGGCTTGCGTGACTTATCTGGTCGGCGACAGCGCCTTTGTCGGCGACACCTTGTTCATGCCCGACTACGGCACGGCGCGCTGCGATTTTCCGGGCGGCGATGCGCATGTGCTCTACCAGTCGGTGCAGAAGCTCTACAGCCTGCCGCCCGAGACCAAGCTCTACCTCTGCCACGACTACATGCCCGGCGGGCGCGAGCCGATCTGGCAGACCACGGTGCAGGCCGAGCGCGAGGGCAATGTGCAGCTCAACGCGCAGACCACCGAAGAAGAATTCGTCGCCTTCCGCAAGAAGCGCGACGCCACGCTGAACATGCCGGCTCTCATCCTGCCCTCGGTGCAAGTGAATGTGCGCGCCGGCGAAATGCCCAAGCCTGAGGCCAATGGCGTGAGCTATCTCAAGCTGCCGGTGAACGCGCTGTAATCCATGCTGGAGACGGTACGGGCTGGTTAGACTGCTGGGCTTTGCCCGTACTTGATGATCAGCCATGACCGTTGCCGATTGTGCCACTCCCAACCCGTTTGCCCAACCCCAGGCCGCTGCGCGACGGGTGCTGCAGGCGCTCAGCGCCGAACTGCAGCTTCCCGCCCCGCAGATTCAGGCGGCCATCGAGTTGATGGACGGTGGCGCCACCGTGCCCTTCATCGCCCGCTACCGCAAAGAGGTGACGGGCGGCATGAGCGACGACCACCTGCGCATGCTGGAGGAGCGCCTGATTTACCTGCGCGAACTGGAAGACCGGCGCGCCGTGGTGCTGCAGTCCATCGCCGAGCAGGGCAAACTCACGCCCGAACTCCGCGCGGCGATCGATGCGGCAACGCAAAAGCAGGCGCTCGAAGATCTTTACCTGCCGTACAAGCCGCGCCGTGTGACCCGGGCGCAAAAGGCCCGCGAGGCCGGGCTGGAGCCGTTGGCTGACCTGCTGTGGCGGCAGCCGCAGACCGATCCGTTGCAGGCCGCCGCCGGGTTTGTCCGCCCGCAAGTCAGCACCGAGGCGGCCGATACCTCCACGCCCCAGGCCTGTCTCGACGGCGCACGCGACATTCTGAGTGAGCGCTGGGCCGAAGATCCGGCGGTGGTGGCGCCGATGCGCGAATGGCTGTGGCAGACCGGCCATCTGTTGAGCCAGGTGCGCGCCGGAAAAGAGCAGGAAGGCGCCAAGTTCCGCGATTATTTCGACTACGCCGAGCCGCTGGACAAAGTGCCTTCGCACCGTGCCCTCGCCGTGCTGCGCGGGCGCGCGCAAGAAGTGCTCGATGCGCGCATCGACCTGCCGCCCGCGGCGGAGGGGGCGACCGTGCCGACGCTGACCGCCCTGGCCGAGGGGCGTTTGGCCGTGCTGCTGGGCTGGAGCCATCAGGGACGTGCGGCAGACGACTGGCTGCGCCGGGTGGTGCAGTGGACCTGGAAGGTCAAACTCTCCCTCACCCTGGAACGCGAGCTGCTGTCGCGGCTGCGCGAACAGGCCGAGGCCGTGGCCATCGACGTGTTCGGCGCCAATCTGCGCGATCTGCTGCTGGCCGCGCCCGCCGGCCCCAAGGTGGTGATGGGACTGGACCCCGGAATCCGCACCGGGGTGAAGGTCGCGGTGGTCGATGCCACCGGCAAGCTGCTCGACACCGCCACCGTCTATCCCTTCGAGCCGCGGCGCGACATGCAGGGCGCATTGGCCACGCTGGCGGCGCTGGTGCGACGTCACGGCGTGCAGCTCATCGCCATCGGCAACGGCACGGCCAGCCGCGAGACCGATCTGCTCGCCGCCGAACTGCTGCGCAGCGTGAACCGGCCCGGCCTGGCCAAGCTCACGGTGAGCGAAGCCGGCGCTTCGGTCTACTCGGCCAGCAGCCTGGCCAGCCGCGAGTTTCCCGATCTGGACGTGAGCCTGCGCGGGGCGGTGTCCATCGCCCGCCGGGTGCAGGACCCGCTGGCCGAGCTGGTGAAGATCGACCCCAAGAGCATCGGCGTGGGGCAGTATCAACACGACGTGAACCAGACGGCGTTGTCGCGCAAGCTCGACGCCATCGTCGAAGACTGCGTGAACGCCGTCGGCGTGGATCTGAACACCGCCTCGGCGCCATTGCTCGCTCGCGTCGCCGGTTTGAGCGCGCGCATCGCCGAACAGATCGTGCTGCACCGCGACCAGAGCGGCGCCTTTGCCAACCGCGAGGCGCTCAAGGCGGTGCGCGGTCTGGGCGACAAGACCTTCGAGCAGGCCGCGGGTTTTCTGCGCATCAACGGCGGCGACAATCCGCTGGACCGCACCGGCGTGCACCCCGAGAGCTATCCGCTGGTCGAACGCCTGCTGGCCGCTGCCGGGCGCCCCATCGAGGCGCTGATGGGGCAGCGCGAAGCCCTCTCCCGGCTGCGCCCCGAACAGTTCGTGGATGAGCGCTTCGGCGCGTTCACCGTGCGCGACGTGCTCGCCGAGCTGGAGAAGCCCGGCCGCGATCCGCGCCCCGAATTCCGCACGGCCCGGCTGCTCGATGGCGTGCACGACATCGCCCAGCTCCAGCCCGGCATGCAGATGGAGGGCACGGTCACCAATGTCACCGCCTTTGGCGCCTTCGTCGATCTGGGCGTGCACCAGGACGGCCTGGTGCATGTCTCGCAAATGGCGCAGCGCTTCGTGAACGACGCCCGCGAGGTGGTCAAGACCGGCGACATCGTCAAGGTGCGCGTGGTCGAGGTCGATGTGGCGCGCAAGCGCATCGCGCTGTCGATGCGGCCTGCCGACCCCGCGCGCGATGCCGCGCGTGCGCAGGCGGGGCAGGGCGCCACTCGCCCGCGTGTCCGTCAGGAGGCGGGGCGATCGGATGGCCGCCGCGCAGCCGCCGCACCCGCATCGCAAAACACCGCCATGGCGGCGGCTTTCGCCAAGCTCAAGCGCTGAAATCGATCTGAGCTGAACACAGCGCAACAGAACCGACACACCCGCGCTTGAAAATCCACCTGAAAAGCCGTATCTATGCGGCAGTTCATGACGGAGGATTCCATGCGGATCGAAAAACTCACTACCCAGTTTCAAGAAGCGCTTGCCGACGCACAGTCGCTTGCGGTCAACCACAGCAACGCCTATATCGAGCCGGTGCATCTGCTGCACGCCCTGCTCGGGCAGGATGGACCCAAGGCGCTACTTGCACGCTCGGGCGTGAATGTGCCGGGGCTGACCTCCGC
The DNA here is from genome assembly GCF_034007205.1 of Thiomonas sp. Lineage (GTDB taxonomy): Bacteria > Pseudomonadota > Gammaproteobacteria > Burkholderiales > Burkholderiaceae_C > Thiomonas. The sequence continues at coordinate 63,086 of NZ_JAVERI010000001.1, forward strand.
CGTGGCGCAGGCCATCGACCGTCTGCCGGAGGTCGAGGGCACCGACGGCCATGTGCAGGTCAGCCGCGAGCTCAATGGCCTGCTCAATGTCACGGAAAAAGAAGCGACCAAGCGCGGCGACCAGTTCATTGCCAGCGAGCTGTTTTTGCTCGCGGTGGCCGACGACAAGGGCGAGGCCGGGCGCATCGCGCGTGAGCACGGTCTCACCCGCAAATCGCTCGAATCCGCCATCGAAGCCGTGCGCGGCGGGCAGAGCGTCGACAGCGCCGAGGCCGAGGGCGCGCGCGAATCGCTCAAGAAATACACACTGGATCTGACCGAACGCGCCCGCCAGGGCAAGCTCGACCCGGTGATCGGCCGCGATGACGAAATCCGCCGCACCATCCAGGTACTGCAGCGCCGCACCAAGAACAACCCGGTGCTCATCGGCGAGCCCGGCGTGGGCAAGACCGCCATCGTCGAGGGGCTGGCGCAGCGCATTGTCAACGACGAGGTTCCCGACAGTCTGCGCGGCAAGCGCCTGCTGGTGCTCGACATGGCGCTGCTGCTCGCCGGCGCCAAGTACCGCGGCGAGTTCGAGGAACGGCTCAAGAACGTGCTCAAGGAATTGGCGCAGGACGCCGGCCAGACCATCGTGTTCATCGACGAAATCCACACCATGGTCGGCGCCGGCAAGGCCGAGGGCGCGATGGACGCGGGAAACATGCTCAAGCCGGCGTTGGCCCGCGGCGAGCTGCACTGCATCGGCGCCACCACGCTCAACGAATACCGCAAATACATCGAGAAGGACGCCGCGCTGGAGCGCCGCTTCCAGAGAGTGATGGTCGACGAGCCCAGCGTGGAGGACACCATCGCCATCCTGCGCGGCCTGCAGGAAAAATACGAGGTGCACCACGGCGTCGAGATCACCGACCCGGCGATCGTCGCCGCGGCCGAGCTGAGCCACCGCTACATCACCGACCGCTTCCTGCCCGACAAGGCGATCGACCTGATCGACGAGGCCGCGGCCAAGATCAAGATCGAGATCGACTCCAAGCCCGAGGCGATGGACAAGCTCGACCGGCGGCGCATCCAGCTCAAGATCGAAAAGGCCGCAGTCGAAAAGGAGAAGGATGAAGCCTCGCGCAAGCGGCTGGCGCTGATCGACGAGGAACTCGCCAAGCTCGACCGCGAATACGCCGACCTGGACGAGATCTGGAAGGCCGAGAAGGCCGCGGTGCAGGGCTCGGCGCAGGTCAAGGAAGAGATCGACAAAATCCGCTTCGAGATCGAGGAACTCAAGCGCAAGGGTGACTTCAACAAGGTCGCCGAGCTGCAGTACGGCCGCCTGCCCGAACTCGAACGCCGGCTGCACGAAGCGCAGGCCAAGGAGACCGCGGGCGGCCAGACGCAGGGGCGCCGGCTGCTGCGCACCCAGGTCGGGGCGGAGGAAATCGCCGAGGTGGTGTCGCGCTCGACCGGCATCCCGGTGTCCAAGCTGATGCAGGGCGAGCGCGACAAGCTGGTGCACATGGAAGAGCGCCTGCACCGCCGCGTCGTCGGGCAGGATGAGGCCATCCGCGCGGTGTCCGACGCCATCCGCCGCTCGCGCGCCGGGCTGTCCGATCCGCGCCGGCCGTATGGCTCCTTCCTTTTCCTCGGGCCCACCGGTGTGGGCAAGACCGAGCTGACCAAGGCGCTGGCCGAGTTCCTGTTCGATACCGACGAGCACATGGTGCGAATCGACATGAGCGAATTCATGGAAAAGCACTCGGTCGCGCGGCTGATCGGCGCGCCGCCCGGCTATGTCGGCTACGAGGAGGGCGGCTACCTGACCGAGGCGGTGCGGCGCAAGCCGTACAGCGTGATCCTGCTCGATGAAGTCGAGAAGGCGCACCCGGACGTGTTCAACGTGCTGCTGCAGGTGCTCGACGACGGCCGCCTGACCGACGGCCAGGGGCGCACCGTCGACTTCAAGAACACGGTGATCGTGATGACTTCCAACCTTGGCTCGCACCACATCATGGCGATGGCCGGGCAGCCGCATCAGGTCATCCGCGACGCGGTGTGGGACGAGGTCAAGCAGCATTTCCGTCCCGAATTCCTCAACCGCATTGACGAGGTGGTGGTGTTCCACGCCTTGGGCGAAGCGCAGATCGCCGACATCGCCCGCATCCAGATGCGCAGCCTGGAGGAGCGGCTGGCGCAGCTCGACATGCGACTGGACGTCAGCGACGCGGCGCTGGCGGAAATCGCTCGTGCCGGATTCGATCCGGTGTTCGGCGCGCGGCCGCTCAAGCGCGCCATCCAGAGCCGCATCGAGAACCCGCTGGCCAAGCTGATCCTCGAAGGCCGGTTCGGGCCGAAGGACGTGATCCCGGTCGATGTCAGGAACGGCGAGATCGTGTTCGACCGCGGTTGAAGTCCAAGGGGCGAGAGGGCTTCAGCCCTTCAGCCTTCGAGCCACTTCAGGAAGTCGGCGTACTGCTGGGGGTCGCCGGCTTCCCATCCCGGAATGCGCAGCGCATGGTTCACCTCGCTGGCGGAAGCTCCGAGCAGCGCGCTGCGTACCGCTTGCACCTGTTGCTGGGGCACGTCGGGCGCAGCCACCAGCGCCCAGAAGGGCATGGGCCGGTGCGCCAGCACCACACCGCCCTGCGCGGCCCAGGCCTTGGCCACCACCGGGGTGACCACGCCGACTGCGGCCACATGCATGTCGCGCATCAGGCCGATCACCGCGTTCTGCGTTTTCACCCGGGAGATGCGGGGCAGCGAGCCGCCCTGCTCGCGCCAGATTTTCTGCGCGACGAGATCGACCAGGCTGCCCTGTTTCGGCGCCAGCATGATGGCCGAAGGCGACCGCCAGACCCGATCGGCGGGCACGCAGACCTGCGGCGGCAGGGCGCTCATGCCCAGAATGCTCAGGGAACTCCCGCCCAGCAATACCTTGCCTGCCTGCCCCGGGCAGGACTGGGCGATGAGATCGGTGCCAAAGTGCAGGGTGTTCTGCCCCACGGCCACCAGATGCCAGCCCTTGGCCAGCAGCACGGCGGTGAGATTGGGCGGTTTGACGAAGGCGAAGCGGTAGGGCGGGGTGCCATCGCGGCCCGCAGTCTGGAGTTTGGCCAGATTGAAACCGCTTTCCCAGATGACTTTGCGCTGGATGGCGCTGCCCACCAGCGAGGTCAGCTTTTGGGCGGCGACGTACTGCTCCTGCTGATTGCCGACGGCAAGGCCGAAATTCAAGCCCAGAAGGACGGTTTGTTGTACGGCTTGTTGCTGGGTGTTCGGCGCTTGCTTGCCAGTTGCCGCATGGGCTTCGAAAGACCCGATGAAACCGGCCAGCACAACGGCGCAGAGCCCGGCAAAGCGAGCGCTGCCGTACCAGTTCCCTGGAAGATTTGGAAAAACATCGGCTGGCATGATCATCAATTAACCATTGACAGCCCGTCGATCATTCGCCTGGACTCTTCAAGTCCGACGGGCCATTGACGCCAATCTACACAGGAACGCGGGGGCTGCACAGGGGGTTTTCCGCAGGCAGGATCCGCGGGCAAGACGAGGTGTGAAAGTTGTGACTACCCGCAAGCGCCGCGAACCAAACCTGGGCGGGCCGCTCCGTTCTTTTACCAAGGACCGATGGGGAGGAGTGCCATGTTTCGTTTGTCATTCGCAGGTTTAGCCCTGACCTTGGCCTTGACGGGCTGTGCGCAGCATGAAGAACAGCAGAAATGGGCGATGGACTATATCGGCCCGAAGGTCATGCAACCGCTGCAGTTCACCGACATGGCTTCGAGCAGCGGCCAGTTGGAATCCTCAAAAGACTTTTCCGGCAAGGTCGTGCTGCTGTATTTCGGCTACACGCACTGCCCGGACGTCTGCCCGACCACCATGGCGCATCTGGCCCGCGCCGAGCAGTTGCTCGGGCCTCTTGCCAAGGATGTGCAGGTCATCTTCGTCACGGTCGACCCCAAGCGCGATACCCCCAAAGTGCTCGACGCCTATGTGCATGCCTTCATGTCCAGCGCCATCGGTCTGAGCGGCACGGTGGCTCAGACCAGGACGCTGGCGGGCCGCTATCACGTCAGCTATTCCTATGGCAAACCCGATGCGCATGGGAACTACGTGGTCAATCACAGCGCTGCGATCTATGTTTTCGGCCCGCATGGCAAAGGACGACTCATCGGCACCGAGTTGACCCCGCCCGAAGGCATCGCCCATGATGTGCGCCAGCTCCTCGCCGATGCGCACAAAAGCTGGTGGCAGAAGCTGGTTTGAGACGACCAAGCGCTGCGACTAAGCGCTGCTGCCGCGTACCTGGCCCTTGACCTGCAGGGGACGCTGGGTGTCATTCACCACCATCACGCGCTGTCCCGGCGATAGTGCGACCAGGGGCAGGGCGTGATGAGTGAGCGGGGCCAGATGCAACACATGGATGGCGACCAGCGGAGCCTTGGGCGCGCTGGCGGCGTGAACCGTGAGCGCCGCAGTGGCCAGGGTGGTGAGTCCACCGGCCAGCAAGGCTTTGAGAAAGGCAGGTTTGGACATGGCGCACTCCAGATGCAGTCAGAGCGCATTGGAGTGGCTGAGCGGTTTTTTGGTTGCGCCTGTCCCGGTAAAGAGTTGTGACGCTTGGCCGATCCAGACGCGGCACAATGCGGGTTGATTTGAAAACAGACGTTTTTCGCGGAATTCACCATGACGTGGTCCTCCTCCTCATTTCTGTCGCGCCGCCTCGTTTTGCTGGGCGCTCTGGCCCTGCCGCTGGCGGGCTGCGGACACTCTAACAACCAGACTTGGGAACTCAGCAATATCACCGGCGTGATGCCCGATCTGGAGTTCCATCTCACCAACGATCTGGGGCAAAAGGTCACGGCGGACAACTACAAGGGCAAGATCGTCCTGCTCTATTTCGGCTACACCCATTGCCCCGATGTCTGTCCGACCACCATGCAGCTCATGTCCAACGTGGTGCAGCAACTGGGACCCGAAGGCAAGGATGTGCGCATTCTGTTCGTCAGCGTCGATCCCAAGCGGGACACCCACACCATTCTCAGGGCGTACACCCAGGCGTTCAGCCCGAACGCGATCGGACTGACCGGGACGATGAAAGAAATCGATGCGATTACACGCCGTTATCGTGTGATATTCAGCTATGGAAAGCCCGATGCGCAAGGGAACTATGTGGTCGATCACAGCGCCGGCGTGTATATCTTCGGCCGCAGCGGGCGCATTCATCTGCTCGGTTCCGACAGCAATCCTCCCGAGGCTTTTGTGCATGACCTCAAGCAATTGATTGCTGACGAAACCACATGACTCCCGTTGTTGCTGCGCCTTACCTGGATGCCGCGCTGGCCGGTTCGGGCTGGAGCGAACGCATCAGCGCTGCGGCGGGATCTTCTTCCTCGGCGGCCGGCGCGGCCTCGGAGCCACCGAAGCTCGGCGGGACGATGGGCGCGTAGCTGCTGTCATCCGAAGGCCCGATGATCTGCACCTTGTCGATGTCCACTTCCTTGTGGTGACCCAGGCCGCTGGTGACCAGGCCGGGGAAGGCGATGATCAAGCCGACCATGATGATCTGGATGATCACGAAGGGCACCGCACCCCAGTAGATCTGACCGGTGGTGACGCGAGCGATGCGCTTGCCGGTTTCCCTGTCGGTGTAATCATCCTTGGCGGCGACGCTGCGCAGATAGAACAGCGCGAAGCCGAAGGGCGGGTGCATGAACGAGGTCTGCATGTTCACCGCCAGCAGCACGCCGAACCAGATCAGGTCGATGCCCAGCTTCTCGGCCACCGGCCCGAGCAGCGGGATGATGATGAACGACAGCTCGAAAAAGTCGAGGAAGAAGGCCAGCACGAACACCAGGATATTCACCACGATGAGAAAGCCCAGCACCCCGCCGGGCAGAGTGGTGAGCAGATGCTCCACCCAGACGCGCCCATCGAGCCCCTGGAACACCAGGTTGAACACCGTGGAGCCGATGAGGATGAACAGCACGAAGGTGGAGAGTTTGGTGGTGGCGTTGAGCGCCTGTTTGAGCAGATCGACATTGAGCCGCTTGCGGCTGAGCGCCATGATCAGTGCGCCCACGGCGCCCATCGCCCCGCCTTCGGTCGGCGTGGCCACGCCAAGGAAAATCGTGCCCAGCACGAGGAAGATCAGCGTCAGCGGCGGTACCAGGGCAAAGGTCACGCGCTCGGCCATGCGCGACAGCAGATTGAGTTTGAGACCGCGATTGAGAAAGGCCAGCACCAGCGACAACAGCACCCCGAAGCTCATCGCCACCACGATGGTTTCATCCAGCGCGGCGGTGACTTCGTGGCCGGCACGCCAGCTCAGCAGTGCGTCGTAGTTCCCGGCCAGCACGATGCTGGAAATCAGCACCAGGCCGAACAGGATGCCCAACGAGCGCAGACCGCTGTCGCCATTGGGTTCGCGCAGGGTGCGTGCCTCGGGCGGCAGCGCAGGCGCCCATTGCGGCTTGACCAGCGTGACGCCAATCACATAGGCGAGATACAGCCCGGTGAGCAAGAAGCCGGGAATGAACGCGCCCTTGTACATATCGCCCACGCTGCGGCCGAGCTGGTCGGCCATGACGATGAGCACCAGCGAGGGTGGAATGATCTGCGCCAGCGTGCCCGAAGCGGCGATCACGCCGGATGCCAGACGCCGGTCGTAGCCGTAGCGCAGCATGATGGGCAGTGAGATCAGGCCCATCGAAATGACCGAGGCCGCCACCACGCCGGTGGTTGCCGCCAGCAGCGCGCCCACCAGAATGACTGCAAAGGCCAGGCCGCCGCGGATCGGGCCGAACAACTGCCCGATGGTCTCCAGCAGATCCTCGGCCATGCCGCTGCGCTCCAGGATCAGCCCCATGAAAGTGAAAAAGGGAATGGCCAGCAGGGTGTCGTTCTGCATGATGCCGATGATGCGCAGCGGAATGGCTTCGAGCAGCGCCTGCGGCATCAGCCCGAGTTCCACGCCGATGAAGCCGAACAGCAGGCCGCACGCGGCCAGACTGAACGCCACCGGGAAGCCCACCAGCAGAAACACCACCAGCGCCCCGAACATGATGGGCGCGATATTCGCAACGAGGAAGGCGGTCATTTACTTCGCCTCCTTCTGCTTTTGTTTCTGCGCCAGCATGAATTCGGCCAGTTCTTCTTCGGCCGTTTTTTCCGTCTTTTTCACCAGCGGATCGTCGATAAGGCCGCGAAGAAAAGCCACGCGCTTGATCAGCTCGGAGATGCCCTGCAGCCCCAGCAGCGAAAAACCGATCGGCACCAGGATGTAGACCGGCCAGCGGATCAGCCCGCCGGCATTGCTCGACATTTCGCCCGAGGCGATGGCGTTGATCACGGTCGGCAGCGACAGACGCACGGTTTCGACCACGAAGGGAAACAGGAAGAACACGATGCCGAAAATGTCGATCCAGTTGCGTCCGCGTGGAGAAAGTTTGCTGGAGATCACGTCGATGCGCACATGCTCGTTGTGCAAGAAGGTGTAGCCGGCGGCCAGCAGAAACACCGCGGCGAACAGGTACCACTGGATTTCCAGAAAGGCGTTCGAGCTGTAGTCGAAGGCTTTGCGCACCACGGCGTTGAGCGCGCTGATGATGGCCGAGGCCAGGATGAGCCAGAGGGCGAGGCGGCCCACGCGCTCGTTGAGCCAGTCGATCCCGCGGGACAGGGCAAGTAAGGCGTTCAAGACATCTCCCGAATTTTTTTGTGAACGAGTCGTAGGCGGCTGCTTGTTCAGTCAACTGTCATGGCATGGATTCATCGCATGACAGAGATGAAACAGTCCGCGGCCGAAGTATAGGGATGTAACAGACGCGAACCGAACTTCTCGGACTCGGGTTTGCCCGCAGCAATGGGGGGTGAAAAGCCTTGCACTCCGTGGCGCCAATCGCCACAGAGCAAGGAAATGAGCGGCAAGAAAGACGGCAGCGCTCACTGGACTACCCTCCTCGCTACGCTCGACTCCCCAAGGGAGTTGAACGCCCCCTTCGGGCGGCCGGGCGGGGCCGCTCAGGCGCGCACGTCGATGCCCGGAGTGCCCGGCTTCAATATGCCGATGACGGCGGCCTGGGCAAAGCCCTCGTTGCGGAAGATGCGCAGCACCTCGCCGACCTGCTCCGGTGAGCAGGCCACGAGCAGGCCGCCGGAGGTCTGCGGATCGGTGAGCAGGGTTTGCGCCAGCGGCGGCAGATCGGCGGCGAGCGCGACTTCTGCACCATAGCCGGCCCAGTTGCGGCGCGACGCGCCCGTGGTGTGGCCCGAGCTGGCCAGTTCCGCCACGCCTTCGATGAGGGGCACGTCGGCGAAATGCACTTCGGCCCGCAGACCCGAGCCGCGGCAGACTTCCAGCAGGTGGCCGAGCAGACCGAAACCGGTGACGTCGGTGAGGGCATGCACGCCGGGCAGTTGCGCCAGCGACTTGCCGGGGGTGTTGAGTTGCGTGGTGTGGGCGATCATGCGCGCGTAACCCGCGGCATCGAGCGCGTCGCTTTTGAGCGCAGCCGACTGAATGCCCACGCCCAGCGGTTTACCCAGCACGATCACGTCACCGATTTGGGCGCTGTCGTTGCGGCGGATGTGGCTGGGGTGCGCCAGACCCATGGCCACCAGTCCGTAGATCGCCTCGACCGAATCGATGCTGTGCCCTCCGGCGATGGGAATGCCGGCCTGCGCACAGATGGTTTCGCCGCCGCGCAGAATGTCGGCAATGGTCTCCAACGGGATGGTGCCGATGGGCATGCCCACCAGCGCCAGCGCCATGATGGGAGTGCCGCCCATGGCGTAGATGTCGGAAATGGCATTGGTCGCGGCGATCCGCCCGAAGTCGAAGGGATCGTCCACGATGGGCATGAAAAAATCGGTGGTGGCAATCAGCGCCTGCTCGGGGTTGAGCAGGTAAACCGCAGCATCATCCGAAGATTCGTTGCCGACCAGCAGGGCCTGCGGCCTGGGCAGCAGCGGTGCGTTTTTTTTCAGGATGTCGGACAGCACGCCCGGCGCAATCTTGCAGCCACAGCCGCCACCATGCGACAGCGCGGTGAGGCGGGGAGTGACGGGGGCGACAGGATCTGAGTTCATGGCAAGGGATTTTGTGGATCAGTCAGGAGTGGAAACATCGTCCTGCCAAGTCTGGCAGAACTGCAGAAAACGTTGCAGCGCCTGGGAGAAGGTTTTTTTCTGGTGATGCACGATGTAGAGCGTGCGGTGCATGGGCGCCAGCGGACTGCGCACGGTGACGAGCTGGCCGCGTTCCAGCGCATCGCGCACCAACCGCCGGGGCATGCAGGCCACCCCCAGGCCGACGATGGCCGCGCTGCGGATAGCCTCCGAACTGCCCAGCACCATGGCGCGGTCGAAACCGTGCAATTGGTCGAGCAGCAGCGTTTCGACCGTCTCGCGTGTGCCCGAACCGACCTCGCGCAGCAGCCATCGGGCAGCGCGCAGCTCGTCCAGTCCGACCTCGCGGCCCGCCAGCGGGTTGCCGGGGGCGCAGACCACGACCAGATCATCGCGCAGCCAGGGTTGGATCGCCAGATCATCTCGGTGGCAGGCGCCTTCGACCAGCCCGAGATCGACCTCGAACTGCGCCACCGCCTCGGCGATGGATTGGGTATTGCCCACGCGCAGACAGAACTGGGCGGCGGGAAACTCGCGGCAGAAGGCCGCCATGATGTCCGGCACGATGGCGTTGCCCACGGTGCTGCTCGCGCCAAGGCGCAATGCAGCAGCCCCGGCGCCGAACAGCGCTTCGATACCGCGCGTCTGGTCGAGAATGGCCATGGCCCGGGGCAGAAGCAGCCGACCGGAATCGTTCAAGACCAGGCGCTTGCCCACCCGGTCGAATACCCGCTCGCCCAGTTGCGCCTCCAGTTCGGCCAGAGCCGCGCTGACGGCGGATTGCGACATGGACAGGGCTTCGCCTGCGGCGGTGGCGCTGCGGCTATGCGCTATTTCCACCAGCACTTCCATCTGCCGCAGGGTCAGTCGCATGGGTTCTATTGATGCGTTCGATTGATTCGCCAATCAGCATAAACCATGGGGCTTGAATGCCCCTGCGCCCGCCATAGAAAAATTTGTCTTCTGCCTCGGAACTTTGGGGGGTGAGAAAAGTCTGAGTAGTTGACGAAAAACATCGGGAATCTTATGATCGCCCCAAAATTTCGTCGGGTATTTTCATTCCGGCACTGTGTAATGTCTGCTGCAAGCCTACCCCAAGGCAACCGCCCTGACGTTGCAACTGGCCATCATTCATGTTGAGGAGAGCCGCCATGCGACTGACCACCAAAGGACGTTTTGCCGTAACCGCGATGATCGACGTGGCCATGCGTCAACACTTGGGCCCCGTGACTCTGGCGGGCATCAGCCAGCGCCAGCATATTTCGCTTTCTTATCTGGAGCAGCTGTTCGGCAAGCTGCGCCGTCATGAACTGGTCGACTCCGTGCGCGGGCCCGGCGGCGGCTACACACTCTCACGCAAAGCCGAAGAGATCAGCATTGCCGACATCATCATCGCCGTGGACGAGCCGCTCGATGCCACTCAGTGCGGTGGCAAGGAAAACTGCAATGGCGAAGACAGCGGCCCTTGCATGACGCACGACCTATGGGCTCAGCTCAACGCCAAGATGGTGGAGTTTCTCGATTCGGTCAACCTCAAAGGGTTGGTGGAGCAGAACCTCGCCAGGGGAGTCACGGTGGAAGAGGTGGCCGTGACCCGCAAACCCGTGTCGCCGCTTCCGGTGACGGCCAAGCCGATCAAGGTCAAGGCGCCGAATTCGGTGTTCAACCTCGCGCAGACGCTGGGCTGAGGTCGGTTTCAAGAGTTTCAAGCCCGGCGGCTCTGACCAGCAGTGAGCGTCGGGTGATTCTTCGCATGACAAATTCTTTTTCCTGAGCATTCCCACCATGTCGATCACGCCGCATCTCCCCATTTACCTGGACTATGCTTCGACCACGCCCGTGGACCCGCGCGTGGTCGATGCCATGATTCCCTGGCTGCGCGAGCATTTCGGCAACCCGGCCTCGCGCAGCCATGCCTGGGGCTGGGAGGCGGAAGCTGCGGTGGAGAAGGCCCGTGAGCAGGTGGCCGAGTTGATCAACGCCGACGCCAAGGAAATCATCTGGACGTCGGGCGCGACCGAGTCGAACAACCTCGCCATCAAGGGTGCGGCGGAGTTCTACCAGGGCAAGGGCAAGCACATCGTCACCGTCAAGACCGAGCACAAGGCGGTGCTCGACACGGTGCGCGAAATGGAGCGCCGCGGGTTTGAAGCCACCTATCTCGATGTGCAGCCCAACGGCCTGCTCGATCTCGATGTGCTCAAGGCGGCGCTGCGCCCGGACACCATTCTGGTCTCGGTCATGCTGGTCAACAATGAAATCGGCGTGATTCAGGACATTCCGGAAATCGGCCGCATCTGTCGCGAACGTGGCATCGTTTTCCACGTCGATGCCGCGCAGGCCACCGGCAAGATGGTGATCGATCTGCAGGCCTGGCCGGTCGATCTGATGAGCCTGGCCTCGCACAAGACCTATGGCCCCAAGGGCATCGGCGCGCTGTATGTGCGGCGCAAGCCGCGCGTGCGGCTGATTCCGCAAATGCATGGCGGCGGACATGAACGCGGCCTGCGTTCGGGGACCCTGCCCACGCATCAGATCGTGGGCATGGGCGAGGCTTTTCGCATCGCCAAGGCCGAACTCGGCGCGAGCATCGAGCGCGCCCGCATGCTGCAGCAGCGCCTGCTCGACGGACTCAAGGACATCGAGGAGGTCTATGTGAACGGCGACCTCGAGCGCCGCGTACCGCACAACCTCAACATCAGCTTCAACTACGTCGAGGGCGAATCGCTGATCATGGCGATCAAGGGCATTGCGGTGTCCAGCGGCTCGGCCTGCACTTCGGCCAGCCTGGAGCCCTCGTATGTGCTGCGCGCCCTGGGGCGGAGCGACGAGTTGGCGCATTCCTCGCTGCGCATGACCATCGGCCGCTACACCACGGAGGAGGAAATCGATTCCGCCGTGCGCCAGTTGCGCGAGAGCGTGGCCAAGCTGCGCGACCTCTCGCCGCTTTGGGATATGTACAAGGAAGGCATCGACCTAAGCACCATCCAGTGGGCGGCGCACTAAGCGCCTATCCGCATCAGGGTTGTACAAATAGCCGACAATAGAAATCGGAATTATTGGATGTGTCGCTCGCCGCTTTCGGCGGGCGCTTCGAGGAGGACACGATCATGGCTTACAGTGACAAAGTGGTGGATCACTATGAAAACCCGCGCAATGTGGGTTCTTTCGCCAAGGACGATCCGCAGGTCGGCACCGGCATGGTGGGCGCCCCGGCATGCGGTGACGTGATGAAGCTGCAGATTCGCGTCAACGATCAGGGCGTGATCGAGGATGCCCGCTTCAAGACCTACGGCTGCGGCTCGGCCATCGCCTCGTCCTCCCTGGTCACCGAATGGGTCAAGGGCAAGACGCTCGACCAGGCGCTCGAAATCCGCAACAGCCAGATCGCCGAGGAACTGGCGCTGCCGCCGGTCAAGATCCATTGCTCCATTCTGGCCGAAGACGCCATCAAGGCGGCGGTCAGCGATTATCAGAAGCGCCATGACCCGAAGGGTGCAGCGTCATCACGCCAGGCCGAGCAGGCCCAGCCCGCCTGATTGCCGCAACGAGGAAAGAAGATGTCTGTCACATTGACCGAGCGTGCCGCGCAGCAGGTGCAGCGCCATCTCGCCAAACGCGGTGCCGGGATGGGGGTGCGTCTGGGCGTGAAGACCACGGGTTGCTCCGGCATGGCCTACAAGCTCGAATTCGTCGATCAGGCGGCAGAGGATGATCTGACCTTCGAGAGTCACGGTGTCAAAATCCTGGTCGATCCCAGGAGTCTGGCCTATGTGGACGGTACCGAGCTCGACTTCATCCGTCAGGGATTGAACGAAGGTTTCCAGTTCAACAACCCCAACGAGAAAGATCGCTGCGGCTGCGGCGAATCGTTCCGCGTCTGATCGGGCAGATGCGTGCCCATCGCCGCCGCCCGCCTGTCTGCGGCCGGCTTGTTTGCTTGCGCTTGTTTGCCTCCGCTTCGTCGGCTTGATCTGATGGATCTCAACCAGTCCTACTTCGCCTTGTTCGGCCTTCCCGAGACCTTTGCCGTCGATGTGGCGCGACTGGAGCGAGCGCGGCTGGCGGTGCAGTCGCAGGTGCACCCCGACCGTTTCGCTTCCGGCAGCGATCGCGACAAGCGCCTGGCCATGCAATGGGCGGCGCAGGCCAATGCGGCCTATCTCACCCTCAAGAACCCGGTGCAGCGCGCGTCCTATCTGTGCGAGCGGCGCGGCGTGCCGATCCAGGCAGAGAACAATACCGCCATGCCAGCCGAATTTCTGCTGCAGCAGATGCAATGGCGGGAAACCCTCGACGATTTGCGACAAGCTGCCGATCCAGCCGGGCTCCAGGCGCTGCAGGCTGAAGTGCAGACGCAGCGCGCCGAGCGTCTCGAAGCGATACGCCAGGCGCTCGACGAGCAGAATGCGCCCGAAGTGGCAGCCGAGCAGGTACGCGCCCTGCTTTTTCTCGACCGCTTTGCCGAAGAATTGCGGCGCACGGCGGATGCTTTGCCGCAGCCTGCCGCGCGGTAGTCCACTCTTTCTTGATGTCTTGCTCCGGCGTCCGTGGTCGGCACCGTCCGGGCTGAGCGATTCCGTTTCCCTTGCCATGGCCTTGTTGCAAATTTCCGAACCCGGACAGTCGCCCGACCCGCATCAGCACCGGCGTGCCGTGGGCATCGATCTGGGGACGACGCATTCCCTCGTCGCCGCCGTGCGCAACGGCTCGGCGCAATGCCTGCTCGATACCCAGGGCCAGGTGCTGCTGCCTTCGGTTGTGCACTACCACGCCGATGGCCGTGCCGAAGTGGGCCTGCGCGCGCGCGAGGAGCAGGCGATCGATCCTGCCAATACGCTGGTCTCGGTCAAGCGTTTCATGGGGCGCAGCCCGGGCGATCTGCCGCAGGCGGCGCTTGCGCATTACCGTATCGCCCACGACCCGCGCGTCGTTCGTTTCCAGACGGCGGCGGGCGAAATCACGCCGGTCCAGGCTTCCGCCGACATCCTGCGGGTGCTGCGCTGGCGGGCCGAGGACACGCTGGGCGGGGAGTTGGTCGGCGCGGTGATCACCGTGCCCGCCTATTTCGACGATGCGCAGCGCCAGGCCACCAAGGATGCCGCGCAACTCGCTGGACTGCATGTCCTGAGGCTGATCAACGAGCCCACGGCGGCCGCCCTGGCTTACGGTCTGGATCAGGGCGTCGAGGGGCTGTATGTGATCTACGACCTGGGCGGCGGCACCTTCGATCTTTCGATCCTGCGCTTGACCAAGGGGGTGTTCGAAGTCGTCGCCACCCGCGGGGATACGGCGCTGGGCGGAGACGACTTCGACCAGCGCATCGAGGCGCTGATGCGGCAGCAGACCGGCAATCCCGATCTGTCGACGAGCTTGCAGCGGCAGTGGCGAATGGCCGCGCGCCAGGCCAAGGAGTCGCTGAGCACGACCGATGCCGTCCAGTACACCGTCCCGCTGCCCGATGGCACGCATCACACCGGCGCCTTGCTGCGTGCCGATTTCGAGCAGGCCAGTGCAGACCTGGTGCAACGCACCCTCGGGATGCTCCACCATGCCTTGAGCGACGCGCGGGTCAGCGCCTCGGAAGTGCAGGGCGTGGTGCTGGTGGGCGGCGCCACGCGCATGCCCATGATCCGCCAGGCGGTTGCGCGCGCCATGGGCAAGGCGCCGCTGACCAACCTCGATCCCGATCAGGTGGTGGCGCTGGGCGCCGCCATTCAGGCCAACGCGCTGGCAGGCAATGCCGGGGCCGACGACGTGCTGCTGCTTGACGTCATTCCCCTGTCGCTCGGGGTGGAAACCATGGGCGGACTGGTCGAGCACATCCTGCCGCGCAACAGCACCATCCCTCAGGCCCGCGCGCAGGACTTCACCACCTTCCGCGACGGACAGACCGCCATGGCCATTCATGTGGTGCAGGGCGAACGCGAACTGGTGAGCGACTGCCGTTCACTGGCGCGCTTCGAGCTTCGTGGCATTCCGCCGATGGTGGCGGGGGCTGCGCGCATCCGCGTGACCTTTGCCGTCGATGCCGACGGCCTGCTCGAAGTCAGCGCGCAGGAACTGACCACGGGGGTGCAGGCCCAGGTGCAGGTCAAACCCTCTTACGGCCTGGACGACGCGCAGATCGCGCAGATGCTGCAAGACAGCGTGGCGCACGCTGCAGATGACCGCGATGCCCGCATGCTGCAGGAGGCGCGGGTGGAGGCGCAAGCCCTTTTGGCCGCAACGCGCGCTGCCATGCAGTTCGACCGCGACCTGTTGACTGCCGAGGAAGACGCGCAGATACACGCCGACATGGCCGCGCTGGCGCAGGCCGAACAGAGCGGAGACATCGAGCAGATTCGCCAGGCCACCGAAACGCTGACGCGGCAGACCGATGCATTTGCGCAGCGCCGCATGAACCGCAGCATCCAGCGTGCACTGGCGGGCCAGTCTGTCGAGCAGATCGCGCAGCTCGCCGACACGCTGCCCAAAACGCCATCCTGAAACTTTCATGCCGATCGTGCCATGCCCATCATCACCGTTTTGCCACATTCCGAATACTGCCCGCAGGGCAAACAGATCAGCGCCGAGCGCGGCACGTCCATCTGCGAGGCCCTGCTGGAAAACGGCGTGCCGATCGAACACGCCTGCGACATGCAATGCGCCTGCACCACCTGTCATGTGGTGGTGCGCAAGGGGTATGAGTCTTTGGGCGAACTCGACGAGAGCGAAGAAGATCTGCTCGATCGCGCCTGGGGGCTGGAGCCCACCTCGCGCCTGTCCTGCCAGGCCATCCTGTCTGATGAAGACGTGACCATCGAGATTCCGAAATACTCCATCAATTACGCCAAGGAACAAGGCTGAGACGGCGCTGCCCGACCCGGATGGATGGATCGGGAAACGCGCTCCGGGCGTCCATCAGCCGAACATGGCGTATTCGCATGCAAAAAACGCGGCCTGCGCCGCGTTTTTGCACAGCTCGGGCGAACTACTCAGTATTTCCAGCCGAGCGAAACGCCCAGGACGTTCTGGCTCATGCTCAGCGTCTCGGTGCCGGTGAAGCCGAAGTTCGCCGGCAGCGGCCCGGAGACGGAATTGCCGAAAGCGTGGACGTAATCGAACGACACCTCCATGTTTTTCGCCACGGCGTAGGTCGCGCCCAGCGTGAGGTGATCTTGGATCACGCCAGGCGCCAGGGTGTTGAACAGAATATCGGACGAGCCGATGGGGTTGTCGCCGTGATTCCAGCCGGCCCGCAGCGTCAGTGCTTGGTTGTACTGGTAAGCCACGCCGAGCTTGTAGACATTGATGCTCTTCCAGCCAAAGCCGGGGCCATTGGTCTGGCCGCCGAGTTGCCCCGGCAGCATGCCGTTGGCAATCGCAGGGACGTTGCCATATTCGATGCGCATCACGTCCGCAGCGACGGTGAGCGACGGAGTGGCCTTCCACGCCACACCCACGCCGTAATTGGCCGGAATGTCGAACTGTCCGGCATTGGCAAACAGGCCTTTGTACTTGTCGAAGCCTTTCATATGGGTTCTGAACTGGTAGGTCGCCCCCAGGGACAGAGTCGGCGTCAATTGCCCAATCCAGCCAATGCGCAAGCCGACGCCGTTGGAATCGGCGTGGCCGTTGTCGGTACAGGCCGAGGGGTTGGAGGAAAAAGCGGTGCCTGGAGGGGCCCCAGGAACCGGGGCATTGCACAAGTTGGTCAACCCATTCGCGCGGAACGATTGATGCACGATGTTCAAGCTCACGCCGATAGAGTTCGACGGATTGATCTTCATCGCAAACGACGGCGCAATGAACAGTTGCTGCAGATCCACTCCGGTGCCGGGCGCGAAAGGCGGGAAAATTTGGGAATAACCCGTGTTCAGGCCGCCGTTGCCGAAAACGCTCACGCCGACCGACATGGTCGGATTGAGCATGTAGTTGAAGCCGAACTCCGGAATGGTGAAGGTCTTGGTATCGTTGCCGCCATAGCTGCCGCCGATGGGATAGACGCCCATCGGGGTCATGACCGTGGCATCGGAACTCAGGCGGGCGTCGCGCTTGGGCTGGAAGAAGCTCACGCCGAAGTCCAGGCGGTTGCCGATATCGACCATGCCGGCCGGGTTGATCGCTGCGGCCATGGCGTCCTGGGGAAATGCGATGCCGACGCCCCCCATGCCCATGGATTTCACGCTGAATCCAGGCTGGAAATAGCCGTTGGTCGCATGGGCTGCGGGCAGCGTCATGCCGGCCAGGGCCAGCGCGAGTGCCAGTTTTTTGTAATGCATGTTTTAGTCTCCTTCCGGGCGGACAACCCGGCCTCCATCGGTGGTTGATAGCGCCGCTCCATCACGGCGATGACTCGAAATACTGATTTGAGTAATTGAGCGCCCCCAGGGTCGGCGAGCCGACCCCGCCCCCCGTGGGGGTCAAGGAAACTTGGGGCGGCCCTGCGTTTCCTTGAGGCTGAGTCGATGGTAGGAGAGACTGCGCATACACCACATTGTGTTTAGTGTTGATTGCGCGACAGCGTGAATTGTTGTAGGGGATCAGGAAAAACCGCATAAAATACTATACGGAGTATTTGCGCGGCGAGTGTGTCACATCTGTGCAGAGCCCGGAGCCGGGCTGCCCAGTTCAACTCAGGCCGTGGGCGGCACGTAGCCTTGCGGCATTTCTGCGCCTTCGCCGAAAAAGTATTTTTCCATCTGCCGCGCCAGGTATTGGCGGGCGCGGGCATCGGCCAGGTTGAGGCGGTTTTCATTGACCAGCATGGTCTGGTGCTTGAGCCAGGCGGCCCAGGCTTCCTTGGAGACGTTGTTGTAGATGCGCGCGCCGAGTTCGCCGGGGTAGGGGGCGAAATCGAGGCCTTCGGCCTCGCGGCCGAGTTTGATGCAGTGAACCATGCGTGCCATGAAAGTGTCCTTTATCGAGGTTTGAAAGCGCTTTTCGCCTCAGGCGGCGTCGGGCGAGAAGATCAGTTGAGATGTTTGACCAGCACGCGCGAACGGCGCTGGTCGTCGTAGCGCAGGCGCCGTTCGTGCGGCAGCCATTCGCGCTCGACCAGCACGAAGCCCCGCTTGAGAAACCAGTGCATGGTGCGGGTGGTGAGCACGAAAATGCTTTGCAGTCCCTGTGCGCGGGCGCGCTGCTCGATGTGCTTGAGGATGCGTTCACCGTCGCCGTGTCCCTGCGCGGAAGGGTGGACGGTGAGCGCGGCCATTTCGCCGGTTTTTTGCGCAGGGTAGGGGTAGAGCGCGGCGCAGCCGAAGATGATGCCGTCGTGCTCCAGCACGGTGTAGTTGCTGATGTCGCGCTCGATCTCGGTGCGGCTGCGCTTGACCAGCACGCCCTGTTCTTCCAGCGGTTCGATGAGTTGCAGGATGCCGCCCACATCGTCGGCGGTGGCTTGGCGCAGATGTTCGAGATGTTCATCGGCGACCATGGTGCCCACGCCGTCGTGGGTGAAGAGTTCGAGCAGCAGCGAGCCGTCGATGGCAAACGGCACGATATGCGCGCGCGAGACGCCGCCGCGCACTGCCCGCACGGCATGGCGCAGGTAGAACGCGGTATCGGTGGGTTGCTGCGGGTCGGGCAGGCGCGACAGCAGGCTTTCGGCCTGCGCCACGGTCAGTTCGGGGATGAGGTTGTGCGCCTCGTCGATCACCCCGTCCACCTCGGTGATCAGCACGAGTTTCTCCGCCTTGATGGCCGCGCCCACGCTGCTGGCCACATCTTCCATGCTGAGGTTGAAGGCTTCGCCCGTGGGCGAATAGCCGAAGGGCGACATGAGCACCACGGCGCCGTATTCCAGCGCGCGCTGGATGGACAGCGCATCGACCTTGCGCACCAGTCCGGTGTGCTGGAAGTCGAGGCCATCGATCACCCCCACGGGGCGGGCGATGATGAAATTGCCCGAGACCACCCGCACGGTGGCGCCCGCCATCGGCGTGTTGGGCAGGCCCTGCGAAAAAGTCGCTTCGATTTCGAAGCGCAACTGGCCCGCGGCTTCCTGCGCAGCGTCGAGCGCGACTTCGTCGGTCACCCGCATGCCATGCGAATAGCGCGAGCCCACGCCCTTTTCGCGCAACTGCGCCTCGACCTGCGGACGAAAGCCATGCACCAGCACGATGCGTATGCCCATCGCGGTGAGCAGTGCCACATCCTGCACCAGCGCGTTGAGGCGGCCAGCGGCGATCAGTTCGCCGGCGATGGCGACGACGAAGGTCTTGCCGCGATGGGCGTGGATGTAAGGCGCGACGGAACGCAGCCAATCGACGAATTGTTCCTGCTGGGCGATCATGGCGCGATTATCCGAGAATGGCGGGTTGTTTTCTTTTTTCTCCTTGTTTTCCATGTCCGACCAGACTGCTTCCCGCCCGCCTCGGCCACGCCAGCGCGCCGCTTCGCGCGCAGCGGTGGTTGCCACGCCGGTCGGCGAGGTGCGATTCCCGCAGGACCTGCCGGTTTCTCAGCGGCGCGAGGACATCGCGCGGGCGCTGCGCGAGCACCAGGTGGTCATCGTCTGCGGCGAAACCGGCTCGGGCAAGACCACGCAGTTGCCCAAGATCGCGCTGTCGATCGGGCGCGGGCTGGGGGCGGGCGGCAAGGGGCTGATCGGCCACACCCAGCCGCGGCGTCTGGCGGCAACCAGCATTGCCAGGCGCATCGCGCAGGAACTCGGCAGCGAGCTGGGCGCGATCGCCGGATACAAGGTGCGCTTCAACGATCGGCTGCAGCCCGGGGCGTCGATCAAGCTGATGACCGACGGCATTCTGCTGGCGGAAACCCAGACCGATCCGCTGCTGCGCGCCTACGACACCCTCATCATCGACGAGGCGCACGAGCGCAGCCTGAACATCGACGTGCTGCTGGGCTATCTCAAGCAGTTGCTGCCGCGGCGCCCCGATCTGAAAATCGTCGTGACCTCGGCGACCATCGATGCGCAGCGCTTTGCGGAGCATTTCGCCGAAAGCGCACCCCGCCCCGAGCCGGGCGGCACCCCCTCCCAACCTCCCCCACTGCGTGGAGGAGGGGTGAGTGCTCCTGTCATTGAAGTCTCCGGGCGGCTCTATCCGGTGGAAGTGCGCTGGCGGCCCTTCGGCGTGGACAAGGGCGACGACCGCGACCTGCCAGCGGCGATCTGCGATGCGGTGGACGAACTCTGGCGCATCGGCCCTGGCGACATTCTGGTGTTTCTGCCCGGCGAGCGCGAAATCCGCGAAGCCGAAGCGGCGCTGCGCAAACACCATCTCGACACGCAGCGCACGGGCGTGGAGATCCTGCCGCTGTACGCCCGCCTGTCGCAGGCCGAGCAGGACCGGGTGTTCGCCCCGGGCGGCGCGCGTCGCATCGTGCTGGCGACCAATGTGGCCGAGACCTCGCTGACCGTACCCGGCATCCGTTATGTGATCGATTCCGGGCTGGCGCGGGTCAAGCGCTACAGCTATCGCAACAAGGTCGAAATGCTGCAGGTCGAGGCCATCAGCCAGGCGGCGGCGCAGCAGCGCGCCGGGCGCTGCGGCCGCGTATCCAATGGCGTGTGCATCCGGCTGTACGACGAAGCCGGGTTCGCCGAGAGGCCGCGGTTCACCACGCCGGAAATCCAGCGGTCTTCGCTGGCCGCCGTCATTCTGCGCATGAAGGCGCTGGGGCTGGATGCGATCGAGCAGTTTCCCTTCATCGAGCCGCCGCCGGGCAAGGCGATAGCCGACGGCTACCAGTTGCTCACCGAGCTGGGCGCGGTGGACGAGCGCAATGCGCTCACCCCGCTGGGCCGCGAACTCGCCCGCCTGCCGCTGGACCCGCGCATCGGCCGCATGATTCTCGAAGCCCGCAACCGCGAAGCGCTGAACGAGGTGCTGATCATCGCCGCGGCGCTGTCGGTGCAAGACCCGCGCGAACGCCCCGCCGAGGCCCAACAGGCGGCCGATGAAGCGCACCGCAAGTTCAGCGACGAGCGTTCCGAGTTTCTCGGCTGGCTCAAGCTCTGGGCGCATTACCACGCGGCCATCGCCCACAAAAAGTCGCAGCGCAAATTGTGGAGCGAACTGCGCAGCCAGTATCTGTCGCCGCTGCGGCTGCGCGAATGGCATGACGTGCACAGCCAGCTTCACACCCTGGTGGCCGAGCAGGGCTGGCGGCTCAACACCGCCGAAGCCACTTATGAGCAGATTCACTGCGCCCTGCTCAGCGGCTTGCTCGGCAATGTGGGCTACAAGGGCGAAGACGATGCCCAGTATCTGGGCGCGAGAGGCATTCGCTTCGCCATCCATCCGTCGTCGCCGCTGGGGCGCAAGGCCGGGCGCTGGGTCATGGCCGCCGAGCTGGTGGAAACCACGCGGCTGTACGCCCGCGGCGTGGCGCGCATCGAGCCGCAGTGGCTGGAGCGTGTCGGCGCGCATCTGCTCAAGACCAGCCTGCTCGATCCGCACTGGGAGAAAAAACCGGCGCAGGTGACCGCATTCGAGCGCGCCACGCTGTACGGACTGGTGGTCTACAACCAGCGGCGGGTGGATTTCGGCCGATTCGACCCCGTGCAGGCGCGCGAGATTTTTCTGCGCGAGGCCCTGGTGGCGGGCGAGTGGGACTGCCGCTGGCCGTTCTTCCAGCACAACCGCGCGCTGATTGCCGACATCGAAAAACTCGAACACAAGGCGCGGCGGCTCGACGTGCTGGTGGACGAGGAACTCATCTACGCCTTCTACGACCAGCACCTGCCTGCCGAAGTGCACGGCGGCGCCAGCTTCGATCGCTGGTACCGCGATGCGGTGCGCGCCAACCCCAGGCTGCTGTTCCTGCAGCGCGACGAGTTGATGCGCCACGAAGCGTCGGGCATCACCACCGACGCTTTTCCCAACCGCCTCAAGCTCGGTGCGCTCGAACTTCAACTCGACTACACCTTCGATCCGGGCGGCGCGCGCGATGGCGTCACGGTGATTGCGCCGCTGGCCGCGCTCAACCAGATTCCGGCGCAGCGCCTGCAATGGCTGGTGCCGGGGCTGCTGAAGGAAAAGATTCTGGCGCTGCTCAAAAGCCTGCCGCAACGCCCGCGTTCGCGCCTCGTGCCGCTGCCGCAAACCGCCGAGACCTTCGCTGCGCAGCTCACCACGGCGGAGCGATTCGGCCACGGCGACCTGCTCGACGCCTTGCGCGAACTGGTGCGCGAACACACCGGGCTGGCGTTGCAGCGCAGCGATTTCAAACTCGAAACCCTGGGGCCGCATCTGTTTTTCAACGTGCAGGTGATCGACGCCCACGGACGGCGTATCGATTCAGGCCGGGACATCGACAAACTGCGCGCCGATCACGGCCAAGCCTCGCGCAGCGCCTTTGCCGAACTCGCCAAACTGTGGCCCCAACTGGCGCCGCAGCAAGACGCCGACACCCCGCCTGAACCCCGGAGGCAACAGCCGCCAGGTGTGCCCGCCGCTGCCACCGCCGACGCGCTGCAGGGACTCACCAACTGGACTTTCGACGCCCTGCCCGAGCTGCTGGAGCTGCGCCGCGGCGCGCATACCCTGATCGGCTTTCCCGCCCTGGTCGACAAGGGCAGTGCGGTCGATGTCGAGGTGTTCGATACCGCCGAGGAAGCCGCGCGGCTGCATCGCGGCGGCCTGCGTCGCCTGTTCGCCCTGCAACTGCGCGATCAGATCAAGCATGCGGAAAAGCATCTGCCCGGATTCCAGCAGGCAGCGATGCAGTTCATGGCGCTGGGCACGGCCGAATCGTTGCGGGCGCAACTCATCGACGCGGCGCTCGACCGAGCCTTTCTCGGCCAGCCTTTGCCTGCCGACAAATCCGCCTTCGTCCAACGTCTGAACGCAGGCAAGCCCCGCTTTCAACTGCTCGCCACCGAGATGGCGCGGCTGGCGGGGCAGATTCTGGACGAGTACGCGCAGGTGCAGAAAAAGCTCGCCGCGTTCAAGAATCAGCCGACGCTGCAGGCCGACATCCGCGCCCAGTTGCAGGCCCTGATGCCGCCACGCTTCATCGCCGACACGCCGCCAGAGCAAATCGCGCACTTCCCGCGCTATCTGCAGGCCATCGGGAGAAGGCTGGACAAATTCCGCACCGATCCCGCGCGCGATGCACAGCTCAGCGGCCAGCTCGCGCCCTGGCTGGCGCGCTGGCAGCGCGAGGCGGCGACCTACCGCGGCGTCCTGCCGCAGCGCCTGCAAGACCTGCGCTGGCTGCTCGAAGAATTGCGGGTGTCGCTGTACGCGCAGGAACTGCGCACGCCGATGCCGGTGTCGTTCAAACGGCTGGAAAAGGTGTGGGCGCAATGGCAGGACTGATTCGGGAATACCCTCGTCAATGTATAGAAACTTCTTGATACATCTCAACCGCGCTTGCCGTTGGCGTTTCTAGTATGGCGATCATGTCAAGTTCCATCCTTTCCCTGTCCGGCGCCTCCACCCAGGCGCAGTCTGCCGAAGATGCGACCGGCTGCTACCACTGCAGCCTGCCGCTGGGCGACGCGCCGGTGCGCATGGAACTCGACGGACAGTGGCGCAGCTTTTGCTGCCAGGGCTGCGCGGCGGCGGCCGAGATCATCGTGCAGGGCGGGTTGTGCGCCTATTACGACCGCCGCACCGCGGGCGAAGGGGCGCTGGCCGCGCTGCCGCGCGAAGAGATCGACAAACTCCATCAACAGTGGATGGCGCTGGCCGACCCGGCGTTCCTCTGCGCTTACGCCACGCCGCTGGGCGAGGGCAAGTGGAGCACGCAGATCGCGGTCGACGGCATTCACTGCGGCGCCTGCGTGTGGCTGATCGAACAGCGCCTGCGCGCCATTCCGGGGGTGCTCGCCGCCACGGTGAATTACTCCACCCGCCGCGTGGCGCTGCAATGGGATGCCAACATCGTGCAACTGGCGCAGGTGTTTCAGGCGTTGGCCGAGGTGGGGTATCGCCCGCTGCCCAACGCGCGTCACCAGAGCGAGATCAACCACCGCCGCGCGCGCCGCATGGCCATTCTGCGCACCCTCGTGGCCTGGCTGGCGATGATGCAGGTGATGATGTTCGCCTGGCCCGGCTACCTCGACGCCGACGGGCTCAACGCCGCCGAGCAGGGCATTTTCCAGTGGGGCAGTCTGGCGCTCACCCTGCCCGCCTTGCTGTTTTCCGGCTGGCCCTTTCTCATGGGCGCGCTGCGCGATGTGCGCAACCGGCGGCTGGGGATGGACGTGCCCGTCACCCTCGGTCTGTGGAGCGCGTTCGCCGCCAGCGTGTGGAGCGTGCTGCACGGCCAGAGCCATGTGTATTTCGATTCGGTGGTGATGTTTCTCGCCCTGTTGCTCACCGCGCGGCTGATCGAAGACGGCCTGCGCCAGCGCAGCCTGAACGCCGCCGAAGAACTGATGGAGCAACTGCCCGCCGCCGTGCGGGTGCGAGCCAGCGCGCAGGACGACTGGCGCAGTGTGGCCATCACCCAGGTGCGCGCGGGCGATGAGGTGGAACTGCCCAGCGGCAGCGCCGCCGCGGTGGATGGTGTGGTCGTTTCGGGCGCCTCGCTGGTGGACGAAGCCCTGCTGACCGGCGAGAGCCGCGCCGTGCCCAAGCAGGCGGGAGATGCCATTCTGGCGGGCAGCATGAACCGGCAATCGCCGTTGATCGTGCGCGCCACGCAAACCGGCGCAGGCACGCGCATCGCGCAGATGGTCGAGCTGATGCAGCATGCGCTGGCGAGCAAGCCGCGTTCGGCGCAGTTGGCCGACATCGCCGCGCAATGGTTCACGCTGGGCTTGCTGGTGGTGGCCGCGCTCACCGTGCTGCTGTGGTGGTGGCTCGATCCGGCGCGCATCGTGCCTACGCTGGTGGCGGTGCTGGTGGTGAGCTGTCCCTGCGCGCTGTCGCTGGCGGTGCCCGCGGCGCTGGCTGCCTCCACCGCGCAACTCTCGCGCCACGGCGTGCTGCTCGCACGTGGACACGCGCTCGATCGCGCGCCGAAGGTCGATCTCTGGCTGTTCGACAAGACCGGCACGCTGACCACGGCAGAGCCCGTCGTCTCAGACGTGCGCCTGCTCGATCCGTCCTTCAGCCGCGAGCAGGTGCTGGCGCTGGCGCGCGCGCTGGAACAGGGCGTGCAGCATCCGATTGCGCGGGCCTTCATGGCGTCTGCCGCACCCGACGAGCCCATTGAATCGGTGCAGGATTTGCGCGCCGTGCCGCACGGCGGCATGCAGGGCGTGTGGCGGGGGCAGGCGCTGCGGCTGGGTCATGCGGCCTTCTCGGGCGTGGCACAGGCGCAGCCGCCCGAGGCCAGCGATATTGCGCTGACCCGGCTCGGGCTGAGCCTCGACGGGCGCGCATTGGCCGTGTTCGACATCGCCGAAACGCTGCGCCCCGGCGCGCAGGAGGCACTGCAGGCGCTGCAGGCCGGCGGCGCCGAGGTGGCGGTGCTGTCGGGCGATGCCGAGCGCACGGTTGCCGCCTGGGCCGCGCGGCTCGGCGTGACGCGCGCCGAGGGCGGCCTGAGCCCGGAAGACAAGCTCGAACGCGTGCGCCGGTGGCGTGCGCAAGGGCGGGTGGTGGCGATGGTGGGCGACGGCGTGAACGATGCCCCTGTGCTCGCTGCCGCCGATCTGTCGGTGAGCTTCGCCGGGGCGGCGCCGATCGCCCGCGCCGGGGCCGATGTCATCCTGCATCACCCGGACATGCGGGCACTGCCGCGGCTGGTCGCCACCGGACGCCGCACCGTGGCGGTGATGCGGCAGAACCTGATCTGGGCCGTGGTCTACAACCTGCTGGCGATTCCGCTGGCGGTGGCCGGTTACATCACCCCCGTCTGGGCGGCCATTGGCATGAGCAGCTCTTCGCTGCTGGTTGTGCTCAACGCGGCCCGCCTGGCGCGGCGTGAACGTACCGCCAAAGGGGGATGACATGGAAGGCTCTTTGCTCATTCTCATCCCCATCAGCGTGCTGCTGGTGCTGCTCATCGTGGGCGTGCTGTGGTGGGCGGCGCGCAGTGGTCAGTTCGACGATCTGGAAGGCCCGGCGCACGCCATCCTGATGGACGACGACAAGCCCAAACCCGAGCCCAAGCCCGAGAAAGATGCGGAGAAATCCGCCAACGGGGAAGGGCCGCAACAGCGGACTTGATGCGTTGCGGCCTTGTGTCGCATTGACAACGCAGTTACATCCGTTTCTTGTAAGTGCTTACCCTTACTGAAAGAAATGTGTTGATACATGTCAACTTCATGTGTCTATAAGTAAATGACGATGCTCTACATTACGTTTCGTTTTCTTTTGACCAACAGGTGGGGCAGATGAGCGATCTGACGCTGAAACAGACATACAACTACGCGCTGGTGCGCAAATTCACGGTCATGACCCTGGTCTGGGCCGTGGTGGGCATGCTGGTGGGCGTGTTCATTGCGGTGCAACTGGTCTTGCCCGACATGACCTATGGCATGGAATGGCTGAGCTGGGGCCGGCTGCGTCCGCTGCACACCAATGCGGTGATTTTCGGCTTTGGCGGTACGGCATTGTTCGCCACTTCGTATTACGTCGTGCAGCGCACCTGCCAGGTGCCGCTGTTCGCTCCCAAGCTGGCGGAGTTCACCTTCTGGGGCTGGACCGCGGTGATCGTGCTGTGTGCCATCACCTATCCGCTGGGCATCACCAGCGGCAAGGAATACGCCGAGCAGGAATGGCCGATCAGCCTGCTGATCGTCGTCACCTGGGTGGCTTATGCCATCGTGTTCTTCGGCACGGTGTTCAAGCGCAAGACCCCGCACATCTATGTGGCCAACTGGTTCTTCGGCGCCTACATCATCACCATCGCGCTGCTGTATGTGGTCAACAACATCAAGCTGCCCATCAGCCTGCTGTCGTGGAAGAGCTACTCGGTGTACGGCGGCGCGCAGGACGCGATGATCCAGTGGTGGTACGGCCACAACGCCGTGGGCTTCTTCCTCACCACCTCCTTCCTGGGCATGATGTATTACTTCATCCCCAAGCAGGCCGAGCGCCCGGTGTACTCGTACCGGCTGTCGATCGTGCACTTCTGGGCGCTGATCTTCACCTATATGTGGGCCGGCCCGCACCACCTGCTCTACACCGCGCTGCCCGACTGGACGCAGTCGCTGGGCATGGTGTTCTCGCTCATCCTGCTGGCACCGAGCTGGGGCGGCATGATCAACGGCATGATGACCCTCTCGGGCGCCTGGTACAAGCTGCGCGAGGATCCCATTCTCAAGTTCCTGATCACCGCGCTGTCGTTCTACGGCATGTCGACCTTCGAAGGGCCGATGCTGTCGGTGAAAACCGTGAGCGCGCTGGGCCACTACACCGACTGGATCATCGGCCACGTGCATTCCGGCGCGATGGGCTGGGTGGGCATGATCACCATGGGCAGCCTGTACTACCTGATTCCGCGCCTTTGGGGCCAGACGCAGATGTGGAGCAAGCGCCTCATCGAAGTCCACTTCTGGACGGCGACCATCGGCGTGGTGCTGTACATCGCCTCGCTGTGGGTGGCCGGCGTGACCGAAGGGCTGATGTGGCGCGCAATGCAGTCCGACGGTTCGCTGACCTACAGCTTCATCGAAAGCATCAAGGCCGTCATTCCGCTGTACGTCATTCGCGCCATTGGCGGCTCGATCTACCTCTTCGGCATGTGCCTGATGGTCTACAACGCCTGGAGGACCATCCGCCAGGGCAAGCCTGTCGATGCGCCGGTGCCCGCGCTGAGCGCGGCCCACGCCTGATCACGATTCGGAGACATTCATGGCAACTTTCAGTCACGAGACCATCGAGAAAAACGTCGGTCTGATGATCGTGCTGGTGGCAATCGTCGTCAGCATTGCCGGGCTGGTTCAGCTCGTGCCCCTGTTTTTCGACAAGAGCACGACCCAGCCCATTCCCGGCGTCAAGCCCTACACCGCCTTGCAGCTCGAAGGGCGCGACGTGTATCTGGCCGAGGGCTGCTATCTCTGCCACTCGCAGATGATCCGCCCGCTGCGCGCCGAGGTGGAGCGCTATGGCCATTACTCGGTGGCGGGCGAGTCGGTCTACGACCATCCCTTCCAGTGGGGCAGCAAGCGCACCGGTCCTGATCTGGCCCGCGTCGGCGGCAAGTATTCCGACGAGTGGCAGCGCCTGCACCTGCGTCAGCCGCGCGATGTGGTGCCCGAGAGCATCATGCCGGCCTACACCTGGCTGCAGCACCAGCCTGCCGAAGCCGACCAGATCCAGGCCAAGATGCGCGCCATGCGGACTCTGGGTGTGCCCTACACCGACGCCGAAATCGCCGCCGCGCCCGAGGAACTCAAAGGCAAGACCAAGGAAGACGCGCTGATCGCCTATCTGCAGAGCCTGGGCACGGTGTTGAGCAATTACAAGTCCAAGGCCAACTACATCAACTACTGAGGAGAGTTCATGTCCTTCGGATCGATCATTCTCGTGCTTTCCATGGTGGTTTTCGCCGGCATCGTGTGGTGGGCGTTCTCGCCCCGATTCAAGAAGACCCATGAAAAGGACGGAATGATCCCTTTCCTCGATTCCAGGAATCACCCGCCCGAGTCTTTCGACCAGGGCGATGAGTCCAAGACCTCCGACAAGAGCAAATCATGAACCAGTTCTATTCCCCCGGGTGGGCCTTCTGGATCGGCGGCGTCACCATCGTTTCGATCATCGGTCTGTTCCTGTTTTTGCGCGGTACGGCGCGGCAGACCGTATTCCGCGACAAGGCGGGCAATCCCATCGCCACCACCGGCCACGTCTGGGATGGCGATCTGCAGGAGTTCAACAACCCGCTGCCGCGCTGGTGGATGGGGCTGTTCATCCTGACGCTGATTTTCGCGGTGATCTATCTGTCGCTCTACGGCGGCCTGGCGTTCTACAAGGGCATCCTCGGTTTTTCCAGCGACAAGATGTACCAGCAGGAGTCGGCGGCATTCGATGCGCGCATCGAGCCGCTGTATGCGGCCTATATGAAAACACCGATCCCCGAACTCGCCGCCAACCCCACGGCCATGGCCACCGGGCAGCGCATGTTCCTGACCTACTGCTCGCAGTGTCACGGCTCGGATGCCGGGGGTACCAAGGGCTTTCCCAACCTGACTATCCACAACGCCAATGCCTGGCTGTACGGCAACAGCCCCGATGTGCTGGTGGAAACCATCACCAATGGGCGTCTGGGCATGATGCCGCCGATGGAAGCTGCAATCGGCGGCAAACCCGGCGTGCTCGCCGTGGCCAACTATGTGCGCAGCTTGAGCGGCATGAAGCATGACGCGCAACTGGCGGCGCAAGGCAAGCCGCTGTTCGCCACCGCCTGCGCCGCCTGCCACGGTGCCGACGGCACCGGCAACAAGGCGCTGGGCGCCCCCGACCTGGCCGACCCCAAGCGTCAGTGGCTGTTCGGATCGAGCATCGAGACCATTTCGCACACCATCGAGAAGGGCCGTGCCGGGCAGATGCCCGCGCAGAAGGATTTTCTCTCGCCCGAGAAGATTCACCTGCTGGCGGCTTACGTCTACAGCATCAGTCATGGCGCGCAAGCGGCGAAGTAAGCCAATCTTCAGGTCATTCCTTATTCCTTCAGTGACCCTTTTCTGACCGGCATCGGGGCGCAAGACGATTTGCGCCCCGATGCCGCTTGAGCCACCCCGTATTTTTCAGCCCGGAACGTGCGATGAACGCCAAGGCGCCAGACCCCAGCGAAGACGATGTTTCAGCCTCCGAAGAGTGGCTGTACGAGGTGCGCAAAAAAATCTATTCCCGCGCGGTCAAGGGCTGGTTCAACAACTGGCGCGTGGCCCTGGTGCTGTTCACCCAGGCGCTGTTCTACGGTCTGCCCTGGCTGCAGTGGGATGGGCGCCAGGCGGTGCTGCTCGATCTGTCCACCCGGAAGTTCTACTTTTTCGGCATGATCCTGTGGCCGCAGGACGTGATTTTTCTCGCCCTGCTGCTCATCATTTCGGCTTACGGTCTGTTCCTGTTCACCGCCATCGCCGGGCGCCTGTTCTGCGGCTATGCCTGCCCGCAGACCGTCTATACCGAAATTTTCATGTGGATCGAGCGCAAGATCGAAGGTGATCGGCTGGCACGCATCCGCCTCGACGCGCAGGACTGGAATGCGCGCAAGATCGGCAAGAAGGTGCTCAAGCATGGCCTGTGGATTGCGCTGGCCTTGTGGACGGGCTTCACCTTCGTCGGCTATTTCACGCCCATACTCACGCTGGCCGGTCAGGTCATCAGCGCAAGCCTGGGTCCCTGGCAGACCTTCTGGATTCTGTTCTACGGCTTCGCCACCTATGGCAACGCGGGCTTCATGCGCGAGCAGGTGTGCAAGTACATGTGCCCCTACGCCCGCTTTCAGTCGGTGATGATCGACAAGGACACGCTCATCGTCACCTATGACGCCGAGCGCGGCGAGCCGCGCGGCAAGCGGGGCAAGAACGTCGATCCTCGCTCGCAGGGAAAAGGCGACTGCGTGGACTGCAGCATCTGCGTGCAGGTCTGTCCGACGGGCATCGACATCCGCGATGGGCTGCAATACATGTGCATCGGCTGCGGCGCCTGCGTCGATGCCTGCGATCAGGTCATGGACAAGGTGGGTTATCCGCGCGGGCTGATTCGCTATTCCAGCGAAAACGCCATGAAGAACAAGTGGAGCAAGCGCCAGCAGTGGGCGCATCTGCTGCGGCCGCGCATTCTGATCTACTCGGCGCTGCTGCTCGTCATGGTCGGGCTGTTCGTCGGTGGCCTCGCCACGCGCGACCCCTTGAAGATAAACGTGATGCGCGATCGTGGCGTGCTGTCGCGTGAAATTCCCGGCGGTCTGGTCGAGAACGTCTATCAGATCCAGTTGATGAACACCACGGAAAAGGCGCGCAAGATTCGCGTCGAGGCCAAGGGACTGGAAGGCATTGCGGTGCACGATCGCAATGTCTACGAGTTGCCCGCCTCGACCAATATCCTCGAACCGCTGGAAGTGACCATTCCGGTCGACAACGCCAAAAAGGGTGTCTACAAAATCGAGATCATCGCCACGTCCGAAGATGAAAAGCCGATTTCCGCATCGAGCCAGACCACCTTCATCGTCCCCTGAACCCGAGAATCACAGGAGTTTGCATGCAATCTGCTGTCAATCGCCCCTGGTACCGCGAGCCCTGGCCCTGGTTTTTGATCGCCCTGCCGCTGATTGCGGTTTTGGCCAGCGCCTACACCATTTTTCTGGCCAGCAAGTCCCCTGACAGCCTGGTGACGGACCACTACTACAAAAAGGGGCTGGCGGTCGGCGGCGACATCGAGCGCGAGCGGCACGCGCAAGCCCTGCATCTTTCGGGGCAGATTTCAATCGCCGCAGGGCGCATCGATCTCAAGCTGAACCAGCCCGTCGCGACTGAAACCCTGCACCTGATGCTGCGCCATCCCTTGTCCAAGCAGAAAGACGTGCAGATCGACCTGCACCGCGGTACTTCCGGCATTTACAGCGCCTTCTCCCCGCCGCTGGAAGCCGTGCGTTACCGTGTGCATGTGGAAACGGCGGATTGGCGCCTGGCCGGAGTCTGGACTCCGGGGGCCTCTCAGATCCTTGAGCCGGGGGTGTGAACGAAACGAAGGCTCCTCACGCAGAGCTGTCTTGCCGGAGCGCCGGGACGATCAGGTTTGCGGCTGCAGCAACTCCGCGAGGGCACGGCGATCGGTGATGCGGATCTGCCGCTGCGCCACGTGAATCAGCCCGGCCGAGTGGAACTTGGACATCAGGCGGCTGACGGTCTCGAGTTTCAGGCCGAGATAGCTGCCGATCTCCTCGCGGCTCATGCGCAACACGAATTCATCGGGCGACAGCCCGCGTGCCTTGAACCGCTCCGACAGGTCGAGCAGAAAGCGCGCCAGCCGCTCGTCTGCATGCATGCTGCCCAGCGAAAACTGGTCCTGCTGCGCGCGCACCAGCTTGTTGCCGACGATGCAATGCAACTGATGCTGCAGCGCGGGCAGGTCGCGGGTGGTGGTTTCCAGCGCGCGCAGATCGATTTCGCAGACCTCGCTGTCTTCCAGCGCCACCGTGTCGGTGAAATAAGTGTTCTGCCCCAGACCTTCCAGCCCCATCAGCTCGCCGGGAATGTGGAAACCCACGATCTGCTCGCGTCCATCCGGGCTGGTGACATACGATTTGAACGACCCCGCATGCACCGAATAGATCTTGGCCATGGCCTGACCCGTGCTGAACAGCGTTTCACCCTTGTGCACCCGCACCGTGGCCTGGATCACATCGCGGATACGCCCCATTTCCTGCGGAGCAAGCGCAATCGGCAGGCAGAACTTGCTCTGAAAGCACACATCGCAGGGATGAGGCTTGTCCATCTGCGTGGCGGTGGGGGTCGGGGTCGATTTCATAAATTTATATCTTGCGATATTTACTTCAATTGATGTTTAGAGGATACAGCAGAACGCCATGAATACAACCATTCCACTGACCCTGTTGTTGATGGGACTCACAGGCGGGCTGCACTGCGCCGCCATGTGCGGCGGGCTGGTCGTGGCCTCTGAACGAGCGTCAACAGAGCATGTGCTGCTGCCGGCGCGCCAGTTGTTCCGAAATCAGGTGCAATTACAAGGCGCAAGGGTGTTGTCCTATACCCTTTTGGGGGGAATCGCCGGTTTGATCGGCGCCGGGGTGTGGGCGACGAGCGCGCGGCCGGTGCAACTGGGCCTGTTCACCCTCGGCAATCTGGTGCTCCTGGCCGTGGGGCTGTGGATGATTTCGCAGCAGGTGCTTTCTCCGCGCTGGCTGGCCTGGCAGCAGAAGTGGCTGGGCGGCAACTGGATCGGCCGCGGATTGACGCGGCTGACGCAGCCCTTGCTGTCACGCTTGCTGCCTTTCGATACCTTTCCCAAGCGTCTGGGCGCTGGACTGCTCTGGGGCTTGCTGCCTTGCGGTCTGGTGTATTCCGCGCTGTCTCTGGCCTTTCTCAGCGCCACGGCCTGGGAGGGCGCGCTGGCCATGCTGGCCTTTGGCCTGGGCACTCTGCCGCATATGCTGTTTGCCGGTCACACCCTGCGTTGGGTGAGCCAGCGTACCAATCAGCGCGGGTTTCATCTGGCCGCCGGGTCCGTGCTCCTGCTGTTTGCCGCCTATGGCTTCTGGAAGCTGTTCAACGCGGGCAGCGAATTGCCGATGGGCGGCTGCGCTCTGTAATCAAGCAATATCGAATGTGTGAATCTGAAACCGCCCGGCGCGCTGGTCGGCGAAGTAGCGCCGCAAGGTTTGCGCCACGCAGCGAAAGGCGATTTGCTCCCAGGGGATGTCCGCTTCGTGAAAAAGCTGGACATCCAGGCTTTCCTCCCCAGCCTGCCATCGAGGCTGAGTGAGTTGGCCGCGGTAAAAGAAATAAACCTGGTTGGCGGGCAGGACGTTGATGACGGCATAAAGGCCATTCAACGCCACTTCGGCGCCGGCTTCTTCGCGGGTCTCACGCAGGGCGCCCGCCTCGGTGCTTTCGCCCATTTCCATGAAACCCGCAGGCAGGGTCCACAAGCCATGGCGCGGCTCGATCGCCCGCTTGCACAGCAGAACCTGCTGCTCCCAGGTCGGAATGACGCCGACGATGTTGCGCGGGTTTTCGTACTGGATGTGCCCGCAGGTCGGACAAACCGCGCGCGGGCGGGAGTCGCCTTCGGGAATGCGGTAAATCACCGGCGAGCCGCAGGCAGTGCAATGGCGTATGGGCGGGTTGTGCATATGGGGAGGAGGCAGCAGGCTCCTACGGCCACCATTATGGCCGAACGTCGCCGACTTCGAGCGTGGTTCACGCAGAATTCACACCGGGACGCCGGTATAGGGTTTGACCTCGGTGAGCACGAAGCTCGATTTCACGTCTTCGACGCTTTCGTGTTTGAGCAGGGTTTCGAGCACGAAATGGGCGTAGTGCTCCATATCCTGCACATGCACGCGCAGCAGGTAGTCCATCTCGCCGGTCATGGCCAGGCATTCGACCACTTCGGGCCAGCCTTGTACCGCGGCGCGAAACACTTCCTGCGGTGAGCGTTGGTTGCTGGCGCGGTGTTTTTCCAGGCGCACGTTGAGCAGCGCGCTCAGGCTCAGGCCGAGCGCGCGCGGGCTGACGATGGCGCGATAGCCTTCGAGGACGCCGATCTGCTCCAGCCGCCGGATGCGCCGCTGAACGGCCGAGGCGGACAGCCCGATCTGCTCGGCCAGCCTTTCCTGCGTCAGCCGCGCGTCGGTC
Organism: Thiomonas sp.; assembly: GCF_034007205.1. Taxonomy (GTDB): domain Bacteria; phylum Pseudomonadota; class Gammaproteobacteria; order Burkholderiales; family Burkholderiaceae_C; genus Thiomonas. The sequence continues at coordinate 97,383 of NZ_JAVERI010000001.1, forward strand.
TGCAGCAGGGCAAGCAGCTTGCGGTCGATGCGGTCGATGGCTTCTGGCGGGGATTTGTGCATGACGGGCGGGCTCACAGATCGGTGCGCAGGGTCCACAACTCGGGGAACAGCACGGTGTCGAGCATTTTGCGCAGGTAGGGCACGCCGCCGGTGCCGCCGGTGCCGCGCTTGAAGCCGATGATGCGCTCGACGGTGGTGACGTGGCGGAAGCGCCAGAGACGGAACGCATCTTCGAGATCGACCAGTTCTTCGCCGAGCTGATACAGCTCCCAGTGCTCTTCGGGCGCCTGGTACACCGTCAGCCAGGCTTGTTCCACCTCCGGGCTGGCGGCGCAGGGCTGCGTCCAGTCGCGCTCAAGGCGGGTTTGGGGAATGGGCAGGCCGCGGCGGGCGAGCAGGCGCAGGGCTTCGTCGTAAAGGCTGGGCGCGCGCCAGGCGGCTTCCACCATGGCGAGACGCTCGGGCCGGTGGGCGTGCGGGCGCAGCATGGCCGCGTTCTTGTTGCCCAGCAGGAATTCGATGCAACGGTACTGCCAGCTCTGAAAGCCGCTGGAAGAACCCAGGTAGGGCCGCAGTGCGGTGTATTCGCTGGGGGTCATGGTGGCGAGCACGTCCCAGGCGTGAACGAGCTGCTCCATGATGCGTGAAACGCGCGCCAGCATCTTGAACGCGGGCTGCAGCGCATCGGCGCGGATGTTGTCGAGTGCGGCATGCAACTCATGCAGCATCAGCTTCATCCAGAGTTCGCTGGTCTGGTGCTGGATGATGAACAGCATTTCGTTGTGTGCGGGCGACAGGGGATGCTGCGCACCGAGCAGTTCGTCGAGGTGCAGGTAATCGCCATAGCTCATCGACTGCGAAAAATCGAGTTGCGCGCCTTCTTCGCGCACGATGTCCTCGCCGCTGGCTTCGGACCGTGCGACGCTCATGTCACTGCTCCTTTGCGAGCGAATCGCGCTTCTCGCCAGAGGCCGCTGTCGAGCACGTCGCGCAGGGTCTGCACGGCGTCGAACACATCGACATGGCGCAGGTAAAGCGGGGTGAAGCCGAAGCGCAGCAGATCGGCGTCGCCCCGGGCCTTGTCGCCGGCGCGGAAATCGCCGATCACTCCGCGCTCGATCAGAGCCTGCACCACGGCGTAGCCGTCACCGTCGAAGGTCAGCGAGACCTGGCTGCCGCGCTGGCGGGCATCGAGCGGCGTGGCCACGGCGACCGGGTGCGCGCCCAGTTGTTCATGCACGAGGCGGATGAATCCTTCGCTCAGCGCCAGCGATTTGCGCCGCAGCGCCTGCATGCCGCCCAGCGGCTCGGCGGCGAGCAGCGTGTCCACGCCGCAGTCGAGCGCGGCCAGCGAGAGCAGGGTGGGCGTGCCGCAGAGGTAGCGCGCAATGCCCGGGGCGGGCTGGTAATCGGGGGTGAAGACGAAGGGCGCCGCATGTCCGTGCCAACCTGAAAGCGGCTGCTCCACCCGGTTGACATGGCGCGCATGCACCCAGACGAAGGACGGGGCGCCCGGGCCGCCGTTGAGGTATTTGTAGCCGCAGCCGATGGCGAAGTCGGCCTGCGCGCCGTTGAGATCGACCGGCACCGCCCCAGCGGAATGCGCCAGATCCCAGATCGTCAGCGTGCCTGCCGCGTGGGCGGCGGCAGTGACCGCGGCCATGTCGTACAGGGCGCCGCTGCGGTAGTTCACCTGCGTGAGCAGCAGCACGGCCACATCGTCGCGCAGGCGGCTGATGACCTGACCCTGTTCCACCCGTTCGAGTCGCATGCCGTGCTGCGCGGCGAGCGACTCGGCCATGTAGAGATCGGTCGGGAAATTTTCCCGTTCAGAGACGATGACGCGGCGCTGCGGCGCATCGGCGCGGGCGATGGCCAGCGCGGCGCTGAGCACTTTGTACAGATTGATGGAGGTGGAGTCGGTCACCACCAGTTCGTCGGGTGCGGCGCCCACGAGACGGGCGATTTTGTTGCCCACGCGACGCGGCAGATCGATCCAGCCCGCGGTGTTCCAACTGCGGATCAGGCCCTCGCCCCATTCCTCGGTCAGCACCTGCTGCACGCGGGCGGCCGTTGATCGGGGCAGCGCGCCCAGCGAATTGCCGTCGAGGTAGATCACGTTTTGCGGCAGGGTGAATTGCTCGCGCAGCGGGGCGAGCGGGTCGGCGGCGTCGAGCGCGAGGCAGTCCTGGCGTTGAAGGTCGGTCATGGTTTGGGTTTCAGAGTTCGCGCAGCACGGCGCGCACCGGCGAGGCGCAGGCGGCTTGCAGTTTCAGCGGCAGGGCGATCAGTTCATAGTCGCCTTCCGCGACGTCATCGAGCACGAGGTTTTCGAGCACGCGAAGGTCATGCTGCAGGAGTTGGGCGTGGCTGTCCAGCGTCTTGCTCGGAGCCGGATCGACCGATGGCGTATCCAGCCCGATGAGCCTCACGCCCTGCGCGGCCAGCCACTCCACCGTCGCGGGGGCGAAAGCGGCGAAATCCTCCGACCAGGACGTCAGCGCGCGGTGGCGGGTGCGCACCAGCACGCGCGGCGGCAGGTTTTCCGCGGCATGTCGCAGATCGGCGATGTCGATCAGGGCGCCGCAATTCAGGGCGTGGATCACCCGGCACGGCCCGAGGTAAGGCGCAAGGTCCACGGCATCGATGCTCGCGCCCTCGTTCGCATAGTGCAGCGGTGCGTCCGCATGCGCGCCGACATGGGGCGAAAGCCGCACGGCGCTGAGATTGACCGGGCAGCCTGGGCCGCGCCGCGCCGTCCACTCCAGGGAAAACGGCACATCGCCCGGAAACGCCGGGGAGGAGGGCGAGACGGTTGGGGAAATGTCCCAAAGGCGCTTCACGGGCGGGCCTTCGATCAGATCGGATAGGGCGTTGCGGATGTATGCAGCTTATCGGATCGTACTGGGTGATTCACGCAGGATTTACCCGCAATGCTCCGAAATGGCGCGATTTTTGCTGAAACCCTGCGCGAGTGCTGGCCTACATTCTGTGCATTCCAAAAGCAGGAGACCGCGCCATGAATCCCCTTTCCGCCTCGAACCCCATGGGCACCGACGGCTTCGAGTTCGTCGAGTATGCCGCGCCGGAGCCCGAAAAGCTTGGCGCCCTGTTCGCGCAACTCGGCTTTCGCGCGGTGGCCCGCCATCGTCACAAGAACGTGACGCTGTGGCGTCAGGGCGGCATCAACTTCATCGTCAACGCCGAGCCGGATTCGTTCGCCCAACGCTTCGCCCGGCTGCACGGCCCGAGCATCTGCGCCATTGCCTTTCGAGTGCACGACGCCAACGCCGCCTACAGGCGCGCGCTGGAACTGGGGGCCTGGGGCTTCGACAGCCACAGCGGCCCGATGGAGCTGAACATCCCCGCGATCAAGGGCATCGGCGACAGTCTGATCTATTTCGTCGATCGCTGGCGCGGCAAGGGCGGGAGCAAGGGCGGAATCGGCGATATTTCGATCTACGACGTGGACTTCGAGCCCATCGGCGATGCAGGTGCCCAACACGTCGGGGCCGGACTGACCACCATCGACCACCTCACCCACAACGTGCACCGCGGCCGCATGAGCGAATGGGCGGATTTCTACACCCGGCTGTTCAACTTCCGCGAAATCCGCTACTTCGACATCGAAGGGCAGGTGACCGGGGTGAAGAGCAAGGCCATGACCAGCCCCTGCGGCAAGATTCGCATCCCCATCAACGAGGAAGGGCAGGAAAAGGCCGGTCAGATTCAGGAGTATCTCGACCTCTATCACGGCGAGGGCATCCAGCATATTGCGCTGGCGACCGACGACATCTACGCCACCGTGGAAGGCCTGCGCCATGCCGGGGTGCAGTTTCTAGGTACCCCAGACACCTATTACGAACTGCTCGACAGGCGCCTGCCCGGTCACGGTGAAGATGTGGCGCGGCTGCGCGCCAATCGCATCCTGCTCGACGGCACGCCCCAGCCTGAAAAACGGTTACTGCTGCAGATCTTCACCCAGACCGTCATCGGCCCGATCTTTTTCGAGATCATCCAGCGCAAGGGCGACCAGGGTTTCGGCGAGGGCAACTTCAAGGCGCTGTTCGAGAGCATCGAACTCGACCAGATGCGCCGCGGCGTGCTGGAAACGCAAACCGCCTGAAGAATGGAGGCGATCATGTCCAGCGTTCCGGTGACTTACGGTGAGGCCAGCATCACCCCGCGCGGTGACTACGCGCATTGCCATGCCGACTACACCTGCGCGCAGCAATGGGAGCGCTACACCCCGCAGGAGCACGAACTGTTCGCGCGGCTCTATGCGCGGCAGATGGCACTGTTGCCGGGGCGGGCTTGCGAGGAATTCGTTCTGGCCTTGCCGCATCTGCAGGCGCAGGATGGCATTCCCCGCTTCGACGACATCAACTCCCGGTTGACGGCGGCAACGGGCTGGGAGATCGTCGCCGTGCCGGGGCTGATTCCGGAAGCGGCGTTTTTCAGCCTGCTGGCGGCGCGGCGTTTTCCGGTGACGGTGTGGCTGCGCAAGCCGGAGGAGTTCGACTACATCGTCGAGCCCGATCTGTTTCACGATCTGTTCGGCCATGTGCCGCTGCTGTTCGAGCCGATCTTTGCCGACTACATGCAGGCTTATGGTCAGGGCGGTCTCAAGGCGCAAAGCCTGGGCGCGTTGAAATATCTGGCGCGGCTGTATTGGTACACGGTGGAGTTCGGCCTGATCCGCACACCGAAAGGGTTGCGGATCTATGGCGCGGGCATTCTGTCGTCGGGCGGCGAGGTGGAGCACAGCCTGCACAGCCCGCAGGCGCGACGGGTGCGCTTCGATCTGCTGCGACTGCTGCGCAGCCGCTATCGCATCGACTCGTATCAGGCGACGTATTTCATCATCGACAGCTTCCAGCAGTTGTTCGAGGCCACCGCGCCGGATTTCACGCCGCTTTACGCTCAGGCGGCCGCTCTGCCGGAAATCGAGGCCGGAGCCCTGCTCACCGGCGAAGGGGATGAAAGGGTCTGAAAGGGTCGGCTTCGAAACGAGCTGAAACGGACTATTCGGCATCCGGCTGATGCTGGGGGGCAGCGCGCCAAAAAGCCTCCAGCCCTTCGCATTCGGCGCAGATGCGCTGGACGGTACTCAGACCCGCCAGACTGCAGCCGAAGCGCCGGGCGTTGAACACCTGCGGAACGAGACAGCAGTCGGCCAGGGTGGGTGCGTCGCCGTGGCAGAACCGGCCGGTGCGTGGGTCGCCCGCCAGCATTTTTTCGACGGCCTGCAGCCCGCGTTCGACCCAATGGCAATACCACGCGGCCTTTTGCGCCTCGCTCAGATCGAGGGTGCGGGTGAGATGCTGCAGCACGCGCAGGTTGTTGATGGGATGAATGTCGCAGGCGATGGTCTGGGAGATGGCGCGAATGCGCGCGCGGTCGGCTGCCGTGCCCGGCAGCAGCGGCGGGCTGGGGTGGGTTTCGTCCAGATACTCGATGATGGCCAGCGACTGGTTCAGGATCTGGCCGTCGTCGTCCAGGGTGGGCACGGTTTCATTCGGGTTGAGCGCCGCGTAAGCCGCATCATGCTGCCGGCCGCCGTCGCGCAGCAAATGCACCGGCACCGATTCGAAGGCCAGCCCCTTGAGGTGCAGGGCGATGCGCACGCGATAGGCCGCAGAACTGCGAAAGTAGGTGTAGAGCTTCATTCCGCCAGCGCCTGCACGCGGTTGCGGATGCTGCCGAACAGGCTCGAACCCCGTTCATCGTGCATGCTGATCTCCACCACGTCGCCATCGCGCAGAAAGGGCGTGACCGCCTCGCCCTGCTCAATGGTTTCGTAGGTGCGCACCTCGGCGAGGCAGGCATAGCCCACGCCGCCATGCTCGACCTTGGAGCCCCACAGTCCGCCTTGCTTGTTCGATACCGTGCCCGAGCCGATGATCGTGCCCGCCGCCAGGCGGCGGGTCTTGGCCGCGTGGGCAATGAGCTGGGCGAAATCGAAAGTCATGTCCACCCCGGCGTTGGGCTGGCCGAAGAGTTGGCCATTGACCTCCACCCGCAGCGGCCGGTGCAGCTTGTGGTCGCGCCACGCCGCGCCGAGTTCGTCGGGCGTGAGCGCCACCGGGCTGAACGCCGACGCGGGTTTGCTCTGGAAGAAGCCGAAGCCCTTGGCCAGTTCCGCGGGAATGAGATGGCGCAGCGACACGTCGTTGACCAGCAGCACCAGGCGGATGGCCTGCGCAGCCTGCGTGGGCGTAGCGCCGAGCGGCACTTCGCCGGTGATGACGGCCACCTCGGCCTCGAAGTCGATACCCCAGCTTTCCTTCGCCACGATGGGGTCGCAGGGGCCGATGAAGCTGTCGGAGCCGCCCTGGTACATCAGCGGGTCGGTGTAGAAGGTGGCGGGCACTTCGGCCTTGCGCGCCTTGCGCACCAGCTCGACGTGGTTGAGGTAGGCCGAACCGTCGGCCCACTGGTAGGCGCGGGGCAGGGGCGAATGGCAGGCGGCGGTGTCGAAGGGCTGGGCGTGTCGCGCGGTACCCGCTTGCAGGGCCAGTGCGGCGGCGCGCAACATCGGGGCGCAGCGCGCCCAGTCGTCGAGCGCGGCCTGCAGGGTCGGGGCGATGTCGGGCACGGGCTGGCATTGGGTCAGGGTGTCGTTGACCACGACCAGTCGGCCGTCCGGGGTTGAGGTTTTGAGCGTGGCCAGCCTCACTGGAACATCTCCTTGTAGCGGCCGTCGTGCAGCCAGGCGGCGTGCTTCGGGGCCTTGTGGGTCTGGCCCCATTCTTCGAGCATGTCCCACTTCACGGCGTCGAGCGCGGCGAGCATCTTGGGGCTGGCGGTGTTGTAGGCCAGTTCCAGACGGTGGCCGTTGGGGTCGAAGAAGTAGATGGACTGGAACAGCGCGTGGTCGGTCGGGCCGATGACGTCGATGCCGGCGTCCAGCAGGCGCTGCTTGGCGGCGAGGAGTTCGTCCATCGAGCCGACCTTCAGCGCGAGGTGCTGGGTCCAGACGGGGGTGTTGGGGTCGCGCCCCATTTCGGGCTGGGTGGGCAGCTCGAAGAAGGCCAGGATATTGCCCTGGCCCGCATCGAGAAAGATGTGCATGTAAGGATCGGCCTCGCCCGTGGAGGGCACGGTGTCTTCGGCGATGCACAGCACCAGTTTCATGCCCAGATGCTGCTCGTACCAACGTGCAGTCTGCAGCGCGTCCTTGCAGCGGTAGGCGGCGTGGTGGATCTTTTGGACCAGCATGATGAGTCTCCTGTTTTTTGATGAGCAAACTCTAGTCGCAAAACAGGCGCTTTGCAGCAAACCCGGCAGACTCACTGCAGCATGAAGGTCTGATATTCCAGCTTGCGAAACAGGCGCTGCAGCAACATCATGCCCAGCATCAGCGTGATGAGCAGGGCCACGCCGAAGCCGTAGCCGAAAAAGGCCGGGCCGAGATCGATGGAAAGCAGGCTCAGCGCTAAGTTCAGCACCGTCAGCGTGGCGGTGATGATCACCACATCGCGTCTGCGGTCGAGGTAATAGAACACGTTGAGCACGGCCAGCAGCATCACCTGGAAGCTTGCCGCCACGGCCTGCACCAGAAACAGCGGGATGTAGAGGCTGCTGATGCCGATCCAGCCAAACAACGCTGGCACGAAGGTATAGACCGCCAGCAGGGTGAGCGCCTGGACCTTGAGGATTTGATACAGCCCCTCGCGCACCACGCCCTGCATGCCGTCGTGATAGCGGGCGATGTCCTGCAGCGCGCCGCCTTCGCGCACGGCGGTGTAGAACTTGTCGTACCACTCGACGAAATCGGTCTCGAACTTCACCAGAAAAATGCCCATGCCCGGAATGACGCACAGATAGGCGAGAAACACCGGCAGGTCGTAGATGGTCGAGGCGCGCAGCGGCCCGATGACCGCGTTGGACGTGCCGGGGGTGAACCAGAACGTGAGCTTGTCCGCCCACACGCCCAGGTTGTAGAGCACGCCGCCGGCAATGAGCGAGAGATACATCTGCCGCGGACGAAAGCAGGCCAGGCTGATGGGGCGCTGCACCGGAAAATTGCGCAGCACCAGCCACAGCATCAGCACCCACATGACGAACTGTCCGCCGAGAAAACCCAGCAGCAGACCGTCGAGCCCTCCCGGGCGGGCGAGATACGACAGCAGCACCGACAGGCCATAGCCCAGCGCGTAAAGGCCGACGATGGCGCGATACTGCTTCAGGCCCGAGAGGAACACGGTGGTGATCCACAGATTCGACAGCAGGGTGAGCCCCGCGACGATGAGCACCCGGTACAGATTGCTCACGCCATCGAAGCCCAGCAGCGCCACCAGCCAGCCCAGCGCGCCGCTGACGGCCGTGGTCGCCAGCACCACGCCGAAATAGGCCGGGGCGATGTCTTGCTTGCGCTTCTCGAACAAGCGGTCGGCAACCCAACGGGTGAACCCGAGTTGCAGCCCGCCGGTGAGAATGAGCGAACTCATGATGAGATAGGTCACCGTGACTTGGAACTGGGTGATGAGCGTATCGGGGATGACCACGCCGAGAGACAGCACGCCCACCGCGATGAGGCCGATGATGGAAAACACCCACGGCCCGGAACTGATGATCGAGGCGTAGGTATAGGCGCGCAGTAGCCCGAGGTAAGACTCGGAGCGCAGCAGCTTGCGCAGCTCGAAACCGATGCCGGCCATGGTTATGGGGCCCCCACGTTCGGGCTGCGCCCTCTCTGCCCTTGCAGGGCGCGGCCTTGCTCCAAGCAAGGCCCCTTCGTGCCGTCCAGTCTGGCGCAGGCCAGACTGGAGCCGCGGCACTCAGCCCCGAGGGGGCCATCCCCACCCCGGCCCTCCCCACCCGTGGGGAGGGAGTGATCGCTCCTCCCCCACTGCGTGGGGGAGGTTGGGAGGGGGAGCTGCCCGCCTTGAGGCGGCTCACCCGGCGGCGGCTCGCCGCGCAGCCAGGTGGCAACCGCGCCGACCTCATCGATCAGACCCGCGGCGCGCGCGGCGCTGCGCTGCAGGGCGTCGTCGTAGACGGCGCGGTAGTTGTCGAACATCATCGGCTGGGTGTAGTAGCGCTCCACGCGGGCGATGCCCGCAGCGCTGGCGGCGCGCCAGAGGTCGGTGTCGCCCAGCAGTTCGGCGCAGGCTTCGCCCAGCGCCTGCGCGTCGGCGATGCCGACCACGGCGCCGGAGGCGCCCAGCGCTTCGTCTTCCGCTCCCAGGCCATAGATGAGCTGACGGCAAGAGCCCACGTCGGTGGTTACCGCGGGCACGCCGCCGGCATAGCCTTCGAGCAGCACCAGCGGCAGCGCCTCGCTGATGGACGACAGCACCACCAGCCCGATCCTGGGCATCAGTTCGGTGAGCCTCTGGAAGCCGAGGAATTTCAGCGTGTCGCCCAGTTGCAGGCTGGCGGCGAGTTCACGGCACTCGCGCGCGTACTCGGGGTTTTCGTCCTCAGGCCCGGCGATCCAGCCTTCGAGCCCCGGCAGGCGGTTGCTGGCCACGCGCACGGCGCGGATGAAGGTCTTGATGTCCTTGATCGGCACCACCCGGCCGATGAGGCACATCACCTGCGGCGGCTCGGGCGGGCGCAGCGCGCGGGTCGAGGCAAAGGGCGGCACGTTGATGCCGTTGGCAATGCAGCAGGTGGTGATGGGGTTGGCGCCGTCGGCGATCTGTCGCTGGCGGTTGGCCTCGTACAGCGCGATGACCGGATCGGCGGCGTCGTAACACATGCGGCCCAGCGATTCGAACAGCCGGATCCAGAGCTGGCGGAAATAGCCTGCTTCGCCCGCGGTGCGTTCCAGCACCGGGGTGTTGTCGCTGATCCAGTTGGCCGAGAACAGGTCGATGCGCCTTTCCTTGGTGTAGATGCCGTGCTCCGACAGCACCAGCGGCTTGTCGTGAAGCCGTGCGAGCACCGCGCCCAGATACCCGGCATACCCGGTGGAGACGGTGTGATAGACCCGGGCGCGCGGCAGCTCGCGGGCCAGGGTGGCGAGCGTCCAGATGGGGGTGTGCATGGTGCGCACCGTCCAGAAGTAATCGACGAAGGACGGATCGGTGCAGCGCAGTTGGTATTGCTCGGTGAGATAGGCCCACGACTGGTGCGAGTGCAGGAAGTAGTGCAGATCGAGCTTGTGCTGCATGGCTTGCAGGGTTTGCCGCAGCACTTCGGCGCGGCTGGCGGCGTCCTTGCCGTCGCGGATCAGGTCGTGCAGGTTTTCGACCAGTTCGGCCGTCGCGGCGTCGCCGCGCTCTTCGCGGGCGGGCGGCAGCACGGCGTCGCTGAACAGGTAGTGATGCGTGAGTCCGACCACATTGGGCGGCATCTGATAGCGCGGTTTGCCATAGTCTTCCTCGCGCGAGCCGAGAAACACCAGATGAAAGCGCAGATGCGGAAAACCGCTGACGATCTGGTGCACCCAGCTCGACACCCCGCCCGAGACATAGGGGTAGGTGCCTTCGAGCAGCAGCATGACGTCGATCTCGGCGGGGGCTTCGCGGCCCTCGGGCTGGGTGTCGGTGAAGTCGGGTTGTGTCATGGTGGAGATTCGGGGAATCAACCCAACAGCAGGCGGTCGGCATCGCTCAGCGGCGCGGGCATGGGCGCGGGCTCGGCAGGACGCGGCGCACTGCCTGGGCGCTGCACCGCGGGCGCGTCGGAAATCACCGGTTCGCTTCGCGGCGCAGCCGCAGTCTGCCACACCCGCACCACCGGGCGCAGCCGGGGCGCGACCTGCAGCGCGCCCAGCGGCTGCAGCACCTTGGCGATCTGGCCGAATTGCCGCAGATTCCACTCCAGCTCGGCGGCGTAAGGGCGCCACAGCGTCGGACTGGCACCTTCTGCGCCGAGATGTTCGAGCACCCCGCGGGCGGCTTCGGTCTTGCCCGCGGCCAGCGACAGGCGCAGGAACATCATCTGCAAGCCGGTGTCCTGCGGCAGCGCGTCGCGGGCGAGGGTGCAGTAGTGCAAGGCCTGCTGCAGGGCGAAGTCGCGCAGGTCGCCCTGCGCCAGGCCCTGATAGATGAACTCCATCTGCATTTCGGCCACGCGCTGCGCCGAGCGTGCCAGCGCTGCTCCATGGTCTGCGGCGTGGCGCGTCGCCTCGAATTCGCGCAGCGCGTCCTGCAGGCTGTCGGTCAGCCGCTGCTCCCAGGTGTTGCTGATGCCGTAGGCGAGCAGGCGGATTTCCTCGTCGGGGTCGGACAGCAGCTTGCGCAGCACCGGCAGCGCCATGCGCGGCGACATGTCGCGCAGCGCCAGCACGGCGCGAATGCGCTGCGCCTGCGGCTGGCTCTGGTCGCGGGCGATGCGGGCGGTCTGGCCCGCGGGCAGGTCGCGGCGCCGGTCGTCGTCGATGTGCGAGACGGCGAACACCTGCAGCGCCGGCGCCTCGCGCAGGTGGTCGGTGGCCTGATGGCGCATCGGCAGCCATTGCGCCAGCCGCGCCGCGATCAGTAGCCCGAATACGCCCACGATGGGGAAGAACAGCGCCAGCAGCGTCAACAGACTGAGCGACAACCGTTTTGGGCGGCGCAGATCGGTGGGCAGCAGCGTCCACAGCAGCAGCCCGACGAGCACGGATGCAGTGCCATGCACCGCCCAGAACAGCAGCAGATCCACGTCGCTGCGGCTGACCAGCAGCCAGGCCGCCACCGTCTCCAGCAGGACGACGACCGAGCCGAGCTTGTAGAACAACGGGTTCATGACTCCCTCGGGCTTGCGGCGGCGCTGCCCAGCAGGCGGCGCAGTTCCAGGAAGCCGGGGGCGCCAGAGACTTCGACAAAGTCCAGATCGAAGGCCTGATCGGGGCGCTGGTTGCTGCGGTCGAGAATCTGCCCCAGCAGGCTCACCATGTCGCGGCGGTAATTCGCCAGGCCGGCGGAACTCAGCAGCGGCAGCAGCACCACCAGCGCAGGTTTGCCGCCCCGGCCCTTGAGGGTCCAGGTGGAGCTCTCCACCGGCTGCAGGCCGGCGAACTCGGCCAGCACGTCGTCGCTGACCCGGCCTTGCCCGCTCCAGATGGCGCAATAGCTGTGCAGCCTGAAGTTCCGCCCCAGTTCGCTGAGCTGCGCCCATTCCTGTTGCAGGCTGATGGGCGCCTGCGGCCAGGCCGAACGCATGTCTTCCACGCCGAGTTCGAGCTGGCTGAAATCGAGGTAGGAGGCGCACAGCACCTGCAGGCGCTGCAGATTGTTTTCCTCGAACGACATGAAGGGCATGGTGTGCACCGCCAGCAGGGCATCGACCTCGTCGTATTCGTCCAGCCGCAGCGGCGCGGCGAACACCCAGGGGTGATCGTCGCCGGTTTCGGCCAGATGAGCCTGGGCGATGTGCACCGCCTGATGCGTTTCCAGAATGCGGTCGATCAAGACCTCTGCGGGATCGAGCGTGGGCAGGTTCTGGCCCAGGGAGGCGGCCAGCCGCCATTGCAAGCCCTGCGGGCCGGTCTCGCGCACAAAGATGCCGGCCTCGACCAGACGGCACGACTGGCTGAGCAACTGCAGGAAGGCGCGCGGGTCCGGCAGCGGGGCGGGCGTGGGCAGGCCGGGCGTGGCTGCGGGGGCGGGCAGCGCCGGGCGATCGCCCTGCAAGGTGAAGGTGCGGCGCAGATCGAGCAGGGCGTCGCGCAGGGTCATGGGGCGGTCGGTCAGCTCCTGCTCCAGCGTGGAAAGCGCCTCCTTGACGACGAACAGGCGGCGCTTGGTGCGCTCCAGCCTTGCCGTGAGATCCTTGACCCGTTCGCGGTGCAGCACCTGCCGGTTGCGGAAGGCCGCGCCGAATTCGCCCAGGATCAGGGTCATCAGCATGCCGCCGAGAAAGAACTCCGCCGGAAATGCCGCGGCAGGCGCGGTGGCGAGCAGCAGGGGCGAGAACTTCCAGAACGTCGCGTAGAACGCCACGCCGAACAGCCCGTACCCCGCGCCATAGCGCACCGCGATGAGCCAGGGGCCGAACCAGGCCCAGGAAAAACCGGCATGGATGCCCAGCGGATCGTCGGGCCTGAGTCTCCACCCCAGCCACAGCACCAGCACCGGCAGCAGGACGGCCTCGAACAGCGCCATCCCCCGGCCCGACTGAGTGTTCGGGCGCCAGTAGCGCAGCCACCCCCAGCGCCTGCGCGCCGACTCCCCGCGCATGCGGCGGCTGACGCGAGTGGAGAGGTTGCCCAGTTTCATGTCGTGATCCGCGCCGTCCGAATCAGGGCTTGGCGACGGGCTTGGCGGCCGCTGCGGTCACGCGGATGCCGCGCAGCAGCGCTTCGATCTGCGACTGCCCCACCGCAGCCAGCGCCTGATAGCCCCAGCCCGAGCGCCCGCCGCTGGCGCTCCACACCACCTCGCCCGTGGGCACATCGGTGACCTGCAGGGTGATGCCCACCGCGGGCTCGCTGTCCACGCCGGTCTTGTAGCGCCACTCGGTGACCGTGCCGCTGAGCGCATAGCGCGCGCCTTGCTGTTTCGCCCAGGCCAGCGCCTGCGCGGAAGTCACTGCGGACTCGGCTTGAAGCGGGTTGTCGGCAGGTTTGTGCGGATAGACCACCACGTCGCGCAAGCCCTTTTGCTGCAGCAGCGAGACGGTGATCGCCTGCGCCCTGCGCTCGACCCGCGGCACATCGGTGGCATTGTTCAGCGGCAGCACGGCGAACCGGGCGTTGGCCGGCACGGAAAGCGACTGCCCCGGCAGGGCGGTGACGGCGCAGCCCGCGAGCAGCACCACGGCGGACGCGGCCAGGCCGAGCGCGGCGCGGCGGGTGGATGAGTATGTAGTGGGGGATGGGGACATGGAACTCTCCTGCTTCATCGGGGTGAAAAGAATGCGGTCATCGACCGAACCACAGACGGTACTGCAGACTCCACTGCCGGTTCAGCCCCGAGGTGTTCTGCTGGCGCTGGTAGCTCAAGGACAGTTGATCCGGCCCGAACAGCGGGCCGTGGATGCCCAGATACAGGTTGTTGGTCATCCCCAAGCGGCGTGATTGCAGCACATCGACCTCGGCATACGGCAGCCAGCGGCGGGTGTAGGTGTCGCTGTGCGCCGTGTTGAATCCGAATCCCAGGCCATAGACATCGTCTCCCGCCGGGATGAAAAACGCCGCATGGGGCGCAATGCCATCCGGGGTCAGCCCGGCATAGTCGGGCAGCGGCGGCCCGGCATCGGCGCTGAAGCGGTTGGAATAACCCAGCAGCTTGACACTCAGATCGGGTTCGCTGCGGCGCAACCACAGCCCCAGCTCGAACTGGGTGCTGGCGCCATGCCCCAGCGGGTTGCCGCGGCGGGTGTCATACGACATGACCGCGGTGCTCACATTGGCCCATACCCGGCCGAAATCGCGCGACAGGCGCAGCCTCACCCGGTCGCGGCCACCGGCGATCTGCAGCGGGCCGGACTCGTCGGCCACGGCGTTGTGCTCGGCGTCGATCTGCGCCCGCACCTGGCCTGGAAGCTGCGTGCTGCCCTCGATGCGCCAGCCGTTGAGGGTGCCCACGGCGGTGTTGTGCGTCAGCGCACCGTCGATCTGCGAACGCTCGTCCTGCCATTGCAGGCCGATCTGCGCATCGTTCCAGGTGGACGGCACGCCCGTGAGCGCCGCGGTGTCGTTGCTGTGCATCGCCTGCCGGCTGGCCTGCGCCTGCAGCCGCCATGCGCCTCCGAGTTGCAAGGACAGCCGCAGCACCGGCCCCTGGCGGATCACGTTGTCGATCTGGCGATGTTCCAGCGTGACCGTGGCGCGGTGCGCCAGCGCGAGCTGCTGCTCGGCGGTCTGCCGCGCCAGCGCCTGCAGCGCGGGGTTGTCCTGACCGCGCTCGGCGGCGGTCTCCAGCACCTGCTCGGCGGTGGCCAGCGCTTGCAGCGGTTTGCCCGCGATGCGCTCGGCCTCGGGCCGGTCCTGCGGCAGCAGGTGGCGGGCGGCGCCCTGGTCGAGCAGGCGGCGCACCGCCTCGCGGTTTCCATCGCGCAAGGCCATTTGCAGCTCGATGGATTGCCGCGCCGCCGGCGTGAGCACGCGCCGCGCCAGCCACCAGCGGGCGGCCGAATTCGTGTCCAGCCGCAGCAGCCAGTCGGCGATGGCGGCGTTGGCCTGCAGGGTTTGCGGGGCGCTCAGATCGCCGCTGCGCAGCCTGTCGCGCAACGACCCGAGCAAGGCTTGCTGGCCAGCCCCATCGAGCCGGTCGTGACTCAATCGCAGGCGGGCCAGCAGCGCATTCAGCTCCTGGTCGGTGGTTTTGCCCGGGGCTTGTCGGGGCGGGGCGGCGGATTGTTGCAGCAGCGCCCACGACTGATCGTAGGCCGCGCGCGCGCGGCGGCTGTCGCCGGCCTGCGCCAGCAGATCGCCGTAGTTGAGCAGCCAGAGCGCGTCGGTCTTTCTGCGGGGGTAGAGCTTTTGCGCGTAGCGCACGGCGGCGGCGTTGTCGCCCAGGGTTTGGGCGGCGGCGGCAAGCACGTCCAGGCCTTCGGTCAGGTCTTGCAGGCTGCGGCTGTAGAGCACCACGTCGTGCCGCAGCGCGTCCAGCCGGTTGGCGTCGATCAGCATCCACAGCAGGGCGATCTGGTTGTCGGTGTTGCCGGGCGCAAGGCGCAGCGCCTGGTGCAGATCGGCCAGCGCCAAGTCGGTGCGGCCCAGCGCGCGCCAGACCTGCGCGCGGGCGGCGTACATCTCGGGTTGCCGGCGCAGCGGCGCGCCTTCCTGGCTGTCGAGTACCACGCGCTCCCACTCGGCGATGCCCGGTGCGCTGGGCTGACGCACCAGCGCTTGCAGCCAGAGCAGCGCCAGCGCCGGCGACGGCGCCCGTGCCCAGGCCTGCGGCAGCAGACGCAGCGCGGCGGCGTCGCCCTGCGATTTTTGCGTCAGGATGAGCAAGCGCTGAAGCTGGTAGGGCTTGATCAAGTCGCGCAGTCTCGGGTTGTTCCAGATGCTGCCGTAGGCGCTGTAAGCGCTGCGCGATTCGCCCATGTCCCAGGCGATGTCGCCGAGCAGCCCCTGGTGCGCAGCGAGCAGGGCCGGACTGTCGCAGGGCGTGGGCTCGGTTTTGGCGTTGCCATCGGTGATCGCGGCACCAGTCTGCGGCTGGCGACAGGGAATGTGACTTCTCAGATTCTGCGTTTGTTCGAGCATCTGCCGGGCCTGCTCGAACTGCCCGTTCTGCAGCAGGGCGATGGCGTAGTCGATACTGCCGCGCAGCGTGAGCGCGCCGCGCTCCAGCGCCTCGGCGTAGGTCGCCAGCGAGGCGTCCACCTCGCCCATATTGCCCAGCAACCAGGCCAGCGATGTCAGCACCTCGGGGTGTTTCACCGCCGCCTGGCGCAGAATGCGCACGGCCTTGTCGGGATGGCCGCGCACTTCGAGCGCCTGCGCGTATTGCAGCCACTCGTCGGCGGTCAGCTCGGTGTGCGCGGCGCGCTGCTCCCAGTAGACATCCATGCCGTGACTGGAATACAGCGCCAGCGCCAGCCGGTGCAGCTCGTCGAGCGCATGGCGGCTGAACTGCGCGCGCAGCAGGGCGATCCACTGCTGCATGGCGGCGTCGGGCTGGCCGCTCCATTCCAGCACCTGCGCGCGGCGCTCGGCCCAGGTTCGGCTTGTCGGCTCGGTCGAGAGCGCCGCATCGGCGATGTGCACCGCGCCGCGCAGATCGCCACCGCCCAGCAGCACTTGCCAGGCCAGTTCGCGTTGCGCCGGGGCAAGGGTCTTGCCCAACGCGGCGGCGGGTTGATCGAGGTCGATCGCCTTGCGCAGCCAGTCGGCGGCCGCGGCGGGCCGATCGGCGCCCAGCGCCAGCCGCACCATGAACCAAGCCATCTGCGGCGCCACCGCGCCTTGGCCGAGCGCCGCAGCGGTCTGGCGATAGGCCAGTTGCGGATCGCCGGATGCCAGCAGAGCGCGGGCGGCCTGGAGGATGAGTTGCTGGCGCTCGGCCTCGGTCACCCGGGTCCTGGCGGTAGCGAACAAGACCTGCGCGGCCAGTTTTTCGGCGTGCACGCCCACGAGCAGGCGTGCGGCTTGCTCTGCGGCGGAGGGCGGCAGCGGCAGGAAACGGGTCACCAGGCCGGCGAGCCGCTGCACGGCCTGCGGCTCGTCCAGCCCTTGCAGCAGCACCAGGGTGTCGCGCCACTCGGTGAAGCTGGCAGGCTGGATGCGCTGCAGCAAGGCGGTGAGGGCTTGCCGCGCCTGCTCGGCCTTGTCGGCCTGACCCAGTGCGCGGGCGTCGAACCAGCGGGCCTTCCAGATTTGCAGCCGCAGAGCGTCGGCGGCAGGGGTGTGCACCGAGCGCAGCGCATCCAGCGCCTGCTCGGTTTTGCCAATGTGCACATAGCGTTGCGCGAGCATCAGGCGAAGGTCGATGTGGCTGCCGCGCAGATCGACGAGGTGGCGCAGATAGTCGATGGCCAGCGCGTCGTCGGTGCTGGTGGCCAGCAGGCGCATGAGGTTCTGCCCCGGATAGACCAGCGCCAGCGCGCCAACGCACAGCAGCCCCAGACCCAGCACCACGCCGCGCGGAAACAGGCGGCTGCGCTGCGGATCGTCGGGAGAGATATGCAGCGGGTCACGGGTGGCGGGGCGGGTTTTTTCCGGCATCGAGGCAGATTGTCGATCAGCGCGCGGTCGCTCAGGCTCGTTTCAGCGTGAGATCGACGGTGGCGCCACTGCTGCTGACCCGCACCCCTGCGGCCGCTTGCTCGACCCTCGCACCTTGGGCCGCCTGCACGCGCCACCCCGAGGGCAGGTCAAACAGCGCTTCGACGGGCAGATGCCCTTGCAGGCTGATCTGTACGCTGCGGTCGTTCTGCACGGCCCAGCGGGTGACGTCGGCATTGGCCTCGATCAGACGAGGCTGGGATGGCGCAGAGGGCTGGCCGGCCGTCTGGCTGCGCAGCACCGCCTGCCCGGCGCTGGCGTGCAGATAGCGCTGCTGCCCGTGTTCGTTCCAGCCGACGAGGTTCCGGCAGCGCTCCAGCGCGGGCGCGGGCGCGCCGACGGGCTGCGTCCACTGGCGCATTTCCGCCCCGCTGCGCAGGCGCCAGCCGCCGGCCAGCAGCCGCGCCACCGTGGCTTGCCGCCAGTCGTTGACGCTGCGGAAGTATTGATGGCCGAAGATGGCGTGCGTGGGCTGCCTGAGCACCCACTGGTACACGGTGTGCAGACTCTTGGCGCCCGCCGCCTTGGTGACGATGTAGGGGTGGTAGTAGAGGTCGATGGGCTTGATGCGGCGCGGAGAGTCGGTCATCCGGTAGCTCTCGATCACGCGCTCGAAGCCGAAATACGGGCCGGTCCAGTTGTGCGTGAAGTCTTCCTCGTTCGACTGCGCCGCATACACCTGGAAATACCGCCCCTTGGGGATGCCCATCGGCCAGATGTTCGACAGCGTGGGTTGGGACTTGCTGATCGGCGCGCCGCCGCCGTTGATATTGCCCAGACCGGTTTCGTAGGCCATGGCCACGGCTTCATTGGGCGGGTTGCAGTCGCCCGGCCACAAAATCATGTTGCACTTTTTGCCAGGTGGAGCGAGTTTCTGGTCGATGTATTCGGCGGCGCCCACCACATTGCTTCGGGTGCTGAAGGTGTAATTGGGCAGCGGCAGGTAAAAGCCGTAGGGATAGGCCTTGCTCGGCTTGCCCAGGCTATGGGTCTTGCTCGCTTCGACCCAGTTGAACGGGTGGCTCCAGGTATGGCTGCCGACCTCGACCCAGGGCAGGGCGTACATGCGCCTGGCCCATTTCTGCGACTGATCGGCCAGTTTGGGATACAGCCCTTCATGGCTGATTTCGCCGATGATGACCGAGCCGAGCGTGGGCACCTGGTATTTTTCGAGAAACTCGCGCACCAGCACCTCGCAGGCCAGCGGCGAACCGGGCTGGTCGCAGGCATTGGGCCAGCCGTCGCCGTCGAAATGCACGAAAAACACGCGGCGCCCGGTGCGGGTGGCCACATCGGGCATGGGGTCGGCGCCCACGCGCAGCGCGGCGCGAAAAAACTCGATCGGCGGGGTGGCCCAGCGCGTGCCGGCATTGCCCGGCAGATTGAACACGCCGAACGGCCCCAGCGCGTAGCCACCCCAGGGGGTGATGGCCGCGCCGTCCATGACTTGTCCGTCGGCGCCGGTGGCGCGCAGCCAGACCTGCGCCCCAGACCCGGCGGCGATGGCCGTGGAATCCTCCGGGCTGACCAGGGGGATGACTTCGCCATTGGGCGTGCCGGGCTGGCGCTGCACCCGGATGGGCGCCGCCAGCGGCCCGTCGCCCACTTTCGCGCCGAGTTCGGTCAGCACGTCGAAATCGGCGTAGCCCAGCACGGCCACGGGAACGCCTTCCTTCTTTGCACGCTTGAGCAGGGCGCGGATGTCCGCAGGCACCTTGCCGTCATCGGGATAGAGCACGATGGCGGCGTAGCGCCCCGCCAGCGGCTCGGTGATGGCAGGGGCGCCGACATAGCGGTATTCGGGCACGAGGCCGAGATATTCGAGCGGCATGGCGCCATAGAGGTGCGCGCTCTGCGCCTGCAACTCGGGGCTGTCGCCCTGCTCGCAGGAATGCAGCAGCAGCACGCGGCGCGGCACCAGCTCGACCGTGCCCACGCCCAGGCTTTCCAGCGTGGGGTCGGCCACCCAGGGAATCAGGCCGTGCGCGGCGATTTGCTGCGCCGTCTGTCGGGCGGCAGCTCGGTCTTGCGGGGCGCAGTAGTCGATGGCGACACAGGGCAGATTGAACCGGCTGCGCATTTCGCCAAAGCGGGCGAGCAGCCATTCGCGGTCGCTGGCCTTGACTTCGACATAGGCGGATTGGCCCTGATTCCAGCCGCGATACAGCGATTCGGCGGTCACGGCCAGAATGCTTGGCGCCAGCGTCGCATCGACCAGTTCGAAGCCGCGGTTGAGCATCAGGCGGATGCCGGGAAACGCGGCGACCAGACTGCGCAGCGTTTCCGCCAGCGCCTGCGCCTGTTGCTGTTGCGCGGCCGGGGTCTTGGCCAGCAGTTGGTAGGAGTCGAGGGTGTCGAGAAAAAAGGCGCGGAAACCGGCGTCCCACAGTGGCTTGACGATGCGCTCGCGCAGGAATGGCGGCCAGCCGGCGGCAGTCTGGTCGATCACGCGCGAACCCCAGGCGGCGTTCGACGCGGGCAGCCAGGCCTTGGGCATGTCGGCAAAGTAGGGGCGCTCGGGGGTGACCTCGCCGACCGAGACATACGCCAGCGCCAGGGTGTGCGGGCCGAGCGCCTGGACCATGTTTTTGTCTTGCGCCAGAGCATGCTGCGGTTCGAGCACGACCCAGTCGAAAGCGCGCAGATCGTCCACCGGAATGCGTGCGCCGTAGTAAAAAGCGACGGCGGGCGGCAGGGTGGGGTCAGCCGCGCCTTGCAGGCAGTCGGGACAATTTCCGCAGGTGCAGGCGAAGGTTGCGGGGGCGCTCTGCGCCAGGGCCGGGCCGGCCATGGCGCCGAGCAGGCCGAAACCCAGCAGACTGGTGCGCCCCAAGGGGTTGGTCAGCAGTCGGCTCTGCGCAAGCGATTGGAGGAATTGGCGGCGATGCATGATGAATTTCCGGAAAGGGCGCAGACGGCCGGTGCAACCATCAGGGTGAACCTTTCCGCGAATGATGCGAGTGATATCGGGGATTTTCCGTGAATTTTTGCGGCACTTTTTCGGTTGTCATCAGCACGGAGCGCGATATTGTGATTTTTTACACTGAATGCCTATGCCCAGAGGCGGGATGATGACCATGCAGACTGTGCAGACCCCAGAATGGATCGACACCCACGCGCATCTCGATGCCGCCGAGTTTGGGGGGCAGGGGCCGCGTGTGGCGGCACAGGCACGCCGGGTGGGAGTCGTGGGCGGGGTGATTCCGGCCGTGGCGCGCGAGAATTTCGATACGGTGCGCGATCTTGCGCGCGCCTGCGGCTGGGCCTACGCCCTGGGCATCCACCCGCTCTACGTCGACCGGGCGCAGGATGCCGATCTGCAGGCGTTGCGCCGCAGCGTGGAGGAGGCGATGTCCGACCCGCGCTTTGTCGGTCTGGGTGAGATCGGGCTGGATTTTTTCGTCCCCGGACTCGATCGCGAAAAACAGCAGCGCTTCTATCAGGCGCAGTTGCGCATCGCCCGCGATTTCGCTCTGCCGGTGATCCTGCATGTCCGCAAGTCACAGGACGCCTTGCTGGCCGGTCTGCGCCGCGCGGGTTTCGCAGCGGGGCGGCCTGCGGGCATCGCCCACGCCTTCAACGGCAGCCCGCAGCAGGCGCACGGCTTCGTCGATCTGGGTTTTGCTCTTGGGTTCGGCGGCGCCATGACTTTCGAGCGTGCGCTTAACATTCGCCGTCTGGCAGCCGAGGTTCCCGAGACCGCGCCGGTGCTCGAAACCGACGCGCCCGACATGCCGCCCGTCTGGCTCTACCGCCCCCGCGAGACGCAGACCGACGCGCCCCTCGTGCCCAACTCGCCCGAGCAGTTGCCGCGCATCGCGCAGACCCTGGCCGAGCTGCGCGGCTGGTCGCTGGAGCACACCGCCCGGCAGACCACGGCCAATGCCCTGCGCGCCTTGCCGCGCCTGGCTGTCGCGTTGAGCATCGATACCCGCGCCGCGGCTGCGACGGCGGGCGACGGGCCTGATCCGCTGCAGGGGACTTGATTTTCAACGCGCCGGCCGTATTTACCGACAGGTTTTTTGTTTTCTTTTTCCGCACGCACCATGAGCACTGAACAAGCCAATTCCGCCCCCGCCCCCGCCCCCGCCCCCGCCGCCGCGCATACCCACGCCTTCCAGGCCGAAGTGCGGCAACTGCTGCATCTGGTCACCCATTCGCTGTATTCCAACCGCGACATCTTTTTGCGCGAGCTGATTTCCAACGCCTCCGACGCCTGTGACAAGCTGCGCTTTCAGGCCATCGACGACCCGGCGCTGATGGAGGGGGATGCCGATCTGCGCATCCGCATCGCGGTGGACGCCGAGCAGCGCACGCTGACTATCAGCGACAACGGCATCGGCATGAGCCTGGAGGAGGCCGTCGAACACCTGGGCACCATCGCCAAGTCGGGCACGCGCGAGTTCATGCAAAAGCTCGGCGAGCAGCAAAAGCCCGATGCGGCGCTGATCGGCCAGTTTGGCGTGGGCTTCTACTCCGGCTTCATGGTGGCCGATCGCATCACCGTGGAATCGCGCAAGGCCGGAATGAAGGCGGATGAAGGCGTGCGCTGGGTGTCCGACGGCACCGGCGAGTTCACGGTGGAAACCATCACCCGCGCCAAGCGCGGCACCGATGTCATTGTGCACCTGCGCGCCGATGCGCAGGACACGCCGCACGAAGACAAGATCGACAAATACCTGCGGGTGTGGACGCTCAAGGACCTGATCGGCAAATACTCCGACCACATCTCCCTGCCCATCGAAATGCGCAAGGAAAAGTGGGATGCCGAGCAGAGCAAATACGTCGCCACCGACGAGTGGGAGCAGATCAACAGCGCCGCCGCGCTGTGGACTCGCAGCAAGTCCGACATCACCGAGGAACAGTACATCGAGTTCTACAAGCAGATCAGCGGCGACGGCAACCCGCCGCTGCGCTGGACGCACAACCGCGTCGAGGGCCGCAGCGAATACACCCAGTTGCTCTACATCCCGTCCAAGGCGCCGTTCGACTTGTGGGACCGGCAGCAAAAAGCCGGGGTCAAGCTGTATGTCAGGCGCGTGTTCATCACCGATGACGCCGAAAGCCTGATGCCCACCTATCTGCGCTTCGTGCGCGGGGTGATCGACAGCGCCGATCTGCCGCTGAACGTGTCGCGCGAAATGTTGCAGGAAAGCCGCGACGTGCGCGCCATCCGCGAAGGTTCGGTCAAGCGCGTGCTGTCCATGCTCGAAGACCTGGCGGGCAGCGAAGACACGGCCGAGCGCGACAAATACGCCGCATTCTGGAGAGAGTTCGGCGCGGTGCTGAAAGAGGGTTTCGGCGAGGATTTGGGCAACCGCGAGCGTCTGGCCAGGCTGTTGCGCGCGGCCTCCACGCACAACGAAGACGATACGCCGAGCGTGTCGCTGGCCGACTATGTGGCGCGAATGAAAGAGGGCCAGAAAGCCATCTACTACATTACCGCCGAGACGCCGAAAATCGCCCGCTCCAGCCCGCAGCTCGAGGTCTTCCGCAAGAAGGGTATCGAGGTGCTGCTGCTCACCGACCGGGTGGACGAATGGATGCTCGGTTTTCTCCATGAGTTCGACGGCAAGCCGCTGCAATCGGTGGCGCGCGGCGCGGTCGATCTCAGCGACATCAAGGGCGCAGACGACAAGGCCGACGAGACGCAGGACGACAAGGCGCAGTCAGCCGATCATCAGGCCTTGATCGACCGCTTCAAGCAGGCGCTGGGCGAGCGGGTGAAGGAAGTGCGCATTTCCAAGCGGCTGGTCGATTCCCCGGCCTGTCTGGTCGCCACCGACGATGGCATGAGCGCGCATCTGGCGCGCCTGCTCAAGCAGGCCGGGCGTGATGAGGTTCCCGCCGCCCAACCGGTGCTGGAGATCAATCCGTTGCATGCGCTGGTCAAGCGCGTGGCGGCTGACGAGGCGCATGCCGACGATCTGGCCCAGGTGGTGTTCGATCAGGCGCTGCTGGCCGAAGGCGGCCAGCTCGACGATCCGGCAGCCTATGTGCGCCGCGTGAATGCGCTGTTGGCAGGTTGAGCGACGGGTTGGTCAACGGGTTGGTCAACTCACCCAGCTCACCACGCTGAGCATGGCCAGCAGCAGCATCCACAGCAGCACCGAGCGCCACACCAGCCCGACCACATTGCGCAAATGTGCGGGCTGGGGAATGGCGCCGGGCATCGCGGCAGTCTGTCCACCCGGGCCCCCCAGCCCCGGTTCGCCGCGTTCGCTCTCCTGCGTCCAGCCCGGCTCGGTGGGGGCGGCGGGCGCGGCGGCAGCGGTCGCGCCCAGACGTATGCCCACCGCACCGGCGGCAGAGGCCAGCATCACCCCGGTGTTGTGGTTGGCCCAGAGCTGCGAGTAGCCGCGCCAGACATCGATGGCATCCTCGAAGTTGCCGACGATGGCATAACCGATGGCCGTCAGGCGGGCGGGCACCCAGTCGAGCAGGTCGAAGGCCTTTTGCGCGAAGCTGCGCAGCGCGGGGCTGGCTTCGCTGTCGGCTTGACTCCATTTGCCTGCGACATAGTCGCTCAGGCGATACAGCACGGCCCCCGCCGGGCCGATGGGCAGAATGAACCAGAAGAACACGCCCAGCACATAACGCTGCACCGACACCAGAGCATGTTCGATGGTCTGCTGGGTGACGTCGCTGGCGCTCATGTCCACGGTGTCGAGCGCTTTCCACTGCTTGAGCAGGCTGCGGGCGGCGGCGTTGTCGTTGTGATTGAGCGCGTCCTGAATGTCGGTGAAATAGTGGCTGAACTGGCGAAAGCCGAGGGTGAAATACAGCACGGCCACGTTCCACGCCAGCGCCAGCAGCAGGCTGTAGTGCAGGGCGACGAGGTAGATCGCCAGCGTGATCAGGGCAGGCGCCAATACGGCGATGAACCAGGCGGCGACGCCGTGGTGCGGACGTCCGGCATCGAAGTTGCGCGCGGCCACATCGGCCAGACTCTGGCGCAGCCGGTACACGGCGCTGCCGCGTCCCAACGGCTTGAGTTGCTCGATGAGCAGGGCGATCAGAACGGAGAGAAAGGCCATGCATCTATCCTACGCAATCAGCAAGCGGTACAGATTGCGCAGCATCGCAGCCGTCGCCCCCCAGATGACGTAGCGCTGCCCATTGGCGACGTAGGGCATGACCAGAAAGCGGCGGCGCAGGGCAGGGGGATTGAGCGCCACGTCGTTGCCCGGCCTCCACTCCCGATGTTCGTGATGACCAGGGTCCATCAGAAACGCCAGTGGCACTTCGAAGACCTCGCTGACCTCGCCGGGTTGCGGCTGCAGGTTCTCAGCCGCGGGAATGAGCGCCACCACCGGCGTGACGGCATAGCGCGAGGCGGTGCAGTACAGCGGCAGCGTGCCGAGCACCTCGGCGCCAGCCGGGCGCAGACCGATTTCCTCATGCGCCTCGCGCAGCGCGGTGGCGGCGGGGTGAATGTCCTGGCGGTCGCAGCGTCCGCCGGGGAAGCTGATCTGCCCGGCATGTTCGTGCAGGTGGAGGTTGCGCCGGGTCAGCAGCACCTGCATGCCCTGCGGCCGCGGCACCAGGGCAATGAGCACGGCGGCGCCGCGCAGCGCCGCCTGGGTGCTCAGCCGCAGCGAGTCTTCAAACAGCTCGGGCGTCCATGCGGTGGGCGATGCAAAGCGTTTTCGCAGCCAATCCGGAGCTAGCCTTGCCGCCGGTACGGCAGGCAGCACCTCATCGCGTCCGATCAGCTCGGCGCTTTCGGGATCGATGGGGGCGAGGCGTAGCGTGGACACGTTTGAGGCAGAAAACAAAAAAGCCGACGTGCGATGCAAGTCGGCTTCGGCGGTGATGCGGCCGGGCCGGTATGGCCCGAGTGACCCGCGTATCAGGCGGATGCAGTGGCTTCAGTGGCTTTGGTGGCTTGCGTTGCGTTGGCCTGAGGCGTGGCAGCCGACTTGAACACCAGCTTTTCCTTGATGCGCGCCGATTTGCCGGAGCGATCACGCAGGTAGTACAGCTTGGCGCGGCGCACATCGCCGCGACGCTTGACTTCGATCGACGCGATCTGCGGCGAATACAACTGGAAGGTGCGCTCCACGCCTTCGCCCGCCGAAATCTTGCGCACGATGAAGCTGGAATTCAGCCCGCGGTTGCGCTTGGCGATCACCACGCCTTCATAGGCCTGGTTGCGTTTGCGGTTGCCTTCGACCACCTTGACCGACACGACGACGGTGTCGCCCGGATTGAACTGGGGAAGGGTTTTGCCGGCACTGACGCGGGCGATTTCTTCCTGCTCCAGGGTTGCGATCAGATTCATTTGAGGCTCTCCAATGATCTTGCCGTGCCGGTGTTGGAAAGGTGGGTTTGCCTGATTTACCACGTCTGCACTTCTCAAGCAGAAAACCAGGCGGTCGGGCCAGCAGAGGATCAAACCGAAGAAGTATAACCCAAGGTCTGCAGAAAACGCAGGTCGTTCTGGCTCAAGAGACCGCCGGCCCGCATCTGCGCGATCAGCTCGGGGCGGCGCTGCAGCGTCAGCCGCAAGGACTGCTCCCTGCGCCACCGGGCGATGCGGGCATGGTCGCCGCTGAGCAGGGCTGCGGGCACGCTCAGGCCCTGATAGTTTTCGGGCCGGGTGTAATGCGGGCAGTCGAGCAGTCCATTGGAAAAACTGTCCTGCTGCGCGGAGTCGGCGCTGCCCAGCACGCCCGGCAGCAATCGGCAGACGGCGTCGAGCAGCGCCAGCGCGGCAATCTCACCGCCTGAAAGCACGAAGTCGCCCAGGCTGATCTCGGCATGAACCCGACGGTCGATCAGGCGTTGATCCACTCCTTCATACCGGGCGCAAATCAGGGTGGCGCCGTCCGATCGAGCCAGGTCTTCGACGAGTCGCTGGTCGATGCGCCGCCCGGTGGGCGAAAACAGCCAGACTGGAGCTTCTGGGCTCGAAGCATGGCGCCGGTCGTCGGCAATGGCATCGAGCGTGCGTTCGAGCGGTTCGGCCAGCATGACCATGCCGGGGCCGCCGCCGTAGGGCCGGTCATCGATGGTGCGGTGCGCATCGGTGGTGAAATCGCGCGGGTTCCAGCAATGCAATTGCATCTGTCCCGAGTCGAAGGCGCGGCGCGATACGCCGTGGTGTTTCAGCGGCTCGAAGTAAGCCGGAAACAGGCTGATGACGTCAAAGCGCAGCGAGTCAGTGGGCTGTTTCACCTTAGTCGTAGCTGGCGTCCCACAGGGCGATGATGATCTTCGCAGGCAGATCGACCGAGGCGATGTAGGCATCGACGAAGGGAATCAGTCGTTCGCGCGGTTTGGCGTCCAGGCTGGTCTGCGCAATCTGCACGCGCAAAATCGCATGGGCGGCGCTTTCCATCAACCCGGTCACGCGTCCGAGATCGGCGCCTTCGGGCGTGCGCACTTCGCAGCCGATCAGGTCGGCCCAATAGAACTCGCCCTCGTCGGGCGCAGGGAAGTCGGCACGCCGTACGGCAATTCTCCGACCTCGCAGCGCCTCGGCGTCGTTGCGGTCTTGCAGGCCATCGAACAGCGCGACCAGGGCGCTGCCATGACGCCGCACCAGGCGCACTGCAAAGGGCGCGGGTTCATGTTCAAAACCCGGGCGGCTGAGCCACCAGGTTCTGGACTTGAGCAGGGCTGTTGCTTGCGGGGCATCCGGGGCGACCTTCACCCAGCCGCGCACGCCCCAGGCGTCGAGGACATGACCGACGAGGTAGAGATCGTCAGGAACCGTCACGGATGGGGACGAATGCAAGCAAAAGGCACAAGTAAAAAGCGGGACGACCTTTCAGCCGACCCGCAGTGGGCAAGGCGGTCAGTCTGAGCGCTCAGACCGCAGCTTGCGCGGCGTTCTGGGCGTTTTTCTGCGCGGTCTTCACCAGACGCTGCACGGTGGGCGAAACCTGCGCACCCACGCCCGTCCAGTGATTCAGACGCTCGGTGGCGATGTGCAGAGGCACTTCGGCGCCGCGGGCGACCGGGTTGTAATAACCCAGGCGCTCGATGTAGCGGCCGTCACGACGGCTGCGCGAATCGGTGGCGACGATGTGGTAGAAGGGGTGTGCCTTGGCGCCGGCACGGGTCAGACGGATCACAACCATTTTGCTTCCTTGTCAAAAAAATGAGGGCCAGCGAGGCAATCGCGGCCCCAGTGTTTGGGCGTCGCCTGGGTCAGGCCCCGGCAATCAACTGGGCTCAAGCCTTTTTCAGGGGGTTGGGCCAGTCGCCCATACCGGTGTTACGGGCGCCGGAACCATCCGGAACTCTCACTTGTCACTGACTGGCAGGCACCGAACAGGAATTGCCTTGAAAAAAGGCGAACGCGGCTCTCGAATAAACTGCTCATTATAAACACGGCCCTTTCGGATATTGCACCCCATGCCTGAATTCACGATTCGCGCTGCCGTCGCGGCAGATGTGCCCGCCATCACCGGCATCTATCGTCACCATGTCCTGCACGGCACGGGCACCTTCGAAACCCAGGCGCCTGACGAGGCCGAGATGCGGCGCCGTCTGCAGGAAGTGCAGTCGCGCGGGCTGCCCTGGCTGGTCGCCGTGCGTGGCCAGGAGATCATCGGATATGCCTATGCCAACTGGTTCCGCTCGCGCGAGGCGTTTCGCTTCACGGTGGAAGACTCCATCTACATCGCCCCGAACGGTTTGCGCCAGGGCGTCGGCGGGCGGCTGCTCGATGCCCTGATCGACGCCTGCACTCAAAGCGGGGCGCGGCAGATGCTCGCTGTGATCGGCGACTCCGCTAACGCCGGCTCCATCGGCGTGCACCGGGCACGCGGCTTTGAGGAAATCGGGCGTATGCCCGCGGTCGGCTGGAAATTCGATCGCTGGCTCGACGTGGTGTTCATGCAACGCGCGCTGGGCGCCGGCGCAGAAACCGCCCCTGTCTGATCCGGCCATGACTGCTCAGACCCCGTTCAAGAACAGATTCACCGCCGCCTTGCTGGCCCTGTTGACCGGCGTGTTCGGCGGCCACCGCTTTTACCTGCGCGGCTTGCAAGACCCCTGGGCCTGGCTGCATGGCCCGCTGTTTTTGCTGGGTTTGCTGGGGGTGTGGCGCTTCGTCGCACAAGGCCTGGGTGATCGGCTGACCTGGACCTTGCTGGCGGTTTTTGTCGCCGTGGTGATCGCCGTGGTGGTGCAGACCCTGGTGATCGGCCTCACCTCGGATGCGAATTGGGACGCGCGCTGGAACGCGGGCGCCGGTCGTCAAAGCGCGAATGGCTGGGGGCCGGTGCTGATCGTGATCTTTGCGCTGTTCATGGGCGTCGGTTCGCTGACGGGTGGATTGGCCTATGTGTTGCAGCGCTTCTTTGGCGGCAGTTGAGTCGGCCTCGATTCAACTCACAGCGGCCCGAGCTTTTCGATTGCCTGTCCTTCGGCGATGCGCTGTTCGGCCAGATCGGCCACGGGTACGCCGTCGATGCGGCCAGCCGGCCAGATTTCGGCAAGCGGGGCCAGCACGAAGGCGCGTTGGGCCATGCGTGGATGGGGCAGGGTCAAGCGTTCGCTCTGGCGCTTCAGGCTGCCGTAGAGCAGGAGGTCGAGGTCGAGGGTGCGCGGGGCGTTGATCTCGCCGCTGCGGCGCTGGCGGCCCATGTCGGATTCGATGCGCAACAGGGCGTCGAGCAAGGCCTCGGGCGACAGGGCGGTGCGCGCCAGAATGACGGCGTTCCAGTAGTCGGGGCCGCTGGCGTGTTGCGGGGCGGTGCGGTAGAGGCTGGAGCGGGCGGCTATGCGCGTCAGCGGCAAGGCCTCGACGGCCTGCACTGCGGCGCGCAGGGTGGCTGCGCCATCGCCCAGATTGGCGCCAAGGGCGATGAAGGCTTCGACGTCGTCGGCGCAGGACATGCCGATTTACTCGGTGCTGTTGCTGACGGCGTCGGCGTCGCCGCCTTCAGACGGCTTTTTGCGCCGCCGTCGTCGCCGGGGCTTGCCTGCAGCGCTGGATTGCGGCGCCGAGGCGAGCATCTCGGCGCGGCCTTCGGCATCGGCGAACTGGAACGCTTCCCACCATTGCGCCAGTTCCGGCTCGGCCAGGCCGCTGCGGGCGCGCAGGCTGAGAAAGTCGTAGGCGGCGCGAAACCGGGGGTGCGCGATCAGGCTGTTGGCATAGCGCGGGGTGCGGCGCTCGAAGCGCGATTGCAGCGACCAGATTTCGCGCATGTCGGTGGCGATACGGCGCTGGATGGCCAGGCGCTCGGCCTGCGCCGCCAGCACCTCGTCGGCGGCCTGGTCGAGCGCCATGAGGGGGGCGACGCCTTCGGCCAGCAGGGCGTTCCAGCGCTGTTCCACGTCGTGCCACAACAGGCAGGCGAAGAGAAAGCTGGGGCTGGCGGTCTTGCCCTCACCGATGCGCTGGTCGGTGTCTTGCAGCGCATTCATGATGAAGCGCTCGCCCTCGGGTTTTTCCAGCACGGGGTCGAGCAACGGCAGCAGACCGTGGTGTAGACCCAGGCGGCGGAGTTGCTGCAGCGAGGCGACGGCGTGGCCGGTCTGCAGCAGCTTGATGGTCTCGTCGAACAGCCGGGCAGCAGGCACATTGGCCAGCAGATCGGCGCTGGAGGCGATGGGCGCGAGCGTGGCAGGGTCGATGTCGAAGCCCAGTTTGGCGGCGAAGCGGGCGATGCGCAGCATGCGCACCGGGTCTTCGCGGTAGCGCGCGGCGGGGTCGCCGATCATGCGCAGGCGGCGCTCCTTCAGGTCTTTCATGCCCCTGTGATAGTCGACCACCACGTCGCGGATCGGGTCGTAGTACAGGGCGTTGACGGTGAAGTCGCGGCGTTCGGCATCGTCGTCGAGCGTGCCCCAGACGTTGTCACGCAGCACGCGGCCGCTGCTGTCCACCGCCAGCGTCTTGTCGGCCAGGGCGCGGCGCGAGGTGCGTTCGTTGCCGTCTACCGACTCGGCGGCCTGCGCATCGTGCAGCGCGCGATAGGTGGAGACTTCGATGATGTCGCGGCCATACATGACGTGCACGATGCGAAAGCGTCGGCCGATGATGAAGGCGCGCTTGAACAGCGGCTTGACCTGCTCGGGCGTGGCATTGGTGGCGACGTCGAAGTCCTTGGGCTTCAGGCCCAGCAGCAGGTCGCGCACCGCGCCGCCGACGATATAGGCCTGGAAACCGGCCTGCTGCAGCGTTTGCACCGTGTTGCGGGCGTTGGCGGAAATGCGGTTGGCGTCGATCTGGTGCTGGGCGCGCGGCAGGTCGCGGCGCTGGCCGCGGCGCTGCGGGGCGTCGTCGCCCTTGTTGGCAGTGAAAAGGCGGTTGATGAATTTGCGGATCATGTATCCCCCTCGGGGGGAAACGGGCGTAGCAAGTTAAGAGGCTGTTTCATCTTAGCAACTGGAGTGTGGGCCAGCCCTTTTCCTGGGCGACGGCGGCCAGCAGGGGGTCGGGATGGACGACCACGGGGTGGGTGGCATGTTCGAGCAGGGGGCGGTCGTTGATCGAGTCGCTGTAGAACCAGATCTGATCGAAGTCGCCCCAGCCCAGGCCCTGCGCGGCCAGCCATTGCTCGGTGCGCACGATCTTGCCTTCGCGGAACGAGGGCGTGCCCACCCAGTTGCCGGTGTAGCGGCCCTGGCCGTCGCGTTCGAGTTCGACGCCGATGAGGTGTTCGACGCCGAAGGCGTCGGCGATGGGGCGGGTGACGAAGGTGTTGGTCGCGGTGACGATGCAGCACAGGTCGCCCTCGGCCTTGTGGCGCTCGACCAGCCGCTGCGCGGCGGGCTGCATCTGCGGCAATACCACGTCGCGCATGAAGCCCGCATGCGCGGTGTGCAGCTCGCCTGGGTCGCGCCCGGCGATGGGCTGCAGGGCGAAGCGCAGATACGCGGCCAGATCGAGCGTGCCCGCCTTGTACTGGCGATAGAACGCTTCGTTCTGCCGCCGGTGCTGCTCGGCATCGACCCAGCCCAGTTCGGCGACGTATTGGCCGAAGGCGTGGTCGGAATCGAAGGGGATCAGGGTGTTGTCGAGATCGAACAGGGCGAGCTTGCGCATGGGGGAGAGGGCAGGTTCGGTAACGCTTTCAGCCGCAAATCGATTCGGGCGTCGTGCGCGCCAGTTGCGGCTGTTCGGCCAGCAGCGATTTGAGCAGAGGCACGGTGGCCGGGCGCCGGGCAGACAGAGCATAGCGGTCGAGCGCGGCCATCAGCACGGCCAGGCGCGACAGGTCACGGCTGAGATGGGTCAGCATGTAGTGCAGCAATTCGGGGCTGAGGCTGTACCCGCGCTCGTGTGCCAGGCGCTGCAGCACGCGCTCGCGCACGGCATCGTCGGGCGCGGTCAGACGCAGCGCCAGCCCCCAGCCCAGGCGGGTGCGCAGGTCGGCCCGCAGCAGCAGCGCCGCGGGCGCGGCGTTGCCGCAGGCGAGAAAGGCAAGCTCGGCAGTGCGGGCGGCGTTGTACAGCCCGAACAGCCAGTCCTGCTGCCAGTCGGCAAGCTGCTGCGCATCGTCCACCGCCAGCAGGCCGCCGGGCTGCTGCGCGAGCAGGTCGTTGACATCCGGCCAGGCCGAGGCCGGGGTTTGCGGCGTGAGCAGCAGGGCCCAGCGTTCCTGCTTGCGCAGGGCATCGCAGGCGGCCCAGAGCAGATGGCTTTTGCCGCTGCCGGTCTCGCCCCAAAGGTAGAGCGCGGTGTGGCGGCGTTGCTGCAACAGATCGCGCAGGGCCTGCAGCGCCAGGACGTTGCCGGGCAGGTCGCCGGGGTCGAAATTCTCCAGGCTGCGTTCGTCCCGCCATTGCAGCGGCAGAATCTGCTGACGCGCGATTGTCTCGCTCATGGGTCAGATGAAGAGCGCGCTCTGCCGGTACCAGGCCAGCAGGCGGCGCGCCACGACCAGCAGCACCGACCCGGCGGGCAGCGCCAGCAGAATGCCCCAGAAGCCGAACAGGGTGCCGAAGGCGAGCAGTATGAAAATGACCAGCAGCGGATGCAGGCCGATGCTCTCGCCGACGAACTTGGGCGTGATGTACATGCTTTCGATGAACTGGCCGATGCCGTACACGACGGCCACGGCGATCACCCCGTACCAGCTCAGAAACTGCAGCGCCCCGGCGATCAGCGCCAGCAGCAGGCCCAGTCCGAAACCCACATAGGGAACGAACACCGCCAGCCCGGTGAAAATGCCCACGGGCAGCGCCAGGTTGAACCCGGCGATCACCAGTCCGGCGGAGTAATAGAACGCCAGGATGAGCATGACCAGCAACTGCCCGCGCAGGTATTGGCCGAGGATGACGTCGCAGTCGTGAAAGAAGCTCAGCACGGCGTCGCGGTGTTTCGGCGGGATCAGGCTGCGCACCCGTACCAGGGTGGGTTTCCAGTCGAGCAGCAGGTAGAAGGCCACGACGGGGATCAGCGTGAGGTTGCCCAGCAGCACCAGCAGGCTCATGCCGCCGGTGCCAGCCGAGCGCAGCAGCATCCCGGCCCAGTCTTCACCATGAGCCGACAGATATTTCGCCAGGGTCTGCTGCATGCTGGCGGTGTCGAACTTCACATGAATGTCGAAGCGCGCCAGCAGCGGGGTGCCCCAATCGATGATGGTCTGGAGCAGCAGCGGGAATTTTTCGCGGATCAGCGGCACGATCTCCGTGACCACGGGCACCAGCAAGAGAAACAGACCGACGAACAGGCCGACGGCCAGAGTGATCGCCACCGCAGCGCCGAGCGCGCGCGGAATGTGGCGCCGCTTCATGCGCTCGACCAGCGGATGCAGCACGTAGGCCAGCGTCAGACCGACGAGAAAGGGCATCAGAATGCTGCCGAGCAGCCAGATGAGCCAGAGCGCAACGAGGCCGATGCCCAGCCAGACGAGGGCATTCTTGACGGGAGGGGTCAGGAGCATGGGGGTGGTCGGAGCGTCGGGGGCGATGCAGCAGGTGCGGATGCACACTCGATAAAATCACCGCCTTGTCATTTTATGCGGGCGGGTATCGCCGCGCCGCCGGCTCGATGCGACGGGGTTGCGAACACCCCGCGCGTCCCGTTCCCTCCTCGCCTGCCCATCATGCAAAAAACTCCCCTGACCTATCGCGACGCCGGTGTGGACATCGACGCCGGAGACGCGCTGGTCGATGCGATCAAGCCCCTGGCCCGGCGCACCCTGCGCGACGGCGTGCTCGCGGGCATCGGCGGCTTCGGGGCGCTGTTCGAGCTGCCCCGGCGCTACCGCGAACCGGTGCTGGTGTCGGGCACGGATGGCGTGGGCACCAAGCTCAAGCTGGCGTTCGAGTGGGACCGGCACGACACCGTGGGCATCGATCTGGTGGCGATGAGCGTCAACGACGTGCTGGTGCAGGGCGCCGAGCCGCTGTTCTTTCTCGACTATTTCGCATGCGGCAAGCTGGCTGTGCAGACCGCCACGCAGGTGATCGGCGGCGTGGCGCGCGGCTGTGAGCAGGCCGGTTGCGCGCTGATCGGTGGCGAGACGGCGGAAATGCCGGGCATGTACCCGCAAGGCGAATACGACCTGGCGGGATTCGCCGTCGGCGCGGTGGAGAAAAGCGGCATCATCGACGGCCGCAGCATCGAGCCGGGCGACCGTGTCATCGGCCTGGCGTCGAGCGGCGCGCATTCCAACGGCTATTCGCTGGTGCGCAAGATCATCGCCCGCACCGCGCCGGGTGAGTTGCCGCAAACGCTGGACGGACAGGATTTCCGCAGCGCGGTGATGGCGCCCACGCGCATCTACTGCAAACCCGTGCTCAAGGCGCTGGCGCAGCACAGCATCAAGGGCATGGCGCACATCACCGGCGGGGGGCTGAGCGAGAACATTCCGCGCGTGCTGCCCGAGGGCGTGCAGTGTGTGCTCGATCCCTCCGCCTGGGGGCAGACGGAGTTGTTTGCTTGGCTGCAGCGCGAAGGCGGCATGGACGACGCCGAGATGCGCCGCACCTTCAATTGCGGCGTGGGTTTCGTGCTGGTGGCGGCTGCCGATCAGGCCGAAGCCGTGCTCGCCACCTTGCGTGCCGAGGGCGAAACGGGATGGATCATCGGCGAGATCCAGCCACGGCCCCAGGCGGACGCGCATCAGGTGCGCTACACCGCTTAAAACGACTACTGAAACGCGACTTCGTCGAAGCTGCGCAGCTTGCGGCTGTGCAGCCGTCCCATGGTCTGCTGACGCAGCCGCGCGATGGCGCGCAGGCCGATGCGCAGATGCTGCTCCACCTGCTGGCGATAGAACCGGTCGGCCATGCCCGGCAGCTTGAGCTCGCCGTGCAGCGGCTTGTCGCTCACGCACAGCAGCGTGCCGTAGGGCACGCGGAAACGAAAGCCGTTGGCCGCCACGGTGGCGCTTTCCATGTCGAGCGCAATCGCCCGGCTCTGGCTGAAGCGCCGGTCCGGCCCGGGGTAGGGCAGCAGCTCCCAGTTGCGGTTGTCGGTGCTGGCCACGGTGCCGGTGCGCATCACGCGCTTGAGCTCGTAGCCATGCAACTGGGTGATGTCGGCGACGGCGCCTTCGAGCGCCTGCTGCACCTCGGCCAGCGGCGGTATGGGCACCCACAGCGGCAATTCTTCGTCGAGCACATGGTCTTCGCGCACATAGCCGTGCGCCAGCACATAGTCGCCCAGACGCTGCGAGTTGCGCAGCCCGGCGCAGTGGCCGAGCATGATCCAGGCGTGCGGCCGCAGCACGGCGATGTGATCGGTGATGTTCTTCGCATTGGCCGGGCCGACGCCGATGTTGACCAGGGTGATGCCGCTGCGATCGGGCAGGATGAGGTGATAGGCCGGCATCTGCGGCAGGCGGGTCGAGGCCTGGCCCGTGGTGTGCGCCGGGCGCTGCGCGCTGGCCCGGTGGGTGATGACGTTGCCGGGTTCGACGAAGGCGGTGTAGGGCGCTTCGTCGTCTTCGGGGACGGTCCCGGCGGGCTGATTCATCAACGCATGCGCCATGCGCACGAACTCATCGACATAGAACTGGTAATTGGTGAACAGCACGAAATTCTGGAAATGCTCGGGCGCCGTGCCGGTGTAATGTTGCAGGCGGTGCAGCGAGTAATCGATGCGCGGCGCGGTGAACAGGGCCAGCGGCAGGGGCTGGCCGTCCGGGGTTTCGTGCGTGCCGTTGGCGATGCCGTCGTCCATCGCGGCCAGATCGGGCAGATCGAAAACATCGCGCAACTGCCTGCGCTGCTCCGGGCCGAGATGGCCTTCCACATGCGATTGACCGGCAAAGCCGAAGTGCAGCGCAATCGGCTGCTCGCCCACGCCGATCTCCAGCGCCACCCCGTGGTTGTCCAGCAGCAACTGGAACTGGGTGCGCAGGTAGTCGGCGAACAGGTCGGGCCGGGTCAGCGAGGTTTCGTACACGCCGGGGGCGGCGACGAAGCCATAGGCCAGGCGCGAATCGGGGCGCACCACGCTGTCGATGCGCACCCGCACCACCGGATAGCAGGCGCGCACCCGACCCGGCGGCAAGGTTCCGGCGATGAATTCGGCCAGCCTGTCGCGCAGGTGCGCAATGGCGGCGGTGTAGAGGGCCTGCACCTGTCCGAGCGCGGCTTGCGGGTCGGTGAACACGGCGCTGGCGGTCGGGGCGGGGCAATGCAGGGCGTGGGGACGGTGCGGCATGGTTGCGGGATGACGGCTGAAGATGGCGGCTATTGTCCACCCGGAGTTTTTCACAAGGTCTAGGAGCCTGTCGGACTTGAGGATCGCGGGCTGCAAATGGACGGTGCGGCGCCCTGCGTCAGCGTCTTTTTGCCCCATAGCTTCGGCTATGGGGCTGCAAACCCGCCGCCACATGGCATCCCCACCGCCCATTTTCGCCTTCCGCGCCCCAAGCCCGACAGGCTCCTGGCCGTGCGCCGCAGGGAATGCAATATGCTTGTCGGATTGCCTGTTTCGGTTTTCATCCCATGCGCATCCTGAGCTGGTTTTTGCGGCTGATCGTGTTTCTGCTCCTGTTCGGCCTGGCGCTGAACAATCTGGAGCCCGTCACCCTGCACCTGCTGTTCGGCGCCCAGTGGCGCGCGCCGATGATCGTGCTGCTGCTGGTGGTGTTCGCGCTGGGGGCGGTGCTGGGCGTGCTGGCGCTGCTGCCCTCGTGGATGCGGCACCGCAGGCAGGGCCGAGCGGCGCGCGAGAATGAGCCCCTGTCCGGGCTGCCTGCAGCGACGGCCAAAGCCCCGGCCGAATTCCCGCAGCATCCGATCGACAGGCCCATCGATGGAGTTTGATCTCTGGTTGCTGCTCGTCCTGCCCCTGATGTTCGCGCTGGGGTGGCTGGCCTCGCGCGTGGACCTGCGGCAGATCGGCAAGGAGCGCGCGCTGCGGCGCGACGCGCCGCAGGCGTATTACCGCGGGCTGAACCACCTGCTCAACGAGCAGCAGGACAAGGCCATCGACGCCTTCATCGAAGCCATGACCGCCGATCCCGACACCGTCGATCTGCACTTCGCTCTGGGCAATCTGTTTCGCCGCCGCGGCGAATACGAGCGCGCCGTGCGCGTGCACCAGAACCTGCTTTCGCGCGCCGATCTGCCGCGCGAGTCGCGCGAGCGCGCGCAACTCGCGCTGGCGCAGGACTTTTTCAAGGCCGGGCTGCTCGACCGCGCCGAATCCGCCTACGAAGACCTGCGCCGCAGCGCCTACGCCTCGCAGGCGCTGACGGCGCTGCTGCAGATCAGCGAGCGTACGCAGGACTGGAACCGGGCCATCGCCCGCGCCAGCGAACTGGAGCAGCGCGCGGCAGGCGCCTATCAGCGGCAGATCGCGCAGTATTGGTGCGAACTGGCGCTGCAGCACCACGCCGCCGGGAGGGCGCAGCAGGCCGAGCAGGCGCTCGATAGCGCGCTGCAGGCCGCGCCGCAGGGCGTGCGTCCGCGCATGCTGCGCGCGCAATGGGCGCAGCAGCGCGGCGAGCTGGCGCTGGCCTTGAAGACATTGGAATCCATCGATCTGGTGCAGCCCGAATTCGTCGCGCTGGCGGCGGCGCAGATCGCGCAACTGCGCCAGCAGCTCGGGCAGGTGGACGAAGGGCTGGCGTGGCTGCGTCAGCGCCTGCAGCAGACGCCGGCCATCGACCTGCTCGACGCCGTGCTGCTGCTCGATCCCGATCCCGCTTCACAAGCACGGTACGCGCAGGACTATCTGCAGTCGCACCGCAGCCTGCTGGCGCTCAAGCGCGTGCTCGAACACCCCACGCCCGGCGCGGCCGTGCCCGAAGCGGCGGCTGCGATGCAGGGCGCGGTGGACAATGCCCTGCGCAGCCGCCAGCGCTACCGCTGCGCGGCCTGCGGGTTTGAAGCGCGACATTATTTCTGGCACTGTCCAGGCTGCCAGGGCTGGGAGACCTACCCGCCGCGCCGCCTGGAAGAACTCTCTCTTCTCGGATCATGAACGCAGAACAACTCGCCCAATCCCGCGTGCTCATCGTCGGTGACGTCATGCTCGACCGCTACTGGTTCGGCGCCGTCGACCGCATTTCTCCCGAAGCGCCGGTGCCCGTGGTGCGCGTGCAGCGCGACGAAGACCGCGTCGGCGGCGCGGCCAACGTGGCGCTCAACGCCGCCGTGCTCGGCGCGCAGGCCACGCTGATGTCGGTCGTGGGCGCCGACGAGCCGGGGCGCAAGCTGGCCACGCTGCTGGTCGACACGCCGATTCGCAACGCCATGCGGCAGGACCCCACGCTCAAGACCACGGTCAAGCTGCGCGTGGTGTCGCGCCAGCAGCAACTCCTGCGCCTGGACTTCGAGCACAAGCCCGACCACGAAGTGCTCGCCGCGATGCTGGAGCGCTATGAGCAGGAACTCGATTTCCACGACGTGGTGCTGCTGTCCGACTACGGCAAGGGCGGGCTGGAACACCTCGAACAGATGATGAATCTGGCGCGCACCCGCGGCAAGACCATTCTGGTCGATCCCAAGGGACGCGACTACAGCCGCTACGCCGGCGCCACCCTGATCACGCCCAACCGCGCCGAGCTGGCGCAGGTGGTGGGCGACTGGAGCAGCGAAGAGGAACTGACCGCCAAGGCGCAGGGCCTGCGCAGGAAACTCAGCCTCAAGGCGCTGCTGCTCACCCGCTCGGAAGAAGGCATGAGCCTCTATACCGAGGCCGGTGAACTGCATATTCCCACCGAGGCCAAGGAGGTGTATGACGTCTCTGGCGCCGGCGATACCGTGATCGCCACCGCGGCCGTCATGCTCGGCGCGGGATTTCCGATGGAAGACGCGGTGCGCACCGCCAACCGCGCCGCCGGCATCGTCGTCGGCAAGCTCGGCACCGCCAGCGTGACGCCGAGGGAACTCTGGGGAACGACATGAGAGTCATCGTCACCGGCGCGGCCGGTTTCATCGGCAGCAACCTGGTCAAGGGGCTCAACGCCCGCGGCGTCACCGACATCATCGCGGTGGACAACCTCACCCGCGGTGACAAGTTCCGCAACCTGGTGGACCTGCAGATTTGCGACTACATCGACAAGACGGTGTTTTTCGAACAGTTCGCCCGCGGGCATTACGGCAAGGTCGAGGCGGTGTTTCACGAGGGCGCCTGCTCCGACACCATGGAACACGATGGCCGCTACATGCTCGACAACAACTACCGGGCGAGCAAGATCCTGCTCGACGCCGGACAGAAGCAGGGCGTGCGCCTGCTCTACGCCTCCAGCGCCGCCACCTATGGCGCAGGCCACGAGTTTCGCGAGTCGCCCGAGTTCGAGCGCCCGCTCAACGTCTATGGCTATTCCAAGCTGCTGTTCGACCAGGTGGTGCGGCGCGTGCTGCCGCACGCTGCCACACAGATCGTGGGCTTTCGCTATTTCAACGTCTACGGCCCGCGCGAACAGCATAAGGGACGCATGGCCTCGGTGGCGTTTCATCACTTCAACCAGTACCGCGAGCACGGCCAGGTGAAGTTGTTCGGCGAATACGGCGGCTATGGCCCGGGGCAGCAGCAGCGCGACTTTGTCTGGATCGACGATGTCGTCGCCGTCAACCTCTGGTTCTTCGACCATCCGGGCAGGAGCGGCATTTTCAACCTGGGATCGGGCCGCGCGCAGCCCTTCAACGACGTGGCGCAGGCCGTGGTCAACACCCTGCGGCTGGAAGCGGGGCGACAGCCCCTGAGTCTGGAGGAACTGGTGCAAAGCGGTGAGATCGCCTACATTCCCTTTCCCGAAGCGCTGGTGGGCAAATACCAATGCCACACCCAGGCCGATCTCAGCCATCTGCGCGCGGCGGGCTGCACGCATCACTTCGCCACGGTGCAAGAGGGCACCGCGCAGTACATGCGCGCGCTGCTGGCTGCAGCCTGATCAGCGCGCCGGTGCCTGTCGTGCCGCGTCGCGCAGCATCACCCCGAGCAGACCCATTCCCGCGAGCATGACCGCAGCGGTGATGAAAAGCGCCCCGCGGTAGCTTCCCGTGTGCGCCGCCATCGCGCCGGCCATCGCCGGGGCGACGATCTGCGCCACGCCGTAGCTCAGCGTCAGCCCGGCCATGGCCTTGGCCGGATTGTCGGGAAAGCTGCGGCCGATCAGGGTCAGCGTCAGGCTGACGATGCCCACGAAGGTGCCGCCGTACAGCACCGCGCCGAGCAGATTCAGCGATACATCGGCGGTCATCGCGGGCAGGACGATGGACACGACCTCCAACCCGAACGCCAGCAGCAGCGCCTGGATGTCGCCCAGCCGCCGCGCCAGACGATCCCAGACAAAGCTCGACGGCGCCGCGGCCAGACCGACGATCACCCAGACCCAGCCGCCGAGGCTGGCCAGCAGCGGCAGTTTGACCAGGATGGCGACGATGAAGGTGGCGCTGATCACATAGCCGAAGCCGGCGCAGAAATACACGGCGACGAGCAAGGCCATCCAGCGGCGCGAGGGCGGGGCGGCGGCATGGGTTCGCGCCGCGCCAGCGCCCAGGGCTACGGGCTTGGCCGGCGCGGGCAGCCAGAACCAGGCGGGCACGAAAAACACCAGACCGAGCAGCCCCAGCCCCATCCATTGCTGCGCCCAGTTCAGGTGGTTCATCATGGCGCCCACGGCCAACCCGGAGACCACGATGCCCAGCCCCAATCCGGTGAAATGCAGTCCCAGCTCGGGGCGGTGGCCGTTGCGGATCAGCCAGTTCAGCGCCAGACCCGAGGCCAGCAGCAATCCCGCCGTGCTCGACAGCCCGGAGAGAAAGCGCAGCACCGCCCAGGCGGCGACGTTGTCGGTCAGGCCCAGCGCCGCGGTCGTCGCCACGGCGAGCACCAGCCCGATGCGGTACATCACGAACTTCTGCCGCAGGCTGCCCACTGCGGCAGCAAGCAGCGCGCCGGTGATGTAGCCGGCGTAGTTGAAGGTCGCCAGCCAGCCCGCAGCCAGATCGGTGAGCCCGGCCTCGCGGCGCATGATGGGCAGCATGGGGGTGTAGGCAAAGCGCGCCAGACCGACGGTGAGGATGAGCGCGCAGATGCCGGCGAACAGCACGCGCAGGCGTTGACCATTACTGGCGGTCGGGAGGGGGGATTGGAGGGGTGGCATGGAGGCGCGGAGAGCTCGTGGCAGATGCTATCCCCAGCCCCCTGCATGCGCCTTACATCAGCACATGCTCGCCGGCATTGTTCTGGCCGAGGATGATGTAGTTGACCTTGCGGATGTCGGTGAGGTTGACGCCGCCCGCGTAGGAAATCGAGCTTTGCAGATCCTCTTCCATTTCGCGCAGGGTATCGGCCAGCCGACCCTTGAGCGGCTCCAGAATGCGCCTGCCCTCGACATTGCGGTAGGCGCCCTTGTTGAACTCGGAGGCGCTGCCGTAATACTCCTTGAACAACTGACCATCGACTTCCACGATCTTTCCTGGCGATTCTTCATGCCCGGCCAGCATCGAGCCGATCATCACCATGCTGGCGCCGAAGCGCACGCTCTTGGCGATGTCGCCATGTTCGCGGATGCCGCCGTCTGCGATGATGG
Organism: Thiomonas sp.; assembly: GCF_034007205.1. Classification (GTDB taxonomy): domain Bacteria; phylum Pseudomonadota; class Gammaproteobacteria; order Burkholderiales; family Burkholderiaceae_C; genus Thiomonas. The sequence goes on from NZ_JAVERI010000001.1 coordinate 138,917, forward strand.
GCTTGGTCGCCACTCTCGCGCACCACTTCAGCGCCGAGAGCTGCCACCCGCCGGTGCCGAAACCGGTTTTCATGCGGGTGATGCACACCTTGCCCGGGCCGATGCCCACCTTGGTGGCATCGGCGCCCCAGGCTTCGAGGTCGATCACCGCCTCGGGGGTGCCGATATTGCCGGCGACGACGAAGGCCTGCGGCAGCCTGTGCTTGATGTGCGCGATCATGCGCTGCACGCTTTCGGCGTGACCGTGGGCGATGTCGATGGTGATGTAGTCGGCGCCGGTGCCCTCGGCGGCGAGCTGGTCGACGACCGCCTGGTCATCCGCCTTGACGCCCAGCGAAATGGAGACGAACAGATCGGCGTCGCGCATCTGCCGGGCGAAGGCGGCGACATCCACGTCGAAACGGTGCATCACATAGAAATAGCCGTTGGCCGCGAGCCAGCGGCAGATGGGGGCATCCACCACGGTCTTCATATTGGCCGGCACCACCGGCAGGCGAAAGCGCCGCCCGCCGAACTCGGTCGACGGATCGCACTGGCTGCGGCTCTCCACCCGGCATTTGCGCGGCAACAGCAGAATGTTGTCGTAGTCGAAGATGTCCATCACGGTCTCCAGAACGGGCGCGTGTTTGCCGCGCGCACAAAAAACCGGGCAGCAGGATATTTGCAGCCCGGTGATTCATTCTAGACATCATGGTCGCCATCGACAGAGACTGTCGGGCTTGGGGCGACCTCAAGGATTTGATGCTGTCGGCAACGCGGCCCGGATTGCCGCCTTGCACAGATGACTGTCAAACCACTGCCAGCGGAGCAAGCTGGCCAGGGCCGCCTCGACACGTTGGTGCAAGGATGAGCCCTCATGGGACGAGGGAAACTGGGTGGAATGGGATTTCATGGAAACGCTCCTTTGCAGTTGGACGGGAACGTTTCAAGGCGCACGCCAACGTCGCACATCGGCTTACCCCTGTGCGGCAATGGCGTGTTCGTCTTCTTTCATCCGGACTGTGACCGTCGGCTCTGGCATCGCACCAGATCTGCTGACCCCGGAAACCGGGCGCTCGCGGGCTCGCAGCAAGTGCAGTATGAAACACTGCGCTGTGCCGCTTACCGCCGGTGGGGAGTTTCACCCCGCCCTGAAAACGTGAAGCGAGTTTAGGGCCTGTTCCTTAAAATCCCTCCATGTCCACCCTTCTGCACCACCTCAACCCCGAGCAGCACGCCGCCGTCACCCTGTCTGCGGAGAATGCCCTGATCCTCGCCGGCGCCGGCAGCGGCAAGACCCGGGTGCTCACCACGCGCATCGCCTGGCTGATTTCCACCGGGCAGGTCACGCCCGCGGGCATTCTGGCGGTGACCTTCACCAACAAGGCGGCCAAGGAAATGATGGCGCGCCTGTCTGCCCAGATTTCCATCCCGGTGCGGGGCATGTGGATCGGCACTTTTCACGGGCTGTGCAACCGCTTTCTGCGCGCGCACTGGCGCGAGGCCGGGCTGCCGCAGACCTTTCAGATTCTGGACGTGCAGGATCAGCTCTCCAGCATCAAGCGACTGCTCAAGGCGCTGAACGTGGACGAGGAGCGCCATCCGCCCAAGCAGGTGCAATGGTTCATCAACGGCGCCAAGGAGCAGGGGCTGCGTCCGGGCGATGTGCAGGCGCGCGATCCGCAAAGCCGACAATTGGCCGAGATCTATCTGGCCTTTGAAGCGCAATGCACGCGCGAGGGCACGGCCGATTTTGCCGAGCTGTTGCTGCGTTCCTACGAGATTCTGCGCGACAACGCCGCCATCCGCGCGCATTACCGCCAGCGCTTTCGCCACATTCTGGTGGACGAATTCCAGGACACCAACCGCCTGCAGTACCAGTGGCTCAAGCTGCTCGCTGGACCGGAAGATGCGCAGGGCAGCAGCGTGTTCGCCGTGGGCGACGACGACCAGAGCATCTACGCCTTTCGCGGCGCGCATGCCGGCAATATGGACGACTACCAGCGCGAGTTCCATGTGCGCCACCTCATCAAGCTGGAGCGCAATTACCGCTCGCATGGCCACATTCTCGACAGCGCCAATACCCTGATCGCCCACAACGCGCGCCGCCTGGGCAAGAACCTGCGCACCGAAGCGGGCGCGGGCGAGCCGGTGCGGGTGTTCGAGGCGTCGAGCGACCATGCCGAAGCCCAGTGGCTGATCGAGCAAATCCGCCAACTGCTGCGCGAGGGGCTGGCGCACAGCGAGATTGCCGTGCTGTATCGCGTGGGCGCGCTGTCGCGGGTGATCGAAGGGGCGCTGTTCAACGCCGGGTTGCCTTACCGCGTGTACGGCGGTCTGCGGTTTTTCGAACGCGCCGAAGTCAAGCACGCGCTGGCCTACCTGCGCCTGCTCGACAACCCGCAGGACGACACCGCCTTCCTGCGCGTGGTCAACTTCCCGGCGCGCGGCATCGGCGCGCGCACCCTGGAGCAGTTGCAGGACGCCGCCCGCGCGCGCGCCACGCCGCTGTGCGCAGCCGTGGACGCCCTCGGCGGGCGCGGCGCCGCCAGCCTGCAGGCTTTTCTCGACATCGTGGCGCAGATGCGTTTTCAGACCGCCGCGATGAGCCTGCCCGATCTGGTGCGCCATGTGCTCGAAGCCAGCGGCCTGAGCGCCCACTACCGCGAGGAACGCGACGGACAGGAGCGGCTGGAAAACCTCGAAGAGCTGGTCAACGCCGCTGCCGCCTTCGTCATGCAGGAAGGCTTCGGTCTGCAAGCCACTGCGCAAGAGCGGCGTGCGCTGGGCGCAGGCGATGGGGGCATCGACCCCGCCACCGGCGAAACCCTCTCGCCGCTGACCGCCTTTCTCACCCATGCTGCGCTCGAAGCCGGCGACAACCAGGCGCAGAACGGGCGGGACGCCATCCAGATGATGACCATCCATGCCGCCAAGGGGCTGGAATTCGACGCCGTGTTCGTCACCGGGCTGGAAGAGGGCCTGTTCCCGCACGAAAACGCGCTGAACGAGGCCGACGGCGTGGAAGAAGAGCGTCGCTTGATGTATGTGGCCATCACCCGCGCGCGCAAGCGGCTGTATCTGAGCCTGGCGCAGACTCGCATGCTCCACGGCCAGACGCGCTACAACCTGCGCAGCCGGTTTTTCGACGAGCTGCCGGCCGAATCGCTCAAATGGCTCAGCGCCGGACAGCCGGGCTTGGGCAGTCACTTTGGCGCCGACGCGCACGGCGCATGGAGCGACACGCCAAAAACCGCCGTTCCCGCCTTCGCACCGCCCGCGGTCAGGCGTGAGCATAAGAACCCGCACGGCCTGCGGGTCGGGCAGGGGGTGTTTCACAACAAGTTCGGCGAAGGCGTGGTGCTCAGTCTGGAAGGCGAGGGCGAGGACGCTCGCGCCCAGGTCAGTTTCAAGCGCCACGGCGCCAAGTGGCTGGCACTGAACATCGCCCGCCTCACGCCGGTGTAACCCCCTCCCAACCTCCCCCAGCAAGTGGGGGAGGTGAGAACAGCGCTTCGCGCCTCCTTCGGATGCCCCTCCCGACCTTCCCCAGCAAGTAGGGGAGGTGAGATCGCCCCCTCTCCCTCCGGGAGAGGGTTGGGGTGAGGGTTCGCGCGCCAAGGACACCCTATGCCGCCCAGCCGCCTCAAGGACGCGCCCTCCCGACCTCCCCCAGCAAGTGGGGAGGGCTGGGGTGGGGAGTGCCGCGATTCGTGATCCAAGAACCAGACCGGCGCCTTGACCGATGTCATAAAAACACCCTGTCGCCGCATCAGGCGAACGTCGATTTGAGTATGGACAATCCAATGCGTTATCGTCAACGAGTTGCCTATTCGCCACACCACCCTCCAAATTCGTGAAATAAAGCACGGATCGCCGGTTTTTCAATCCCTCATCCCAGGGTCGGCGTTCATTCGACGACTGGCTTGCTTACGATCCGCTTCGCAAGCATTGAAAAGCGGATTTTTCAATCTTCGTGCGAATTCCCGATTCCCCCGGTTGACCTGTTTTGCCTGCGATGCGCACGGGCATGTCGGCACATGGGAATGCCCTTTGGAGATGAGATGAAATGGTTTGACGGGTTGCGCAAGCAGGCCGGGGCAGAGCCGCAGGCACCGCGTGCGGGGGCGGAGCAGGCAGCGGCTTCACTTGCCGAAGTGGAAGGGCCCGGCGTGCCCCTGCCCGAACCCGCCCAGGCCGATGGAGAACTCGCGGGGCTGGATTTTTACTCGGCCATCGCCACGCATCAGCGCTGGAAAAACCGCTTCAAGAGCGTCATCCGCGGCGAATCGGATGAGCCGTGCGATGCCGCCGTCGTGGCCCGCACCGATGCCTGCTTGCTGGGCAAATGGCTGGCCACGCAGCACGGCGATGCGCGCATTCCCGACGATCTGCTGTCGCGCCTGGAGCAGGAGCACGCCACGTTTCACCAGCTTGCCGCCGAGGTCGTGCGCCTTTCCGACCGGGGGCTGCATGAACAGGCGCTTGCGGCGCTGCGCACCGACGCCCCGTACAACCGCTGCTCTCATCGCCTCACCCGGCTGCTGAGCCAGATTCATCTGCAACTCAGCGAACTCCACCAACCCGGAGCGCGCTCATGACCGATGTCGATCGCTTCACCCTCGACCTCCCGCTCGACGAGGTGCTGCGTCACTTGCCCAGCGCCCTGGTGGTGTTCGATGCCGCGGGACAGATCGCGCAGATCAACCCCGCGTGCCTGCAACTGTTCGGCCTGCGCCTGCATCCGGCGGAGCTGATCGGTCAGGGGTGGAGCTATTTTTTCGCCCAGATCGCCCCCAGGCTGAAAGAGCCGGAACTGGAGCGCTCGCGCATCAAGGCGCTGATCCACCGCGACACCCCCGACGAGGCGGTGATCGCGCTGCAGGATGGGCGACAGGTGCTGCGGCATTACGTGCCTTTGGTGCACCAGGGCGTGGTGCAGGAGGGCTTGCAGGTATGGGGCGCCCTGTGGCAGTTGCAGGATGTCACCGCCGTGCACGAGCAGCGCGGCCGGCTGGAATACCTCGCCGAACGCGACGCGCTGACCGGCCTGCTCAACCGGCGCGGCTTCGACCGCAGGCTGCAGATGCTGCAGCGCCATCCGCTCGGCCAGCAGGGCTACACCCTGGCCCTGCTCGATCTCGACGACTTCAAGCGCATCAACGACACCCTGGGTCACGCCGTGGGCGACGCCGTGCTGGCCGAAACCGCCAACCGGCTCAAGGCGGTGGTGCGCCTGACCGACATGCCCGCGCGCATCGGCGGCGACGAGTTCGCCGTGCTGATGCCCGAATGCCGCACACAGGAGCAGGCGGTGCGCATGGCCGAGCGCCTGCTGCGCGCGATGCAGCCGCCGATGCAGATCGACGGTGCCGAAATCCGCCAGGGCTGCTCCATCGGGCTGGCGGTGCAGAGCGGGGCCGCGGACCCGGCGAACGTCGATCTGTTCCAGCGCGCCGACCTCGCCCTGTACGACGCCAAGGCGGCAGGGCGCGGGCGCTTCAAGCTGTATTCGCAGCGCATCCAGCAGCGGCACGACGCGCTGCAGCAGCAGCGCGACCTGCTGCGCGGCGCGCTGGACCAGCAGCGCCTGCAACTGCATTACCAGCCCATCCTCACCCTGGAACCCGAGCGTCACGGCGTTTTCGTGCGCAAATTCGAGGTGCTGCTGCGCCTGCTCGATGAGCAGGGACGGCTGCGCCGCGCCGAGGAGTTCGAGACCGCGCTGGCCGACCCGCAACTGGGCATCGAGGTCGACCGTTACGTGCTCGACGCCGCGCTGCAGCAGTTGACCGAGTGGAAGCGGCAGGGGCGCGCGCTGCGGCTGGCGATCAATGTCTCGCCGCACCACTTCTCGCACCCGGACTTCGTCGGCACGGTGCGCGAGCGTCTGGCCGCCCATCCTGATGTGCAGCCGCACGATCTCAGCCTGGAAATCACCGAGCACGGCCCCACGCTGAGCCGCAGCGTGGTCAACGCCACCATCGTCGAACTGCGGCGGCTCGGCCTGTCGATCAGCCTGGACGACTTCGGTACCGGCAACGCCAGCCTGTCGCATCTGCAGCAGTTCGACGTGTCGGTCATCAAGATCGACCGCAGCTTCGTGCGCGATCTGCTGCAGGACGGCATCGACCTGAGCCTGAGCTACGGCATGCTGCGGCTGGCGCAACTGCTGGGCATCAGCGCCATCGCCGAGGGCGTGGAGACGAAGCAGCAGTGCCGCGCGCTGTGCCTGCTGGGGTTCCGTCATGTGCAGGGCTATCTGTTCGCCCACCCCATGCCCGCCGAGCAGGCTGTTGTCTGGCTCGACGGCCATGAAGAGGCCCTGTCCTGGCTGCGCGAGTGGATGCAACCGCAGATGCAGGGCGCCGAGCGCGCGGTGCAGGCCATCGTCACCCACCGCATGCGCGCGCGCAAGCTGCTGTCGCGCACCCTCGACGCCGAGGAAATGCAGGCGCTGCGCGACCCGCAGGCCACGCAGCACTGCGATCTGGGCCGCTGGCTGGCGCAGCAGGCCGAGTCCTGCGGGGAGGAACCGAATTACCAGCGACTGCTTGCCGCGCATGCCGAATTCCACCAGCGCCTGTGCACGGCGCTGGACCGGCAGGACGCCGAGGCCGACCTGGCGCTCAGCCTGAGCAGCGCCGAAGTGCATGCGGCGTTCTGGGAATGGGTGTTGCGCGATACCACGCCGCGCGATCCCGGTTGCACTTCAGCTTGAAAACGATTTGAAAGCGCCTTCAAAGGCCTGTTTTACGGGGGGAAATCATGGTCTATTCGTGCAGTCATCCGCTCAGGGGGCCGTTCATTGAATCTCCCTCCACCACGCTGGGGAAAAGAGGTGTTCGCTCCCTCCCCACGAGTGGGGGTGGAGGCGGGAAAGGCAAAGCCAACTGCTTGGCTTTGCTCCGCCGGAACGGGGCTGGCTTGAAAGCCAGTCTCTGGACGGGTTGGGGTGGGGAGGGGCGTGATGCATCCAACTCTCGTCACCCCCTCCTAACCTCCTCCGCAAGCGGGAGAGGAATTTCTCAGTCCTTCCTTGGCCCAACGCCCGCCACCCGGCGCCGAGGCCGGGCGCGTCTGTCCGAGCGCCGCCCGCGCGGCTTCACCCTGATCGAACTGATGATCGTGGTGGCCATCATCGGCATCCTCGCCGCGGTGGCCATCCCGCAATACCGCGACTACATGGTGCGCGCGCGGGTGATCGAGGGCATCAACCTGGCCGACGGGGTGAAAACCGCGGTGGCCGAATACTGGGCCACGCACGGCAGCTTCATCTCCGACTGGCCCAGCACCGATCAGACCTGCACCGGCGCCACGGTGGCCTGCACCCAGGCCTACGGCGCCGAGCCGCCCAGCGGCAACTACAGCATCAGCGTGCTCGTGGGCTATCACGGCACCATCATCATCACCTACAACCAGCTTCTCAACCCCAATCAGGCCGACGGCTACACCCTGGTGCTGCAACCCGCGCCTGATGCGGGCAGCCTGCGCTGGGTGTGCTTTTCCGGCGGCCAGACGACCAAGGACGGTGTCACCACCTATGCCACGCCCACCCTCCCCTCCAAGTATGCCCCTCCTCCCTGCCGTTGAACCATGAGCAAAATTCTCGTCTTTCTGCCCAACGCCGTCAGCCATGCCTTTGAGTTGCGCCTGCCCCGGCTGCACATCGGACGACATGCGCACAACACCATCGTCCTGCCCGATGCCCGCGTCAGCGGCGTGCACGCCGTGCTGCAGCGCACCGACAGCGGCTGGTGGATCGAAGACCTGGGCAGCACCAACGGCACCTGGATCAATGGCCGGCGCGTGAACACCTCGATCCTGCTGCCCGACGACGTGCTGCGCATCGGCGGCTGCACCCTGCGCCTGCTGCTCTCGGACGACAAGGCGGCCCAACGCGGCGGCGTGGTTTCCGACGACGCCTCCCACGAGCTGCTCACCCTGCCGGCCGATTTCGGCCCGACCGATCTGATGCGGCACGGAGCGTGATGGGCAAGGCCGAAGCCAGGCGCCGCGACCTGGGCGGCAGCAGACAGGGAGCCAGCTTCCTGGAACGGCTGGGTCGGTTTCTGCGCCACCCCACGACCGACTGGTCGCAGACGCGCTTTGATCCCGATGCGCAGCGCGACAAGGCTCGCGAGGAGGCGCAGCGCCGCGAAGCGCAGCGCATGGCGCGCGCCGCCGTGCTGGTGCGCAACCGCGAGTTCGACCTGCTGCGCCAGGCGCTGCGCAATCGGCGCTCGCAGTCGGCCGAGCCGCTCGAAGGGCTGTCGATTCCCGCCACGCAGCCGCCGCCGCTGCAGGCTGCCACGCGCCAGCACACCCTGCACAAGATCGACGCCATCGAGCGGCAGATGCAAAGCGAGCAGGCGCGGCAGTACGACTCGACCTTGCTCAGCGGCGCGTTCGACCCGACCCTGCCCGCCACGACCCAATTTGCCGCATCGACCCTGCGCCCTGGTTCGCCGCGCCGCGCCACGCCGCGCTGGGGGGCCAGCCAGTTGATGCAGATGCAGCCCAGGCGCGCGCAGCCTGGGCGCGAGGTCGCCACGTCTCCGGCCTGGGCTTCGAGCGCGGGCGAGCCCTCGGCGCTGCCGCTGCCCGCCGTGGTCGAACTCGCCGCGTTCGACTTCGCCGAAAAGCGCGATGCCCAGGTCGAGTCGCAACTGCTCACCGCGCTGCAGATCGAGCCCGCGCGCAGCCCCGCAGCGCAGCAGATCTTCCAGGCCCTGCTCGATTTCTACTGGGCCACGGCGCAGCAGGACAAGCTCGATGCGCGCGCGCTCGATTACGTGCAGCGCTATGGCCGCACGCCGCTGCCGCGGCCCCTGTTGCAGGCGGCGCGGGCCGGGTCCCGGCAGACCGCCGACTTCGTCGCGGCGGAGCACTTCGACATCCTGCAACTGCGCGCCTTCGAGCGCTTCGTCGCCGATCCCGCCACGCATCTGACGCTGGACTGGAGCGCGCTCATCGACATTCCCGAATCGCAGCACGCCGCGCTCGCCCAGGCATTGCGCCATCTGAACGAGCGCCGCGTCGAACTGGAACTGCTGGGCGTGGACCTGCTGCTGGCGGCAACCCGGCTGCATGCCGCGCCCGAAGCCTCCGCCAGCGCCGCGGCGAGCGCCGCTACCGACGCCGAGCTGCGGCTGCAGGTCCTGCGGCTGGCCGGTGACGAGGCGGGATTTACCGATCTGGCGGTGGAACTCTCGGTCGCCAGCGGCTGCTCGCCGGTAGACTGGACGCCGCCGCGCTTTCAGCGCGTGAGCGAAGTCGCGGCGCGGGCGACGACCCAGCTCGCCACCTTGCAGACCGGGCGGCGCGGCAGGTCGACGATCGAGGCCGGTGGAGGTCTCGCCGCAGTCGTTGTAGGCTTGCAGGGCGAGTTGTCGGATGCCGCGGGAACCTCCTTCCTGCGCGAGCTCAGGCTGCAGGCCGGGCGCAGCGATGCCATCAGCGTCGATCTGAGCGCGGTGCAGCGGGTCGATTTTGCGGCGGCGACGGCTTTGCTCAACTGGGAGCAGGCGCAGGTGCAGCTCGGCAAGAGCGTGGAATTTCGCGGGGCGCACACGCTGCTTGCGCCTTTCTTGCAATCGGTCGGGCTGCACTTGTCGGCCTGACCTGTTGGCGTAACCTTTCGCATCGTCTTCAGCCACGCTCTTGCGGCCTAACTCACCGGCTTGGCCGAATCATTGGGGGAAACACACACATCATGTCCATCGAACTCTACAAGGACGCGCAGCATGCCTGCGTGACGTTCACCGATCTCGTGCCCGACGAGGAAGCGGTGCAGGCCAATCAGTTTCTCATCGTCGATCACGGCGAGGGCGTGATCCTCGATCCGGGCGGCAATATGACCTATAACGAGCTGAGCCTGACCATGCGCAAATACATCGCGCCCAACAAGCTCGACTACATCCTGGCCTCGCATGCCGACCCCGACATCATCGCCTCGCTCGACCGCTGGATGACGGGCTCGCAGGCCAGGCTGGTCATCTCCGCGCTGTGGGCGCGGTTCGCGCCGCATTTCTGCAAGCTGGGCAAGACCGACAGGCGCGTCATTGCCGTGCCCGACGCCGGCGGGCGGCTGCGCTTCGGCCAGACCCACCTGTGGCTGCTTCCGGCGCACTTCATGCACGCCGAAGGCAACTTCCAGTTCTACGACCCGGTGAGCAAGATCCTGTTCTCCGGCGACCTCGGCGTGTCGCTGCTCAGCGGCGCGCAGGCGGGGCATGTGATCACCAGCCTCGATCCCATGCCGCACGGCATGGAGGCCTTCCACCGCCGCTATATGGTGAGCAACAAGATCCTCAAGCTCTGGGTGCGCATGGTGCGCCAGCTCGACATCGCGCTGATCGCGCCGCAGCACGGTGCGCCGCTGGCCGGCGCCGCCATCGGCCAGTTGCTCGACTGGCTCGACAACCTGCCCTGCGGCATCGACCTCATGGGGCCGGGCCAGTACCAGATTCCGACGACCGATCTCGCCGTTTGAAGGCCGTTTGAAACCCGCACGAGAATCAAATCCGTCGATGTCTTCGCCGCTGCCCCTGGACCTGCTGCGCGCCTTCGCCCGGGAGCCGCATTACGACCGCCTGTTCGAGCGCGCGGTGCAGGCTGCGGCGCAACTCAGCGGCGCCGACGGCGCGCTGCTCATCGAAGCGGAGGGAAGCAAGAAGCTGCGCGCGCGCGCCGTCTGGGGTCTGTCGCCCGAGCAGCAGCCGCTGGTCGACGCCTACTGCGAAACGGCGCAAGCGGGTCTGGCGGGCCGGGCGCTGCGCGAGGAGCGCGATATTTTTCTGGCCGATTACGCCGCGTCCCCCGACGCCCTGCCGGTGGTGCTGCAGGCCGGCATCGAGTCGGCCTGGCTGCTGCCCATGCGCACCGGCGCGCGGGTGCGGGCGGCGCTGTGCCTGTTCTGGTTCCAGCCGGCGCAGCCGCCCGGCGCGCAGACGACCGAAAACATCCATCTCCTCGTCGATTTCATCGGCGGCGCCTTGCGGCGCGAGCGGTTGGAGCGCCTGCTGCGTCAGCGTGCCACGCACGACACCCTCACCCAGCTCCCCAACCGCCGCGCCTTCGAATGGTCCTTGAGCCGGGCGATCAGCCGCGCGCGGCGGCAAAACCAGTTTCTCGCGCTCGGCCTGCTCGACCTCGACGATCTCAAGCCCCTCAACGACCGCTTCGGCCACGCGGCGGGAGACGCACTGCTGCGCGAAGTGGCGCGGCGCCTGCAGCAAGCCTTGCGCGAGACCGATTTCGTCGCCCGACTGGGCGGCGACGAATTCGCGCTGATTTTCGAAGACCTCGCCCAGCCGGAAGATGCCCTGCCCATCCTGCAGCGCATCGAGGCGGGGCTGCAGCAACCCATCGCCTTGCCCGAAGCGCCGCCGATACGGGTGAATGTGAGCCTGGGCCTGGCGCTCTACCCGCTCGACGGCGCAGAGGCCGACACCCTGCAGCGCCATGCCGACACGGCGCTGTACGCCATCAAGTCGCACAAGCTCGACCGCACCCAATGGTGGCAGTTTCACAGCGAGGTATTGAACCCTCAGCCTGCGGCATCAGACGAAATCGGCCCAACGGCCACCGAGCCCAGAGCCTACGGCACGCAAGCTGAAGCCGCGCTGCAACTCATCGCCCCGCAGATCGACTACGCCGCCGCAGACTGGGTGCGGCAGTTCTACGACGATCTGCAGCGGCAGGACGACGCGCAGGCCGTGCTGCAGACGCTGAGCGACGAGGACATGGCGCGTCTGAAGCAAAACCAGCAGTCGCACCTGATGCAACTGTTCTCCCCCGCGCTGAGCGAAGCCGAACACCGCCTCCAGGCCGAGCGCCTCGGGCGGGTGCACGCCCTGACCGGCGTCTCCGCGGCGCTGCTCGCCGCCTCTTTCGACTTTTTCCGCCAGCAGCTTTTCACCCTGCTGTACTACAGCGCGCTGCGGCGCGAAGACCGCCATCTGCTGTGGCGCATCGTTTCCGCGCGCATCCAGGCCGAGCTGCGCCTGCAGGTCGGCGCCGCGCAGGACGTGATCCAGCGCTACATCGAAATGGCCGAGACCCTCGGGCGCGAAGCCGGGCGTTACACCAGCCGCATCGACTTTCTGCACTGGGCGCTGGAGCAGCTCGTCGGTCTGCCCGGTGTCGCCGCCGCCGCTTATGGCCGCCCCGATGCACAGGGCGTGATCGTCGCCGAATTCTCCACGCCCCGCTTTCAGGAGTATGCGGCCCGGTTTCGGCACGGCCTGGCCGACTACCCCAGCGTCGAACGGGCCGACCTGCTGTCGCAGGCCAGCCAGGTGCGCGCCTGGCGGCACGAACGCATCGAGAGCGTGGGCAGCTTCGCCCGCGACGACCGCGCGCAGCCGTGGCGCGAGGCGGCGCAGCAATCGGGGTTTCGCAGCGCGGTGTCGATTCCGCTGCGCGACGCGCACGACCATCTCTCGGGCATACTCAGTCTGTACGGCGCCTATCCCAACCAGTTCGAAGCGCCCGCGATGCGGCACGCGCTGGAACTCATCGGGCAGTCGCTCTCGCACGCCGTGAACAGTTTTCACCGCGCCCCGCAGACTGTGTTGACCGAGGCGCAGCGCATTCAGAAGCGCAGCCTGCTGATTCCGCAGAACCTGCACATGTGGGTGCAGCCGGTGATCGATCTGCAGCAAGGCCGGCTGCTGCGCGTGGAGGCGCTGGCCCGTCTGCGCGCGCCCGACGGCACGTGGATCGCGCCGCAGGAATTCATTCCCTCTCTGGGCGCCAGCGAGCTTACCCGGCTGTTCACCCTGGGGCTGGATCAGGCGCTGCAGCACCTGCAACTGTGGGAGGCGCAGGGCTTGCGCACCCAGGCGTCGGTCAACCTGCCGCCCGAGGCGCTGTCCCAGCCGGACTGCGCGCTGTGGGTCGGGCAGGCGCTCGACCGCGCCGGGTTGACGCCCGACCGTCTGCACCTCGAACTGCTGGAGACCGCCGAGCTGGAGGCCGGCGCGGCGGGCGCACCCGGCATCGAGACCCTGCAGGCGCTGACCCGACTGGGCATCTCGCTGGAAATGGACGATCTCGGCTCGGGCTACTCCAGCCTGCTGCGCCTGCGCAGCCTGCCTTTCCAGACGGTGAAAATCGACCGCGAACTGCTGGAGGGCGCCCGCAAGCAGCCGCGGCGCGCGCTGGGCATCGTCGGCGGGCTCATCATCCTGGCGCATGCCCTCGATCTCAAGGTGGTCGTCGAAGGGCTGGAGACCGACGAACTGGTCGAAATGGCCGCCCTGCTGGGCGCCGACTGCGGCCAGGGCTACGCCTTCGCCCGCCCCATGCAGGCCGATGCGCTGCCCGACTGGCTGCAGCGCTTTTCCCTGTCGATCGACCCCACCCGCCCGCGCACCGCGCTGGGCGCGGCCGCCACGCACTGGCTGTGGGAGCACAGCGGCATGGACGAAAAACTCGACGACCCGGCGCAGGCGCACCAGCACTGCGCACTGGGCCGCTACCTGCGCGACAAGGGGTTGGAGAGCGGCGAAATCGGCCGCCTGCATGCGCAATTGCACACCCTCGCCCGCGAGCAGTCCATTCGGGCACAGCCCTACCGCGCCGCCGCCGATCACCTGCTCGCCCTGCTGATGAAAGCCGACCATGGGGCCGATTGATCTCGATCCCACCCAGCGCCTGGTCGATGTCGACTGGGACACGCCGGAAATGCAGGCCCTGCTGCGCAAGACCGCGCATCTGCACATCGACCAGCGCAACGTCGTGACCAAGCGCCCGGTGATGCTGCGCCTGGGCTGGTACGACCGCGCCGAAGCCCGGCCCGCGCTCTGGGTGGACCGCGGCGAGCCGGAAGCCGACCGCATCGTGCTCACGCAGTATCCGCTGGAAGTCGGCGACCCGGTGATGCTCGAAATCCGCCGCCCCCAGCCCAAGGGCGCCGAGGCGGTTTATGCCGAAGTGCTGTCCTGCCGCAAAGGCCAGCGCATCGACGACGACGGCCTGTACGTGCTCAAGCTGCGCGACAACAAACGCATGCCCGGGGCGATTTCGCAAAAATGATCCCGGATTGTTCATCAGGGCACGGGAAGATGGCGAGGCGGAGCGCCCCCTCCCGACCTCCCCCAGCAAGTGGGGGAGGTGAGAACAGCGCTTCGCGCCACCTTCGGATGCCCCTCCCGACCTCCCCCAGCAAGTGGGGGAGGTGAGAACAGCGCTTCGCGCTTCCTTCGGATGCCCCTCCCGCCCCCCACGAGTGGAGGAGTGAGATCGGCCCCCTCTCCCTCCGGGAGAGGGTTGGGGTGAGGGTTCGCACGCCAAGGCACACCCCTTGCCGCCCAGCCGCCTCAAGGACGCGCCCCCTCCCGGCCTCCCCCAGCATGTGGAGGAGGTGAGAACAGCGCTTCGCGCTTCCTTCGGATGCCCCTCCCGACCTCCCCCACGGGAGGGAGGCGGGAAAGGCAAAGCCGGGTGGCGAGCGCAGATTCGGCGCCGGGGCATGCTCTCGATCAGCCGCACATTCGATCTGAAAACCGACGCCGAAACCTGGGCACGTGATCGGCGTTTGCGCGCTGGTGAAATGCTCAAGCGCTACACGCACATCGAGGCGGAGAAATTGGCGAAGAAGCTGGGATAATGCGCGCCATGAAACCCTCGCAAGCCCTGCAAGAGCATCGCGCCGAGATTCACCGCATCGTGCTGGCCCATCGCGCCCGCAATGCGCGTGTGTTTGGCTCGGTCGTGCGAGGCGAGGACGATGACCGCAGCGACCTGGATGTGCTGGTCGATCCGACGGAAGAAACCACGCTCATGGACGTTTCGGCCATTCAGGTCGAATTGGAGCGCTTGCTTGGCGTCCCGGTGGATGTCCTCACTCCGGGCGACCTCCCCGAGAAGTTCCGCGCCGTGGTGCTTGCAGAGGCCCGCGCGGTATGAGGCGCGCCGAGTTGCGCATTCCCGATTACATCGTTCACATTCTCGAAGCCATCGAGCGCATCGCGCAGTACACCGCAGGGATGGATGAAGACGGGGCTTCCTGCAGAACAGACTCGTGCAGGATGCGGTGATTCGCAACATCGAGATCATCGGCGAAGCGGCCCGCAACATCGAGAGGGCTTCCCCAGCGTTCATCGCCGAGCATCCCGGCATTCCCTGGAGCACCATGATCGCCACGCGTAACCGCGTCTCTCACGGCTATATGACCCTCAACTTGTCGCTGGTGTGGAAGACCATCCGAAACGACTTGCCAGAGCTGGAAAAACCGATCCGCACACTGCGCGTGAGAAACGCCGTGCCGAACGCGGCACGGAAACATGGCTGTCAGGGGTGTCGGGCGCAGCCTGACCAAGCAGTCGGTTTCGGCAGGCACTCAAGCGCCGGATGAAACCCAGGCCTGCCTTCTGGGGCGGTCTGGGGGAATTGAGTAGGATTCTCTACCCCGATACCCTGACTCAGGCATAAAGCCGCCCATAAAAAAGCCCGATTATTTGGGTCGGGCTTGTTCTTCAATTTGCTGATTTGCCCGGTGGTCCTTGGTGCCGGCAAGAGGAGTCGAACCCCCGACCTTCGCATTACGAATGCGCTGCTCTACCAACTGAGCTATGCCGGCGAAGCCCGCCATTCTATACCAGTGGCGGGTTGAGTTTTCGGCTCAGGCGGATTCGGCGTGGTAGCGCTGCAGCAGTTCGACTTCTTCGCGCGAGCCGAGGATCACGCTGCAACGCTCGTGCAGCGAGGTCGGGGTGATGTCGAGGATGCGCTGCTTGCCATTCGTTGCCGCGCCGCCGGCCTGCTCGGCAAGGAAGCTCATGGGGTTGGCTTCGTACAGCAGACGCAGCTTGCCGGGTTTGTTGGGCTCGCGCTGGTCCCACGGATACAGGAACACGCCGCCGCGCATGAGGATGCGATGCACGTCGGCCACCATGCTGCCGACCCAGCGCATATTGAAGTCGCGCCCGCGCGGGCCGTCCTTGCCTTGCAGGCATTCGTCGATGTAGCGCTTCACCGGAGGCGCCCAGTGACGCAGGTTAGACATATTGATGGAGAACTCGCTGGTGCTCGGCGGAATTTGCAGGTCGTTCTGCGTGAGCACGAAGCTGCCCTGTTCGCGATCGAGGGTGAAGACCGCCACGCCTTGGCCCACGGTGAGCACGAGCTGGGTTTGCGGGCCATATACGCAGTAACCTGCGGCCACCTGCCTGGCTCCGGCCTGGAGGAAGTGTTCCTCGCGGACTTCACCTGCATTCTCGGGCAGTTGCAGCACGGAGAAGATGGTGCCGATGGTGACGTCGACGTCGATGTTCGACGAGCCGTCGAGCGGGTCGAAGAGCAGCAGGTACTCGCCGCGCGGGTAGCGCTCCGACACTGGGAACACGGTATCCATTTCTTCCGAGGCCATGGCGGCGAGGTGGCCGCCCCATTCGTTGGCTTCGAGCAGCACGTCGTTGGCGATGAGGTCGAGCTTTTTCTGCGCCTCGCCCTGGACGTTGTCCGACCCGGCGGCGCCGAGCACATCGCCGAGTGCTCCCTTGTTCACCGCCAGGCTGATGCGCTTGCAGGCGCGGGCGACGACTTCGATCAGCAGCCGCAGTTGGGCGGTGATGGCGCCTTGGCCGCGTTCCTTCTCGACGAGGTAGCGGGTGAGGTTGACGGATGGGGTCATGGTCGGTGATCTCGGTAAAGGGGAAGTGCGGCTCAGTTCCCCAGGGCGCGTTCGACGATTTCGCGGGTGTCGGGGGACAGCGTGGCGCTGCCGGCCACGGTGCGCAGCGCCTGCTGCGCGGTGTAGCGGTAGGGAGGGGCGAGTTTGCGCCAGCGGTCGAGGGCGCGCGCCAGGCGGGCGGCGATCTGCGGGTTGAGCGCATCGAGCGCCTGCACCTGCTCGGCCCAGAAGGCATAGCCCGCACCATCGGCGCGGTGGAACGCGCCGGGGTTGGCCTGGCAGTAGGCGAACAGCACGCTGCGGGCGCGGTTGGGGTTGTGCAGCGAGAAGGCCGGATGCCGCATCAGCGCACGCACGCGGTCGAGCTGCAGGCCGTCGCGGTCGGGCGCGCTGGCCTGCAGCGCGAACCATTTGTCCATGACCAGCGCTTCGTGGGCGAACTGGGCGGCGAAGCGCTCCAGCGCCGGCTTGGCCAGATCGGCGCCGACCTGCACCAGGGCCGTCAGCGCGGCGAAGCGGTCGGTCATGTTGTCGGCATCCTTGACGCGCTGATAGACCCGCCCCAGCCAAGTCGCCTGCCCGAGTTCGCACAGATGTGCCTGGGCCAGATTGCGCAGGGCGCGGCGGCCGGCGCTGGCGAAATCGGGGCGGTAACCGCCTTCGGGCGCGAGTTCGTCCCAGAGCGTTTGCCAGTCTGGCGCGAGTTGCCGAGCGAGCGCGGTGCGCAGTGACTGGCGGGCGCGGTGGATGCGGGGAGGATCGACTTCGTCGAGCTGCTCGGCGATGTAGGCCTCGCCCGGCGGGGTGAGCAAAAGCTCCTTGAAGGCGGGATCGAGCTGGGTGTCGCGCAGCACGGCGCGCAGCGCGTCGATGTACGCGGAGTCGAGTGCGAGATCGCCGCCGTGGACCGCCCCGAGCAGCCGGGACAACGCCAGCCGCTGCGCCGCTTCCCAGCGGTTGAAGGGGTCGGCGTCGTGTGCGAGCAGATGCAGCAACTCGGCATCGGTGTAGGCGTAGTCGAGGATCACCGGGGCGGAGAAGCCGCGCAGCAGCGAAGGGGTGACGGTGTCGGCGTCGATCTGCTCGAAGACGAAGGTCTGCTGGCCTTCAGTGAGCACAAGCACGGTCGACCTGCCCTTGTCCTGGCCTTGCAGCCACAGCGGCAGGGCCTTGCCCTGGGCATCGAGCAGGCCCAGGGCGACGGGAATGACCTGCGGCTGCTTGCCGGTTTGGCCGGGGGTGTCGGGCAGGGTCTGGCGCAGCGTGAGGGTGTAGCTGCGGGCGGAGGTGTCGAGCGCGCCGCTGGCGTGCAGCCGCGGCGTGCCGGCCTGGCTGTACCAGCGCTTGAAGGCGACGAGGTGCGTGGCCAGCGCCGACTCGGGGTTGGCATCGGCCATGGCCTGGGCGAAGTCGTCGCAGGTCACGGCCTGGCCGTCGAAGCGCTGGAAGTACAGATCCATTCCCTTGCGGAAGCCGGCCCGGCCCACCAGGGTCTGCATCATGCGCACCACTTCGGCGCCCTTCTCATAGACGGTGGCGGTGTAGAAATTGTCGATGGCCTGGTATTGCTCGGGGCGCACCGGATGCGCCATGGGCCCGGCGTCCTCGGAAAACTGCGCGGTACGCAGCACCCGCACGTCCTCGATGCGCTTGACGGCGCGTGCCGATTCTCCGCCTGCAGCGGCGGCCAGGTCCTGGCTGAATTCCTGGTCGCGGAAGACGGTGAGGCCTTCCTTGAGGCTGAGCTGGAACCAGTCGCGGCAGGTGACGCGGTTGCCCGTCCAGTTGTGGAAGTACTCGTGGCCGACCACGCTCTCGATGCCGTCATAGTCGGCATCGGTGGCGGTGGCCGGATTGGCCAGCACGTACTTGGTATTGAAGATATTGAGACCCTTGTTTTCCATCGCCCCCATATTGAAGTCGCTCACTGCGACGATCATGAAGCGCTCCAGATCGAGGCTCAGGCCGAAGCGCTGTTCGTCCCAGGCGATGGCCTTGATCAGCGACTGCATCGCGTGCTCGGTCTTGTCGAGATCGCCCGCGCGCACATAGACCTGCAGCAGATGCGTCTTGCCCGAGGCGGCGCGCACGGTCTGTTCGCGGCACACCAGATTGCCCGCCACCAGCGCGAACAGATAGCAGGGCTTGGGAAACGGATCGTCCCACACCGCTTCATGCCGACCGCCGTCCAGATCGGTCTGCGACACGAGGTTGCCGTTGGACAGCAGCACCGGGTAGAGCGCCTTGTCGGCGCGCAGCGTGACGTGAAAGCGGCTCATCACATCGGGGCGGTCGGGCCAATAGGTGATGCGGCGAAAGCCCTCGGCCTCGCACTGCGTGAAGAACGCGCCGCCCGACAGGTAAAGACCCGCGAGCTGGGTATTGGCCTGCGGGACGTTGAGCGTTTCGATTTCCAGCGTGAAGGTCTCGGGCAGTTTGTCGAGCACCAGCGTATTGCCGTCCTGGCGGAAGGCGACGAATTCGCCGTTCACCTTCAGCGTCAGCAGGGTGATGTCTTCGCCGTCGAGCACCAGCGGGGACGTGTCGGCGGCGCCCTCGACGCGGCGCACCGCCATGCGGCTGTGCACGCGCGTCTTCGCGGGATCGAGGTCGAAGCGCAGGTGCACGCTGTCGATGGCGTAGGCCGGGGGGGTGTAGTCCGCCAGGCGGGTGATGCGGGCGGGTGTGTCGGGTTTGACGGTCATGGCTTGCGGGTTTTCAGCGGGGCGATAGAGGACAGGAGCCGTGAGGATCAAAGACCGGATTTCAGGCTGGCGGTGATGAATTCGTCGAGATCGCCGTCGAGCACCTTCTGGGTGTTGGAGATTTCGACGTTGGTGCGCAGATCCTTGATGCGGCTCTGATCGAGCACATAGCTGCGGATCTGGTGGCCCCAGCCGACATCGCTCTTGCTCGATTCGAGTTTCTGCTGCTCGGCCATGCGTTTGCGCATCTCGTGCTCAAACAGGCGCGAGCGCAGCATCTGCCAGGCCTCGTCGCGGTTGCGATGCTGGCTGCGGTCGTTCTGGCACTGCACCACGATGCCCGTGGGGATGTGCGTCAGGCGTACCGCGGAGTCGGTCTTGTTGATGTGCTGACCGCCGGCGCCGCTGGCGCGGAAGGTGTCGGTGCGCACGTCGGCGGGGTTGATGTCGATCTCGATCGAGTCGTCCACCTCGGGGTAGACGAACACGCTGGCGAAGCTGGTGTGGCGCCCGCCGGAGGAATCGAACGGGCTTTTGCGCACCAGGCGGTGCACCCCGGTTTCGGTGCGCAACTGACCGTAGGCGTAGTCGCCTTCGACCTTGATGGTGGCGCTGCGGATGCCCGCGACGTCGCCTTCGGTCTCCTCCATCACCTCGACCTTGAAGCCCTTGCGCTCGCAGTAGCGCAGGTACTGGCGCAGCAGCATGCTGGCCCAGTCCTGCGCCTCGGTGCCGCCGGCGCCGGCCTGGATGTCGATGAAGCAATTGCTCGGGTCGAGCGGGTTGGAGAACATGCGGCGGAACTCCAGCTTCTCGACTTCGGCGGCGGATTGCTCGATGTCGGCTTCGATGGCCTCGCAGGTCGCATCATCGCCTTCCTCGCGCGACATTTCGAACAGCTCTCTGTGATCGGCCAGCGCGGTGGTGAGGTTCTGCAGACCGAGCACCACGGTTTCGAGCGACTTGCGCTCGCGGCCCAGTTCCTGCGCGCGTTTGGGGTCGTTCCAGACTTGCGGGTCTTCGAGCGCCCCCGCCACTTCCATCAGCCGCGATGACTTGGCATCGAAGTCAAAGATACCCCCTTAGCGCCTGCACGCGCTGCTGGAGGTCGGTGATTCGGTTGCTGATGGTATTGAGGCGTTCTGCGTCCATGAGGCTTCTTCAATGACAAAGGGCGCTATTTTCGCACCCTTGTCATGGTGCTGCACTTTGCCCGGTTGCTTACAGCGGCTTGAAGAATTCCTTGGCCTTGTCGAACCAGGACTTGGCTTGCGGCGAGTGGCGATCGCCGCCTTTCTTCAGCGACTCGTCGAGCTCGCGCAGCAGCCGTTTCTGCTCCTCGTTGAGCTTGACCGGCGTCTCCACGGTGATGTGGCAGTAGAGGTCGCCCGGATAGCTGGAGCGCAGGCCCTTGATGCCCTTGCCGCGCAGGCGGAAGGTCTTGCCGGTCTGCGTGCCTTCGGGCAGATCGATTTCCACCCGTCCGCCCAGTGTGGGCACGTCGATGCCCCCGCCCAGCGCCGCCTTGGCCATGCTCACGGGAACGTGACAGTGCAGGTCGTCGCCGTCGCGCTCGAAGACCGGATGCGGTTTGATGTGGATTTCCACGTAGAGGTCGCCGGGAGGCCCGCCATTGACGCCGGGTTCGCCATTGCCCGTGGAGCGGATGCGCATGCCCGAATCGATGCCTGCCGGGATCTGCACTTCCAGGGTCTTGTGCCTCTGGATGCGGCCGCGGCCATGACAGGCCGGGCAGGGTTCGGGGATGAGCTTGCCCGTGCCGTGGCAGGTCGGACATGTCTGCTGCATGGCGAACGGCCCCATGCGCTGCGCCACCTGGCCGCTGCCGTGACAGGTCGTGCAGGTGATGGGCTGGGTGCCGGGCTTGGCGCCGCTGCCGTGGCAGACACTGCATTCTTCCCAGCCGGGGATGCGCAGGCTCTTGCTCACGCCGTGGGCCGCGTCTTCGAGGCTGATCTCCAGGGAGTAGCTCAGATCATTGCCGCGATAGACCTGCGGCCCGCCGCCACGGCGTCCGCCACCGAAGATTTCGTCGAAGATGTTGCCGAAGTCGCCAAATCCGCCCGCGCCAGCGCCGAATCCCCCACTGCCGAAACCGCCGCCGAAACCGCCCGCAGAAGGGTCGACCCCGGCATGGCCGTATTGGTCATAGGCCGCGCGCTTGCGCGCATCGCACAGGCACTCGTAGGCTTCCTTGATGACCTTGAAATGCTCTTCGGAGTCCTTGTTGCCCTGATTGCGGTCAGGGTGGTGCTTCATGGCCAGCTTGCGGTAGGCCTTCTTGATCTCGTCTTCCGAGGCGTTCCTGCTCACGCCCAGGACTTCGTAATAGTCGCGTTTTGCCACGGGTTATGTCTTGCCGATCGATAGAAAGAATGGACAAACGGGAGGGCCGCAAGTTCAGCGGCCCTCCCGTCAGAGGATGTCAAACACGGTGACGATCAGGCCTTGCCGTCCTTCACTTCCTTGAACTCGGCATCGACCACGGTGTCGTCGCCCGCGGCCTGTGCACCGGCTCCGGCTGAAGACGCACCCCCGGACGCACCCCCGGACGCACCCCCGGCGGCCTGCTCGCCCGCCTGGCTGGCGTACATCTTCTCGCCCAGTTTCTGGCTGGCGGCGAGCAGAGCGTTGGTCTTGGCCTCGATCTCGGCCTTGTCCTCCGACTTGATCGCCTCTTCAGCGGCCTTGAGCGCGGCTTCGATGGCGGATTTCTCGCCCGCATCGACCTTGTCACCATATTCAGCCAGCGACTTGCGCACCGAGTGCACTGCGGCGTCGGCCTGATTGCGGGCATCGACCAGTTCGCGCTTCTTGTGGTCTTCGGCAGCGTTGATCTCGGCGTCGCGCACCATGCGCTGCACCTCTTCTTCACTCAGCCCGGAGTTGGCCTTGATGGTGATCTTGTTCTCCTTGCCAGTGCCCTTGTCGCGGGCGGAGACGTGCAGGATGCCGTTGGCGTCGATGTCGAAGGTGACTTCGATTTGCGGCACGCCGCGCGGCGCGGGTGGAATGCCTTCCAGGTTGAACTCGCCGAGCAGCTTGTTGCCGGCGGCCATCTCGCGCTCGCCCTGGAACACCTTGATGGTCACCGCCGGCTGGTTGTCGTCGGCGGTGGAATAGACCTGGGTGTGCTTGGTCGGCACCGTGGTGTTCTTGGGGATCATCTTGGTCATCACCCCGCCCAGGGTTTCGATGCCCAGCGACAGCGGGGTGACGTCGAGCAGCAGCACGTCCTTGCGGTCGCCTGCCAGCACCGAACCCTGGATGGCGGCGCCCACGGCCACGGCCTCGTCCGGGTTGACGTCCTTGCGCGGCTCCTTGCCGAAGAATTCCTTGACCTTTTCCTGTACCTTGGGCATGCGCGTCATGCCGCCGACCAGGATGACATCGTCGATGTCGCCGACCTTCACGCCGGCATCGGTGATGGCGGTGCGGCAGGGGGCGATGGTGCGCTCGATCAGGTCTTCGACCAGAGATTCGAGCTTGGCGCGGGTGAGCTTGATGTTCAGGTGCTTCGGACCCGAGGCGTCTGCGGTGATGTAGGGCAGGTTGATCTCGGTCTGCGTCGAGCTCGACAGCTCGATCTTGGCCTTCTCGGCCGCGTCCTTCAGTCGCTGCAGCGCGAGCACGTCCTTTGACAGGTCGACGCCCTGTTCCTTCTTGAACTCGCCGATGATGTAGTCGATGATGCGCTGGTCGAAGTCTTCACCGCCGAGGAAGGTGTCGCCATTGGTGGAAAGCACCTCGAACTGCTTCTCGCCTTCGACGTCGGCGATTTCGATGATCGAGATGTCGAAGGTGCCGCCGCCCAGGTCGTACACCGCGATCTTGCGGTCGCCCTTGCCGTGCTTGTCCAGGCCGAAGGCCAGCGCCGCGGCCGTCGGCTCGTTGATGATGCGCTTGACGTCCAGGCCGGCGATGCGCCCGGCGTCCTTGGTCGCCTGGCGCTGGCTGTCGTTGAAGTAGGCCGGGACGGTGATCACCGCCTCGGTGACGGTTTCACCGAGATAGTCCTCGGCGGTCTTTTTCATCTTGCGCAGCACCTCGGCGCTGATCTGCGGCGGCGCGAGCTTCTTGCCGCGCACCTCGACCCAGGCATCGCCGTTGTCGGCCGCGACGATCTTGTAGGGCATCAGGTCAATGTCCTTCTGCACTTCCTTTTCGGTGAACTTGCGGCCGATCAGCCGCTTGACCGCGTACAGCGTGTTCTTCGGGTTGGTGACCGACTGGCGCTTGGCCGAGGCGCCCACCAGGATCTCGCCGTCTTCCATATAGGCGACGATCGACGGCGTGGTGCGCGCGCCTTCGCTGTTTTCGATGACCTTGGGGGTGTTGCCCTCCATGACCGCCACGCAGGAATTGGTGGTGCCCAGGTCGATGCCGATGATTTTTGCCATGGAAATTCTCCGAATGTGCCGCGCCGCGGGGCGCTGATTTTGACTACGAATTAAATGAGGAGGTCTGTGGTGAATTCAAGCCATGCGAATTCAAGTCTTGCCCCAGCAAGGGTTTATTGCGCGACCGTGATCAGCGCCGGGCGCAGGGTGCGTTCGGCGAGTCGGTAGCCTTTTTGCAGCACCGAAACCACCGTGCCGGACGGCTGCTCGGCCGGTTGCACCGAAATGGCCTGGTGCAGGGTCGGGTCGAATTTTTCTCCGGCTGCGGGCGCGATTTCCTGCAGACGGTTGCGCTCGAAGGCCGATTTGAGCTGACTCAGGGTGAGTTCCACGCCTTGCTTGAGCACGTCGGGCTTGCCGCTGGTGTCGGCCAGGGCCGCCTCCAGGCTGTCCTTGACCGGGAGCAGCGCCTCGGCAAAACCCTCCACCGCGAACTTGCGGGCCTTGGCGGCTTCTTCCTCGGCGCGGCGGCGGATGTTTTCCACCTCGGCGCGGGCGCGCAGCAATTGGTCGTTGAGCTTGGCGATTTCTTCCTGCGCCTGCGCCAGCTCGTCGCTCAGCACGGGCTCGGGAATCAACTCCTGATGCGTGCTTTCAGAGGCTTGCGGGGCTTCGGAAGGGGGGGTCTGGGGATCGGTCTGCATGGTCACGAACGCGACTAAAGCGCGCAGGAATGAAAAATGACCTTCTCATCTTGGGGGTGTCTTGCCGGATTTCAAGAGCACTTGCTCCCAGGAGCCTGTCGGACTTGAGGATCGCGGGCTGCAAATGGACGTTGCGGCGCCCTGCGGCAGCGGCTTTTTGCCCCATGGCATCCACACCGCCCATTTTCGCCTTCCGCACCCCAAGCCCGACGGTCTCCTGGCGTGGCGGCTCGCTGGTCGAGGCAGAACGAAAAAATCCCCCGCGCGTGCTGCCGCGGGGGATTTTGGCGGACAAGGCGGCGGGTTTCGCCGTCATGCCGGAGTGCCCGAAGTCCGGGAACGGGCTTTCAGTGCGCCCCTGGCCGGATGCGGGCCTTACTGGGCTTTCTTTTGTTCCTTTTTCATTTCCTTGTGCACGACTTTCTTGTGCTCAACTTTGTGATGCTCTTTTTTCACTGCCTTGTGAACCCCGGGCTTGGAGACCGCGGGGTCGGCCGGAGCCGGGGTTTGCGCCATGGCAACGGTGGCAAACAGGGAGGCGAACAGGGTGGCAACAATTTTTTTCATGATGAAACACCTTTCAATGTTTGGGATGAAAACGATCCAAGCCGGATCAGGGGCTTAATGCGCGCCCCGGTGAATGGGTTGACATCACTTTGCCAAGCCCGTGGTTCGGGCGCGTCACCGCCCGGATAATGCGCAGGGCGCCTGTCGAATTTCCGCATGCCTGTGAGTCCAACCATGTCCGAGTTTTCCGTGCTGTTCGTCTGTATGGGCAATATCTGCCGCTCGCCGACTGCTGAAGGGGTGTTTCGCGCCAGGGTGCGCGACGCCGGGCTGGAAAAGCGGGTTCGCATCGATTCGGCGGGCACCCATGCCTTTCATGTCGGCTCGCCACCCGATCGCCGCAGCCAGCGCCATGCGCTCGAGCGCGGCTACGACCTCTCGGGTCTGCGCGCCCGGGTGGTGGAACCGGAGGACTTCGCCCGATTCGATCTGCTGCTGGCGATGGACTGGGACAACCTCGCGCTGCTGGAACGGCAGTGTCCGCCGCAGTTTGCCCCGCGCTGTCGCCTGTTCCTGAGCTTCGCACCGCAGGCGCCGGTGGCGGCGGTGCCCGATCCGTATTACGGCACTGCACGCGATTTCGAGCGGGTGCTCGATCTGGTGGAGCAGGCCAGCGCGGGTTTGCTCGCCTTCATCGAAAAGCAGTTGGCGCAGCGGGCCTGATGCACCGCTGGTTCACTGCACCTCCTTGAACGGCAGGCGCTCCTGGAGGTTGTTCCGATGCTGCGCAAGCGCCGCTGTTTCCCGCTGCAGATAGTCTTGCACCGCCCGGGCAAACTGTGGCTGCGCCAGCCAGTGCGCCGAGCGGGTGGCGACGGGCTGCAGTCCGCGCGCCATTTTGTGTTCGCCCTGCGCGCCGCCTTCGAAGGTGGTGTAGCCGTGAGCGAGACACCAGGCGATGGGTTGGTAGTAACAGGCGTCGAAGTGCAGGGCGGGAATGTGGGCGACGGCGCCCCAGTAGCGGCCATACGCGATGCGGCTTTGAGGGTCGAGCACGACGAGCGAACTGGCCACGGGCTGGTCACCCCGCTGCGCGACGAACAGCAGGCAATGCTCGGGCATGTGCGCGCCGATGGCGTGAAAAAATCTGCGGTTCAGATAGGGCTCGGAGCCGTGCAGGGCGTAAGTCGTGTCGTAGCAGCGGGTGAAAAAGTCCCAGTGCGATGCCGTGATTTCGGCTCCCGGCAGCGCGCGGAAGGTGACGCCGGCGTCGCGCACCTGGCGCTGTTCCTGCTTGATCTTTTTTCGCTTGTCGTGCCGCAGGCTGGCGAGAAAGGCCTCGAAGTCGGGCCAGGGCGCGGCGCCATCAGCGGGCGGATTGCGCCAGTGGAATTGCAGGGTGGTGCGTTCGAGCAGACCCAGCTCGGCGCACCAGCGCGCTTCCAGCGGGTCGAGAAACAGGGCATGAAACGAACTGAACCCGCTGCGCCGGGCGATGGCCAGAACCTCGCGGAGCAGCGCCTGACGCGCGCTGGCGTCGCGCCCCAGCAGTTTGGCGCCGCCCACGGGCGTGAAGGGCACGGCCAGCAGCAGCTTGGGGTAGTAGGGCAGGCCGTGCTCGGCGTAGGCTCGGGCCCAGGCCCAGTCGAAAACGTATTCGCCATAGGAGTGCGATTTCACGTACAGCGCGCAGGCAGCGGCCGGCGTCCCGCCTTTGTCGCGCAGCGCAATGACCACGCTCTGCCAGCCGGTATCTGCGCCGACACAGCCGCTTTGCTCCAGCGCGCTCAGCCAGGCGTGGCGCTGGAACGGCGTGGTGCCCGGCGTGGCCCCGACCAGGCGCTCCCAGTCGGCTGCGGGCAGTGCGCTCACCGCGTCCGACAACTCGGTGCGAAAATCCTCGGTCATGACTCTCCAACTCGCTGTCTTGCAATGCAACCCCACCGTGGGCGATCTCACGGGCAATGCCGCGCTGATTGCCCGCCTGACGCGGCGCGCCCATGGGCAGGGGGCGCGCCTGGTCGTCACCCCGGAGCTGGCGCTGACCGGCTATCCCCCGGAAGACCTGTTGCTCCGTCCCGCCTTTCTTCGGGCCAGTGCGTCCGCATTGAAGCAGCTTGCGCATGACCTGTCGGATCTGCCGGAATTGGCGCTGGTCGTCGGCCATCCGCTGGCGCTGGCCGGGGCGGACGCGCCGCGACTGGCCTCGACGCAGCAGGCGGTGGCCTGCAATGCGGCTTCGCTGCTGCGTGGCGGCGTGATCGAGGCGACCTACTGCAAGCATGAGTTGCCCAACTATCAGGTGTTCGATGAGCGCCGTTATTTCGCCCCGGGCGACCAGGCGGTGGTGTTCGAGGCCGGGGGCACGCATTTCGGCATCAACATCTGCGAAGACGCCTGGCTGCCGAATGCGCCGCGCCAGGCCCGCGCTGCGGGCGCCCAGGTGCTGCTGGTGCTCAATGCCTCGCCTTATCACCGTGGCAAGACCGTCGAGCGCGAGCGGGTGATGCGCCAGCGCTGCCTGGAAAACGACATGGCGCTGGTGGCCTCGCAAATGGTGGGCGGGCAGGATGAAATCGTGTTCGACGGCGCGTCTTTCGTGCTCGACCGCGCGGGCGGGCTCGTGGCGCGCTCGCCGCAGTTCGCCGAGGATGTTTTGCGGATCGATATTTCAGGCGGCGAGGTGCTCAGGCAGGCTCCGGCGCATGTGGCGGCTTTGATGCCCGACCATGCCGAGGTGTACGCCGCGCTGGTGCTCGGGGTGCGCGACTATCTGGGCAAGAACGGCTTTCCGGGGGCGATCATCGGGCTGTCGGGCGGGGCGGATTCGGCGCTGGTGCTGGCCATCGCCGCCGATGCGCTCGGCGCCGACAGGGTGCGCGCGGTGATGATGCCTTCGGAATTCACCTCGCAGATGTCGCTCATGGATGCAGCAGAGATGGCGCGGCGACTGGGGGTGCAGTACGAGGTGCTGCCGATCACCCCGCTGTTCGGGGCTTTCCGGACTACGCTTGGTCCCCTGCTTCAACCGCGCGAGGGTGACACCACGCTGGAGAACATCCAGGCCCGCATTCGCGGCACCCTGCTGATGGCCCTGTCGAACAACAGCGGGCGCATCGTGCTGACCACCGGCAACAAGAGCGAAATGGCCATGGGTTACGCCACGCTGTACGGCGACATGGCCGGGGGTTTTGCCGTGATCAAGGATGTGACCAAGACGCTGGTCTGGGAACTGGCGCGCTGGCGCAACGCGCATGCGGCCGCGAGGGGCGAGACCGAGGTCATCCCGCAGCGCATCATCACCCGCGCGCCCAGCGCCGAGTTGCGTGCCGGCCAGACCGATCAGGACAGCCTGCCGCCATATGATGTGCTCGACGGCATTCTGCAGCGCTATATGGAGCAGGACGAACGGGTGGAAACCGTGCTCGCCGCGGGCTACTCCCGCGCCGACGTCGAACGGGTGGTGCATCTGCTCAAACTGTCCGAATACAAGCGGCGGCAGGCGCCTCCGGGCATTCGCATCACGCACCGCGCATTCGGCCGCGACTGGCGCTATCCGATCACCTCGAAATTCCGGGAATCGTTCTGATTTCTGTCGAAATGCCCGCAGGCAGTTAAATTCCGTCTTCAATCACACCGAGGAGCCCCAGGATGAAACTCATCACCGCCATCATCAAGCCGTTCAAGCTCGACGAGGTCCGCGAGGCCCTGGCCGAGATCGGGGTCACCGGTCTGACGGTCACCGAGGTCAAGGGTTTCGGCCGGCAGAAAGGGCACACCGAGCTGTACCGCGGCGCCGAATACGTGGTGGACTTTCTGCCCAAGGTGAAGGTCGAGGCCGTGGTCATGGATGACCAGGTCGAGCGGGCGGTCGAATCCATCGTCAAGGCGGCGCGCACCGGCAAGATCGGCGACGGCAAGATCTTCGTCACCAACATCGAGCAGGTCATGCGCATCCGCACCGGCGAAACGGGCGATGTCGCCATCTGAATAAGCCCACCCCGAAAACCTTCGCTTGGCTCGGTTCTCCCCTCAAGGGATGAGGCCCGCGGCTCCAAGCTGCCCTGCGGCAGTTTGGACGGCGCCGAATCCGAGCGGCTTGCAAGCCGCGAGGTGGACCAGGAAACTCCTGGAGCGGCCCGGCGAGTTTCTTGAGCATCCGTTCCATGCCCCGAGTCCACATTCTCCCTTCGGAAACCGATCTGCTCGCCGACCCCGACGAGAACCTGCTCAAGCTGTTGCGGCGGCATCAGGTGCCCATTCGTTACTCCTGCAAGTCGGGGGAGTGCGGGTCTTGCAAGTGCGTGCTGGAGTCGGGTCGGGTCAAGCTGAAAAAATACGACCCCAAGGCGCTGCCCGATGCGCAGCGCGACAGCGGCATCATCCTGGCCTGTCGCGCCCTGCTGAGCGAAGACATCACCATCCGGCTGATCGACAGCGACGATCTGATCGCGCACCCCGAACGCAAATTGCTGTGCCGCGTGGCGGCGCTGGAGCCGTTGACGCAGGACATCTTCGCGCTGCGGCTGCACATCGAGTTCGCCGACATGGGCGGCATTCCCTTCACTTTTTCCGCCGGCCAGTACGCGCAGCTCGTGGTCGAGGTGGACGGGCAGGAAATCGCGCGCGATTTCTCCATGGCCAGCACGCCGGTGGATGCCGAGTATGACGATATGCTGGAGTTCCATATCCGCCGCACGCCGACCGGGGCGCTGAGCAGTCTGTTGGGCACGGTGATACGGCCCGGCTCGCAGTTGCTGGTGCGCGGGCCGATGGGCACGAGCTACTTTCGCCCGCGACACGAGGGGCCGCTGTACGCAGTGGGCGGCGGCACGGGCCTGGCGCCCATGCTCAGCGTGGTGCGCACGGCGCTGGACAACGGCAAGCTCGAACCCGTGGTGCTGTTTGCGGGATTTCGCAATCAGGCCGACGTCTATGGTCTGGAGCAGATGGAGCAGATGCGCCGCAGCCACCGCAACTTCAGCTATCACCTGTCGCTGGACGAGGCACAGGCCGGTGATCCCCCTCAGGCGGTACATCGCCCGCTGGCGCTGCATCTGCTCGAACAGGTCGCCGATTTTGCGGGCTCCAAGGTCTATCTCGCCGGGCCGCCTGCCATGGTCGAGGCCATCAGCGCCTCCTTGCTGCAGCGCGGCCTGACCGAGCGCGACCTGCATGCCGATGCGTTCTATCCGCCCGTGCCCGCAGAGATCACGCGCGCCGCCTGAAGCATGAACGGCAGGCGCGCTGCACAGACGTACTAAAATCGCCGCTCGACTCATTGGGTGCCACGCACCGACACTTCGCGCCCGCCTTCGGGCGCCTGCGGCACGGCGGACGAATCATTCCGGCTGATGTCGCCCTTTACCGGGTATCTATGAACACGCAAGAGGCCAAGCGCGTCCTTGAGACCGCGCTGATCTGTGCTTCTCAAGCCCTTTCCGTCGCCGAGCTGCGGCGCCTGTTCGACGACACGATCGCCGCAGAGACCGTGCGCGCGCTGCTCGACGAATTGCGCCGCGACTGGCAGGATCGCGGCATCGAGCTCACGCAACTGGCGCAGGGCTGGCGTTTTCAAAGCCGGGCGGAGATGCAGCCTTTCCTCGATCGGCTCTATCCCGAGAAGCCGCAGAAATATTCCCGCGCGGTGCTGGAAACGCTGGCTATCATCGCCTATCGTCAACCCGTGACCCGCGGCGATATCGAAGAAATCCGGGGCATCGTGGTCAATACCCAGATCATTCGCCAGCTTGAAGAACGCGGCTGGATCGAGGTCATCGGCCACCGTGAAGCGCCGGGGCGGCCCGCGCTGTTCGCCACCACGCAGCAGTTTCTCGATGACCTTGGCTTGAAGACCCTCGACGCGCTGCCGCCCTTGGGCGAACGCGCGCAGGCCTTGCCGCAGTTCGACGGCTTGCAGCAACGGCTGCCGGAAATCGCGTGCACCGCAGAGGCGCAAGAAGATCCGAACGCCCAAGCGCCCCGCTCTCTGGAAAACGCCGGGCCGCCCCAGGTTTTCTTGCCAGCCACGGGGTCGAGTGCCACGGCCCCAGTCCGCTCCCGGGATGGATCCGAACCCGACGAACCCGACCGCCCGTCTGGCATTGCGGCCCAGGCTGAACTGGCGGCTTGTGCATCCCCCGACGCGCCCGCGGGCGCGCTGTCCAACGACGACTTCACACACCGATCCCCGCCATGAGCCCATCCGACCCGACTGATTCATCCGAACTCGACGTCCCCTCCGAGGTCGCGCAGGACAAGGCCGAAACGCCTCCAGCGCGTAAAACGCGCGCCACCTCGCGGCGCGCTCCGCGCAAGACCGCAGTCGCCGTCGAGGAAGGCGCCGCACCGCAGATCGACGCGATGTCCGCGCCGTCCTCTGCCGAAGCATTGGCCGTCCTGCCGACCGAACCCGCCGGGGAAGTGACGGAAGGTTCCGGCGCCGTCGAGTCAGGCCCGCAGATGGAACAGATGCAGCCGCCGCAGGCGCGCGAATCCAAGCGTCCGCCGCGTGCGCCGAAAGGCGCGAGCAAGCAGACCGATCCGCAGCCGCCGCAACCGGTCGAAACGCAGCCAGCGGCTGGCCTGCATCCGCCGCTGGCGGGGGTGCAGATTCAGGACGTCATTTCCGGCGCCTACGACCAGGCGGCGGAAAGCGCCGAGATCGTGCGCCGCGTGCTGGCGCCGGCCGAAGACGCGCCCAAGCTGCACAAGGTGCTGGCGCAAAGCGGCGTGGGCTCGCGCCGCGAGATGGAAGACCTGATTCTGGCCGGACGGGTTTCGGTCAACGGCGAACCCGCCCATCTGGGTCAACGCATCCTGCCCACCGACCAGATTCGCGTCAACGGCAAGATCATCAAGCGCCGCCTGCGGCCTGCGCAGTCGCGGGTGCTGGCCTATCACAAGCCGACGGGCGAAGTGGTGTCGTTCAAGGATCCGCAGGGGCGCCCCACCGTGTTTCAACATCTGCCCAGGCTGCAAGGGGCCAAATGGACGGCGGTAGGCAGACTGGACATCAATACCGAAGGTCTGCTGCTGTTCACCACCTCGGGCGACCTGGCCAACCGGCTGATGCATCCGAGTTATGGGGCGGAACGCGAATACGCCGTGCGCGTGCTGGGTGAACTCGACGCTGCAACCCGCGACAAGTTGCTTGAGGGCGTGGAACTGGGCGATGGCCCGGCGCGTTTTCTCAGCCTCGAAGAAGCCGGGGGCGAGGGGGCCAACCGCTGGTGGCGCGTGGTCATCGCCGAGGGCCGCAACCGCGAAGTGCGGCGCATGTTCGAGGCCGTCGGACTGACGGTCAGCCGCCTCATCCGGGTGCGCTATGCCAGTGTCATGTTGCCCGCAGGGCTGCGTCGCGGCGATTTCGTCGAACTCGACAAGGCGCTCGTGCAGCAACTGCAAGGCCGCAATGGCCAAGCGCCTTCCGACGCGGGAGATCGCCCGGCGCGTCGCGCAAACGGACAGGATCAGGGCAGACGCCGCAACGACAGTCGCAGCAGCAGCCGCGGCGGACGCGGCAAGGGGCAGGGCGGGGGCCAGCAGCAGCCCGGGCCGGACAGCTATGCCCGCACCACGGTCGAGGCGCTGTTCGGCAAGAGCCCGGTCGTTCGCAGCGGCGGCGGTTCCTGGGCAGGCGAAGGCAACTTCTCGACAGGGAACAAGCCCGCTGGCCAACCTCGGCGCAAATCAGGCGGCGCGCAGGGCGGCAAACAGGGCGGTTCGCAGCCCGATCCGATGAAAACCAGTTTCGGCTATATCCATCAAGACGTTGGGATGCACCGTGCAGGCGGGGGCGGGCGTCGGCGTGGTGGCGGCAATCGCGGCGGGCGCTGAACCCCCGGCTGAACCCCCATTCGGCGCTCGGCCAAACGGCGCGTCACAGGCGCTGTCTACAATCGCGGATTGACCTTTGATTTCAGGAGCCAGGTATGACCCTCGAGCGCACGCTCTCCATCATCAAGCCCGACGCCGTCGCCAAGAACGTCATCGGGCAGATCTACACCCGTTTTGAATCGGCCGGGCTGAAGATCGTCGCCGCACGCATGATGCACCTGTCGCGCGCCGAAGCCGAGGCGTTTTATGCGGTGCATCGGGAGCGCCCGTTTTTCAAGGATCTGGTCGATTTCATGATCTCCGGCCCGGTGATGGTGCAGGTGCTCGAAGGCGAAGGCGCCATTCTCAAGAACCGCGATCTGATGGGCGCGACCGATCCGAAAAAAGCAGCCCCCGGCACCATCCGCGCCGATTTTGCCGACAGCATCGATGCCAACGCCGTGCATGGCTCCGACGCGGCGGAAACCGCGGCTCAGGAAATCGCTTTCTTCTTCCCGGCGATGGCGATTCATTCCCGTTGATTTTGAGCCGAAACAGCGTCCATGTCCGCTGACCTGACCTCTGCCAACCTTCTCCAGTTCGATCGCGATGGACTGGTGGAGTGGTTCGCGCGTCACGGCCATGCCGCCTTTCGCGCACGGCAGGTGTTTCGCTGGATGCATCAGAAGGGCGTGGCCGATTTCGAGACCATGAGCGATCTGGCCAAACCGCTGCGCCAGTTCTTGCGTGAGTACGCGCAGGTTTCGGCGCTGCCCGTGCTCAGCGAGCAGCGCTCGGCCGATGGCACGGTGAAATGGCTGTTCGACGTGGGGCAGGGCGATGCCGTCGAGGCGGTGTTCATTCCCGAGGCGCAGCGCAACACCCTGTGCGTGTCTTCGCAGGCCGGTTGCGCGGTGAACTGCAAGTTCTGCTCCACCGGTCACCAAGGCTTCAGCCGCAACCTTCAGACCTGGGAAATCCTGGCCCAGCTCTGGCATGCCGAGTTCACCATGCGGCGCGAACTCGGCCTGCCCTTCGGCGAACGCGCCATTTCCAATGTGGTGATGATGGGCATGGGCGAGCCGCTGCAGAATTATGGCGCGCTGCTTCCCGCGCTGCGCGCCATGCTCGATGACGACGGCTACGGCCTGTCGCGTCGCCGTGTCACGGTGTCCACCTCGGGCGTGGTGCCGATGATCGACCGGCTGTCGCAGGACTGCCCGGTGGCGCTGGCGGTTTCGCTGCATGCGCCCAATGATGCGCTGCGCGACGAGTTGGTGCCGCTCAATCGCAAGTATCCGCTGCACGAATTGCTCTGTGCCTGCAAGCGCTACCTCGACTTCGCGCCGCGCGACTTCATCACCTTCGAATACTGCATGCTCGACGGCGTGAACGACACCCCGGCGCTGGCGCAGGAACTGGTGCGGCTGGTGCGCGCTGCGCAGGTCGGCTGCAAGTTCAATCTGATTCCGTTCAACCCATTCCCGCAGTCCGGGCTTGGGCGGTCTTCCACCGCGCGGGTCGCGGCGTTCGCCCAGGTGCTGCTCGATGCGGGTCTGGTCACGACCGTGCGCAAGACCCGCGGCGACGACATCGACGCGGCTTGTGGTCAGCTCGCGGGCGAGGTGCAGGATCGCACCCGCCGCGTCATCCGCATGCAGCGGGCCGCTGCCACGCCGACCGCAGCCGGCCTGGGTCATCATTGAGGGGGACTTTGCCCATGGAGACTTTGCCCATGTCTTCGTCCATGTTGCTGAATCTCTGGGCGCGGTCCCGCGTTGCGGTCTGGCGCGGCGCCGTGCTCGCTCTGCTGATGACGGGCGCTTCTCTGCTGGGCGGTTGCGCGACGCAGACGCAGAGCGCGGCGGAGATGGGATCGGGTGCGGCCCTGAGCACGCAGCAGACCGATGTGCTCAAGCGCGTGCAGGTGCGGCTGGAACTGGCCGAGGGCTATTACCAGCGCGGTCAATTCCAGGTGGCGCTCGAAGAAGTGAATAAGGCGCTGGCGGACAAGTCAGATTTCGTGCCCGCCTACACCATGCGCGCGCTCATCTACACGGCGCTGAACGACAGCGCCAAGGCGCAGGCCAATTACCGCGAAGCGCTGCGCCTGGCGCCCACCAATCCCGATGCGCTGCACAACTACGGCTGGTTCCTCTGCCAGCAGCGTCGCTACCCGGAATCGTTCGCCCAGTTTGACAAGGCGCTGTCCATCCCGAATTACCGCTATCCGGTGCGGACTTATCTGGCGCTGGGCGTGTGCCAATACCGCGCTGGAGACTGGGCCGCATCGGAGGGCACGCTCAAAAAGGGTTTCGCGCTCGATCCGGGCAGCCCGGCTTTGGCCACCAATCTGGCGGTGGTGCTCGATCGCCTGGGCAAGCCCAAGGAGGCGTTGTTCTACATCGCCCGTGTCAACGGCGGTCAGTACGCCAGCGCCCAATCGCTGTGGATCGGCATACTCATTGCGCGCAAGGCGGGCAATCCGCTGGAAGCGGCGCAGTGGACCAACCAGCTCGAACAGCGCTTTCCCGATTCGCGTGAAGCCATCGCCGCGCAGCAGGGGCGGTTCGATGATTCCACCCTGCTGAACTACTGATCCGGCATGACTGAACTCGCCCCGGAACTGATCGCCAGCCGCGTCAAGGTGGGCGCGGCCCTGCGCGAGGCGCGCATGGCGGCCGGGCGCAATGTCGAAGAGCTGGCGGCGCAGCTCAAGGTGTCCCCGGCAAAGATTTCTGCGCTGGAGGCGGGCGACTGGTCTGCGCTGCCCGACGACACGTTCGGGCGCGCGCTGCTGCGCAGTTGTTGCAAGGCGCTCAAAATCGATGCGCAGCCCTTGCTCGACCTCCTGCCTGGCGCGCCGGTGCTGCATAGCCCGATGGCCGAAGAGCAGGGGGGCGATCTGGCGCAGCGCGTGCCGGAGCGTCCTTTGCCCCGCGCTGCGGGCGCCGGTCCCAGATCGCGTGGCCTGCTCTGGCTGGCGGTGTTGATCATTGCGCTGGCCGCCTTGGTGTTTTTCTGGCCCGCCTTGCGGGGCTGGACCGAGGGGCTGATGCCGGGCGCGGTGAAACCTCAAGAAACCAGACAGGGCATGGCGCAAAGCGTGCCGCCCGTCGCATCGCATCCGGCTGTGCAGGCCGCGTCTGGACCTGCACACCTCGGCTCATCGCCGCTGGCTTTGCAGACGGCGCCTGCGCCAGCCGCCTCGCCGTCCGTGCGGATGGCGTCTGCGCCATCTGCATCATCCGCACCGTCCGCAGCATTTGCCGCAGGCGGCGCCGACTCGGGGAATGTGCTGCAATTGGCGGCAAGTGCGCCAAGCTGGGTGCAAGTCACTGCCAGCAATGGCCGGGTGATTTTTTCGCAACTCCTGCCAGCCGGTGCGTCGCAGAGCGTACAAGTACCCTTGGGGAGCACGCCTTTGTCGGTCGTGGTCGGCAACGCGCCGCATACCACGGTGACCTACGCGGGTAAACCCGTCGATCTTGCGCCGGCTACGCGAGCGAATGTCGCGCGCTTCACCCTGAAGTAAATCAAAATCATTCATGGAACTTCTAGATCCTCCCATTCCCGAAGCCGTGCCCGCGCGCCACCGCACGCTTCAGGCGCGCGTGGCCTGGGGCGACCAGGTCGTGACCGTGGGCGGCGATGCGCCGGTGCGCGTGCAGTCGATGACCAATACCGATACGGCCGACGCGATTGGCACCGCCATTCAGGTCAAGGAACTGGCTGCGGCGGGTTCGGAACTGGTGCGCATCACGGTGAACACGCCCGAGGCCGCGGCCGCCGTGCCCGCAATTCGCGAGCAGCTCGACCGCATGGGCATTTCGGTGCCGCTGATCGGCGACTTTCATTACAACGGCCATCGGTTGCTGAGCGAGTTTCCCGATTGCGCGCAGGCCCTGTCCAAGTACCGCATCAACCCGGGCAACGTCGGCAAGGGCGAGAAAAAAGACCGGCAGTTCAGCCAGATGATCGACATCGCGCTGCGCCACGACAAGCCCGTGCGCATCGGCGTGAACTGGGGCAGTCTCGATCAGGAGCTGCTGGCCAGCCTGATGGATGCCAACGCCCGCCGTGCCCAGCCTTACGAGGCGCGGCAGATCATGGCGCAGGCGCTGGTGCTCTCGGCGCTGGAATCGGCGCAGCGCGCCTGCGAGCTGGGCATGGAGGCGGCGCAGGTCATGCTGTCGTGCAAGGTCTCCAATGTGCAGGATCTCATCACCGTGTACCGCGCCCTGGCGGCGCGCTGCGACTATCCGCTGCACCTGGGCCTGACCGAGGCCGGCATGGGCGTCAAGGGTGCGGTGGCCTCGACCGCAGCGCTGGCGGTGCTGCTGCAAGAGGGCATTGGCGACACCATCCGCGTGTCGCTCACCCCCGAGCCCAATGCGCCGCGCAGCCAGGAAGTGGTGGTGGCTTTGGAAATCCTGCAGGCGCTGGGTTTGCGCGCCTTCACCCCCAGCGTCACCGCCTGCCCCGGCTGTGGCCGCACCACCAGTACCTTCTTTCAGGAACTGACCCAGAGCATCGACGCCTTTCTGCGCGCGCAGATGCCCGTCTGGCGCAGCCGCTACCCCGGCGTGGAGCAGATGCGCGTGGCGGTCATGGGCTGCATCGTCAACGGCCCCGGCGAGAGCAAGCATGCCGACATCGGCATCAGCCTGCCCGGAACGGGCGAAGCCCCGGCCGCGCCGGTGTTCATCGACGGCGAAAAGCGCCTGACCCTGCGTGGCGACAACATCGCCGCCGAGTTCCAGCGCATCGTCGAGCAATATGTAGAGCAGCGCTACGGCGCGCCCCATCGCCATCCTGGCCATCCTGAACAGGCGGCTTGAATTTCATCGAAAACAAACTCCGGTTGGAGACCTCCCCATTCAGGGCAATCATCAAGCACAGCAGGGGTCTAATTTTTCTGTGCGGTTTCGCCCGGCGAGTCCTGGCGCGGATTGAAACAAACAAACATGGCAGACAGAATCAATGCCGTCAAAGGCATGAACGACATCGTGCCGCCCCAATCGGCGGCCTGGGAGTGGTTCGAGGAGCAGGTGCGCGCGCTCATGGCCAGCTACGGCTACCAGAATCTGCGCACGCCGATTCTCGAATACACCCCGTTGTTCGTCCGCGGCATCGGCGAAGTGACCGACATTGTCGAGAAGGAGATGTACAGCTTCACCGACGCGCTCAATGGCGAGCCGCTGACGCTGCGACCTGAAGGCACGGCAGCGGTGGTGCGCGCGTGCATCGAACATTCGCTGCTGTACGACGGCGGCAAGCGGCTGTGGTACAGCGGGCCGATGTTCCGCCACGAGCGGCCGCAGCGCGGGCGCTACCGCCAGTTTCATCAGGTCGGCGCCGAGGCGCTGGGCTTTGCCGGGCCGGATGCGGATGTCGAACTCATTCTGATGGCGCGTCAGCTCTGGGCGCGCCTGGGCCTGAGCGAACAGGTCAGGCTCGAAATCAACTGTCTCGGCCAGGCCGACGAGCGGGCGCGTCATCGCGTGGCACTCATCGCCTATCTCGAAAAACACCTCGACCAGCTCGATGAAGATGCCCGGCGTCGGCTGCACAGCAATCCGCTGCGCGTGCTCGACACCAAGAATCCGGCCATGCAGGCGCTGGTCGAGGCGGCTCCCAGGCTCATCGACCATCTCGGCGAGGCGTCTCTGGCGCATTTCGAGGGCGTGCAGGCGTTGCTGCGTGCAGCAGGGCAGCCGTTCACGATCAACCCGCGACTGGTGCGCGGGCTGGACTATTACAACCTCACGGTATTCGAGTGGGTGACCGACCGGCTGGGCGCGCAGGCCACGGTCTGTGCGGGAGGCCGCTACGACGGGCTCATCGAGCAGATCGGCGGCAAGCCCGCTCCCGCCTGCGGCTGGGCGCTGGGTGTGGAGCGCGTGCTCGAACTGCTGATCGAGGCGGGCCGCAGCGTGCCCGTGAGCGCACCGCACGCCTACGCCGTGCTGACCAGCCCCGAGTTGATGCCGCGCGTCATGCCGCTGTGCGAGGCCTTGCGCGCAGCCGGGGTGCGGGTGCAACTGCATATGGGCGGCGGCAGCATGAAGTCGCAAATGAAAAAGGCCGATGCCAGCGGCGCGCGCTGGGCGCTGGTGTTCGGCGAGCAGGAAATGCAGTCGGGCCAGGTCGGTCTCAAGGATCTGCGCGCAGAGCGCCCCCAGGCCGCCGCTTTGCAGCGGCCGCCCCCCGAGGGGGATGAGAAAACTTGGGGCGGCCCGGCGTTTTCTCATGAGCAGCACGGGCAGCAGCGTCTCGTGCCGCTGGAGCCGATCCAGACGCTGGTTTGCGACTTGCTCTGACTGACCTACCTAAAATAACGGCTTTTCGTCCTGCATCTTCCCATGAGCTACAACTTCGAAGAACAAGAACAGATCGCCCGGATGCGTCATTTCTGGGAGCGCTGGGGCACCCAGATTTCCGCGGGTCTGCTGGCCGTCGCGGTCGGTTTTGCCGGGTATTACGGCTGGCAATGGTGGCAGCGCAATGAAGGCGCCAAGGCCGCCGTGGTGTTCGAGCAGGTGCAGGCCGCCATCCAGAGCAACAACCCCGACAAGATCGAGCAGGCCTGGGCCGTCATGCAGAGCAAGGCGCCGGGCAGCGCCTATGCCGGCATGGCCGCGCTGGCCGTGGCCAAGTCGCTGCACGATGCGGGCAAAAACGACCAGGCCATCGCCGCGCTCAACTGGGCCATCGAACATGCTTCGGGGCCGAGCGTGCGGGCGGTCGCCCGTCTGAATCTCTCGGCCCTGCAGATCGACGCCAGACAATACGCGCAAGCGAACAAGACCCTGGCCGACGTCCCCGAGCCGACTTTCACCGCGCTGTTCGACGTGCGCCGCGGCGATCTGGCGCTGTTGCAAGGCCAGCGCGACGCGGCCCGCACGGCTTACGAGGCGGCGCTCAAGGCGCTGCCCGCAGATTCGTCCGAACGTGCCGCCATCGAGCAAAAACTGCAGTCGGTCGGCGGAGGTGCAGCATGAGTGCGGCCCCTCGGTTTTCCCCGGTTTCGCAACGGCGCGCCATGCGGCTGGCGCGCCTCGCCCTGCCGCTGCTGCTGGCCGCTCAACTCGGCGCCTGCGCTTCGGGCTCCAAACCGCCCGAGCCGGCGCCGCTCACACCCGTGGTCAACATCCTGACCGTCAAACAGGTCTGGACGCAGCGCATCGGCGCCGTGCCGGCCTGGTTCCAGACGGCAACGCTGCCTGATGCCGTGGTCGTGGCCTCGTCGGATGGACAGGTCGTGCGCCTGAACAGCGCCACCGGGCAGGTCGAGTGGTCGGCCAAAGTGGCTGCAGGAATCAGCGCGGGGACGGGAAGCGACGGCATCTTTACCGCCGTGGTCGACAAGGGCAACGGCCTCGTTTCCATCGGGCCCAGGGGGCAGTTGCTGTGGCGTTATCAGTTGCCGGCCACGGTGCTCACCCCGCCTTTGGTCGTCGGCGGGCGCATCGTCGTGCAGGCGGCAGACCAGCGCGTGTTCGCCTTTGACGCCGCGACCGGCAAACGCCTGTGGCAGGCCGACAGCCGCGCTGCCTCCCTGCTGGTGCAGCAGGCCGGGGGCATGGTGGAGCGCGACGGCGTGGTCATGGTCGGCACGGCTCTTGGACGCATCGATGCCTACGATCTGGACAACGGTCTGCCGCGCTGGCAGGCCACCCTCGCACGTCCTCGGGGTGTGACCGAAGTCGAGCGTGTCGTGGGCATCACCGGACAGCCGGCGCTGCAAGGCTCGACGCTGTGCGCCCGGGCCTATCAATCCGCCGTGGGCTGCGTGGATGCCGATACCGGCCGCATTCTGTGGACGCGCACGGCCAACGGCTACACGGCGCTGAGCATGAACGATCAGCAAGTCGTCGGCACGCAGGCCAACGGCGATGTGCAGGCGTATTCGGAGGCCGATGGCGTGCCAAGCTGGACCAATGTGCAGCTCAAATATCGCCAGCTCAGTGCGCCGCTATTGGTCGGACGCACCGTGGCAGTGGGCGATTACCAGGGCTACATCAGCTTTCTCTCCGCCAAGGACGGCAGCATCGTCGGCCGCGTGGCCACCGACGGCAGCGCCATCCAGTCGGCTCCGGTGGTGGTGGGCAAGACCATGATCGTCGTTACGGCCAAGGGCGGGATCTACGCCTTCGTGCCCGACTGATCTGCACATGACCCCCATCGTTTCACTGGTGGGTCGACCGAACGTCGGCAAATCCACGCTGTTCAATCGCCTGACGCGCTCGCGCGACGCCATCGTCGCCGACATGCCCGGCCTCACCCGCGACCGCCACTACGGCATGCTGCGCATGGCGGAGCGGCCGGTCATCGTGGTCGATACCGGAGGGTTCGAACCCGTGGTCGACACCGGCATCGTGCACCAGATGGCGCGGCAGACGCGCCAGGCCATCGCCGAATCCGATCTGGTGGTGTTCCTGGTCGATCTGCGCACGGGTTTGAGCCCGCAAGACCTGCATATCGCCGCCGAATTGCGCAAGACCGGCAAACCGATTCTTCTGGCGGTGAACAAGGCGGAAGGACGCCACAACCACCCGGCGCTGGCCGAATTCCACGAACTCGGTCTGGGCGAGCCATTCTCCATCAGCGCCGCCCACGGCGACTCGGTGCCCGATCTGCTGGAGCGCATTCTGCAGACTCTGCCCCGCGAATCCGCCGAGGAGGTGCAGCAATCCGTGGTCGCTGCCGGCGACGCCGATGCCGCTGCCGGCCCCGCCCTTGAAGCCGCGCCGCCGCGCGTGCACAGCCTGCGTCTGGCCATCGCCGGGCGTCCGAATGTGGGTAAGTCCACCCTGGTCAATGCCCTGGTCGGCGAGGAGCGGGTGATCGCGTTCGACCTGCCGGGCACGACGCGCGACGCGATCGAAGTGCCGTTCGAGCGCGACGGCCGCAAGTTCATCCTGATCGACACCGCGGGTCTGCGGCGCAAGGGCAAGGTGTTCGAGGCGGTGGAGAAGTTTTCGGTCATCAAGACGCTGCAGGCCATCGAGCAGTCCAATGTCGTCGTGCTGCTGCTCGATGCCACCGAAGGCGTTTCAGACCAGGATGCGCATATCGCCAGCTTCGCCGTCGAGGCGGGCAGGGCGCTCGTTTTGGCGGCCAACAAGTGGGACGCAGTCGACACCTACGGGCGCGAACGCCTCATGGCCGCCATCCGCCAGCGTCTGCCCTTCGTCGGCTTTGCCAAGTTCCACAGCATTTCCGCGCGCACCGGCGCGGGCCTGAACGGGCTGATGAAATCGGTCATCGCCGCCCACGCCGCGGCCTACCGCAAACTGCCCACTCCGAAGCTCACCCGCGCCATCATCGAGGCCGTGGCGCAGCAACAGCCGCCGCGTTCCG
This sequence comes from Thiomonas sp., assembly GCF_034007205.1. Classification (GTDB taxonomy): domain Bacteria; phylum Pseudomonadota; class Gammaproteobacteria; order Burkholderiales; family Burkholderiaceae_C; genus Thiomonas. Next base: position 180,999 of record NZ_JAVERI010000001.1, read on the forward strand.
GCCCGGTGCGGCCCAAGCTGCGCTACGCGCACCAGGGCGGCACCAACCCCCCCATCATCGTGATTCATGGCAGCGCCCTCGACCGGGTGCCTGCAAGCTACACCCGCTACCTGGAAGGCCGATTGCGTGAAAAATTCGATCTTGCAGGCACCCCTTTGCGGGTGGAATACCGCAGCACCACCAATCCCTATGCGCGCGACGTTTGATGGCCGCAGCACGGCGGCCTGCGCGGACACTATGGTATTTTCCAGCCTCTTGCATTCCAGACCATGAATGCCATTTAAGCTTTCCTCACCCCTATGGAGAAGAAAATGAGTAACAAAGGGCAGTTGCTACAAGACCCCTTTCTGAACCTGCTGCGCAAAGAGCATGTCCAGGTGTCGATCTATTTGGTCAATGGCATCAAGTTGCAGGGCCATATCGAATCCTTCGATCAATATGTGGTGTTGCTGCGCAATACCGTGACCCAGATGGTCTACAAACACGCCATCTCCACCGTCGTTCCGGCACGTCCCGTTTCCTTCCAGATCGGTGAGCAAGAAGCACCCGCAGCCTGAAGGGCCGACCGAGAGCCCTGAGCGCGCCGCATTGGTCAGCGTGCAGCAGCGGCGTCCCTCCGCAAACGATGCGCTGGCCGAGCTGGAGCAGCTCAGCACGTCGGCCGGTTATGCGCTGGCGGGCGAGATGTCCTGCGTGCGGGCACGGCCGGATGCGGCCACTTACATCGGCTCGGGCAAGCTGGGTGAATTGAGCGAACTGGTCAGCACCACTTCGGCGGACACCATCATTTTCGACAATGCGCTCAGCCCGATCCAGCAGCGCAATCTGGAAAAGGCGCTGGGCAGGCCCGTCATCGACCGCACCGGCCTGATCCTCGAAATCTTCGCCCGGCGCGCACAGAGCGCCGAAGGCAAGATGCAGGTCGAACTCGCCCGGCTGGAACACCTGGCCACACGCCTGGTGCGCGGCTGGACGCACCTGGAGCGGCAGACCGGCGGCATCGGGCTGCGCGGCGGCCCGGGTGAAAAGCAGATCGAACTCGACCGCCGGATGCTCGACGACAAGATCAAGATGCTGCGGGTGCGTCTGGGCAAACTGGGTCGCCAGCGCATGACCCAGCGCCGCGCGCGTGGGCGCACCGGGGCGTTTCGCGTCGCGCTGGTGGGCTATACCAATGCGGGAAAAAGCACGCTGTTCAATGCGCTGACCAAGTCGAAAATCTACGCAGCCAACCAGCTCTTCGCCACGCTCGACACGACGACGCGCAAGCTGTATCTGGCCCCGCAGGTCAACGTCACCCTGTCCGACACGGTGGGTTTCATTCGCGACCTGCCGCACACCTTGATCGAGGCCTTCAAGGCGACGCTGGAAGACACCTTGCAGGCCGATCTGTTGCTGCACGTGGTCGATGCGAGTTCTCAGGTGTTGCGCGAGCAGATGGACGAGGTCAGCGCAGTGCTGCAGGAAATCGGTGCGGACGACATTCCACAATTCTTGATCTTCAACAAGTCTGATCTGTTGCCCGTGAACCTTGTGGTTACAAACGGTCACACCCCACCCGATGACGTCCAGGCGCGTGCTAGCATGCCGCGGTTTGCCGTCAGCGCCTTGACGGGCGCCGGTCTCGACTCGCTCAAAGAGGCATTGCTGGACGCAGTGCTGGCCGATCCACGCTTTCAGTCCCCGGCTTCGGCCATGTCGGACACTACTCCCATTTCCGCATGATTCCCTCACGTTTTTCTTTGCCGCTCGGGCGGACGCGCGTTGGTTTGCCCGGTCGGTCGCTCGGACGATCGTCCGGTTCGCGGTTCGGTTCGATCTTTTCGCGCCTGTTCAACCTCAATGATCCGCGCTGGGGCAAGGACGACGGCGCGGGCGGGCAGCAGAGCAACAACACCCCGGATCCCAATCGTCGTCCCGGTGCGGGCGGGCCGCCCGATCTCGATGAGCTCTGGCGCGATTTCAACCGCAGGCTCAACGGCCTGTTCGGCAAGAAACGCGGCGGCAACGGCGGCGGCATGCCACCGCAGCGTCCCGATCTCTTCCCATCGGCCAAGGGCATGGGGGTGGGCGTCGTCATTCTGGTGGTGATCGGTGTGCTGGGGTGGCTGTCTTCCGGTTTTTTCATCGTGCAGGAAGGCCAGCAGGCCGCGGTGACCCGTTTCGGCAAGCTCGCCTACATCACGGACGCCGGTTTTCACTGGCGCCTGCCGTACCCGTTCGAAGCCGATGAAATCGTTAACGTCTCGCAGGTCCGGTCGGTGGAGGTCGGGCGCGGCGGCGAGGTCAGGGCAACGGGCCTGCCCGAATCGGCCATGCTGACCGAAGATGAAAACATCGTCGATGTCCGCTTCGCGGTGCAATATCGCATCGACAATGTGGTGGATTATCTCTACAACAACCGCAGCCCGGACGACGCCGTCTTGCAGGCGGCCGAAACGGCAGTGCGCGAGGTCGTGGGCAACAAGACGCTCGACTATGTGCTCTACGAGGGACGCGAGCAGGTTGCCAGCGATGTGCAGATGTTGACGCAGAAAATACTCGATCGCTACAAGACCGGCATCATCATCACCACGGTCACGCTGCAGAACGTGCAGCCGCCCGAGCAGGTGCAGGCCGCGTTTGACGACGCCATCAAGGCGGGACAAGACCGTGAACGGCTGAAGAACGAGGCGCAGGCCTATGCGAACAATGTCATTCCGCGCGCGCAGGGCACCGCGTCGCGTCTGATCCAGGACGCCGAAGCCTACAGGGCGCAGGTCGTGGCGCAGGCGCAGGGCGATACCTCGCGCTTCGATCAAATCCTGCAGCAATACGACAAGGCGCCGCAAGTCACCCGCGAGCGCATGTATCTCCAAACCATGCAAGACATTCTTTCCAGCGTATCCAAGGTGTTGGTGGATTCGCGCAACAACAATAACCTGCTCTACCTGCCGCTGGATAAATTGCTGCAGCAATCCGCGAGCAAGGCGGGGTCGAGCCAATCGTCCATGCCCGCCGTTCCCGCCACAGTGCCGGCCCTGCCGGCGGCTTCCGTGGGCGCTGGCCCCGCGTCGCCCGACAGCACGGCGTCTGGGTCTGCCGGCACCGCGCCTTCAAGTTCAAGAACCTCGCGCGATACCCTGCGCGAGCGCAACTTCCAGTGAGGGCCGGGCGATGAACAAGATCATTCTGGCACTCGTCGCGCTCGTCGCGGCCATCCTGGTGCTCTCATCGAGCCTGTTCGTGGTCGATCAGCGGCAGTTTGCTGCGGTGTTCGGCCTGGGGCAGATCAAACGGGTGATCAGCCAGCCGGGGCTGTATTTCAAGATTCCGGCGCCTTTCGAGAACGTGGTGTTTCTCGACAAGCGCATCCTGACCTTGCAGAGCCCCGAGACCGATCGCTTCATCACCGCAGAGAAGAAAAACGTGGTGGTGGACTGGTATCTGAAATGGCGCATCACCAACCCGACCGAATTCATTCGCAGCTACGGCGGCGATCAGCGGCGCGCAGGCGACCGGCTGTCGCAGATCGTCAAGGCGGCGCTGAATGAGCAGATCACGCGGCGCACCGTGCGCGAGGTGTTGTCTTCCCAGCGCGATCAGGTCATGCGCGACGTGCAGACCGGTATTGCGAAGGACATCAAGGGCACGGGCATCCAGATCGTCGACATGCGCCTGACCCGCGTGGATTTCGTTGCCTCCATCACCCAGTCGGTCTATCGCCGCATGGAGGCCGAGCGGCAGCGCGTCGCCAACGAGCTGCGCTCGACCGGCTACGCAGAAGCCGAGAAGATTCGCGCCGAAGCCGACAAGCAGCGGGAAATCGTGATTTCACAGGCCTACAGCAAGGCGCAGACCATCAAGGGCCAGGGCGACGCCGAAGCCTCGTCGATCTACGCCAAGTCCTTCGGCCAGAATCCGCAGTTCGCCGCGTTCTATCGCAGTCTGGAGGCTTATCGCGCCAGCTTCAACAACAAGTCCGATGTGCTGGTGCTCGATCCGAACAGCCAGTTCTTCCAGTTCTTCCGCGAGCCGGGCGGTTCTGCGGCCAAACCGGCCAAGTAATGTCGCCCCGAGGTTGCTTTGAACCAGGGGTGACCTCTGGCGGTTTGGAAGGCTGCGATGCAGAACGTCTTGTTCCTTGCGATTGGCATGGTGTTGGTCATCGAGGGCTTGATGCCCTTGTTTTTTCCGCGGCAGTGGCGTGAACTGTTTCGGCAGATCATGGCGCTGACCGACGGCCAGTTGCGCTTCATCGGTCTGGTCGCCGTGGCGGTCGGTCTTCTTCTGCTTTCCCTCCTCAACTAAGCTTAAGCGGTTTGCACGGACCTATGACGTCCTTTTCCAATCGCGTCTCATGAGCAACTGGCGTCTTCCCGAGTATTTCTCCGATGTGCTGCCGCGCGAGGCGGCGGTGATCGAGCACCTGCGTCGCGCCTGCCTCGATGCGGCGCAGCGTTATGGCTACGCCCTGGTCATGCCGCCGCTGCTGGAGTTCGTCGACTCGCTGCTGTCGGGCACCGGCCAGGATCTCGATCTGCAGACCTTCAAGCTGGTCGATCAGATCTCCGGGCGCGCGCTGGGCCTGCGCGCCGACATGACGCCGCAGGCCGCCCGCATCGACGCGCATCTGCTCAATCAGGACGGCGTGACCCGCGTTTGTTATTGCGGCAGCGCGGTGCGCACCCACCCCGAGGGGGTGCATGCCAGCCGCGAAATCCTGCAATTCGGCGCCGAGCTGTATGGGCATGCCGGTCTGGAGGCAGACCTCGAAGTGCAGCAGTTGTCGCTGGACTGCCTGCGACTGGCGGGGGTGGAACAGGCGGCGCTCGATCTGGCCGACAACCGCATCGTGCGTGGCGCGCTGGCGGGGCTGCTGCTCGGGCCGCAGGACATGGAAGCCATACTCGACGCGCTGGCCAGCAAGGATGCCGGTGAGCTGCGCCTGCTCACGCGAGGCTGCGCCCCGGCTCAACGCGCGGCCATTCTCGCCCTGCCCGAGTTGTACGGCGATGCCCAGGTGCTGCAGGAGGCGCGGCGCATCTTGCCGCAACACGCGCTCATTCTGCAGGCGCTCGACGACCTGGCGGCGCTGGCCCGCCATCATCAGCAGCGCGGTGCGCGAGTGCAGATCGATCTGGCCGACATGCGCGGTTATCGCTATCACAGCGGGGTGATTTTCAGCGTCTATGCGCAAGGCTATGCGAATGCGGTGGCGCGCGGCGGGCGCTACGACGAAGTCGGTGCCAGTTTTGGCAGACCGCGCGCGGCGACCGGATTCTCCATGGACTTGCGCGAAGTGGCACGTTTTTCCGCCGCGCCCCAGACCCGCGCCGTGATCGTGGCGGAGTGGTCGACCGCGCCCGGTTTGTCCGAGGCTGTCGCCGATTTGCGGCTGCGGGGCGAAACCGTGGTGCAATTACCCCTTGCTCAGGCGCGCGAAGCGGGTGCTTTTCGCCGGCAACTCGTGCAGCGGGCCGGCGCCTGGCAGGTCGAGGACTGCGGCTGATTTTCTCGCTGCTGTAGTCGTTGCAATGGACCGATTGACTTGAAAGAGAGAACACGCGCGTGAATACGGGTCGTCATGTGGTCGTCGTGGGCACCCAATGGGGTGATGAGGGCAAGGGCAAGGTCGTCGACTGGCTGACCGACCATGCCCAGGGCGTGGTGCGTTTTCAGGGCGGTCACAACGCGGGCCACACGCTGGTGATCAACGGGCAGAAGACCGCGCTGCAGCTCATTCCTTCCGGCGTGATGCGTGCGGGCATCGCCTGTTACATTGGCAACGGCGTGGTGGTCGATCCGCAGCACCTGCTGCTCGAAATCGGCCGCCTCGAAGCAGCCGGGGTGGACGTGCGCTCACGCCTGCACATCAGCGAGTCCTGCCCGGTCGTGCTGCCCACCCATGTGGCGCTCGACAAGGCGCGCGAAGTGCGCCGTGAAAACGAGGGCAGCGGCAAGATCGGCACCACGGGCAAGGGCATCGGTCCGGCCTACGAAGACAAGGTGGCGCGCCGCGCCATTCGCCTGCAGGACCTCAAGCATCCGCAACGGCTTCAGACCAGACTTTCCGAAGTGCTCGACCTGCACAATTTCGTGCTGAAGCATTATCTGAACACCGACACGGTGGACGCGGCCTGGGTGCTGGATCAATTGCTCGAGGCCGCCGAGCAGGTGCGGCCCCTGCTGGCCGACGTGGGCTATCTGATCCATCAGGCGCATCAGCGCGGAGACCGCCTGCTGTTCGAAGGCGCGCAGGGTTCGCTGCTCGACATCGACCACGGCACTTATCCCTTCGTCACATCGAGCAATTGCGTGGCCGGCACGGCGGCGGCGGGTTCGGGTGTCGGGCCGGGCATGCTGCATTACGTGCTGGGCATCACCAAGGCCTACACCACCCGAGTGGGCAGCGGCCCCTTCCCGACGGAACTGTCCACCACCGAGGCGGGCAGCGTGGGGCATCACCTCTCCAGCGTGGGCCAGGAGTTCGGCACGGTGACGGGGCGTGCGCGGCGCTGCGGCTGGCTGGATGTCGCCGCGCTCAAGCGGGCGGTCATCATCAACGGGGTATCGGGGCTGTGCATCACCAAACTCGATGTGCTCGATGGCCTGCCGACCATTCGCGCCTGCGTCGGCTATACGCTCGATGGCGCGCGGCGCGACGTGTTGCCGCTCGACGCCGACGAGATCGAACGCTGCGAGCCGATCTACGAAGACTTTCCAGGCTGGACGCAAAGCACCAAGGGCCTCACCGCCTGGGATCAACTTCCCGTTCAGGCGCGCAGCTATCTGCAGCGCGTCGGCGAGCTCATCGGCGCGCCGATCGACATGGTGTCCACCGGCCCGGATCGCGAGCACACCATCGTGCTGCGACATCCATTTCAGGCCTGAGCGCGCGCTGATCGCGCCAGTCAAACTCCTTTTTCCATACGTTCACAAAGGTTAGGTTCGGCCATGCTCAGCGAGGACGGCAAGCATCTCTATGTTTCCTGGGACGAATACCACGCCCTGATCGAAAAACTGGCCCTCAAGGTCCATGCCTCGGGTTGGGAGTTCGATCAGATTCTCTGTCTTGCGCGAGGCGGAGTCCGGCCTGGGGACATTCTGTCGCGGATTTTCGACAAGCCCCTGGCCATCATGTCCACCAGTTCCTACCGCGATAGCGCCGGCACGGTGCAGGGCCGCCTGGACATCGCGCGCTACATCACCCTGCCGCGCGGGGAGCTCGAAGGTCGCGTGCTGCTGGTGGATGACCTGGCCGATTCGGGCGAGACCCTGAAGGCGGTCGAGAACCATTTGCGCAGTGGCGCAAAGATCGCCGAACTGCGCAGTGCCGTCATCTGGGTCAAGGGCATTTCGACCTACCTGCCAGAATATTACGTGGACATGTTGCCCACGAGCCCCTGGATACACCAGCCCTTCGAAGAGTACGACGTGCTGCGGCCCGCGCGTCTGGCCGAGCGCTGGAAAATCTGAGCGGCATGCCCGGTGGCCAATCAGTTGCCATTCAGCGGCAGTATTGCGAAATGAGGTTGACGATCCGCGCACGTTCGGCAGCACGCTGCGCATCGTCCATGAAAACGCGCTGGCCCTGGGCGTCGATCTGCACCATGCGTTGACCGGTGTCGAGCACCTGCAGTTGTTTTTGCGCCTGCAGGCAGTTCTGCTGGTTCACGAGCGCCTGGGCCTGTTGCTGCTGCAGTTTGGCCTGTTCCTGCGCGGCTTGCTCAGCTTTTTTCTGCTCGGCGATTTTCTTCTCCAGTTCGCTAGTGGCCTGTTGCGGCGATGTCGGTTGACTTGCGGGGGCCGCGACGGCAGCGCTTGCGGCGGGTCGCTGCAGGATGTTGCGCGCGGGAATGGTGGCTGGCGGAGGCAGGTCGCTGTAATGCACCCCGCCGCTGGCATCGAGCCATTTCCACTGCGCGGCCTGGGCGGAGGTTGCAAGCAGCAGGCTCGCCGTCAGAAGCAAGGTGCTGCCGAGCATGCGGGAAAGATGAGCGGATGCGAGGGTGCGCATAGAAAAGTCCAGGGTCGCTGCAGTCAATAGCTTAACGCGGTTGAGCGATGTTCTGGCCGATTCGGCTGCGCTGCGGATCGGCGCGTGATGCCCACCCCTATAATTTCCTTTTGCTCGGAGGCATCTATGCGTCTTGTAGGAAAAGCGTTGACTTTCGACGATGTGTTGTTGGTCCCCGCGTATTCCCAGGTGTTGCCCAAGGACACCAGCCTTGCGACTCGACTGACTCGCAATATTTCCCTCAACATCCCCCTGGTGTCCGCGGCCATGGACACGGTGACCGAGTCGCGGCTGGCCATCGCCATGGCGCAGGAGGGGGGCATCGGCATCATTCACAAGAACCTCAGCGCCAAGGCGCAGGCCACCGAGGTGGCACGGGTCAAGCGTTTCGAATCGGGCGTGTTGCGTGATCCCATCACGATTTCGCCCATCGTCAAGGTGAGAGACGTGCTGCAGTTGTCGAAGCAGCATGGCATCTCCGGTTTTCCGGTGATCGAGAACGGCAAGGTGGTGGGCATCGTGACCAACCGCGATCTGCGCTTCGAGACCCGGCTGGAAACCCCCATCCGCGACATCATGACGCCGCGCGAGCGTCTGGTGACGGTGCCCGAGGGCGTCCCGCTGGAACAGGCCAAGGCATTGATGCACCAGCACCGGCTGGAGCGGGTTCTGGTGGTCGACGACGATTTCGAACTGCGCGGGCTGATCACGGTCAAGGACATCCAGAAGGCCACCGAACGCCCAAATGCCGCACGCGACCCTCAGGGCAAGCTGCGTGTCGGCGCCGCAGTGGGCGTGGGCGAAGGCACCGAAGAGCGCGTGGAAGCGCTGGCCCATGCGGGCGTCGATGTGATCGTGGTGGACACCGCTCACGGCCACAGCCAAGGCGTTCTCGACCGGGTGCGCTGGGTGAAACGCCATTTCCCGCAGATCGAGGTCGTGGGCGGCAATATCGCCACCGGAGCCGCGGCGCTGGCCCTGGTCGAGGCCGGGGCGGACGGGGTGAAAGTCGGCATCGGGCCGGGTTCGATCTGCACCACCCGCATCGTCGCCGGGGTAGGCGTGCCGCAGATCACGGCCATCGACAATGTAGCCAAGGCGCTTGAAGGCAGCGGCGTGCCGTTGATCGCAGATGGCGGCATTCGCTACTCGGGCGACATCGCCAAGGCCATCGCCGCAGGGGCGTCCACCGTCATGATGGGCAGCATGTTCGCCGGTACCGAAGAGGCGCCGGGCGAGGCCATTCTTTATCAGGGCCGCGCCTACAAGGCGTATCGTGGCATGGGCTCCATCGGCGCGATGAAGGCGGGGTCTGCCGATCGCTATTTCCAGGAAGGCGCCGAGAACTCATCCGCCCCCGGCAACGAGAAGTTCGTGCCCGAGGGCATCGAAGGCCGCGTGCCGCACAAAGGGCCGCTCGTGGCCATCATCTACCAACTCGTCGGCGGCGTGCGTTCGTCGATGGGCTACTGCGGCTGCGCGACGATAGAGGCCATGCGCGCGCAGGCCGAGTTCGTGCAGATCACCGCCGCAGGCATGCGCGAAAGTCACGTCCACGACGTGCAGATCACGCAGGAAGCGCCCAACTACCACATCGACTGAATGATTCGCTCGACCACGCCGGGCGCGGCTTGAAACCAACATGCACGACAAAATCCTCATCCTCGACTTCGGCTCGCAGGTCACGCAGCTCATCGCCCGGCGGGTGCGCGAAGCCCGGGTGTACTGCGAGATTCACCCCTGCGACGTGGGCGACGCTTTCGTGCGCGAGTTCGCGCCCAAGGGCATCATCCTCTCGGGCAGTCACGGCAGCACCTACGAAGACCACGAGCTGCGCGCGCCGCAGGCGGTGTGGGAACTGGGCGTGCCGGTGCTGGGCATCTGCTACGGCATGCAGACCATGGCGGCGCAACTGGGCGGCAAGGTGGAGTGGAGCGATCGTCGCGAGTTCGGCTACGCCGAAGTGCGCGCCCGCGGCCATACCCGGCTGTTCGACGGCATCGAGGACTTCCGCACGCCCGAAGGTCACGGCATGCTCAAGGTGTGGATGAGCCACGGCGACAAGGTCACCGACATGCCGCCGGGATTCAAGCTCATGGCGTCCACACCGAGCTGCGCCATCGCCGGCATGGCCGACGAAGCGCGTGGCTACTACGCCGTGCAGTTTCACCCCGAAGTCACCCACACGGTGCAGGGCAAGGCCATGCTCACCCGCTTCGTGCGCGACATCTGCGGCTGCCGCGGCGACTGGATCATGGGCGACTACCTCACCGAGGCGGTGCAGAAAATCCGCGAGCAGGTGGGCGATGAGGAAGTCATCCTGGGTCTGTCGGGCGGGGTCGATTCCTCGGTGGCGGCGGCGCTGATCCACCGCGCCATCGGCGATCAGCTCACCTGCGTGTTCGTCGATCACGGCCTGCTGCGGCTGAACGAGGGCGACCTGGTCATGGACATGTTTGCCGGAAGACTGCACGCCAAGGTGATCCGCGTGGACGCCGGCGAGCTGTTCCTGGGGCAGTTGGCGGGCGTGGCCGATCCCGAGAAAAAGCGCAAGATCATCGGCGGTCTGTTCGTCGATGTGTTCAAGGCCGAGGCAGAAAAACTCAAGGCCGGCGGGGCTGGACACAAAGGGGCGAGTTTTCTGGCGCAGGGCACCATCTACCCGGACGTGATCGAGTCCGGCGGCGCCAAATCTTCGACCGGCAGCAAGAAGGCCGTGACCATCAAGAGCCACCACAACGTGGGCGGTCTGCCCGAGCAGTTGGGCCTCAAGCTGCTGGAACCGCTGCGCGAGCTGTTCAAGGACGAGGTGCGCGAGCTGGGCGTGGCGCTGGGCCTGCCGCGCGACATGGTCTACCGCCACCCCTTCCCCGGCCCGGGCCTGGGCGTGCGCATCCTCGGCGAGGTGAAGAAGGAATACGCCGACCTGCTGCGCCGGGCAGACGCCATCTTCATCGAAGAGCTGCGTTCCACCCTCGACCCCGTCAGCGGCCAGAGCTGGTACGACCTCACCAGCCAGGCCTTCGCCGTGTTCCTGCCAGTCAAGAGCGTGGGCGTGATGGGCGATGGCCGTACCTACGACTATGTGGTGGCGCTGCGCGCGGTGCAGACTTCCGACTTCATGACCGCCGACTGGGCCGAGCTGCCCTACGCCCTGCTCAAAAAGGTGTCCAGCCGGATCATCAACGAGGTGCGCGGCATCAACCGCGTGACCTACGACGTGAGTTCCAAGCCGCCCGCGACGATCGAGTGGGAGTGATTTGAGGTCTGGCCGGAAACCCATTGCAGGCATGAAAATGAAGTCGACCCAGCCACGCGGCGCCAAGAAAGCCAAACTGCCGAAGGAGCCCAGGCTATCGCGCACGCATGCGCCTGCGGCCATGTCTCCCATCGAATGGCAGCGCGCCCTGCGACGCCAGTTCGGTCGGGAGCAGGCGTTCGGGCTGGAAAACATCGGCACGGAACCGTTCTTTTCCGAGTTTCGCGTCAGCAATTCCGAGTCGAACAGCGCCTACCGCGTCGCGCTGCGCGGCAGACTGCCGGGCGACAACTACTGCACCTGCCCGGATTACGCGACCAACGAGCTGGGGACCTGCAAACACATCGAATTCGTTCTCGCCCAGATGGAGCGCAAGCGGGGCGCCAAGACGGCCTTCGCGCGCGGCTATCGCCCGGCATTTTCCGAGCTGTACCTGCGCAACGACGGCCGACGCACCATCCACTTCCGCGCCGGTACGGACTGTCCGCCCGCGGTCGTCAAGGCCGCCGGGCGCTTGTTCGACGCCGAGCGTGGCTGGGTGCTGCCGCAGGATCGGTTCAGCGCATTGGAGCGCTTCATCGCGCTCGCTGCCAGGAGCGGCCACGAACTGCGCGCCTATGACGATGCGCTCGATTTCGTCGCCGGCCAACGCGATGCCCAAAGGCGCGCGGCGACGCTCGACGCCCTCTTTCCCCACGGTATCGACGATCCGCGGCTGAAAAAGCTGCTCAAGGCGCCGCTCTATCCCTACCAAGCCGAAGGCGCACTGTTTGCCGTCAGGGCGGGCAGGGCGCTGATCGGTGACGAAATGGGCCTGGGCAAGACCATCCAGGCCATCGCTGCCGCCGAGATCCTCGCGCGGCATTTCGGTGTGTCCAGGGTGCTGGTGATCTGCCCGACCTCGCTCAAATACCAGTGGCAAAGCGAGATCGCCCGCTTTTGCGGGCGCGAGTCGCGCATCATTTCCGGAGGACGGGCGCAGCGGCAGAAAGACTACGGGCTCGATGATTTCTGCAAGATCACCAACTTCGAGAAGCTCCAGCCCGACCTCGACCTGATCGATGCCTGGGCGCCGGAACTGGTGATCGTCGATGAGGCGCAGCGGGTCAAGAACTGGAACACTCTTGCCGCCCGCGCCCTGAAGCGCATCGACAGCCCCTATGCCGTGGTGCTCACCGGCACGCCGCTGGAAAACAAGCTGGAGGAGCTCATCTCCATCGTCCAGTTCGTCGACCAGCACCGGCTGGGGCCGACCTGGAAGCTGCTGCACGAGCATCAGGTGAAGGACGAGGGCGGGCGCGTCACCGGCTACACCGGGCTGGAGCGCATCGGTCAGACGCTGGCGCCGATCATGCTCCGCCGCCGCAAAGCGCAAGTTCTGGCGCAGTTGCCCGCGCGCACCGACCAGAACCTGCTGGTGCCGATGACCGAGCCGCAGATGGCCTATCACAAGGAAAACGCCGACACCGTGGCCCGGATCGTCCAGCGCTGGAGGAGGATGAAATTCCTTTCCGACCAGGACCAGCGGCGCCTGACCTGTGCCCTGCAGAACATGCGCATGGCGTGCAACAGCACCTATCTGCTCGATCAACAGAGCGACCACGGCGTCAAGGCGGATGAGCTGGCAGCCTTGCTCGACGAACTGTTCGAGCAGCCAGACGCCAAGGCCGTGGTGTTCAGCCAGTGGACGCGCACCCACGACATCGTGATTCGCCGGCTGGAGGCGCGCGGCATCGGCTACGTCAGCTTTCACGGTGGCGTGGCCTCGGAGAAACGTCCGGTGCTGCTGGAGCGTTTCCGCGACGACCCCGATTGCCGGGTGTTTCTGTCCACCGATGCCGGGGCCACCGGCCTGAATCTGCAGCACGCCTCGACCCTGGTGAACATGGACCTGCCGTGGAACCCGGCGCTGCTCGAACAGCGCATCGCCCGCATCCACCGCATGGGCCAGAAGCGGCCGGTGCAGATCGTCAATTTCGTCGCCAAAGGCACGATCGAGGAAGGCATGCTCTCGGTGCTGGCTTTCAAGCGATCGCTGTCTGCGGGAATCCTCGACGGCGGCTTGGGGGAGATATCGCTCGGCGGCTCGCGCCTGAACCGCTTCATGAAGGAAGTCGAGAACGTGACCGGCCACGCCGGCGAGAGCGCGGCCATGACACCGACCGAGGAGCTGGCCGGTGCGATGCCGCTGGCGGAATCTTCGCCCGTGCAGAATGTTCAGACACAGGGTCACGACATCGCCGGCGCGACCGAACCGCAAGTGCCGCAGCCCGGTGGTGCCGATGCCTGGCGGGCCTTGGTGCAGGCGGGCGCGAGCCTGGTTGCCGCGCTGCAGTCGGCTGCTGATCCAGCCGCTGCGACGCATCCGTGGATCGAGCGGGACCCGGCCAGTGGCAGGCGCAGTCTCAAGCTGCCGCTGCCGCCGCCGGAAGTGCTCAGACAGCTTGCCAATACCGTCGCTGCGCTGGAAAATGTTCTACTAAAAGCGGACAAAGGGCGGGAATCCTGAAATGAAGGGAGAACGATATGCGCATGCTGTTCGGCTTGATCGGTCTGCTGTTGACCTTGCTCATCGTCGTTTGGCTGGTGCGCACGCAGTTCATGACGCAGGTCGGCGCGCCTGCGCCATCGGCCGGGGCGGGTCGGCAAGGCGATGAAGGACAGTCGGCGTCGGCCGCGCTCAAGCAGTTCAGGCAATCGCTCGACAAGGCCTTGAAAGCCAGTCCGGCCAGCGCGCCCGAGTGAGAGGGCATGGCGGATTTGTTCATACCCTCTGACACGATGCCCAGCGACACCGTTCACGATCCGCAGGCCGACTGCGCCTTCATGCGCCTGGCGCTCGATCAGGCGCAGAACGCCTGGCTGCTCGGCGAGGTGCCGGTGGGCGCCGTCATCGTGAAGGACGGCAAGGTGATTGCCACCGGCTACAACCGACCCATCGGCGACAACGATCCGACGGCGCATGCCGAGATCGTCGCTCTGAGGCAGGCCGCGCATTTGCTGGGCAACTACCGCCTTCCCGGCTGCACCCTTTATGTCACGCTGGAGCCCTGCGCCATGTGCGCGATGGCGCTGCTGCATGCGCGGTTTGCGCGTGTGGTGTTTGGTGCGCGCGATCCCAAGACCGGCGCCGCGGGCAGTGTGGTCGATCTGTTCGCCGACCCGCGCCTGAACCCTCACTGCAGCATCACGGCGGGGGTGGAGCAGGCGGCGTGCAGCGCCTTGCTCCAGGAATTTTTCCGCGAACGCCGCCAGGCGCAGAAGGCGCAGCAGAGTGCGGTGCATGATGCCTGCCTGTGCGGCATCGAAGTCACCGAGCTCGATATCGAGCCGCCTTTGGTCTGATGCCCATGCCAACAACCAAGTCTTTAGCAGAACAACAAGTCAAGCGCGGCCTGCTGCGCCTCGTGTCTCCCGCAGGTGCGGTGCAGGATGAGCAACGCATCGAAACGGCCAAGGCGCATCTGCGGGCGCTGGGGTTTCGCGTCCAGGCCGGGACGCAGGTGCTCGCGCGGCAGCAGCGCTTCGCCGGGAGCGATGCGCAGCGCCTGCGCGCCCTGCACGACGCCGCGCGCAGCAAGGCCGACGTGGTGATGATGACGCGCGGCGGCTATGGCCTGAGCCGTCTGCTGCCGGTGATCGATTACGACCTGCTGGCAGGTGCCATCGAGACGCGCAAACAGATGTGGGTCGGGCACAGCGACTTCACGGCACTGCAACTGGCTCTGCTTGCCAGGAACGGGGCGGTGACGTTCAGCGGGCCGATGGCCTCCTACGATTTTGGCGAGAAGAACCCGGACGACATCATGCGCGACAGTTTCATCGACGCCGCGGACGGCACGCTCGAAGCGGTCGGTTTTGCCTGCGACGACGCGCCGCGCGGATTCGAAGTCGAGGGCATACTCTGGGGCGGCAACCTCGCCCTGGTCGCCAGCCTGGTGGGCACACCCTATTTGCCGAGCGTGGGGGGCGTGCTGTTTCTCGAGGATGTGAACGAGCATCCCTACAGCATCGAGCGCATGTTCAGCCAGTTGCTCCACGCGGGGGTGTTGCCGCGACAGAAGGCCGTGCTGCTCGGCCATTTCACGGCTTATCGGTTGAGCGCACACGATGCGGGCTATGACCTGGACGCCGCCGTGAACTGGCTGCGCTCCCAACTGAAACCGCATGGCGTTCCCGTGCTCACCGGGCTGCCTTTCGGTCATGTCCGCACCAAGCTGACCCTGCCGCATGGGGTGCGCACGCATGCGCTGCGCGACGGGGGAGAGGTATTTCTCTTTTTCCCGCATGCCGGGCGGTGATGCCTGCGGGGATTGATTGTCCACCGCCGGGCTTATGGCCTGCGTCGTTGCTCGCGTTGTTGGTCATATTCGCGCCGCAGGCGTTCCTGCTCGCCGGGCGGCAGGCGCTTGAAGCGCTGTTGTTCCTGCAGGATGCGCTCGCGCTGCTGTGGCGGCATTTGCTCCCAGCGCTGATAAGCCCCCTGACCGCCGCGTGGATCGGCCATGGCCGCGGACGACATCGCCAGCGCGCTGAAAACTGCCGCAACCGCAATGGCCAGTATGGCGCGAACAGTAGCGCCTGGATGGTGCAAGCGATCGAGGTGCGAGCGATCAGGCCGGGTTGCCATTCTGGAGCCCCTGCTGGAGCATTTGCGGGTGGTTGGACAGCCACTGATAGAACTCGATGTTCTGTACCGCGTCGGCGATCTGGGGACTGAGTCCACCCGGATAGGCTTCGTTGCGGGGCATGAGATGCGGCACGCTGATGAACACGGCCAGGGCCAGCGAAGCGGTTGCCATGCCCGCGGCAAATACGCGCGGCCAGCGCACGGTGCGCGGATGGCGGTGCGGCATGCGTGCGGCAAGCTGAGGCAAGGGTGCGAGAAGGTGGCTCAGGCGCTGGCCGAACTGCAGCTCTTGCTGGCACTGCGGGCAATTTTTCAGATGAGCTTCGATTTGCGCGGCCTGTTCAGCCGTCGCCAGACCACTGCGATAGTGGTCGATCTGAGCTGGGGTGAGGTGGTTCTGGGTGGTCATGATGTCACCTGATACAGGCTGTTCAAACTTTAGCGGGATGGTCGGATTCAAGCAATTCTCTCAAGCGGGTCAGCGCGCGCATGTGATGCGTTTTGACGCTGCCCTCGCTGACTTTCATCGCCATGGCGGTATCGACGATCGACAGACCCTCCATTTCGCGGAGTAAAAACGCCTCGCGCTGCCGCGGGCTGAGGGCGGAAATCGCATCGGCGATGCGTCCGGCAAGCTGGCCGTTGGCGACCTCGGCTTCGGGCCCCAGGGCGGTATCGGCCACGGATTCCCAGCTTGGCGGCTGATCGTCGTCTTCCTCGCCGGAGAAGAAAAAATCGAAAATCCTCTCCACCTTGCGCCTGCGGTGCATATCGGTGATGCGGTTGCGCAGGATGCTGTAAAACAAGGGCGCCCATTCTTCCGACGGACGTTCCTGGTAGTGGCTCACCAGCTTGAGCAGGCTATCCTGCACCACGTCGGCGGCCAGGGCGGCGTCGCGCAATTCGATCAGCGCCACGCGCGTGGCACGCACCCGCACCTCGGCGCAAAACCGGTTCAGTGCACTCGACGTGGGCGGCGCAGCGTCACTCACGGATACAGCAGGGAGGGCGTAAACATGATCCATAGCATAGTGGGCCGTTTCTGGCGGGCAGGTTTCGGTCGAAAACAGGGCCTTTGGCTTGGTAACGCCATTCCAGGTGCTGTGATGACAGCGAATCCGCTGGCCGGGCTGAAAATTTGCGTGACACCGCTGGGTTCGCGCCTGCGCCGGGCTCCATAGAATGGAGCGCTCTTTGCCGCCACGCCCCACCCGTCCCTGCGCCTGCCGTGAACCCCCGCCTCGATCTGCTTCAGCCCTATCCCTTTGAAAAACTGCGCCTATTGCACCAGGGCGTGACTCCGCCCGTGCGGTGGTCGGCGATCAGCCTGGGGATCGGTGAGCCCAGACATCCCACACCACGGTTCATTCGGGACGCGCTCGCACAGCATCTCGACGGACTGGCGGTCTATCCCGCCACGGTCGGCACGGTGGAACTGCGCGAGGCTTGCGCGCAATGGGCGGGGCGCCGCTACGGCGTGAGCCTGAACCCGCAGAGCCAGGTGCTGCCGGTCAACGGGTCGCGCGAGGCGCTGTTCGCCATCGCGCAGACCGTGGTGGATGCGAGCCGGGCCGGGGCCACGGTGGTCTGCCCCAATCCGTTCTATCAAATCTACGAGGGCGCGACGCTGCTTGCGGGGGCGCAGCCGTATTTCGCCGCCGTGGACCCGCAGCGCCATTTCGCCGTCGATTGGGCGGCCGTGCCCGAGGCCGTGTGGCAGCGCACCCAGCTCGTGTACGTTTGCTCGCCGGGAAACCCGACCGGCGCGGTGATGCCGCTTGCGGAGTGGAAGCTGTTGTTCGAACTCTCCGACCGCCACGGCTTTGTCATCGCCAGCGACGAGTGCTATTCGGAAATCTGGTTCGGCGCGGGGCCGCCTCTGGGTGGGCTGGAAGCGGCCTGGCAACTGGGGCGGACGGATTTTCGCAAGCTGCTGTTCTTCACCTCGCTGTCCAAGCGTTCGAATGTGCCGGGCCTGCGCTCGGGCTTTGTCGCCGGCGATGCCGAGCTGATCGCCGCCTTCACCCGCTATCGCACTTATCACGGCAGCGCGATGGGGCCGGCGGTGCAGGCCGCGAGCGTCGCTGCCTGGAACGACGAGGCGCATGTCGAGCACAACCGCACGCTGTACCGCGAGAAATTCGCCGCGGTGCTGCCCCTGCTGCAGCCGGTCATGGACGTGCAATTGCCCGATGCCGGGTTCTACCTCTGGGCGGCCACGCCGGGAGACGATGCACAGTTCTCCCGCGGTCTGCTCGAAAAATACAATGTCACCGTTTTGCCCGGCAGCTATCTGGCGCGCGAGCAGGGAGGCGTCAATCCGGGGCGCGGACGCATTCGCATGGCCCTGGTCGCGCCGCTGGACGAATGCGTCGAAGCCGCCCGCCGCATTGCCGCGTATTGTTCCGAACCGATCCACTCACCAAGACCCTCACCATGACGCAACAACTGCAGACCCTCATCGACCAGGCCTGGGAAAACCGCACCGAATACAGCCCGGCCAGCGCGCCGGCCGAATTGCGCGAGGCCGTGGGCCATGTGATCGACCAGATCAACATCGGCAAGCTGCGCGTGGCCGAGCGGGTGGGCGGCGAGTGGGTGACGCATCAATGGCTGAAAAAGGCGGTGCTGCTGAGTTTCCGCCTGCATGACAACGTGGCCATGCAGGCGGGCGATCTGCACTTCTTCGACAAGGTGCAGACCAAGTTTCACAACCTCGACGAAGCCCAGATGCGCGCCACCGGGGTGCGGGTGGTGCCGCCGGCAGTGGCCAGGCATGGGTGTTACATCGCGCCCAATGTGGTGCTGATGCCGTCTTATGTGAACATCGGCGCCTATGTGGACGAGGGCACGATGGTCGATACCTGGGCGACCGTGGGCTCGTGCGCGCAGATCGGCAGGAACGTGCATCTCTCCGGCGGCGTCGGCATAGGCGGGGTGCTGGAGCCGATCCAGGCCAATCCGACCATCATCGGCGACAACTGCTTCATCGGCGCGCGCTCCGAGGTGGTGGAGGGCGTGATCGTCGAGGACAACTGCGTCATTTCGATGGGGGTCTACATCGGAAAATCGACCAAGATCTACGACCGCGCCACCGGCGAGGTGAGCTATGGCCGCATTCCCGAGGGTTCGGTAGTGGTCAGCGGCAGCCTGCCGAGCAGCGACGGCAAATACAGCCTGTACTGCGCGGTGATCGTCAAGCGGGTGGACGCGCAGACGCGCTCCAAGACCAGCATCAACGAACTGCTGCGGGACTGAAAGCCGTCGCACCGCATCAAGATCACGGTCACCAACACCAAGGGGGAGTCATGTCGGCAATGGAGCGTTTGTTCAAGCTGATGGCGGAAAAAAAGGCTTCGGACCTCTATATCAGTCCACATGCCCCCATCCTCATCCGCATCAATGGCCACGCGGTGGCGGTGAACCGGCAGGTGCTCACCCCCGACGAGCCCTACCGTCTATTGATCGAAGCCGTGGGGCACGAACGGGCGGCCGAAGTCACGCGAACCGGCGAGCTCAATATGGGCCTGCCGCGACAGGGTCTGGGCAGTTTTCGCATCAGCGCGTTTCGCCAGCGCGGCAGTGTGGCGATGGTGGTGCGCTTCATTCCGCAGGACATCCCGCCGCTGGAATCGCTGAACCTGCCGGGCGTGCTGGCCGATCTGGTGATGGAAAAGCACGGCCTGCTGCTCATGGTGGGCGCCACCGGCGCGGGCAAGAGCACCACGCTGGCGGCGATGATCGACTATCGCAATGCCAACAAGACCGGCCACATTCTCACGCTGGAAGAACCCATCGAATACCTGTTCACCAATCGCAAGTCGATCGTCAACCAGCGCGAGGTGGGCATCGATACCGAGTCGCTGGCGATCGGCCTGAAAAACGCGCTGCGCCAGGCGCCCGACTGCATCATGATCGGCGAGATCCGCGATCAGGCAACGATGAGCGCGGCGCTGCAATACGCCCTGTCGGGTCATCTCTGTCTGACGACGCTGCACGCCAACAACAGCTATCAGGCGCTCAACCGCATCGTCGGCTTCTATCCCATGGACCAACGCGCCGCGCTGTTCAACGACATGGCCTCCGGCCTTCGGGGGATCGTCTCGCAGCGGCTGCTGCGCGCCAGCGCAGGCGGGCTGACGCCCGCAGTGGAAATCATGCTCAACACCCAGCTCGTGCGCGAGTTGATCGAAAAGGGCGATTTCTCCGGCGTGAAAGAGGCGATGGAAAAGTCGATGGCCGAAGGCTCGCAGACCTTCGAGCAGGCGCTGGCCACCATGGTGATGGACGGCGTGGTCAGTCGTGAGGAAGCGCTGGTCTACGCCGATTCGCCGACCAATCTGCTCTGGCGTCTGGAAAACGACGCCACCCTGCGCAGGCAGGCCGCGCCCGCCGAGGCGATCGAAGACGATACGCCCTCCTTCACTGAAATCACCCTCGACCTGGACTCGCCGCGCTGAAGGCCAGGCCGGGCGCTGCCCATTTGCCGCATGTCTCCCACACTCACCCTGGTCCACGACCTGATTTCCCGCCCCTCCGTCACCCCGCACGACGGGGGCTGCCAGCAAGTGCTGCGCGAGCGCCTGGAGGCGCTGGGCTTTGTCTGCGAAACGGTGG
The DNA here is from genome assembly GCF_034007205.1 of Thiomonas sp. Taxonomy (GTDB): domain Bacteria; phylum Pseudomonadota; class Gammaproteobacteria; order Burkholderiales; family Burkholderiaceae_C; genus Thiomonas. The sequence continues at coordinate 201,504 of NZ_JAVERI010000001.1, forward strand.
AAAGCGGCCCGGCCGAATTCCGCGTGACCAATCTCTGGGCGCTGCGTCCCGGTTCGCAGCCCGATGCCGCGGTGCTCGTGTTTGCCGGCCACACCGACGTCGTGCCCACCGGACCGCTGGATCAATGGCAGAGCCCGCCGTTCACCCCGACGGTGCGCGACGGCAGGCTGTATGGCCGCGGTGCCGCCGATATGAAAACCTCGCTGGCGGCCATGGTGGTCGCGGTGGAGGAGTTTCTGGCACGGCATCCAAAGCCACGGCAGGCCATCGCCTTCCTGCTCACCAGCGACGAGGAAGGCCCGGCGCGCGACGGCACGGTCAGGGTGTGCGAGCTGCTGGCGGCGCGCGGCCAGCGCCTGGACTGGTGCATCGTGGGCGAGCCCACGTCGACTGCGAAGCTGGGCGATACGATCAAGAATGGGCGGCGTGGTTCGTTCTCCGGTCGGCTCACGGTGCGCGGTGTGCAGGGGCATATCGCCTATCCGCATCTGGCGAAAAACCCCATTCACCTCGCCGCGCCCGCCTTGGCCGAGCTGGCGGCGATCCGCTGGGATGAGGGCAACGCCTTTTTTCCGCCGACCTCCTGGCAGATGTCCAACATCCACGCCGGCACCGGGGCGACCAATGTCATTCCGGGCGAACTGGTGGTGGATTTCAACTTCCGCTTTTCCACCGAGTCCACGCCCGATCAGCTCAAAAAGCAGGTGCATGCCGTGCTCGACCGCCATGCGCTCGACTACACCCTCGACTGGACCCTGGGCGGCGAGCCTTTCCTCACCGCGCCCGGCGCGCTATCCGAAGCGCTGCAGGCGGCCATCCGCGCCGAGACGGGTCTGCAGGCCGAGCTGTCCACCAGCGGGGGCACGTCCGATGGCCGTTTCATCGCCCGGATCTGCCCGCAGGTCGTCGAATTCGGACCGGTGAACGCCAGCATCCACCAAATCGACGAATGGGTCGAGGTGGACGCGATCGAACCGCTCAAGAACATCTACCGCCGCACCCTCGAGGCCTTGGTGGCATGACGCCGCAGGAGGAGTCGGGGGCGATTTCGGTTCCCCCCACATTGGGTGCTGCCTGGGGCAAGGCGGTTCGGGCTTGGCGTGCCGCCGATCTCGACTACGGACACGGTTGCGCCAGCGCCGAAGACGAGGCTGCCTGGCTGGTGTTGCACGTCGCAGGTTTGCCCGCGACCGAAGCAGAGCATTGGGAAGCGCACGCCGATCATCCCTTGACCGTGCAGCAGGCGCAGCAGATCGAGGAAGTGACCGCGCAACGCATCGCCACCCGGCAGCCCTTGGCTTATTTGCTCGGCGAGGCGTGGCTTGCGGGGCTGCGCTTTGTGGTGGACCCGCGCGTCATCGTGCCGCGTTCGTTCATCGCCGAGCTGCTCGCAGAAGGCGCGCTCGATCCCTGGCTGACCGAGCCGCCGTGCCGCGTGCTCGACATGTGCACCGGCTCGGGTTGTCTGGCCATCCTGGCCGCGCTGACCTGGGAGGATGCGCAGGTGGACGCCGTCGATCTCTCTGCAGGCGCGCTGGCTGTCGCCGCGATCAACCGCGAGAACTACGCGCTTGAACAACGCCTGCGCCTGATTGCCTCCGATCTCTGGGATGCGCTCGCTGCCGACGCCGCGCACACCTACGACCTGATCCTGTGCAACCCACCCTATGTGCCCACGGCCAGCATGCAGACCCTGCCCGAGGAATACCGCCACGAGCCGGAGATGGCGCTGGCGGGCGGGGCGGACGGCATGGAACTGGTGCGGCGCTTTCTGCACGATGCGCCTGCGCACCTTTCAGCGCACGGCGTCGTGGTGCTGGAGGTCGGCAACGAGCGTGCGGCCTTCGAGTCGGCGTTCCCGTCGCTGCCCGCGATCTGGCTGGAGACCGAACTGCATGCCGAAGCCGTCTGCGTGCTGCTGGCGAACGATTTGCGCAAAGCCTTCGTCGCATGATTCGGCTGACCGACATCGTCTTGCGCCGCGGCATCCAGGTGGTGCTCGACCGGGCCAGCCTGACCCTGCACCCCGGCGACAAGGTTGGTCTGGTCGGCGTGAACGGGGCCGGGAAATCGTCCTTGTTCGCCCTCTTGCTCGGCGGTCTGCACGAAGACGCGGGCAAGCTGGAAAAGCCGGCGAATTGGCGTCTGGCCACCGTGGCGCAAGACGTGCCCGATTCCGACGGCACCGCGACCGATTTCGTGCTGCAAGGCGATGGGGCGCTGCAAGTCGCGCAGCAGGCGCTGCAGGCCGCCATGCAGGCGCCAGAACACGACGAGGCCGCAGGACATGCCCTGGCCGAAGCGCAGCATGCCTTCGAGCTGGCGGGCGGCTACACCGCCCGCGCCCGCGCCGAAGCCTTGCTGCTCGGCCTGGGTTTCAGCATGGCCGAGCTGCACAAGCCGGTGAGTCAGTTCTCCGGCGGCTGGCGCATGCGGCTGGCGCTGGCGCAGGCGCTGTTTGCGCCCAGCGACTGTCTGCTGCTAGACGAGCCGACCAATCACCTCGACCTCGACGCCCTGGTCTGGCTGGAGCAATGGCTTGCACGCTATCCCGGCCTGCTGCTGGTCATCTCCCACGACCGCGAATTTCTCGACGCGGTGTGCCGCGTCACCGTGCATCTCGACGGCGGCAAGCTCACCCGCTACGGCGGCAATTACAGCCTGTTCGAAGAGCAGCGCGCCGAGAAACTCCTGCAGCAGCAGGCGGCGTTTGCCCGCCAGCAGCAGGACATCGCGCGGCTGACGCGCTTCGTCGAGCGCTTCCGCGCCAAGGCGACCAAGGCGCGTCAGGCGCAGAGCCGCATGAAGGCGCTGGAGCGCATGGAGCGGCTGGCGCCGGTCTATCTGAGCGGGGGGTTGCGCATCGAGCTGCTGCAGCCGCTGAGCCTGCCGCAGCAGTTGCTCACTCTGAGCGAGGCCGATTGCGGCTACGGCGATCCGCCGGTATTGCGCTCGGTGGCGCGCGAGATCACCGGCGGCCAGCGCATCGGCATACTCGGCGCGAACGGGCAGGGCAAGTCCACGCTGGTGAAAACGCTGGCCGGGGTGCTGCCCTTGCGGGCGGGGCATCGCCGGGAAGGCAAGGGGCTGGTGATCGGCTACTTCGCGCAGCAGGAAGTGGACGTGCTGCGCCTGGACGAAACGCCGCTGCAGCACATGCAGCGTCTGGCGCGCGACATCGCCCCCGGCACGACGGAGCAGGACTGGCGCAACTGGTTGGGCCGCTACCAGTTCGACGGTGACATGATGACCCGCGCCTGCGGCAGCTTTTCCGGTGGCGAGAAGGCGCGGCTGGCGCTGGCGCTGGTGATCTGGCGCAAGCCCAATCTGTTGCTGCTCGACGAGCCGACCAACCACCTCGACCTGCCCACCCGCGAGGCGCTCGCCGTGGCGCTGCAGGATTTCGCCGGCACGGTGCTGCTGGTGTCGCACGACCGCGCCCTGCTGCGCGCCACCTGCGACGCCTTCTGGCTGGTGGCCGACGGCCAGGTGCAAGATTTCGACGGCAGCCTCGACGACTATCAGCAGTGGGCCCTTTCACGCACCGCGCAGCGGCAGAGCGCGCCGCAAGACAAGCCGCAGCCATCCAGAGCGGTTGAAGAACCCTTGCCCGCAGTCGTCGATCGCAAGCAAGCCCGCCGCCAGCAGGCCGAGCAGCGGCAGCAGCGCGAACAGCAACTCAAGCCGGTCAAGGCCGAATTCACGCGCGTCGAACATGAGCTGCATCAACTCGAAGCCGAGCGCAGCGCCATCGAGGCGGCGCTGGCGCGTCCCGACACGCCAGGCACCGAGCGAGTGGATCTGGGCAGGCGGCATCATGCCGTGGCCGAGCGCATCGGCGCACTGGAAGAGCGCTGGCTCGAACTGGGCGAACGACTGGAGGCGCTGCAGTCGGCATGAATCCGCGCATCGCCGCGAAATTTGATCCATGCCGATATGCAGACGTATCTATCCGAGTAAATTACTCAACCGTTTACTCACCTCAACCGCGCCACAATGGCGCGCAACCCCGGAGCCCCCATGAAACAAACCCTGCTGCAGGAAAAATACCCCGTTTACGTCGCCGAAGTGTCCAAGGCGGAAACCAGCTACACCACGGTCGATGAAGTCGTGGCCTACTTCAAGGAAAAAATCGCGGCCAACCCCAAGGTGAAATTCATCGCCGTGTTCGACCATTTGGAGCACACCCAGAACATCGGCGGCACCATTGCGCCGGAGATCAAGGCCGCTGCTGAGGTGATTTTCTGCTTCGGCATTTCTCTGCCCAACCCCATGGTGCTGGCCGTGCGTCCCCGTTCCATCGGCATTGCCGACATGGGCGACAAGTTCGTCGTCAGCTTCCTGGAAGCGCCGATGGCCCCGGCCAACGAAGCCATGGAAGCCTGGACCAAGGGTCTGCATACCAAAGACTGAAACCGGCTTTGGTCGTTTCGGCCTGGCCAACACACCGCGCAACTGCGAAGTTCGCGGTGTTTTTTTGTGCGCCGAAAAACTACCCCGGAGCCCTGCGGGCCACGCGCCAGAGCAGCACGGCAAAGCAGCTTGCGGCGATGGCCAGTCCCGTCGTGTTGCCCATCCAGAATCCCGCTGCGCCCTGCAGCGCGCGCGGGGTGATGCCCAGGGTGTTGAATCCCAGCAGATAACCGCCGCCGAGTCCCACGCCCCAGAGCGACAGCGCGTACAGAATGCTGGGCAGCAGGGCGATATGGTAGGAGCGCAGGATGAAGGCGCTGGTGGATTGCACGGCGTCGAACACCTGATAGAGCGCGATGAACAGGAACAGGTGATCGGCCACGGCCTGCACCTTCGGGTCGGCCGTGTACCAGCCGATGATCGTCCCGCGCTGCAGCCAGACGATCAGGCCGATGACGATGGAGAGCAGCGCGGCAACGCCGACGCCGCTCCAGGCCGTGTGCCGGGCGGCTCGGGTGTGGCCGGCGCCCAGTTGCTGCGCGACCACCGAGCCGGTGGCGATGGAGATCGACAGCGGCAGCATGTAGAGCACCGTGGCCAGGCTGGCGGTGATCTGGTGGGCGGCGAGCACGGTGTTGCCCAGCCGGGCGATGAACAAGGCCATGAAGGTGAAAGCCGATACCTCGACCAGCAGGCTCAGACCGATCGGTGCGCCCAGACGCAGCAAATGGGCCTGCGCCTTCCAGTCCGGCCAGTCCCAGCGCGAAAGCGCGGCGTAGGGCCGCAGCGCAGGGCTGTAACGGTGCTGCAGCAGCGCCACGGCGAGCAGCGCATATTGCGTGAGCACAGTGGCGGCAGCGCAGCCCTGCGCCCCCAGCGGCGTCATGCCATGCAGTCCGAATTTCTCAGGCAGCAGAAACACGGCATTGAGCAACAGCTTGAGGCCCAGTCCCGCGATCTGCAGAGTGGCGGTCAGCAAGGGGCGCGAGATGGCCTGGCTGAGCGCCGCGTGCACCCGAAAGGCAAGCGCTGCCGGCAGGCCCAGGGCGAGAATCGCCAGATAGCGATCGACCGTGGCATCGCGCGCCTGGCCGGTCAAGGCCAGCAGCGGTTGCGGCCAGAGCAGGATGCCGATGACCAGGAGGCAAAGCCCCGCCGCGAGCCACAGCCCCTGACGAAAACCGGTCCCCACGGCGTCGGGCTGGCCCGCGCCGAAGCCGCGGCCCAAGGTGGGTAAGAGCGATTGCGTCACGCCGGATAGCGAGACGAACATCGTGATGTAAATCGCCTGCCCGATGGACAGAGCGGCCAGGCTGGCCGTGGAGGCAAAGTGCCCCAGCATCACGGTATCGGCCACGCCGAAGCCGATGACGGCAAGCTGGCCGATGAGCACACTCGCCGCCAGACGCAACAGATGGCGCAGAGGGGGCATGGGGCGCTCAGGGCGCGAGACGTTGATACAGAGAGAGCATGCCGCCGCGATCCCCGGGGCGGCCGCCACGCCAGATCAGACGCCACTGCGACGCAGGCTGCGGTGCACGTGCGCCCAGCGCGTAGGGGCATGGCGCCGTGCGCGAGGCCGAGAAATCGAGCCGGCTCCAGTAGCCGATCAGCGCCTGCGTGGTCAGATCGATTCCTTCGGGCTGCAGGCAGGGCGTGCCGACCTGCATCGACAGCGCGCTGGCGCTGTGCACCGCATGCGCGACCTCGCGCCCCACGTTGCGGTAAGTGCTCGCGTAGTTCAGCACCGGCATCCACAAGCTGCCCACCAGCACCCAGGCCAGGGTGACGCCGCTGGCTGACAACACCATGCCCTTCCACAAGGGGTGGCGATGACGGCCGGTGCGCCAGAGCACCACCGCACCCCAGGCCAGCGTGGCCAGCAGCGAGAGCGTCAGGGCGACGGGATCGAGGGTGAATTGAAAGCCCGGCGCCAGTCGCGCAATATTGGCCGCAGGCTTGGGCGGCCAGCCGATGAACAGGGCCAGCCACATGACCCAGACCAGCAGGGCCAGCAGGCTGTAGAACAGCACGGCGAACCAGTCGATCGCCGCCAGACCCGCGCGGCGCAAGACCGGCAGCGCGAATCCCGCCAGAATGGCCAGGGGGGGCAGGGCCAGCAGAAAAACCTTGTCGTTGTTGCCCTGCGCCAGTGCACTCAGCAAGGCCAGGGCAGCAATCGCCCACGCGGGCCGCAGATGCCAGGCCTGCAGCGATTCCCGCCAGCGCCACAAGCCCCAGGCGGCCAGCGGCCAGGCCGGCCAGGTGAACCACAGACCGATGCGAAAGAAATTGCCCAGCGTGTCCAGATCGGGCCACCCGCCCTGCAGCGACCACCCCATTTGTCCTTCGGCCCACAGCCCCGAAAGCACGCCGATGGCCAGCGTCAGCAGGAGCGCTCCATTGATAGGCCTCCCTTTGCCCCGGCGCAAGCTGTCCCGGAGCACGAGGCCGAGAGTGAAGCTCAGCAGCAGGGCAAACCAGCCCGCTGCCGTCAGCGCCAGGCTGAGTAAACCCGCGGCGATCAGGCTCGCCGATTTCCAGGGTTTGCGTGGCAGCAGCGACACCCCCAGCAAGACGCCGCTCACCGCGGCGAGTTGTACGACCTGCGTCGAAGCCTCGTGGCCGCGCCCGAGCAGGCCCAGCGTGGCCAGCAAGGTCAGCAGCACGCCATCGGCGATGGCGCGGGCATAGTCTGTCGGGGAGATGGGCGGACCAAACGCGGGCCGCACCGGTTGGGCGTCGTCGTGGCGGGCGAAGTGGAAGGCGGCGTACCACGTCAGCCCCATGCTGGCGGCCAGCGCCAACATGAAGGGAAGACGCGATGCCAGCACCGGCCCGAGCCAGTCGCCGAAGGCCCGTATCGATCCCGCCCCCAGCCAGTGCGCCAGCCAGCCGCCCGTGATCGTCTGCCCGTACAAGGTGGGATGAAACCAGGACGTGAGACCCTGCGCCATCTGCCACATCACCGCAAAACTCAGTCCATCAGTGCGCCAGGGGTCGCGCCCGATGAATCCGGGAAGCAGGTAGGCCGCGCACAGGAGCAGAAGCAGTGGCCGCGGCAGCTTGCCTACGGCGCCCGGCTGCAGCGCCGGGCGCGCCGGCGGTCTGCGGGTCTGTCCGTCGGAGAACGGCGAGCTCATGGCGAGGCGATGGCGAATGAGGGAGATGGATCAGCGGGAAACGACAACGGGCAGCCAGGCTGCCCGTTGAGGGATGCGGGGTTGGGAAAAACCCCGTCGCACGAAAAACGCGAGAAGGAAAAGCGAGGAAAAGCGGAAAAAAGCGAAGAACTCGCTGAGCGCCTTAAGCCTTGCCCGTCGCCTTGGCGAATTTCTGGCGGAACTTCTCGACGCGGCCGCCCAGGGTATCCACGCTCTTTTGCTGGCCGGTGTAGAAGGGGTGCGACTCCGCGCTGGTTTCGACCTTGTACAGGGGCACTTCACGGCCATCGTCGAGCTTGATGGTTTCGCGGGTCTGCGCTGTGGAAGAGATGAGGATCTTCGAACCCGTGGACAGGTCGAGGAAGCAGACTTCACGGTATTCGGGGTGGATTCCTGATTTCATGGGGGTTCCTTGGTAACGATCGTGACGATCAAACGCTAGCCGCCAACCCTGTGGGCGCTGTCCAGGGCCGGTACTTGGCAAAACGGGCAATTATTGCAGATTTCCGCAGGATCAACCGCCGCGACGCATCAGATCGAAGAATTCGGCGTTGTTCTTGGTCTGCTTCATCTTGTCGAGCAGGAATTCCATGGCCTGGATTTCGTCCATGGGATAGAGCAGCTTGCGCAGAATCCAGGCCTTTTGCAGGATTTCCGGCTTGAGCAGCAGTTCCTCGCGGCGCGTACCCGAGCGGTTGATGAGGATGGCCGGATACACGCGCTTTTCCGACAGGCGGCGATCCAGGTGGATTTCCATATTGCCGGTGCCCTTGAATTCTTCGTAGATCACCTCGTCCATGCGGCTGCCGGTATCGACCAGCGCAGTGCCGATGATGGTGAGCGATCCGCCCTCTTCGATATTGCGTGCGGCGCCGAAAAAGCGCTTGGGCCGTTGCAGCGCATTGGCGTCGACGCCGCCGGTGAGGATCTTGCCCGAGGTCGGCACCACGGTGTTGTAGGCGCGCGCCAGCCGGGTGATGGAATCGAGCAGGATGACCACGTCCTTTTTCAGCTCGACCAGGCGTTTGGCCTTTTCGATCACCATTTCGGCCACCTGCACATGCCGCACAGCCGGCTCGTCGAAGGTGGAGCTGACCACCTCGCCGCGCACCGAGCGCTGCATTTCGGTCACTTCTTCCGGGCGCTCGTCGATCAGCAGCACGATGAGCACGACTTCGGGATGGTTGGCGGTGATGGCGTGAGCGATCGACTGCAGCATCACCGTCTTGCCGCTCTTGGGCGGGGCGACGAGCAGGCCGCGCTGTCCCTTGCCGATGGGCGCGATGATGTCGATCACGCGGCCGATGATGTTTTCCTCGCCCTTGATGTCGCGTTCCAACCGCATGTGTTCGGTGGGGAACAGCGGCGTGAGGTTCTCGAACATGATCTTGTTCTTGTTTTCCTCGGGCGTGACGCCGTTGACGCGATCGACCTTCACCAGGGCGAAATAGCGCTCGCCGTCCTTGGGCACGCGCACCTCGCCCTCGATGGAATCGCCGGTGTGCAGGTTGAAGCGGCGGATCTGGCTGGGCGAGATGTAGATGTCGTCGGGCGAGGCCATATAGCTCGACTCGGGCGCGCGCAAAAAGCCGAAGCCGTCGGGCAGGACCTCCAGACAGCCATCGCCGAAGACCTGCTCGCCGTTGCGGGCCACGCGCTTGAGGATGGCGAACATCAGCTCCTGTTTGCGCAGGCGGCTGGCGTTTTCAATCTCGAGCGACTGCGCCATTTCAAGCAGCTTGGAGACGTGCGTCGCTTTGAGTTCGGAAAGATGCATGGTGAAAACTCGGGAAGGGGGAGGCTGCAAATGGGGCGCTGCAAAGGGGACGCCGCAAATGGGACGCTTCAAAGGGCCCATCGTCGGATGGTGCGTGCGTCAGTGCGGCACGCGCGAGCAGCAAAGAATCGTGAGGGAATGGGGCCGTGGCTGAGTGGCCACGGCGATTGAGCTGCCAGGGTAGCGGCTCAAGTCAAGTGTTGCGCGGTCTGAAGTATGAGAGAACCGAACCGCGCAACGAATTGCGTTGGATTATAGGTGGGCGTCGACGAAAGCCGTCAATTGGGATTTGGAGGCGGCACCTACCTTGTTGCCGGCCAGCTCGCCGTTCTTGAACAGCAGCAGGGTGGGGATGCCGCGAATGCCGAACTTGGCGGGGATGCTGCGGTTCTCGTCCACATTGACTTTCATGATGGCGAGCTTGCCCTGGTATTCGCTGGCCATCTCATCGAGGGTAGGCGCGATCATGCGGCAGGGTCCGCACCACTCGGCCCAGAAGTCCACGAGAACGGGAACGCTGGACTTCAGCACGTCTTGCTCGAAATCGGCGTCATTGGTGTGTTTGATCAGTTCGCTAGCCATGGTCACCTCGATGGAAAGATTTGATGGGAATTTTGACACAGTTGCCGTTATGGCGCCGATCGTACCGGATGGGTACGCAATCCGGGACGATGTATTGGGCGTTGCCGATGAACGAGTGCGCATCAGACGCAGCGGGCAGGCAAGGATGTTGGGGTGACGAGCCGTTCCCCCGGCACTCTCGGTAAACGGCTGTGGCTGCTTCGTTCCCGACCTGACCAGGTTCACCGCGCCGCGATGCGGGGCGGCCCGTCGCTGAGCATTGTAAGGGCAATCGCACCGGCGTACTGCGGTCTGCAGGCGGGCTGCCGAGTCGATTCAATTGCCCGCTTCTTCCATCAACGCCCGCGCCTGGGCGATCTGGCCGCGGTAGGCGTCGAAAATCTTGCGCAGCGCGGTCTGCATGTCGGTCTTGGGCGCCCAGTCGAGGTCACGCATGGTGTTGGCGATCTTGGGCACGCGGTTTTGCACGTCCTGGTACCCCGTACCGTAATACGCGCCCGAGCTGGTTTCCACCAGCTTCACGTTCTTGGCCGGTTCGGCGTATTCGGGCATGTCGTCGGCGAGTCGCAGCATCATGTCGGCGAGTTCGCGCACCGAATGGTTGTTGGCCGGATTGCCGATGTTGTAAATCTGGCCGCTGGCCACGCCGTTCCTGTTTTCGATGATTTTCATCAGCGCGTCGATGCCGTCGTCGATGTCGGTAAAGGCGCGTTTCTGGTGGCCGCCATCGACCAGGCTGATGGTTTCGCCGCGCACGATATGGCCCAGGAACTGGGTGACGACACGCGAGCTGCCTTCCTTGGCGGAAAAGATATTGTCCAGCCCGGCGCCGATCCAGTTGAATGGACGAAACAGGGTGTAGTTCAGCCCCTCCTGCTGGCCGTAGGCGGCGATGACCCGGTCCATCAACTGCTTGGAGCAGGCGTAGATCCACCGCGGCTTGTTGATCGGGCCGTAGATCAGCGGCGAGCTCTCCGGGTCGAATTCGGCGTCGCTACTCATGCCGTACACCTCGGAGGTGGACGGGAACACCAGATGCTTCTTGTGCTTGACCGCCGCGCGCACGATGGGCAGATTGGCCTCGAAGTCGAGCTCGAACACCCGCAGCGGGGCCTTGACGTAAGTGGCGGGCGTGGCGATGGCCACCAGCGGCAGGATCACGTCGCACTTGCGCACGTGGTATTCGATCCACTCCTTGTTGATGGTGATGTCGCCTTCGAAGAATTTGAAGCGCTTGTTGGCGCTGAGGTCTTCGACGCGGTCGGCGTTCATGTCCATGCCGTACACCTGCCAGTCGGTGGTGGCGAGAATGCGCATGGAGAGATGATGGCCGATGAAGCCGTTGACGCCTAGGATGAGGACTTTTTTCATGGTTGTGTAACGAGTTCCGAAATTTGCCGGGGGCTCAGGGCAACGCCGGGCTGGTCAGCGTCCCAGAGTTCGAGAATGTGGATCGCGCCGCCGTCTCCGGCGCGGCCCAGGAGTTGCCCATCTATGAGATGCAGACCGATGGCGCTTTTATCCGCGATTCGAGCGGCGAGCACTACAGACGCGATGCGCGCGCGTGCCACGATGAAACGGCGACCGCAGTGATCGAAAAAGGCGCCGGGGTAGGGCGGAGCCACGGCGCGGATGAGGTTGTAAACCGTTTGCGCCGGATGGGCCCAGTCGATGCGACCGTCCTCGGGTTTGCGGCCGCCGAAATAGCTCCCGGCGGACAGATCGTTGGGCTGGCGCGGAACCTCGCCGCGCAGCAGTTGCGGCAGCACCCTCCACAGCGCGATCTCGGCGGCGACGCTGACCTTGTCGAAAACGTCCTTGGCGGTGTCGTCGGGCAGGATGGGCACCGCCTGTTGCGCGACGATGTCGCCCGCATCGGGCTTGGCTTGCATGACGTGCAGGGTGGCGCCGGTTTCGGTCTCGCCGTGCAGCACGGCCCAGTTCACCGGCACGCGCCCGCGATACTTGGGCAGCAGCGAGCCGTGCATATTGAGCGCGGCGATGCGCGCGGCGGCGAGCAACCGTGCGGGCAGCATGCGGCGAAAGTAGAAAGAGAACAGATAGTCGGGCGCAGCAGCAACGACGCGGTCGATCAGGGCCTCGTCGACCGCCTCGTCCACATAGGCCACGGAAATGCCGGCCTCGTCAGCGACATCGGCCACCCGGTCGAACCACAGGGTTTCGCTCGGGCTGTCGGGGTGGGTGACGACCAGTTGCACCTGCATGCCCCGGGCGAGCAGCGTCTTGAGGCAGCGCACGCCGACGTTGTGATAGGCGAAGACGACGGCATTCACGATTGCTGCGCGGGGGTTTGCGCTGCGGCGGGAGCGGTGTGCGGCACGAACACGCCGGGCTCGGACGGCATATCCTGCAACACCGCCTGCACGAGGTAGCGCGGACGGCCGCGCACCTGCTCGTAGATGCGGCCGATGTATTCCCCCAGCAGCCCGATGCTGAACAGCACCACGCCGAGCAGGAAAAAAGTGATGGCGAACAGCGTGAACACCCCCTGCACCTGCGCGCCTTCGACAAAGCGCTGCACCATGAGGTAGAGGAACAGCGCGCCCGAAGCCAGCGACAGCACAATGCCCGAGTACGACATGAGCTGCAGCGGCACCAGAGAGAACCCGGTGACCAGATCGAAGTTCAGCCGGATGAGCTTGAACAGCGAATACTTGGACTGCCCAGCCTGACGTTCTTCGTGCGCCACCTCGATTTCGGTGGGTTTGAGCGCGAAGGTGTAGGCTAGCGCGGGCACGAAGGTGTTGGACTCGGTGCAGCGGTTGACGGTATCGACCACGTCGCGGCCATAGGCGCGCAGCATGCAGCCTTGGTCGGTCATGCGCACGCTGGTGATTTTTTCGCGCACCCAGTTCATCGCCCGGCTGGCATAGCGGCGAAACCGGCTGTCCTGCCGCATGCGGCGGATGGTGCCGACATAGTCGTAACCCTCGCGCATCTTGGCGACGAGCTTGCCGATTTCCTCGGGCGGGTTCTGCAGGTCGGCATCGAGGGTGACGACGATGGGCGCGCGCGCGTGCTCGAAGCCGGCGAGGATGGCCATGTGCTGGCCGTAGTTGCCGTTGAACAGCACCACGCGGGTGACATCCGGGCGCAGGCGCTGCTGCGCGGCCAGCAGCGCGGCGGAGCGGTCGCGGCTGCCGTCGTTGACGAACAGGATCTCGTAGGGTTCGTTCAGGGCATCGAGCGCGGGGTAGAGGCGGGCGAACAGCGCAGCGAGACCAGCCTCTTCGTTGTAAACGGGAACGACCACCGAAACGGCGGGGTGAGGATGCAGCGTCATAGACCGAATTGTCGCAGCACCGCATCGAGCGCGGCGGCCACCCGCGTCACGTCGCTGTCGCGCATACTGGGAAAGAGTGGCAGGGTGAGGATGGATGCGCCCACGGTTTCTGCGTGAGGGAAGTCGCCGGGTTTGAGGCCGCGCTGGCGGTACAGGCTGAACAGGTGGATGGGCGGGTAGTGCACCCCGGTGATGATGCCGCGATCCTTGAGCGCCTGCATCAGTGCGGCGCGCTGCACCTGCGGCGGTGGCACGATCTGGAACATATGCCAGTTGCTCTGAATGAAGTCGCGCGGCGGCAGTTGCACCCCGCGCGCGACCAGCCCGATGGCGTCGAATGCGGTGAAATAGGCTTGCGCCAGGACGCGGCGGCGGGCGTTGAATTCGTCGACCCGTTGCAACTGCCCCCAGCCCACGCGCGCGGCCACATCGGTGAGGTTGGACTTGCCGCCCACCACATCGACGTCCATGCCGTCCAGACCGCTGCGCTGCACGCCCTGCAGACGCAGGCGGCGGGCGAGGTCGACGTCGGCACCTTCAGGCAGCACCAGACAGCCGCCCTCGATGGAGGTGATGTTTTTGTTGGGGTGGAAGCTGAACGAGGCGAAGTCGCCGAAGCTGCCGATGAGCCGCCCTTGCCACAGACTGCCGATGGCCTGCGCCGCATCTTCGATGACGCGCAGACGATGACGGGCGGCGAGGGCGTGGATCGCATCCAGATCGGCGGGCAGGCCGGCCAGATGGACGGGCAGGATGGCCCGCGTGCGCGGGGTGATGGCCGCCTCGATGCGACCCGCATCGATATTGCGGGTGACGGGGTCGATGTCGACGAAAACCGGCGTCGCGCCGACCGTCAGGATGACGTTGCTCGTCGCCACCCAGGACAGCGGCGTGGTGATGACCTCGTCGCCCGGGCCGATGCCCAGCAGCTTGAGCGCGACCTCCATCGTGACCGTCCCGGAGGAATAGGCGAGCACCCGACGCCCGCCGAAGTATTCCGACAGCGCCTGCTCGAACTTCGCGCACCACGGCCCGGTGGTGATCCAGCCCGAGCGCAGCACTTCGGCGACGCCCGCGATGGTGTCTTCGTCGATGTCGGGGCGGGTGAAGGGAAGAATGTCTTGAGAATTCATGTGGATGCGATCAGGCTCGGGCGACGATGATGACACCCACGATGATGACGGCAATGCCCAGGAGTTTCTGTGCGGTCAGCGCTTCGCCGAACAGCCACCAGGCCGCAAACGCAGTCACCACATAGCCCAGCGACAACATGGGGTAGGCGATGGACACCTGCACTCGGGTGAGCGCCAGTATCCACACCACCACGGAGACCGCATAGAACGTCAGCCCCAGCAGGATCTGCCATTGCAGCGCGAAGTGCAGCAGCGCCTGCCAGATGTGACCTGCGGTGAAGCTGAAATGTCCCGCCGTTTCCGCACCCGATTTGATGAGCAACTGCGCTGCGGCGTTGAGCAGCACGCCGGTGAGCACGAGGGCGAAGGCGACTGCGCTCACTGCGTCGCTCCAGCAGGAAGGATGGGCGGCGTCAGCGACGGCCCCTCGTTCCACGCGGTGGGCAGTCTTGCGGCGGCCGCCTGAGCCGCCGCGCCATAGTCCTGCCCCGGCTTGGCGATCACCACGAAGCGGGGCGCGCGATAAATCACCGTCATCGGCATGTGCAGCGCCTGCAGCGCGGGCAGGGTGGAGGGCGGCATCAGCGCCAGCGGCTGTCTGTCCTCACTCCAGCGCCGGGCGAAGTCGGCGTAGGTGGGCACCCAGAGATCAGGCTGCTGCGTGATGCCGAAATGCAGCTCGCCCTGATATTGCACCAGGGTGACCGTGCGGTCGAGATAGAAGGGCAGGGTCTGGTCGTAGGTGCCCACGGCGTAAAACGGTTGGCCAGGATGAATCCAGGGGCGGATGGCGTTCACCACATCTTTGGTCGAAGCCGTGCGGCCCAGAATCTGGAATTGTTGAATGCTCAGCGAGAATCCCAGGGTCATCGCCACGCTGATCCCCATCACGGCCGCGGTGCGGCGCCCCCGCGCTTCCCAACGCCAGGCCAGCAGGCCGCTGATCAGCGCCAGCGCGGCGGTGCCTTCGAGCCACCAGCCGAACTGCTGATACAGCGCGCCGGGCGTGGTGGCATTGCCCAGGCGGTGCATTTGCGTCAGACCGATGACGCCTGCCAGTCCCAGCAAAGCGAGCAGGCCGAACTGCCAGCGCAGCGCACCGCTGCGGGCGCGGTCGAGATAGTCGGCAATGAGCAGCGCCAGCGCCGGGAAGATGGGCAGGATGTAAGACGGCAGCTTCGATTTGGAAATGCTGAAAAACGCAAAGATGAACACCGCCCATATCACCAGCATGCCTTGCGCGTGCAGGGTGCGACCCCGCGCATCGCCAAAGGCCGCGCCGCGTTGTGCCGGCTGCAAGGCACCGCGCCAGAGGGCGGGAACCAGGCTGCCCAGCCAGGGCAGCACGCCCAGAATCAGGATCGGAAAGAAATACCACCAGGCGCCGGGACGGTGGAGCTTGTCGGTGAGAAAACGGGTGAACTGCTGGTAGATGAAAAAGTAGTCGAAAAACTCGGGGTTGCGCACCTGCACCCAGATGAACCAGGGAGCGGCGATGGCCAGAAAGATCAGCAGGCCGCTGACGATGTAGAGCCGCGTCCACAACTTCCAGTCGCGGTAGATCAGGGTGTAGAGCACCAGCGCCGCGCCGGGCAGCAGAATGCCGATCAGTCCCTTGGACAGCATGGCCAGCGCCATGAAGACCCAGGTGGCCCACATCCACCAACGGGTCTGCGTGCGGCTGGCGTCGGGGCGCTGCGCCAGCAGGAAGGCCATCAGGCTCGCGGACATGGTGGCGGCGGTGCCCATGTCCAGCGTGTTGATGTGGCTCATCGCGTTCCAGTAGAACATGCTCGCCAGCACGCCCGCGGCAAACATCCCGGTGCGCCGGTTGAACAGCCGCGCGCCCGCCCAGCCGGTGAACAGGATCGACAACAGACCGGTCAGCCCGGTCCACAGCCGCGCCTGCCATTCGCCGAAGCCGAACACCTCATATACGGCGGCGGTGGCCCAGTATTGCAGCGGCGGTTTTTCGAAATACTTGAAACCGTCCAGACGCGGCGTGACCCAGTCGCCCGAGACCACCATTTCCCGCGGGATTTCGGCGTAGCGGCCTTCATCGGTCGGCACCAGATCGCGCCAGCCCAGCGTGCCCAGCCAGAGGACGACGAGCGCGGCGAACAGCACCCAGGTCAGGCCGCGGCCGGGAGCGGCGTCTGCATTCGAGAGTTCTTGTGAGGAAGGCGACATGGAAAAAACAGGTTCTGCGCAGCGCAGGGAAGCAGCCGAGTAACCGAGCATGGTAACGGGCTGTTCCTTGCAGGGCACTGAGGGTCGGTGCTGCAATGCAGAGCACTCAGATCAAACAAACCGGAGACTTCCATGACCTGGCCCACCCATGATGTGACCAATCAAGCCCCGCCCTTGCAGGATTACAACCTGTTCACCGCCGATCCCGCGCTGCGCGAGGCGCTGACGTGGGCGGGGGGCGCATGGGCGCAGCAGCAACTCACCCGCCAGGGCGCCGAGATCGGCACGGCGGCGAGTTACGAGCAGGGTCGGCTGGCGAACCGGAACACGCCGATCCTGCACGCCTTCGATGCGCGGGGCTTTCGCCGCGACCAGATCGAGTTTCATCCGGCCTGGCACGCGCTGATGACCGACATCGCCCGCCGCGGCCTGCACACCGGCCCGTGGGCGCAGCCGCAGCCGGGCGCGCATGTGGCGCGGGCGGCGGGCTTCATCCTGCAGACGCAGATCGAGGCCGGATCGATGTGCCCCACCACCATGACCTATGGCGCGATTCCGGCGATGTCGCGCGACGCCCTGCTGGCGCGCGACTGGCTGCCCACGCTGATGCGCCCGGAATACGATCCGCGCGACCTGCCGTTGGCGCAAAAGCGCGGCGGACTCATCGGCATGGGCATGACCGAAAAGCAGGGCGGCTCCGACCTGCGCACCAACACCACCCGCGCCGAGCCCGACGGCGCAGGCGGCTGGCGCCTGACCGGGCACAAGTGGTTTTTTTCCGCGCCGCAATGCGATGCCCATCTGGTGCTGGCGCAGGCGCCGGGCGGTTTGAGCTGCTTTTTCGTGCCCCGCTGGGCGCCCGACGGCAGCAAGAACCCGGTGCTGATCCAGCGGCTCAAGGACAAGCTGGGCAATCGCTCCAACGCCTCGTCCGAAGTGGAATTCCAGGCCGCGTGGGGCCACCTGCTCGGCGAAGAAGGACGCGGCGTGCCGACCATTCTGGAAATGGGAACCTATACCCGGCTGGATTGCGTGCTCGGCACCACTGGCTTGATGCGCCAGGCGCTGAGCCAGGCGGTGCACTACGCGCGACATCGGCAGGCTTTCGGCGCCGCGCTGATCGACCAGCCGCTGATGCGCAATGTGCTGGCCGACATGGCACTGGAGGTCGAAGCGGCCATCGCGCTGGCGCTGCGTCTGGCGCAGGCCTTCGACTCGCAGCACGACGAGGCGCAGTCGCTGCTGCGCCGACTGCTCACGCCCGCGGGCAAGTTCCGCATCTGCAAACGCGGCGCCGAACTCGCCGCCGAGGCGATGGAGGTGCTGGGCGGCAACGGCTATGTCGAAGACGACGTGCAGGCGCGCATCTACCGCGAGATGCCGGTGAATTCCATCTGGGAAGGTTCGGGCAATGTGATGTGTCTGGACGTGCTGCGCGCGCTGGGCAAGAACCCGCGCACCGCCGACGCGCTGATGGCCGAACTCGCACCGGCGCAGGGGCGCAACGCGCATTTCGACGCGCATCTGCAGCGTTTCACGGCGGCCTTGCGCGATGCGCAGGCGCTGCCCTCACGCGCCCGGGCGCTGACCCACGACCTCGTGCTGGCCGTGCAGTCCGCCTTGCTGCTGCGCCACGCGCCGGAGTCCATCGCTCAGGCCTTCTGCGCATCCCGGCTCGGTGGCGAATGGGGCGGTGGCTTCGGTACCTTGCCCAGGACGACGGATTTCGACCTGCTGCTCGACAGGGTGCTGCAAACGTCGTGAGTCGGACTCAATTCAGGATGCGGAACTTGATCGGCACCAGCACCCAGGACGTGACCGCCTGTCCGTTGCGCGTGGCGGCGACGAAGCGCCATTGCGCCACGGTGCGCTCGGCGGCCTCGTCCAGTCGGGGATAACCGGTGGACGAGATGAGCTTGATCTGCAGCGGGCGTCCATCCGGGCCGACCTGCACCTTGAGCAGGGCCGTGCCCTCCTCACCCAGTTGGCGCGACAGCCGGGGGTAGGGCGGCGGCGGATTGTCGAGATACTCGGCCTGGTACGAGGCCGCGGTTTCCACGACCGGCGCAGGCGGGGCGGAAGCGGTCGCCGCGGGCTGGGCCGTGCCAGGCACTACCTTGGGTGCGGGGGACTGAGGCAATGCGCCGAGATCGGCAGTTGGTGCCGGGAGGTCGGGCGCAGGAGGGTGCGAGGGCGCAGCGGGCGTCTCGGTCGGCAGCGTGTTCGTGCGTGGCAAGACGGGCTTGGGCGGCGGCAGGTGGCGGGGTGCAGGTGGGATCTGCGGGGGCAGATGCGTTGGAGCAGGCCGGGCGACTTGCTTTTTCGGGGGGGCGGGGCGCGCGCTTTCTGGGGGTGCTGCGGCAGCGGCAGGCTGGGGCGGTGCAGGGGGCTTGGGTGCAGGCGGCGCCGCCTTCTGCAGAGTGACCCATTCGATCTGCTGTTCCGGCTTGCTGGGCGCCGGCGCGGGTGTGAACACCAGCCAGGCCAGCAGCAAGGCGTGCGCGAACAAAACGCCGAGCGCAAGGGCGAGCAGGGGGATGGGCCTGGTCGGGAGCGTCGGCGAGGGAGGGGTGTTCATGACGGCAAATCAGCGCACCGGAGCGCCGGGTGGAAACTGCATCGGCAAACCACAGGAATATAATCCGATAGATTTTGTGCGCCTGAAGCGTTGCCGCCCAGCGGCGACCCCCAAGGGGCGTGACCGACAGACAAATCGGCTTGTGAGGCCGCCTGCGAGTCGCGCTCCAGATCGACCGGCCAGGCTGGTGATCCCTTCCAACATCCGGGCGCTCACCGGAGAATTCTCATGCTGCCCATGCTGCCCAAAGCCGTCTTGGTTCTCGCCGACGGCTCGATCTTTCGCGGACTCTCGATCGGCGCGAGCGGGCAGACGGTAGGCGAGGTGGTGTTCAACACCGCCATCACCGGCTATCAGGAAATCCTCACCGATCCGAGCTACTGCCGCCAGATCGTCACCCTGACCTATCCGCACATCGGCAATGTCGGCACGAATGCACAGGACGTGGAAGCGGCCAGGGTGCACGCAGCCGGGCTGATCATCAAGGACCTGCCGCTGCAACCGTCGAGCTTCCGCAGCGAGCAGACCCTCGACGCCTATTTGCGTCAAAGCGGCACGGTGGCCATCGCCGGGATCGACACCCGCAGGCTGACGCGCCACTTGCGCACCCAGGGCGCGCAGAGCGGCTGCATCATCGGCCTGGAGGCGGGGCAGGAAATCGCCGATGCCGTGATCCAGGCCGCGCTCGACGGTGCACGCGGATTTGCCGGACTGTCCGGCATGGACCTGGCCCGCGTCGTCACCACGCAGCAGCCCTATGAATGGACGCAGACCGACTGGTCGCTGGAGCAGGGCTATGGCGAAGTGGCGCAGCCGCGGTGCCATGTCGTCGCCTACGACTTTGGCGTGAAGTACAACATCCTGCGGCTGCTGGCTGCGCGCGGCTGCCGCGTCACCGTGGTGCCCGCGCAAACCCCGGCAGCCGAGGTGCTGGCGCTGCGGCCCGATGGCGTGTTCCTGTCCAACGGCCCCGGCGACCCCGAGCCCTGCGACTACGCCATCGCCGCGACCCAAAGCATCATCGCCGCCGGCGTGCCGACCTTCGGCATCTGCCTGGGGCACCAGATCATGGGGCTGGCCGCCGGCGGCAGGAGCTTCAAGATGAAGTTCGGCCACCACGGCGCCAACCATCCGGTCAAGGATCTCGACACCGGCCGGGTGTCGATCACCAGCCAGAACCACGGTTTCGCGGTCGATGCGGCCAGCCTGTCCGATGCGGTGCGCATCACCCACGTGTCGCTGTTCGACGGCACGCTGCAGGGCCTGGCATGGAAGGACAGGCCGGCGTTCTGCTTCCAGGGCCACCCCGAGGCCAGTCCCGGCCCGCATGACATCGGCTATCTGTTCGACCGCTTCGTCGGTCTGATGGACCGCGCCTGAGCGGGAGGGGAGCGATGTTCGGCGTCGTCAATCTGTGGACCTATGTGCTCGGGGTGATTTTCATCATCCTGCTGCCGGGGCCGAATTCGCTCTATGTGCTCAGCGTGGCGGCGCAGCGCGGCGTGCGCCAGGGTTATCTGGGGGCGCTGGGCGTGTTTCTGGGCGACACGGTGCTGATGGTGCTGGCCGCCGCCGGGGCCGCCTCGCTGCTGGAAACCAATCTCGCCCTCTATCACTTGGTGCAGGCTGCCGGCGCGCTGTACCTGGGCTGGCTGGGGATCAATATGCTGCGCGCGGCCTTCAAGCGCTGGCGCACGCCCGACACCGGGCTGCATGCCCAGGCGCCGCACCCCCATGCCCACGCCGAGCAGGGTGGAAAGCGGCTGGAAAACCCGTTTCAAAAAGCCTTGTTCATCAGCCTGCTCAACCCCAAGGCGATTCTTTTTTTCGTCTCGTTCTTCATCCAGTTCGTCGATCCGCATTACCCGCATCCGGCGCTGTCGTTTCTGATCCTCGGCGCCATCGTGCAGTTTTTCAGCGCGCTCTATCTGTCGGTGCTGATTTTCGGCGGGGCGCGGGTGGCCGACGCCTTTCGTCGCAGGCGGCGGCTGTCGGCTGCGGCCATGGGGCTGACCGGCGCGGGATTCTTCGGCTTCGGCGTCAAGCTGGCGCTGGCGGCCACGGCAAGAACACACTGATTTCTTCGCTGATTTTTCACGCATTCATCTGCATAAAGAGACTCGCCCATGCCCAAGCGCAGCGACATAAAAAGCATTCTGATCATCGGCGCCGGCCCCATCGTCATCGGCCAGGCCTGCGAGTTCGACTATTCCGGCGCGCAGGCGTGCAAGGCGCTGCGCGAGGAGGGCTACAAGGTCGTCCTGGTCAACAGCAACCCGGCGACCATCATGACCGACCCGGAAACCGCCGACGTCACCTATATCGAGCCGATCACCTGGCAAGTGATCGAGACCATCATCGACAAGGAGCGGCCCGACGCCATCCTGCCGACCATGGGGGGGCAGACCGCGCTGAACTGCGCGCTCGATCTACATCACAACGGCGTGCTGGCGAAATACGGCGTCGAGCTGATCGGCGCCAAGCCCGAGTCCATCGACATGGCCGAGGACCGCCAGAAGTTCAAGCAGGCCATGACCCGCATCGGCCTGGGTTCGGCGCGCTCGGGCATTGCGCATACCCTCGAAGAAGCTTGGGGCGTGCAGCGCTCGATTGGCTTTCCGGTCATCATCCGGCCCAGTTTCACCCTGGGCGGAACCGGCGGCGGCATTGCCTACAACCCGGAAGAGTTCGAGATCATCTGCAAGCGCGGCCTCGAGGCGTCGCCGACCAGCGAGCTGCTGATCGAGGAATCGCTGATCGGCTGGAAGGAATTCGAGATGGAAGTGGTGCGCGATAGCGCCGACAACTGCATCATCGTCTGCTCGATCGAGAACCTCGATCCGATGGGGGTGCACACCGGAGACTCGATCACCGTCGCCCCGGCGCAGACTCTGACCGACAAGGAATACCAGATCATGCGCGACGCCAGCATCGCGGTACTGCGCGAAATCGGGGTCGACACCGGCGGGTCCAACGTGCAGTTCGCGGTCAACCCGGCGGACGGCCGGCTGATCGTGATCGAAATGAACCCGCGGGTCAGCCGCTCGTCGGCGCTGGCATCCAAAGCCACGGGATTTCCCATTGCCAAGATCGCCGCCAAGCTCGCGGTCGGCTACACCCTGGACGAGTTGCGCAACGACATCACCGGCGGCGCCACGCCGGCGTCGTTCGAGCCGACCATCGACTATGTCGTCACCAAGGTGCCGCGGTTCGCGTTCGAGAAGTTCCCTCAGGCCGATTCGCGGCTGACGACGCAGATGAAGTCGGTCGGCGAGGTCATGGCCATCGGCCGCACCTTCCAGGAGAGCTTCCAGAAGGCGCTGCGCGGCCTAGAGGTCGGGGTCGACGGCATGAACGAAAAGACGCAGGACCGTGAGGTGCTGGAAAAGGAACTCGGCGAGCCCGGCCCCGAGCGCATCTGGTATGTGGGCGACGCCTTCGCGCAGGGCATGCGCCTCGACGAGGTGCACCAGCTCACCGGCATCGACCCCTGGTTCCTGGCGCAGATTCAAGACATCGTGCAGACCGAGCTCGACCTGGAGCGCAACCACGCTATCGACAAGCTGGACCGCGAGCAACTTTATGCGCTCAAGCAGAAGGGTTTTTCCGATCGGCGGCTGGCCAAACTGCTGCACACCTCCGAGACCGCGGTGCGCAACCGGCGCCGCTCTTTGCAGGTGCGCCCGGTGTTCAAGCGGGTCGATACCTGCGCCGCCGAGTTCGGCACCCAGACCGCCTATCTCTATTCGACCTTTGATGAGGAATGCGAGGCCGAGCCGACGTCGCGGCGCAAGATCATGGTGCTCGGCGGCGGCCCGAATCGCATCGGCCAGGGCATCGAGTTCGACTACTGCTGCGTGCACGCCGCTCTGGCGCTGCGCGACGACGGGTTCGAGACCATCATGGTCAACTGCAACCCGGAGACCGTCTCGACCGACTACGATACCTCCGACCGGCTGTACTTCGAGCCGCTGACCCTGGAGGACGTGCTCGAGATCGTCGACAAGGAGCGACCCGAGGGGGTGATCGTGCAGTACGGCGGGCAGACCCCGCTCAAGCTCGCGCTCGACCTCGAAGCCAACGGCGTGCCGATCATCGGCACCAGCCCCGACATGATCGACATGGCCGAGGACCGCGAGCGCTTCCAGCAACTGGTCGAGCGCCTCGGCCTGCTGCAGCCGCCCAACCGCACGGCGCGCTCCGAGGCCGAGGCGCTGGAAAAGGCCGAGGAGATCGGCTATCCGCTGGTGGTGCGCCCGAGCTATGTGCTGGGCGGGCGGGCGATGGAAATCGTTCACGAGCAGCGCGACCTGGAGCGCTACATGCGCGAGGCGGTCAAGGTGTCGAACGATTCGCCGGTGCTGCTCGACCGCTTCCTCAACGACGCGATCGAATGCGACGTCGACGCCATCTGCGACGGCTCGGCGGTGTTCGTCGCCGGAGTGATGGAGCACATCGAGCAGGCGGGGGTGCACAGCGGCGACTCGGCCTGCTCGCTGCCGCCGTACTCGCTCTCGGCCGACACGGTGGCGCGCATCAAGCAGCAGACCGTCGCGCTCGCCCGCGGGCTGAACGTCGTCGGACTGATGAACGTGCAGTTCGCCATCCAGCAGCAGGACGGCGAAGACCGCATCTTCCTGCTGGAAGTGAACCCGCGGGCCTCGCGCACCGTGCCGTATGTGTCCAAGGCGACCGGGCTGCAGCTTGCCAAGATCGCCGCGCGCTGCATGGTCGGCCAGACGCTGGCGCAGCAGGGCGTCGAGAGGGAAGTCACGCCGCCTTACTACTGCGTGAAAGAGGCGGTGTTCCCCTTCAACAAGTTCCCCGGCGTCGACCCCATCCTCGGTCCCGAGATGAAATCGACCGGCGAAGTCATGGGGGTGGGACGCACCTTCGGCGAGGCCTTCGTCAAGTCGCAGCTCGCCGCCGGCACCCGCCTTCCCGATCCAGCCGCGGGGGGCAAGGTGTTCCTGTCGGTCAAGCCCAGCGACAAGCCGGACGCCGTCGAAGTGGCGCGCCAACTGGTGGAAATGGGTTTTGGCATGGTGGCCACCCGCGGCACCGCGGCGGCCATTGCCGCGGCGGGCGTCGAAGTGCAGGTGATCAACAAGGTCACCGAGGGGCGCCCGAATATCGTCGACATGCTCAAGAGCAACGAGATCGTGCTGGTGATCAACACGGTGGAGGAACGCCGCAACGCCATCGCCGACTCGCGCGCCATCCGCATTTCGGCGCTGGCCGCGCGCGTGACGACCTACACGACGATATCCGGCGCCCTCGCCGCAGTCGAAGGCATGAAGCAACTGCAGAAAATCGCGGTCTACCCTTTGCAATCGTTCGCAACGGCGTAAAATTCCGGCTCATCCGAGCACCGCAGACTGTTGCCTGCGGTGCTCGTTTTTTTCCTGGTTTAACGGAGGCCCGATCATGGCGACCCCCATGACGCGCAAAGGCGCGGAACAACTCAAGCAAGAGCTGCATCGTCTCAAGACCATCGAACGACCCGCGGTGATCCAGGCGATCGCCGAGGCGCGCGCGCAAGGCGATCTGTCGGAAAATGCCGAATATGACGCCGCCCGCGACAGGCAGGGTTTCATCGAAGGCCGCATCGCCGACATCGAGGGCAAGCTCAGCACCGCGCAGATCATCGACCCGAGCGAGTTGCAGGCCGATGGCCGGGTGGTGTTCGGCGCCACGGTCGAACTGAGCGATGAATCCAGCGGAGAAGAAATCATCTATCAGATCGTGGGCGACGACGAAGCCGATCTCAAGCTGGGACTCATTTCCATCAATTCCCCGATTGCGCGGGCGTTGATCGGCAAGGAGTCGGGCGATGTGGCCCAGGTCACCGCGCCGGGCGGCGTGCGGCACTACGAAATTCTCGCCGTGCATTACAAATGAACCCGCCGCGAAAATCGATGCTTTGCACGGTTCTTGCCGCAGCGAGCCGACCCCGGACGCGGCCCGGCGAGTTTCTCCGATGAGCAGCCTGCGCACGCGCTGGTTTCTTGCCGCGCTCTGGCTGGGCGGCATGGTGGCTGTGGGTTTCATCGGCGCCCCGACGGCATTTGCCACCGTGCCCGAGAAATTGCTTGCCGCCGCCGTGGCCAGTCGCATGTTCTACATCATGGCCATCGTCGCCATCGTCTGCGGCGTGCTGATCGCCGCCCTGGAGCGCTTTGCCGCCAAGGCGGCGATGCCGGCAGATCTGTTGTTGCCGCTTGGCGGCATCTTTTTTGCCGTACTGGGCGAATTCGGCGTGGTGCCGCGGCTGCTGCAGGCCGCTTACAGTCATTCGCCGCAGGCCGGAATGTGGCATGGCATTGCGAGCGCGGTGTTCGTGCTGCAGGCGCTTTGTGTCGCGGTCTATGTCTGGCGTCTGCCGGCGCGGCGCCCTCCAGCCTGAGATTTATGCAGAAGCGCTTCAGCCACGAGACGACTTTTTCACGCTGCTCTGCCGCGGTTTGGCGCGTTTGACCTTGCCTGTGGCCGAGAGGCGCTGATTCCCCAGCAGGGTGAGGCGCTTGACCTTGGCGCGGTGCGTGGGGCTGCTCGAAGGCACGACCACCTTGACGGTGCGGGGCGATTTGCCGCGTTTCGCGCTCGGGGTTTCTTCCTGTGGAGCGTGCTTGGGCAGCTTGGGGCGCGGCCGATACAACACCAGCAATTTGCCGATCGCCTGCACAGGAGCGGCGCCCAGCGTGTCGCAAATGGTGTGCTGCATCGCAAGGCGTGCCGCGGCATCGTCGCCGAACACGCGCACCTTGATGAGTTCGTGGGCTTTGAGCGCCACGTCGATTTCCGCCAGATTGGCCGGATTGAGCCCTTGCTCGCCGATCAGCACGACGGGCTTGAGCCCGTGTGCCTGGGCGCGCAGGCTGCTTCGAAAAGGCGGGGTGAGTTCCAATGTGGTCATGATTGCCAGGCGCGTCGCAACAGAGGAGTCTGTCGGTTTTGGCGCGTGTGGTGTGTGATCTCGATGCATTATTGTCCTTGAAGAACCCATGTCGAGTGCGAAGAAAAACAAATTCAGCAAAGCCTGGCTGCAGGATCATCTCAACGATCCCTATGTGAAGCTGGCGCAGCGCGAGGGTTATCGCGCCCGCGCCGCCTACAAGCTCAAGGAGATCGACGAGGCCGAGGGCTTGCTGCGGCCTGGACAGATCGTGGTCGATCTGGGCAGCACGCCGGGCTCATGGTCGCAATATGCGCGCAACCGGCTGATGCGCGGCGGCGTGGTGCAGGGCACCCTTCTTGCGCTGGACCTGTTGCCCATGGAGCCGGTGCCCGATGTGCACTTCATCCAGGGCGATTTCCGGGAGGAGGCGGTGTTGAGCCAGCTCGAATCGCTGCTCGAAGGGCGCAAGGTCGACGTGGTGCTGTCCGATATGGCGCCCAACCTCACCGGCATTGCTTCGGCCGATGCGGCCAGAATCGAACACCTCAGTGAATTGGCCCTGGACTTTGCCCAGCGCTGGCTGCAGCCTCAGGGGGTCATCGTCATCAAGACCTTTCACGGTAGCTATTACAGCCAGATCGTGAAGGCTTTCAAGCAGGTCTTCCAACAGGTGAAGGCGATCAAGCCGCAAGCGTCGCGCGACAAATCGGCGGAAACTTTCGTTCTGGCGCGCAGGCTGAAAAAACCCGCCGGATGAAAACCGAATGCCAATGTGGACAGTCCGACAAACTTGCCATTCATCAAATTCGATGGGATAGGCAGATTCAATAGCCCATTTTGTTGGATCGGTTTTCTGCAATCGTCTCGCCCCGCCCCTTGAAATGCCTAAAATGCGCTACATGTCTTGCATCTGAGTGCCCCCAAGGGCTGGATCGTGCCCAGCCTGCCACCGTGGGGGTCGCAGAAACTTGGGGTGGCCCGGTATCTCCTCGAGAGAGCTTGCCCCGTTTCAGGAGGTTGATTTTGAATAATCAATGGTTTTCCAAAGTTGCGATCTGGCTGGTGATCGGTCTCGTGCTGTTCACGGTCTTCAAGCAGTTCGATCGTCCCCAGCAGCCCGCAGACGCCGTGAGCTACACCCAGTTCATGCAAGACGCGAAAGCCGGACGCATCAAAAAAGTCATCGTGCACCAGAGCGGCATTCTGGATGTCACGACCTCGGAGGGGCGTCGCTTCAGTCTCACCTCGCCTGGCGATCTGTGGATGGTGGGCGATCTGGTCAAGGATGGCGTGGAGGTCGTCGGCGCGCCGCGGCAGGAACAATCCTTCCTGACGCAAATCTTCATTTCCTGGTTCCCCATGCTGCTGCTCATCGGCGTCTGGGTCTACTTCATGCGACAGATGCAGGGAGGCGGGCGCGGTGGGGCATTCAGCTTCGGCAAATCCAAGGCCCGTCTGCTCGATGAGTCGAGCAACACTGTGACCTTCGCCGACGTCGCCGGGTGCGACGAGGCCAAGGAGGACGTCAAGGAGCTGGTCGACTTCCTCAAGGATCCGCAGAAATTCCAGAAACTCGGTGGCCGAATTCCCCGCGGCGTGCTGCTGGTCGGTCCTCCCGGCACCGGCAAGACCCTGCTGGCCAAGAGCATTGCCGGCGAGGCCAAAGTGCCGTTTTTCACCATCTCGGGCTCCGACTTTGTGGAAATGTTCGTCGGCGTGGGCGCGGCCCGCGTGCGCGACATGTTCGAAAACGCCAAGAAGCATGCGCCCTGCATCATCTTCGTCGACGAGATCGACGCGGTGGGTCGCCACCGCGGCGCTGGTCTGGGCGGCGGCAATGACGAACGCGAGCAGACTCTCAACCAGATGCTGGTCGAGATGGATGGTTTCGAGACCAATCTGGGCGTGATCGTGATCGCGGCGACCAACCGGCCCGATATTCTCGACCCTGCGCTGCTGCGCCCTGGCCGCTTCGACCGGCAGGTGTACGTCACCCTGCCCGACATCCGCGGGCGTGAGCAGATCCTGCAAGTGCATATGCGCAAGATTCCCGTTGGCACCGATATTCGTGCCGACATTCTGGCTCGCGGCACACCCGGCTTCTCCGGCGCCGATCTGGCCAACCTGGTCAACGAGGCGGCGTTGTTTGCAGCCCGCCGCAACGCCCGGGTGGTCGAAATGGAAGATTTCGAGCGCGCCAAGGACAAGATCATGATGGGCGCCGAGCGCAAGGGCATGGTCATGCCCGAGGAAGAGCGGCGCAATACGGCGTATCACGAATCCGGCCATGCCTTGGTGGCGATGATGCTGCCCAAGACCGACCCGGTGCACAAGGTCACCATCATTCCCCGCGGCCGCGCCTTGGGCGTGACCATGCAGTTGCCCGAGAGCGACCGCTACAGCATGGACAAGGACCGCATGCTCAACATGATCTCCGTACTGTTCGGCGGCCGCATCGCCGAGGAAGTGTTCATGAATCAGATGACCACCGGGGCCTCGAACGACTTCGAGCGGGCCACCCAACTGGCGCGCGACATGGTCACCCGCTATGGCATGACCGAATCCCTCGGCCCCATGGTGTATGCGGAAAATGAAGGGGAGGTGTTCCTCGGCCGCTCGATCACCAAGACCACGCATGTGTCGGAGCAGACCATGCAGAAAGTCGATGCGGAAATTCGTCGCATCATCGACGAGCAATATGCGCTGGCGAGGCGCCTGATCGAGGAGAACAAGGACAAGATGCACGCGATGGCGGCGGCCCTGCTCGAATGGGAAACCATCGACTCCGACCAGTTGGCTGACATCATGGCCGGGCGCGAGCCGAGGCCACCCAAACTGCCTCCCAGCAGCGGTCCGACCTCCGCGCCGCGTACCCCCTCCGCCCCGGCCACGGGCGCCACGACGGATGCGCCGTCGGCTACCGCGGCCTGATTATTGTGATCGTCGGCTTTGCTCGGTTTGACCGGTAAAGCCTCCTCGATACAACGAGTTCAGCAACGGCCCGGTCCACGACCGGGCCATTTTTTTGGGTTTCATTTCCATGGCAACTCATTGGCACGCAGGCCGTTTCGCCCTGTCTCTGCATCGGCCTCTGGTCATGGGCATCGTCAACGTCACGCCCGATTCCTTTTCGGATGGCGGACAGCATGCGGATGCGGTGCTCGCGCTGCGGCATGCCCAGACGCTGCTGGAGGAGGGGGTCGACATCCTGGACATTGGCGGCGAGTCGTCACGCCCAGGATCCGCGCAACTGACCCAGGCGCAGGAGTGGGCGCGCATTGCTCCGGTGGTGCAGGAGGCTGTGCGCTGGAACGTCCCGGTATCGGTCGACACCTACCAGCCTGAAACCATGCGCCGCGCGCTGGAACTGGGTGTGGACATCATCAACGACATCCACGCCTTGCAACGCCCGGGCGCGCTTCAGATCGTCGCAGCCTCGAACGCCGGGGTTTGTCTGATGCACATGCAGGGCGACCCGCAAACCATGCAGCAGGCGCCGCATTACGACGACGTACTGGGCGAGGTCAGGCAGTTCTTGTTGGATCGTGCGGCTGCGGCCGAGGCGCTCGGCATCGACCGATCGCGTATCGCCCTCGATCCGGGGTTTGGCTTTGGCAAGACGCTTCAGCACAATCTGAGCCTGGCGAAGCATCTGGAGGCGCTGGCGCAAACGGGTTATCCGCTGCTGGTGGGGGTCTCGCGCAAGTCGATGATCGGGGCACTGACGGGCCGTGAGGTGGCTGCCCGACTGCCAGGCAGTCTCGCTGCGGCGCTGGCTTGTGTGGCGGCCGGTGCGCAGATCGTGCGCGTCCATGACGTCGGCCCGACATGCGACGCGATCAAGGTGTGGAACGCCATGCGCGCTTGAGCTAGCGGGCTGCGTGCGCAACTGCAACGAACCATGGGGAAAAGGGAATGAGCAGACGGTATTTTGGAACCGACGGTGTTCGTGGTCTTGTGGGCAAGAGTCCGATCGTGCCGGAGTTCGGCTTGCGCCTGGGGCATGCTGCGGGGAAGGTGCTGCGCAGCCAGGGTCTGCGCCGACCTACGGTGCTGATCGGCAAGGACACGCGCATTTCCGGCTATATGCTCGAAGCCGCGCTGGAATGCGGTTTCATTGCGGCAGGTTGCGACGTGGTGCTGGTGGGCCCGTTGCCCACGCCTGGGGTGGCCTATCTCACCCGCGCGCTGCGACTGGATCTGGGGGTGGTGATCAGCGCTTCGCACAACCCCTTCGCCGACAACGGCATCAAGTTCTTTTCGGCCGGCGGCAGCAAGCTGCCCGATGTCTGGGAACTCGAAGTCGAGGCTGCCTTGACCGAAGCCGAGGGCTGCGTGCCCTCCGAGCAGCTTGGCAAGGCGCGGCGCCTCGATGATGCGGCGGGGCGCTACATCGAATTCTGCAAGAGCACATTCCCGAACCACCTCACCCTCAAGGGGCTGCGTCTGGTAGTGGACTGCGCGCACGGTGCGGCCTATCACATCGCTCCGTCGGTGTTCCACGAACTGGGGGCCGAAGTGATTTCCATCGGGGTTCAGCCCGATGGGTTCAACATCAACAAGGACGTGGGCGCGACGGCGCCGGATTCCCTGATCCGCGCGGTGCGCACACACCAGGCCGACTACGGCATCGCCCTCGATGGCGACGCCGACCGGCTGCAACTCGTCGATCGTCACGGTCGCCTGTTCAACGGTGACGAGTTGCTCTACCTGCTGGCCATGGACCGGCGTCCGGCAGGGGTGGTCGGCACGCTGATGACCAATCTCGCCGTGGAAAAAGCGCTGCGACAGCAAGGCATGGAGTTCGTGCGCGCAGCCGTTGGTGACCGCTATGTGCTCGAAGAGCTGCTGGCCCGAGGCTGGCAGCTCGGGGGCGAGGGCTCCGGGCATCTGTTGCTGCTCGACCGGCATACGACGGGAGACGGCATCGTCTCCGCCTTGCAGATGCTCGAACTCGTGGTGCGCACCGGCCGCAGCCTGAGCGAGCAGTTGCAGGCGGTGCAACTGTTGTCGCAGACCCTGCTCAACGTCAAGCTGCCGCCGGGGCTCGACTGGAAAACCCACGCCGGATTTGCCCAGGCCCGCGCCGAGGCGGAAACACGGATGAATGGCAGTGGCAGGGTGCTGATCCGCCCGTCGGGGACGGAGCCGGTCTTGCGCATCATGGTCGAGCACCCCGAGCAGGAGCATGGCGCGCAAGTGGCTGCCGCTCTGAAGGCCGCTTTGCTCGAATCAGCGTGAACAACCCGCTAAAAACGGGTTAAGTCCTTGATTTCCAAAAGCCCATTTGTGAGAGTGGTAACAAGACATATCGCATCACGGAGTTGTCATATTCGGCGTTTCGAATGACGTTCAGCCCCGCCCGTCAGCGCGGGGATTGCCACTTCGGAGAGGAATATGAACTTGAATCTGTCTCGTCGCACCCAGCTCAAGGCCGGTCTGGCTGTCGCTGGCCTCACTCTGGCCTCTGGCCTGTTCGCCCTGCCCGCACAAGCCGCGCAGATCACCCTGCTGGAAACCGGCTCGACCCTGCTGTACCCGCTGTTCAACCTCTGGGTGCCCGACTACACCAAGGCCCATCCCGATGTGAAAATCACGACCCAGGGCACGGGCAGCGGCACCGGCATTGCCGAGGCGATTTCGGGCGTGGCGCAGATCGGCGCCTCCGATGCCTACATGGCCGACGCGCAGATCAAGCAGAACCCGTCGATCCTCAACATCCCGCTCGCAATCTCGGCGCAGACCATCAACTACAACGTGCCCGGTCTGAACAAAACGCACCTCAAGCTCGACGGCCCGGTGCTGGCCGGCATCTACGACGGCTCGATCAAAAACTGGGACGATCCGGCGATCAAGGCACTCAACCCCGGCGTCAAGCTGCCCAACCACACCATCGTGCCCATCCACCGTACCGACGGCAGCGGCGACACCTTCATTTTCAGCCAGTACCTGTCGTTCTCCACGCCCAAGTGGAATGACAGCGTCGGCTATGGCACGACCATTTCCTGGCCCGCAGTGCAGGGCGGGGTCGGCGCCAACGGCAACCCCGGCATGGTGCAGGCCTGCCATGAGACGCCTTATTCCGTGGCTTATATCGGCGTGAGCTTCCACAAGGAAATCGCCAAGGCGGGCCTGGGCACGGCGATGATCAAGAACAAGGCCGGGCACTTTCTGCTGCCGACCGCCAAGACGGTCAGTGCGGCTGCTGCCGGTCTGATTGCCAAGACCCCGGCCGATGAGCGCCTGAGCCTGGTGTTCTCGGAGGGTGCGGACTCCTATCCCATCATCAATTACGAGTACGCCATCGTCAATTCCAAGCAGGCGAATCCCGAGACGGCCAAGGCCATCCGTGAATTCCTCGGTTGGGCGGTGCAGAGCAAAGGCGGCAACGCGCCCAAGTATCTGGATCAGGTGCGCTTCATCCCCTTGCCGGCTCGGATTCAGGAGCTGAGCAAGGCGCAGATCGCCAAGATTCAGTAAACCCTGGCGACCCTGTGCTGTGACATCCGGCCTGCCCTGAACGGGGCGGGCCGGATAAGTTTTCAAACGATGTTCTGAATCGACTTGCCATGCGCGTCTTTCGTCCCGGACTACTCGCCGTCTCGACCCTGATTCCTCTGGCCCTGCTGGCGGTGGTGGTGTTCCTCACCAGCTATTCGTGGCCGGCGATTCAGTTCAACGGCCTGCATTTCCTCACCACGGAAACCTGGAATCTGGGCAATCTCTACGCCAATCCCGTCAGGCGCGACGGTTTTGAAGTGCCCATCGGTGCCACCTATGGCATCTGGGTGTTCATCGTCGGCACGCTGGCGAGTTCGGCCATCGCGTTGCTGCTGGCCGTGCCAGTCGGTATTGGCGTGGCGTTGTTTCTCAACGACTTTGCTCCCCATCAGTTGCGTGGCACGTTCGCCCAGGTCGTGGAATTGCTCGCCATGGTGCCCAGCGTGGTCTATGGTCTGTGGGGCCTGGAAATACTTGCGCCCCTGGTGCTCACGCATATTGCGCCGTTTCTAGAGCGCGTGCTGGGCTTCATTCCCTTTTTCTCGGGCGCTGCGACCAGCGGCTATGGCCTGCTCTCGGCCTCTCTGGTGCTCGCCATCATGGTGTTGCCGGTCATCACCAACACCTTGCTCGAGGCGATCAAGCGCGTACCCAGCGAGTTGCGCGAATCGAGCTTCGGTCTGGGCGCAACCCGGGCCGAGGTGCTGCTCAAGATCGTGATG
This sequence comes from Thiomonas sp., assembly GCF_034007205.1. Lineage (GTDB taxonomy): Bacteria > Pseudomonadota > Gammaproteobacteria > Burkholderiales > Burkholderiaceae_C > Thiomonas. The sequence goes on from NZ_JAVERI010000001.1 coordinate 234,766, forward strand.
CCCTCCGTGCGCGTGCCGCTGATCGGCGCCGTGATCCTGGCACTTGGCCGGGCGCTGGGCGAGACCATGGCCGTGCTCATGGTCAGCGGCGGCGCACTCAACTACCTGCCCGACACGATTTACAGCCCCATCACCAGCATGGCGGCTTTCATCGCTTCTCAACTCGACAGTGCCTTGCAGGACCCCAGCGGCATGGCTGTGCGCTCGCTGGCGGAAATCGCCCTGGTACTGCTCATCATCGCGGTCATCGTCAATGTCATCGCTCGTCTCCTCACCCACCGCGCCGGTCTCCATCGCGTCTGAACGTGTGCGCCGTCTGCAGCGGCGGCGCAGCCTGTTCAGCGGCTTTTTCGCGGTGCTTTGCGTGCTGGCATTCGCCATCGTCGTCGTGCCTCTGGCCGACATCCTGTGGATGACTCTGGTCAAGGGGGGTTCGGCGGTTTCGCCCGTGCTGTTCACGCAAGTCACCAATGGCATCAGCGGCGGGCTGCTCAATGCCATCGAAGGCACCCTGGTGCTCAGCGGCGGCGCGATTTTGTTGGGTGCGCCCTTGGGTGTGCTGGCCGGCATCTACCTGAGTGAGTATGGCAATGGACGCTGGGGCAATACCGTGCGCTTTCTGGCGGACGTGCTCGCTGGCGTGCCGTCCATCGTGCTGGGCTATTTCGTCTACGTCACTCTGGTCATCGGGATGGGGTGGCAGTTCTCGGCGCTTGCCGGCGCCATTACCCTGGCCATCATGGTCATGCCCTATATCGCGCGATTCACCGAATTGGCGATGCGGCAGAATCCCACCAGCCTGCGCGAGTCGGCCTATGCGCTGGGCTGCAAGGAGCATCAGGTGGTATTGCGCGTGCTGTTGCCTGCGGCACGCTCAGGGGTGATCACCGGGGTGTTGTTTGCACTCGCGTTCTCTGTGGGCGAGACGGCGCCGCTGATCTATACCGCAGGCTGGTCCAACTATTTGTGGAACGGCCATCTCACGCAGGAGCCGATCGGCTACCTCACTTATGTGATCTGGAATTTCATCAACGAACCCTTTGCCTCGGCACACGCACTGGCGTATGCCGCGGCCTTTTTGGTCGTGGCGATGGTGCTGGTCATCAATCTGGTGGCCAGAGCTTTCCTGACTTCAAAGCGGACCGTCTGATGCTTTGTCGCGGGTGGCAGGCGTCTCGCTGTGACTGACACGAAAATGTCATATTCGTGTCCTAAAGTGTCTGCAACCGCCATCGAGGCGCGTTGCTTCACCACTTTTGCATCACTCTTTCTGTACCGTTTGCGGTACCACCTCAGGGAGATCATTCAATGAAAATCATCGTCAAAAGCCTGCTGGCCTCTACCCTCCTGGCCGCCGCCTACAGCGCCAACGCTCTGGAAATCTCGGGCGCTGGCGCCACGTTTCCCCAGCCCGTCTATGAAAAATGGGCCTACGAGTTCAACAAGGCCGGCCTGGGCAAGGTGAACTACCAAGGCGTGGGTTCTGGCGCCGGCATCAAGCAGATCAAGGCCAAGACGGTCGACTTCGGCGCATCCGACATGCCGCTGACCGACGAGGAACTCGCCAAGGATGGTCTGATCCAGTTCCCCACCGTGATGGGCGGCGTGGTGCCGGTGGTCAACATCGCCGGCATGAAGTCCGATGAAATGAAGCTCACCGGCGCTGTGCTGGCTGACATCTACATGGGCAAGATCACCAAGTGGAACGACCCGGCCATCGCCAAGCTCAACCCCGGCGTGAAGCTGCCTGATGCGCAAATCGCCGTCGTGCGCCGTGCCGATGCTTCGGGCACCACCTTCATCTTCTCGAATTACCTGTCCAAGACCAACCCCGAGTGGGCCGAGAAGTACAAGTTCGGCACCACCGTCAACTGGCCCGTCGGCACGGGCGGCAAGGGCAATCCGGGTGTTGCGGGCTTCGTTTCCCAATTGCCCAACTCCATCGGCTACGTGGAATACGCCTATGCCAAGCAGAACCCCAAGCTCATCGTCGTCGATCTGGTGAACAAGGCCGGCAAGGTGGTCAAGCCGTCCATTGACGCCTTCAAGTCGGCCGCTGCGGGTGCCGACTGGTCCAAGACTTTCTACCAGGTGCTGACCGACCAGCCGGGCGACGCCTCCTGGCCGATCACCAACGCCACCTATATCCTGGTGCACAAGATCGCCGACAAGCCGGAAAAGACCGCCGACACGTTCAAGTTCTTCGATTGGGCCTATAAGAATGGCGACAAATACGCCGAGGCACTCGACTACATCCCCATGCCGGATTCGGTGAAAGCATCCATCTACAAGGAATGGGGCGTCGTGAAATCCGCCAGCGGCCAGCCGGTCTGGAAGTAATCCTGCGAGCAGCAAATCCCTCGCGATGATCAACCGCTTCATTATCAGTTGATCGTCGCGGGATGTCACAGGCCCGAGCGGAGAGCTCCGCCCGGGCCGGTTTGATTGAAGGATTTACCCTCATGGCCGTGAGCTATCCCACAACCCCCATGAACGCAACCACCCAAGCGGCTCTCGGTGAGCCCGGTGCAGGCCAGAAGCGCGTGCACAGTCCACTCGGCGACCTGCTGTTTTCCGGCATGGCGCGTGGCGCGGCCATCCTCACCCTGGCGACCCTGGCGGGCATCATCGTGTCGCTGTTCATCGGCGCCTGGCCAGCGATCCAGGCGACCGGCCTCGGTTTTTTCACCAGTTCCACCTGGAACCCGACGGACGATCAGTACGGCGGGTTCTCCATGATTTACGGCACGCTGGTCACCTCGATCATCGCGCTGCTGATCGCGGTGCCCGTGAGCTTCGGCATCGCCCTGTTTCTTACCGAGCTTTCACCCACCTGGCTGCGTCGTCCTCTGGCCACTGCCATTGAATTGCTCGCCGCCATCCCTTCGATTGTGTACGGCATGTGGGGTCTGCTGGTGTTTGCGCCCTTGCTGGCGAATTATGTACAGGCCCCGATACAGAACCTGTTCGGCGGCATTCCCGGCATCGGCTTTCTGTTCCAGGGGGCGCCGGTCGGCATCGGCCTGCTTTCGGCGGGCATCATCCTGGCCATCATGATCATCCCCTTCATCGCTTCGGTGATGAAGGACGTGTTCGAGATCACGCCGCCCATGCTCAAGGAATCCGCCTACGGCATCGGCTGCACCACCTGGGAAGTCGTGCGCCATGTGGTATTGCCCTATACCAAGGCGGGTGTCATCGGCGGCATCATGCTCGGCTTGGGGCGCGCCCTGGGCGAGACCATGGCCGTGACCTTCATCGTGGGCAATACCAGCGCGTTCAGCTCGTCGCTGTTCGCCCCGGCCAACACCATCACCTCGGTGCTGGCGAATGAGTTCGCCGAAGCAGGGGCCCTGCATCAGTCAGCCCTGTTCTATCTCGGGCTGGTCCTGTTTTTCATCACTTTTGTCGTGCTGGCGCTGTCCAAGCTGCTGCTGGTTCAACTCGCCAAAGGGGAAGGAAGCCGCACATGAGTACCACCGCCTTGAGCCAACCCCCCCAAGCCGACTTCCGCCAGCGCTTTTTCGGTCGCCGCAAGATGACCAATATCGTGGTGCTCACGCTATCGCTGGTGGCGATGGTGTTCGGCATGATCTGGCTGCTCTGGATTTTGTATTCGGTACTGCTGCTCGGCGTCGGCGGATTGAGTCTGGCGACTTTCACCCAAATGACGCCGCCTCCCATGGCCGAGGGCGGTCTGCTCAACGCGATCTACGGCTCTGTGGCCATGACGTTCGTCGGCACCCTGCTCGGTACACCGCTGGGCATCATGGCCGGGGTCTACCTGTCGGAATATGGCACAACGGGCTGGCTGGCCAAGGTGACACGTTTCATCAACGACATTCTTCTGGCCGCCCCCTCCATCATCATCGGCCTGTTCGTGTATGCACTGATCGTGGCCAACACCAAGACCTTTTCGGGTTGGGCGGGGTCGATCGCCCTGGCGCTGCTGGTCGTGCCCGTAGTGGTGCGCACCACCGAAGACATGCTGCAGCTCGTGCCGGGTTCGCTGCGCGAGGCCGCTTACGCCCTGGGTACGCCGAAGTGGAAGGTGATCTCCGCGGTGGTCCTGCGCGCAGCGCGCGCCGGCGTGCTCACGGGCATCATGCTTGCCGTGGCGCGCATCACCGGTGAAACCGCGCCGCTGCTGTTCACCGCGCTGAACAACCAGTTCTTCAATGTCGGTCTTTCGCAGCCGATGGCCAACCTGCCGGTGACCATCTACAACTATGCGATGAGTCCGTACAGCAACTGGCAAAGCCTGGCCTGGGCCGGTGTGTTGATCATTACCTTTGGTGTGCTCGTCACCAATATGACTGCACGCTTCCTGCTTCGTCAAAAATACTGAGAGACCCCTGATGAGCGCTGTTGCCGAAACCCTCCAGACCCCTGTCTGCATGACGGTGAAAAACCTGGATTTCTATTACGGAAAATTCAAGGCGATCAAGAACGTCAACATGGAAATTGCCAAGAACAAGGTGACGGCTTTCATCGGCCCGTCCGGATGCGGCAAGTCCACCCTGCTGCGGGTATTCAATCGCATGTTCGAGCTCTACCCCGAGCAGCGCGCCGAAGGGGAGATCCTGCTCGAAGGGAAGAACATCCTCACCTCCAAGGAGGACGTGTCGCTGGTGCGGGCCAAGATCGGCATGGTGTTCCAGAAGCCCACGCCTTTCCCGATGTCGATCTATGACAACATCGCCTTCGGCATCAAGCTGTATGAAAAGCTGCCGAAGTCCGAACTCGACGACCGGGTGGAATGGGCGCTGACCAAGACCGCGCTGTGGGGAGAAGTCAAGGACATCCTCAATCAAAGCGGCATGAGCCTGTCGGGCGGTCAGCAGCAGCGGCTGTGCATTGCGCGCGGCGTGGCGATCAAGCCCGAAGTGCTGCTGCTCGACGAGCCGACCTCCGCACTCGACCCCATTTCCACGGCCAAGATCGAGGAATTGGTCATCGAACTCAAGCGCGACTACACCGTGGCCATCGTGACGCACAACATGCAGCAGGCCGCGCGGGTGTCCGATTTCACCGCCTATATGTATCTGGGCGAGCTCATCGAGTTTGGTGAGACGAATCAAATCTTCCTCAAGCCAAAGAAGCAGGAGACCGAGGACTACATCACCGGTCGCTTCGGCTGATCGGTCTGGCTTCTTCCACTGTCGACCCTAAGACTCGCACAGCCCTTTGCCGATTGTTTTACTTACTGGACCGCACCATGGACGACAAACCCCATCTGTCGACTCAGTTCGACGCTGAAATCAATGCCGTCTCCACTCGTGTGCTGGAAATGGGTGGGCAGGTCGAATCGCAACTGGCGCAGGCCATCTATGCCCTGCGCCATCTCGACATCGAGGCGGCGCGCAATGTGCTGCAGGTCGAGAAGCGGGTGAATCAGATGGAGGTGGACATCGACGCCGAGATCACGCAGATCATCGCCAAGCGCCAGCCCACGGCGCGCGACCTGCGTCTGCTGGTGGCCATTTCCAAGACCATCGCCAACCTGGAACGGGCGGGCGACGAGGCGGCGCGCATCGCGCGCATGGCCCGCGACATCGTTGCATCGGGTGTGCCCATGTCCATCGGCATCAGCGATCTGCAGCATGGCTCCGATCTGGCCATCGAGCAGTTGCGCAAGTCGCTCGATGCCTTTGCACGCCTCGACGAGAAGGCCGCGGTCGACATCGTCGAATCCGACTTCCGCATCGACGACGAGTTCGAGGGGTTCACCCGCAAGGTCATCACCTACGTGATGGAAGACCCGCGCGCCATTTCCACCATGCTCGATCTGATGTTCGTGGCCAAGGCCATCGAGCGCATCGGCGACCACGCCAAGAACATTGCCGAGTTCGTGATCTATATCGTGCGCGGCGCCGACGTGCGGCACAACAAGCAAGCCTTTCGTGAAGTGGCCGACTCGCTCTGATTCGCGCGCCTTGATCTGCGTGCCTTGATCCGCGTCCTGTTCTGAAAAGCACCCCACCATGAGCCTGTCGAGCAATATTCTGATCGTCGAGGACGAGCCTGCCATCGCCGAACTGCTGGCGATCAACCTGCAGCATGCGGGACATTGCCCGATCCGCGCCGGCAGTGCGGAGGAAGCGCTGCGAGTGATTCGCGACGTGCTGCCCGATGTGTTGCTGATCGACTGGATGTTGCCGGGGATGTCAGGGGTGGCTCTGGCTCGCGCCCTGCGCACGGATGCCCGGACCAAGGCCATACCCATCATCCTGCTCACCGCCCGCAGCGAAGAGGGCGACAAGGTGCAGGGCCTCGACGCCGGGGCGGACGACTACATCACCAAGCCGTTCTCACCCAAGGAACTGCTGGCTCGCATTCGCGCCGTTCTGCGGCGCCGCGCGCCCCAGCTCACCGATGAGCTGGTCCAGATGGGCGGGCTGTCAGTCGATCCATCGAGCCGCCGCGCGTTGTATAAAAAACCGGGCAGCGAGCCGATCGAAATCCGCCTGGGGCCGACCGAATTCAAGCTGCTGCACTACCTGATGGCGCATCCCGAACGAGTGCACAGTCGCAGTGCGCTGCTCGACAAGGTGTGGGGCGACCATGTGTTCATCGAAGAGCGCACGGTCGACGTGCACATCAAGCGCCTGCGCGAGGCGCTGGCGCAGGTGCAGTGCGCCGAGATGGTGGAAACGGTGCGCGGCGCGGGCTATCGCTTTACTGCGCAGTCGCGCTCGCTGCAGGCGTCGGCGGCCTGACTTGATATGGGCTTGATGCAGGCCTGGCGAATGGGGCTGCATCTGCTTTACATTGCCGTTTGGCACAAGCCCTACACTTAAGCGCGCGTTTTTCCATGATCTCTGTCGCCTGGCGCATCTCGCTCATCCTGCTTCTGGTTCTGCTGGCGGCGGGGGTGGGTACTCTGATCGACGGATACCCTGGAGCCATCATGGCGGCGTTGCTGGTGCTCGTCGGCGTAGTGGTGCGCGATTCGCTGGCGCTGTCGCAACTGATCCGCTGGCTCAGGGCGCCCGAAGCCACGCCGACGCCCAAGGGCTCGGGGGCATGGGCCGAGGTGTTTTATCGCGCCTCACGTCAACTGCGCCTGTGGACGGGACGCGTGGGCTACGAAGAATCGAAGCTGCACCGCTTCATCGAGGCGCTGCAGGTCTCGCCCATCGGGGTGATCCTGCTCGATGAGAACAACCAGATCGACTGGTGCAACGCCACGGCGGCGCAGCACTTCGGCCTCGATGTCCAGCGCGATCTGCGCCAGCATGCGGTGCACCTGATCCGCAATCCGGAATTTGTGGCTTATCTGCAGGCGGGGCATTTTCACGAGCCCTTGCACATGCACCGTGCAGGTTCGCGCGCCCAGTTCACGCTGAGCGTGCAGATTTTTCCCTACGGCGACCAGCAGAAACTGCTGCTGTCCCAGGACATCACCCAGCTCGAGCGTACCGAGGCGATGCGCCGCGACTTCGTGGCCAATGTGTCGCATGAAATCAAGACGCCGTTGACCGTGCTGGGCGGATTCGTCGAGACCATGCGCGACATGCCGCTGGACGATACGCAGCGCCTGCGGGTGCTCGACATGATGCAGGCGCAGTCGGACCGGATGCGGCATCTGGTGGACGATCTGCTCGTGCTGGCGCGACTGGAAGGCGACCCCTATCCCCCCGCCGAAGTGGTGATCGACATGCCTTCGATGATGACGCAGTATCAGAACGAGGCGCTGGCGCTGTCCTCCGGGCGGCATCGGATCGGGATGGAAGTGCGCACCGATCTGTGGGTGCGTGGCAGTCCGCAGGAACTGCACTCGGCGCTGTCCAATCTGGTGAGCAACGCGGTGCGCTATACGCCGGACGGGGGAAGCATCCATCTGCAATGGGACGCCGTGTTCGTCGACGACAAACCGCGCTGGGCCGAATTCAGCGTGATCGATACCGGCATCGGCATCGCCGCCGAGCACATTCCGCGACTGACCGAGCGCTTCTACCGGGTCGATCGCGGACGTTCGCGCGAGTCCGGCGGCACCGGTCTGGGGCTGGCGATCGCCAAACATGTGCTGCTGCGCCACCAGGCCGAGTTGCTGGTGCACAGCACGCCGGGCAAGGGCAGTCGTTTCGTGGTGCGCTTCCCGGCGGCACGACTGGCGCCCGCAGGAACGCCGTCTGCCGCAAACGCAGCGGAAAACGCGCTCAAAGCGGCTTGAAACGGCGCAGTTTCAGGCGGTCAATTCCTGCGTTCCAGCCGCGAGTGCATCAGCACCTGATGGCAGCTCAGCCGGCTGCGTGAGCCGCGCGGGCGGTGGTAGTTGCCGTCGCTGTCCATCTCCCAGGCATTGCCCGGGTGTTGCCACTGCACGCGCAGACCTTCGCGGATGACTTGCGCCTTGATCTTGTTGTCGAGCAGCGGCACGGCGATCTCGACCCGGCGCAGCAGATTGCGCTCCATCCAGTCGGCCGAAGAAATATAGACCTCGGCATCGCCGCCGTTGTGAAAGTAGAACACCCGCGAATGTTCGAGGAAGCGTCCGATGGTCGAGCGCACGCGGATGTTGTCCGACAGCCCCTCAACTCCTGGGCGCAGCATGCAGGCGCCACGCACCAGCAGCCGGATTTCGACTCCGGCCTGCGAGGCGGCGTAAAGCGCCTCGATGACCGTGGGTTCGAGCAGGGCGTTGACCCGTGCCCAGACGCGCGCCGGTTTGCCGTTGCGGGCATGGTCGGCCTCGCGCGCAATGGCGGCCAGCACGTTGGCATGCAGGGTGAAGGGGGCTTGCCACAGCCGTTTGAGTTCCTGCGCCTGGCTGGAGCCGGTGATCTGCAGGAACACGCGGCGCACGTCCTCGCAGATCTCCGGGTGGGCGGTCATCAGGCCGAAGTCGGTGTAGAGTCGGGCGGTGCGGGCGTGATAGTTGCCGGTGCCCAGATGCGCATACATGCGCAGCACCTTGTGGCCGTTGCCCTCGCTGGCTTCGCGGCGCACGATGAGCAGCATCTTGGCGTGGCATTTGAAGCCGACCACGCCGAACACGACGTGCGCGCCCGCATCTTCCAGCCGCGACGACCAGTTGATATTGGTCTCCTCGTCCAGCCGGGCCATCAGCTCCAGCACCACGGTGACTTCCTTGCCGTTGCGCGCGGCTTCGATGAGCGCGTCCATCAGCTCGGAGTTGCCGCCGGTGCGGTAGATGGTCTGCTTGATGGCAACGACCGAAGGATCGCGCGCGGCCGTCTTCACCAGATCGACCACCGGAGAGAAGGCGTCGTAGGGATGATGCAGCAGGATGTCGCGCGCGCGGATGCGGTCGAAAATCTCGGCATCGACTCCGGGCCAGTCGCGCGGCAGGGCGGGCAGGTAGGGCGGGAACAGCAGTTGCGGTTCGTTGACGGAATCGAGGATTTCCTGCAGCCGCACCAGGTTCACCGGGCCGTCCACGCGGTAGCAGTCGCGCGGCAGGATATTGTTTTCGCGCAGCAGTCTGTCGATGACCGCGGGCGGGCAGTCGGCGGCGACTTCGAGCCGCACGGCATCGCCGAAATGGCGGGCGCGCAATTCGCCCTGCAAGGCGGCGCGCAGATTGGTGATGTCGTCGTCGTCGATGAACAGCTCGCTGTTGCGGGTGACGCGGAACTGATGCACCCCGAGCACTTCGAGCCCCGGAAACAACTGCGCGGCAAACGCCTGCATGCAGGATGACAGCAGGATGAAGCCATAGCGCACGTCACAGAGTTCTGCAGGCATGGGCACGATGCGCGGCAGCGTGCGCGGCGTCTGCACCACGCCCAGCTCGATGTTGCGGCCGAAGGCGTCGGTGCCGCCGAGCTGCACGGCGAACACCAGATTCTTGTTGATGACGCGAGGAAAGGGGTGCGCCGGGTCGAGACCGATGGGCGTGAGCAGCGGCGAGACTTCGGTCTCGAAATAGTGCTGCGCCCAAGCGCGCTGCGCGTCGGTCCAGTCGCACAGGCGGTAGAGGCGAATGCCCTGCCTGTCCAGCGCGGGCAGCACGGCCTGTTGCAAGACGCGGTACTGGTCGGCGATCAGCGCATGGGCGCGCGCGGAAATCTCGACCAGGGCGTCGCTGACTCGCATGCCGTCGGGTGTATGCGAGTTCGGATCGGCCTCCAGCATGTCTTGCAGGGTGGCGACGCGAGTCTCGAAAAACTCGTCCATATTGCTCGACATGATGCTGAGAAAGCGCAGGCGTTCGAGCAGGGGATTGGTGTCGTCGAGCGCCTGGAACAGCACGCGGCGATTGAATTCGAGGGTGCCCAGCTCACGATTGAGCAGGCGTGGCGCAGTGTTGGGATGGGGCATGAAGAATTCGGGTGAACAAACAACCGGCATTTTGCCAGCACCGGAAACAAACCGAGCGAGAATGACGGTTTCCGATGAAATCTTGATGACAGTTTTCAAAAACCTGTCATCAAACCGACGTTCAATTCCTGGTATGCCCAATCTGCTCAATCATCATCTCGCCGCCGTCGATCTCGGGTCGAACAGTTTTCGCATGCTGATCGGCCGGGCTCAGGACAGCGCTGCGGGGGTGCAGATCTACGCCATCGATTCGCTGCGCGAGCCCGTGCGTCTGGCCGCGGGGCTGGACGACAAGAAGTATCTCTCCGAAGCGGCGCAGCAGATCGCGCTGCAGACCCTGCATCGTTTCGGCGAGCGCCTGCGGCAGTTTCACCCGGACCGGGTGCGCGCTGTGGCCACCAACACCGTGCGGGTGGCGAAGAATGCGCCGCAATTCCTGCAGCGCGCGCAGGCCGCGCTGGGGTTTCCGATCGAGGTCATCGCCGGGCGGGAAGAGGCCCGGCTCGTCTATATCGGCGCGGCGCATTCGGTCTCGGTGGTGCAGGGCAGGCGTCTGGTGGTCGATATCGGCGGCGGTTCGACCGAGTTCATCATCGGCCAGGGTTACGAGCCGGGGATGATGGAGTCGCTCTACATCGGCTGCGTGTCGATGAGCCAGCGTTTCTTTCCGGGCAATCAGGTGGACGAAACCACGATGCGCGCCGCCGAGATTGCCGCGCGCAAGGAGATTCAGATCATCGCCGCCGACTTCAGGCGCAGCGGGTGGAACCATGCCGTGGGTTCGAGCGGCACGGCACGCGCGCTGGCCGACATGCTCGGTTCCAATGGTTTCAATCCGCCCGACCAGCCGGGCGACATCACCTTGCAAGGACTGCGCGAACTGCGCCGAGCCTTCGTGCGGGCGGGCAATCTGAACAAGCTGCGCCTGGAGGGGCTCAAACCCGACCGCGTGCCGGTGGCGGCCGGAGGGCTGGCCATCATGCTCGGCGTGTTCGAGGAGCTGGGCATCGAGCACATGGAAGTCACCGACGCCGCCCTGCGCCTGGGTGTGCTCTACGATCTGCTCGGGCGCGAGCAGTCGCACGACATGCGCGAGGTGACGGCGCTGCAGTTCATCCAGCGCTATGGCGCCGACCCGCAGCAGGCGCAGCGGGTTGCCGAACTGGCGCTGCGGCTGTATGCGCAGCTTCGCCCCGACGCCTGCGATGCGGAGCAGCGTCTGCTGCGCTGGGCCGCGCAATTGCATGAAATCGGCTTGTCGATCTCGCACAGCGCCTATCACAAGCATTCGGCCTATATCGCCGCGAACGCCGACATGCCAGGCTTTTCGCGCAGCGAGCAGGCCGCGCTGGCGCAACTGGTGCTGGCGCACACCGGCAAGCTGAAAAAACTCAGCGCCACCGATCTGGAAAGCCTGGATCTCGACGCTGTCATGGCGCTGCGTCTGGCGGTCATTCTGGCGCGCAACCGCACCGCCGTCGATATCGATGGTCTGCACCTGCGCTATCAGCCCGCCGGGGTGAGCCTCCCGGGCCTGCGTCCGCCGCTCGACATCATCGCCCCGCAATCCTGGCTCAGGGCCAATCCGCTGACCGAATACAGCCTGCGGCAGGAGGCCGCCGAGTGGGCGCGGCTGAACTGGAATGTCGCGTTACACAGTCTTTCTTGATGGCGTCATGTCTGCCGCATAAGGTTCGATCGATCTGAAGGAGGAGCATGCGATGCAAATCATCCTGACGCGACATGGCCAAGTCGAAGGCATTCATCCCGAGCGCTTTCGCGGGCGCATGGAACTGGCGTTGACCGCGCTCGGTCGCCAGCAGGCCCAGGCGGTGGCGCAGCGCATCGCCGCCGAGTTCGCTCCGCAGGCGGTCTACACCAGCCCGATGGGGCGCTGCCGCGAAACCGGCGCAGAGATTGCCGCAGCCTGCGGCCTGAGCGCACAGGTGCTCGACGGCGTGAACGATCTCGATTATGGCGAGTGGCAATGGAAGACCCACGACGAAGTGAAGGCGGCGCATCCGCAGGAATATGCCCTGTGGAAAAGCGCGCCGCAGTGGGTGCGTTTTCCCGGCGGCGAGTCGCTGCAGGATCTGGCGCTGCGCACCGCAGACGGCCTTCGTACCTTGATGCAGCGCCATGCCGACCACACGGTGGTGCTGGTGGGGCACGACAGCGTCAATCGCGCGCTGCTGCTGCACGCGCTCGATCTGCCGCTTTCCGGCTACTGGCGCATCACGCAAAAACCTTGCTGCCTCAATCTGTTCAGCGTGGATGCGCAGGGCAAGGTGGCGCTGCAACTCGTCAACGACACCACGCATCTGCGGGGCCTGACATGAGAGAGGGCGGCGATCCGCAATGCCCGTTCTGCCAGGACATGCCCTGGGTGCTGCACAATGAACTGGGGTTTGCGGTGTACGACCGCAGCCCGGTCAACCCGGGGCATCTGCTGCTCATTCCGTTTCGTCATGTGGCCGATTGGTTCGACTGCACGCCGCAGGAACAGCAGGCGCTGCTCGCTCTGGCCGCGACGGGACGTGACCTGCTGCTGCGCGAGCGCAGGCCCGACGGCTTCAACCTGGGCGTGAATTGCGGCCGCGCGGCCGGGCAGAGCATTTTTCATGTGCATCTGCACCTCATTCCACGCTTTGCCGGCGACGTGGCCGAGCCGCTGGGCGGCGTGCGCGGGGTGATTCCGGCGCGGCAGAAATACTGAGCCTGTGGGTCATGCCGGTAGCTTGTATTTCGATGCAATTGGAGCGGTTTGGGGCATTGACCCTTCCTGGATCATGGCCTAGATTCTCTATATATCGAAGGCGCTGGAGTTCGCCATACAAATGCCTTGCCAGAGCCTTCCACTCTTGGGCTGATGACTCCTACCCCTGTTCATGGTCGACGGTTGTCTGCGCAACGGAAGGCCCTCTTCAGGGGGGTTGTTGATGTTCACATTCAGTAAGATCAATTTCATCCTGCCGCAGGTGCAGGACCGTGAGCCCGCTCAGGGCTGCCATCGACAGAACTTCCCCATCTACTTGTATCCGCAGTCGCTTTGCGTCGCGTCTGCCCACATCTGAAAGGAGTTCAGTATGTCTTCGATCCCGTCTTCTCTTCTCGGTCGGGTGGATCAACGTCTGTCGCAACTTCCGCTCTCCTGCAGCGTGGTGCTGCCGGGCGGCCAGCGTGTGGGGCCTAGCCATGCGCAGGTGGAAATGCGGCTGCGCGACAAGCGTGCGCTGTGGCACATCTCCACCGGGCAGATCGGCAAGCTGGCCGAAGACTATGTCGAGGGAATGGTGGACATTCTGGGCAATCTGCGCGATCTCATGCGCATCGCCCCGGTGCTGCTCGACGACGATCCGCGCAACGAGCCGTCGGCCGCCACGGCGCGACTCTGGCATGGCCTGCGCCGCACCTTGTGGGAACACAGTCACCACAGCCGCAAGCAGGACGCCAGGCAGATCCAGAGCCATTACGATATATCCGACGATTTTTACGCCCTGTGGCTCGATCCGCGCCGCGTCTATTCCTGCGCCTATTTCGCCGAGCCATCGATGACCCTGGCCCAGGCGCAGGAAGCCAAGCTCGATCACATCTGCACCAAGCTCATGCTCAAGCCGGGCGAGCGCTTCATCGACATCGGCGCGGGCTGGGGCGGGCTGCTGCTGTGGGCCGCCGAGCACTATGGCGTCAATGCCACGGGCATCACCCTGTCGAAGAATCAGTACGCCTACGTCAACAATCTGATCGAACAAAAGGGACTGCAGGGCAGGGTGAAGATGCTGCTGCAAGACTACCGTGACGTCGATGAAACCCAGCCCTTCGACAAGGTGGCCTCGGTGGGCATGTGCGAGCACGTCGGCCGTCCCAACCTGCCGCTGTATTTCAGCAAAATCCGCCGCCTGCTCAAACCCGGCGGGCTGTTGATGAACCACGGCATCACGGCGGGCGGGGTGGACAACAGCCAGCTCGCCGGCGGCATGGGCGACTTCATCGAGAAATACATCTTCCCCGGCGGCCAGCTCGTGCACATCAGCGTGATGGCCGACGCCATGTCGCGCGGCGGGCTGGAGCCGCTGGACATGGAATGCCTGCGTCCGCACTACGCCAAGACGCTGTGGTACTGGGTCGATGCGCTCGAAGGCCGTCTCGACGAAGCCCGACGCGTGTTGGGCGACAAGGCGGAAAAGACCTTGCGCGCCTACCGGCTGTACCTCGCCGGATCGGCCATGGGTTTCGAGCAGGGGTGGATTTCGCTGTTCCAGATACTGGGCAGCCGTCCGAATGGGGTGGTGGAAGATCGCATCGACTGCGAAAGCATGCTGCGCGCACGGCAGAGCGAGTATCCGTTCAACCGCAGCTATCAGTATGCGCGTGCCGGCCAGACGGATACGGGCAAGGCAGGAGCGGCTGCGCCGCAACAGGCTGTTGCGGTTCAGGTTGAAGCACAGACCGTCTGATGCTGGGGTCGGCGTGACCACGGCGTCGGGTTTTTACAGCATCGTCTATCCGACGCCAGAGCAGGAGGCCGCGCAGTCGCGCCCCGATCTGCGCGATGTGTTTCACGATCTGTTCCTCGAAGCGATTTTCTCCGCGACTTACGCCGGCTTTGCGCCGCGTGAAAAGCCATCGCTCTATGTGATCGATCATGCGGATGACGAAGCCCCGTATCGCGCCGAGGTGCTGGCTGTGCTGCAGGTGCTGTTCGGCACGCCGCTGCACGACTTGAGCCTCGTGCAATATCGTCAGGCTGCGCTGCGTGATCTGCAGCAGGCGCCGCTGCTCAAGGGCATGCGCGCGTTCCAGCGCAGCATGCAGGACTTGCGCGCCGCGCTGCGGCGGGACAGGCAGGCGGGCTACGCTGCCGAAGGACAGCGCTGGTTCGTGGATGCGGCGCTGATCTACGGCCATGCCCTCGAAGCATTGCATCTGGCGCTGGTCGGCGCCGGGTTGCAATCGCAGGCGATGCAATCCTTGCGCGATCACGTCGCCGCCTTGCTCGCTTCACCTGCGCACATCGCCCGCATGACCGAGGCTCGGTCTTTGATCGACGCGATGGCGCAGATACGTTACGCGGTACGCATCGACGGCACCACGGTCACGGTGCTGCAAGACCCGCAGCAGCCCGACTACAGCGCCACCATCGCAGAGACCTTCGCGCGCTTCCGTCAGGGCGAGGTCAAGGACTACCGCGTGCAGTTCACCCCGGCTTCCCGGCTCAATCATGTGGAAGGGCAGATACTCGACCGGGTCGCCCTGCTCCACCCCGAAGTCTTCGGGCGGCTGGCGCAGTTTCGCCGCGAGCAGGAAGGATTTGCCGATGCCCGCATCGAGCGCCTCGATCGCGAACTGGCCTGGTATCTGTCGTGGATCGAATACACCCAGCGCTTCGAGCGCGCCGGCCTGCCGATGTGCTTTCCTGCGCTGACCTTGGAGCAGGGCCGCATCGACGCCCGTGAAGCCTACGACCTGGCGCTGGCCCGGCAGTGCCTCGACGCGCAGAAACCGGTGGTGTGCAACGACATGGCCTTGCTGGGCGAGGAGCGCATGATGGTGGTCACCGGCCCCAACCACGGCGGCAAGACCACGCTGGCACGCACCTTCGGCCAGTTGCACCACATTGCCTCGCTGGGACTGACCGTGGCCGCGCGCAGCGCCAGCCTGCTGCTGCCCGACCAGATGTTCACCCACTTCGAGCGGGTCGAAGAAATCAGCAATCAGCGCGGCAAGCTGCAGGACGATCTGGTGCGCATGCACCGCATTCTGGCTGCGGCCACGCCGCGCAGCCTGGTGCTGATGAACGAGATTTTTTCATCCACCACGCCAGGTGACGCGCTCTGGCTGGCGCGGCGCATCATGGCCCGGCTTTCCGCCATCGGCGCGGCCTGCGTGTTGGTCACCTTTCTCGACGAGCTTTCGACCTTCGATGCGCACACCGTGAGCATGGTCGGCACGGTCGATGCGCAAGACCCGACGATCCGCACCTTCAAGGTCGTGCGCCGCGCCGCCGACGGCAAGTCTTACGCCCTGGCGCTGGCGAAAAAGTTCGGCGTCACGCGGCAGCAGTTGCTCGAACGGATCACAGCATGAAAGCCCATCTGCTGTTTCCCGACAGCGACTTCGACCCCAAGGCCGATCCGCCGCCCCAGTGGCCCGAGCTGGCGCAGGATCTGGAGGTCGACACGCTGCTGGCCGTGATGGCGCAGGGCGACGCCTTTTTGCTCGACGTGGCCGCTCGCACCCTGATGGCCGCCAGCGGCGCGGGTGACGCCCGCGTCATCGCCTACCGGCAAGCTGCGCTGCGCGACGCGCTCGATCATCCCGAAGAAGTGCGCGCGCTCTATGCCCTGGTGGTCCAAGCCATCGACAGCCGCAAGAAGCATCTGTTCGGTCTGGGGCTGTTCGGGCGCTATCCGAGCTTCAATCTGCGCGGCGCGGTCGAGTTGCTGCAGACCTTTGTGCAATACCTGCGCCGGCTGCGGCAGCAAGCCGACAGCCTGGCGAGCCATTTTCATTCCGAAGCCTTCGGCGCGCTGTTCGCGAGCCTGCAGCGCGACATCGGCGACGACTATTTCGACACCGTGCAGGCGCATCTGGAGACGCTGCGCTTCCGGCATGGGGTGCTGCTCAGCGCGGGTCTGGGCGCGGGGAACGCGGGCAGCGGCTATGTGCTGCATGCGGGCAACGGCAACCGCCCCGGCTGGCTCGCGCGACTGCTGCACCAGGCGCCGCCGCAATACACCTTCCGCCTGGCCGAGCGTGACGAAGCGGGCGCGCAGGCGCTGTCCGAACTGGTCGATCGCGGCATCAACGACGTGGCCAATGCCATGGCGCAGGCCACCGATCATGTGCTGGATTTTTTCGAGCTGCTGCGCGCCGAACTGGGGTTTTATGTGGCCAGCCTCAACTTGCAGCACAGACTGGCCGAGCTGGAAGTGCCGGTGTGCCTGCCCGGTTTCCAACCCGCCGCAGCCTTGCCTCTGCGCGCACAGGCGCTGCGCGACCCCGCGCTGGCGCTCACCCTGCAGCGCGCCCCGGTGGGCAATACGCTCGATGCCAAGGGCAAGAACCTGATTGCGGTGACCGGGGCGAACCAGGGCGGCAAGTCCACCTTCCTGCGTTCGCTCGGACTGGCCCAACTCATGCTGCATGCCGGGCTGTTCGTCGCCGCCGAGGCATATGAAGGCGGGCTGACCACCGGTCTGTTCAGCCATTACAAGCGAGAGGAAGACGCCGGCATGCAGGGCGGCAAGCTCGATGAGGAGCTGGCCCGCATGAGCGCGATTGCCGACCAGATACGCCCAGGCGCGCTGTGGCTGTCGAACGAATCTTTTGCCTCGACCAACGAGCGCGAAGGCTCCGAGCTGTTGCTGCAGGTCGTCGATGCGCTGCGTCAGCGCGGCATCAAGGTGGCGCTGGTCACGCATCTGTTCGATGCCGCCCGGCGGCTGCAGGACCAGGACGCCGGGCAGGTGCTGATGCTGCGCGCACAGCGCCGCGACGACGGCAGCCGCAGCTTCCGCCTCGAAGTGGGCGATGCCTTGCAGACCAGCTTCGGCGCCGATCTTTACGCCGAAGTCTTCGGGTCGGATGAATCGTGATCCTGTTGTAAATCGACTTTGCAAAGGGTTTGAAGCAGGCGCTGGGCGCGGGTACGCACCGCATGCGCCGGGTGCCGCTCGGCCAACTTTTGCAGCGCCGATCTCAACAGCGGGTCAGCAGCAGGCATTTGCTCCAGGGCGTGCAGGATTTCCAGCCCTTCGATCACATCGCCATCGTGCTCCAGCGCGCAATCGGCCAGCGCGCCGCTGGTGTGCGGGTCAGCCTGCTTGCCCAGGGCGATGATGGCGCCCATGCGCGTCTCGCTCAAGGGATGGTGCAGGGCATGAATCAGGCGGTCGGGGTAGGGCGTGTGCCGCGCGTAATCGTCGAGGTCGGTGCCGCAGTCGGGGCAGACCTCGGCATCCAAAGGAATTTCGGCAAAGCACCACGTGCAGTACTGAAAGGCGCTGCGCTCGCCCATGATGCGCTCGCTTTGGAAAGCACTATCAGCGAATCAATTGCAGCCGCACTGCGCCGACCAATAGACGATGTGGCCTGGCGGCACCATTTCCTGGATGCGCGGCAGCACGGCTTCGACCACTTCCGGTTCGTCGAAAAATTCCAGCACCAGCGGCAGATGCACGTTCAGCCGCAGCAGATCGTCGGCATGCACTTCCCCCTTGCTGCCGAAGCCGGCCACGCCGCGAAACACGGTGACACCGTGCACCTTGTGCTGCTCGTGCAGCAGTTTGAAGATCGAGCGCATCAGGTCGTGATGATCGCTGTCCTTGTCGCCCTCCTTGATATAGACGCGAACCAGGGTGACGGATTTGGTGCTCATGCCGAGACTCCCATATTGCGTGACAGAAAGGCGCCGAACATGGCCGCTGCAACCGACAGCACGACCGAGGCGCCGATATACAACCCGGCTTTCACCATTTCGCCGTTCTCGATCAGAGACAGCGATTCGAGGGAAAAGGTCGAGAACGTGGTGTAGGCCCCCAAACCGCCGGTGAGTATGCCGGCGCGCAGTTCAGGGCTGAGGTTGATGCGCTCCAGCGTTTCGAAAAACAGAAAACCCATCAGAAACGAGCCGAGGACGTTGATCGACAGCGTGGCAAACGGAAACGAGCGCCCCAGCATGCCTTGAACGACGAGCGTCTGTCCATAGCGGGCAAAGGCGCCGATGATGGCGAAAAGGGCGATGAAAACGTAAGTCATTCAAAGCATCCGAAGTTTGGAAAAAGCAGGTTGGAAACGAAAGAACTGCCACGCCGCAGGACGCAGCCCAGGAAACTCAGGACGCCCTGTTCAGCCCGGCGTCCACACCAGCACCCAGCCAAAAATCACCAACAACAACACGCCGATATAGGCCAGATAGGCGTTCATCAGTCCGTTCTGCAGGAAACGCAATTTGCGCGCCAACCATTGCACCGCATGCACTGCCGGGTTGAACAGCAGCGGGCCGAACAGCGGCGCCTGCGAATAATCGAACTGCAATTCTTTCAGGAAATAGGCCTTGCCCTCGAACTGCCGCGCCACCGCGTTTTGCGGACGGTAGATGAAGTTGTAGAACACCCGCAGCGCATTGGAGAACGACAGCGCGGTGGTCGCGCCGGCGTGCGCGGCGTAGTCTTCGCCCCCGCACCACAGTGGCGCGCGGCGCACGGCGTAGCGGCGCCGTCCCCACACCAGCGCCAGCGGAATGAGGGCGAGCAAGGGCACGACGATCACCAGCATGGCCGGGGAGATGAAGGCGAACCCGGCCGACAGCGGCACCAGCAGCCAGTCGTGCGTCATCTGCTGCGGCGCTTGCGCGGCGGGCCAGGCCGAGGCGGCCATCTGCGGCAGCCAGAACACCAGACTCACCGCGAACGCGGGCACGGCCAGACCGGTGATGAGCACGGCTCCCCGTTGCAACGCTGTGAGTGTGGTCTGGTGTTTGCGGTGGTGTGCCGCCTGCTCCTCGTTCTGCCCCAGCAGGCCGATGCCGAACAGCTTCACCATCGTCGCCAGCGCAATGGCGGCGGTCAGCGCCATGCCGGCGCCGGCCAGCGCCAGGGCGATGCGCGAGCCGTCGGTCTTCAGGGTGAAGTCGTGGAACAGACTTTGGAACAGATACCACTCGCTCACAAAGCCCGCGGTGGGCGGCATGGCCGCCAGACTCATGGCGCCGAACACCGCGCCCAGGCCGAGGGTGAGCGGCGCATGGCGCAGGATGGCGCTTTGCCGCAGATGATGGTTGCCCTGTAATGCGGCGGCCGCGTCGGCGCTGAGAAACAGCGTGCCCTTGGCCAGGCTGTGGCCCATGAGATGCAGCATGCCGACGATCCAGGCCAGGGCCGAGAGGGTGTCTTGCCCGCCCGCGCGGAAGACCAGCGCCGCGCCCAGGGCGGTCACCGCCACCCCGGCGTTTTCGGCGGAAGAGAACGCCAGCAGCCGTCGCCAGTCGCTCTGCTGGAAGGCATGGAGTATGGCCAGAATGGCGGTGAACGTGCCTGCAGCCAGCACCACAACCCCGAAGGAGGCAAGCCAGGGCGGATCGCCCATCCATTGCAGCAGGGCGCGGCCGAGGGCGAAGTAGGCGGCGTTCATCACCACCCCCGACATCAGCGCACCACTTGCGCCGCTGCCGCTGCCGTAGGCGCCGGGGTACCACTCGTAAAACGGCAGCAGTCCCAGCTTGGCGCCAAACCCCACCAGCCACAGCAGACCGAGGAAGAAGGCCGAAGCCACGCCCCACTGCGTCCACTGAAGCGCGTAGGTGCCGAAGGCCAGACTCTGGCCCAGCATGAGCACGGCCAGCAGCAGGGCCACGCCGCCGACTTCGAGCAGGGCGAGCATGAACAGGTTGTCGCGCCCGGCCTGCACGCTGCGATGGTCGGCCAGCAACATGAGCGCGCCGCCAAAGCCCATGATCTCCCAGGCGATGAGAAAGCTCGCGCCGTCCTGCAAGCCGTACACGCCCAGCGCGCCGAGCAGCGACAGCGCCGCGCCCGCGGCCCAGCCACGGGCTTGCCCCGTGCCGCCGAGCAGGCTGGCGAACAAGGCAGGCAGCAGCGCGGGCAGCATCAGCCAAAGCGCGGCGGCATCGGGCCGGAAGACGACGGGAGCATTGCCCAGAACCAGCAGGGTCAGGCTGGCGCCGCCTTCGGGCAGGCCCCAGAGCGCGCCCAGGGCCGCCAACGCGCAGCCCGCCGCCAGCAGCAGACGCGGCAGGACGGTGCCGATGAACAGATCGGCCAGCAGCGCCAGCACCCAGGCCAGCGCGGCCAGACCGAATGCAGCGAGTGAGACGGAATCAGGCAGATTCATGAAGGCCTCCATGCACCCGCTGTGGCCTGCGCCGCAGCAGCAGAAGCAGCGCCTCGATCAAGGCCGCCGGGTTGGGCGGGCAGCCGGGCAGCCACACGTCCACCGGCAGAATGCCCTCCAACCCATGATGACAGGCATAGCCGCCGCCATTCGTGCCGCCCCCGGTGGCGCAAGTGCCTGCGGCCATGACCCAGCGCGGCTGCGGCATGGCCTCATAGGTGCGCAGCAGGGGCTCGCGCATCGCTGCGGTCACCGGGCCAGTGACCAGCAGCAGGTCGGCAAAACGCGGCGAGGGCGTGAAAAAAATCCCCAGGCGGTGCAGGTTGTAAAAGGGATTGAGCAGGGCTTGCAGCTCGCTTTCGCAGCCGTTGCACGAACCGGCGTCGACGTGGCGGATGTGCAGGCTGCGGCCAAAGCCTTTGAGTTGCTGTTCGAGTGCGGCGGTGTTCGCTTCTCCCCCTCCCGCCCTCCCCCACAAGTGGGGGGGGTGAGAACTGCGCTTCGCGTCTTCTTCGGATGCCCCTCCCGCCCTCCCCCACAAGTGGGGGAGGTGAGAACTGCGCTTCGCGTCACTTTCGGATGCCCCTCCCGCCCTCCCCCACGAGGTGGGGGAGGCGCGCTTTTCTCCCTCCCCACCCGGTGGGGAGGGTTGGGGTGGGGAGTCTTGTCCGCAGCCTAGGTTCACCAGATCGGCCTTGTCGCGCACGCCGAAAGCCCAGTCATGGCTGACGGTGAACGCGCCTTGCGGGCAGACTTCGGTGCAGATCTGGCAGCCCACACAGCGGGCGTAGTCGAGCTGAACCGCGCCCGCTTCGTTGCGCGTGATGGCCGCCGCCGGGCAGGCCGCCACGCAATCGCTGCAGCCGCCTTGCTCATGAGAAAACGCAGGGCCGCCCCAAGTTTTCTCATCCCTCTCGGTGGGCAGCCGCTGCAAAGCAGCGGCTTGGGGGCGCTCTCCAGTACAGCGCGCCGCATCGAAGCGCGGCAGGCCGAGCACGCCTTCCTGCCCATCGGCGCCGGGGTGTTCGGGCCAGGAGGTGGTCGCGCGGCCTTTTTGCAGGCCGAACCAGGTCCATACAGGCATGGCGGCTCTCCCCTTTAACGATCGGCGCCGGCGATGGACAGGCCGAAGCTGGCTTCGTTGATGGCGTAATCCATCATATTGCTGTCCTCCACAGTGAACGGAAACACCCGCCAGTTCGAGAACGACGGCTCCTTGATTTTCACGCGCTGCAGCCGGGTGCGGTCTTCGCTCAGATGCACCGCGTAAAGCAGCCCACCGCGCGCAGCCTCCACCCAGCCCAGGCCCTCGCCCTGCGGGTCGGCGTCTTCCATGACGTCCAAGCGCAGCACCTCGCCGGGCTTGGTTCGACCGATGGTCTGGCGAATGATGGCCAGCGATTCGCGGATTTCCTCCATGCGCACCAGCGAGCGGGCGTGGGCATCGCCGCCCGGCTGCACCGGCACGGAAAAGCGCACCTTCTCATAGTGGGCGTAGGGGTGGTCGCGGCGCAGGTCGCGGTCGAGATCGCTGGCGCGCTCGATCGGGCCGCAGGCGCCCTGATCGAACGCCACCTGGCGCGCCAGACGCCCGGTGGTCATCAGCCGGTCGAGGTGGCTGCGGGTGTTTTCCAGGTGCTGCAGATAGCGCTCGATCTCGTCGTTGATGGCATCGAGCGCCTTGTCCAGCCCGGAAAGATCGACATCGCGCCGCAGGCCGCCGGGGGTGATGAGGCCGCGCAGAAAACGGCTGCCGGTGAGCCTGGCATTGATCTGCTTCACCCGCTCTTCGAGCAGATGTCCCTCGGCTTCGCCCACCTTGAGCGTGGTGGTCTTGGACAGATGGCCGAGGTAGTGCAGATGGTTGTACAGCCGCTCCAGCTCGGCGAGGATGACGCGCAGATAGCGCGCGCGCGGCGGTGCGCGCCAGCCCATCGCGCCTTCCACTGCCTGCGCATAGGCCAGCGCGTGCGCTGCCGAATCGATGCCGCTGACGCGCTCGGCCAGCACGGCCCCTGCGGCGAATGGCTGGCCCTGGAACCGCGCCTCCATCGCCCGGTGCTTGTAGAACAACCGCGGGTGATAGTGCAGGATGCCCTCGCCGATGTAGAAAAACAGGAACTGCGCCGACTCGACGATGTCGGCCCGCACCGGACCGAAGGGCAGGCGCTGGATGTCCGGCCCCTGCACCTGCGGCACGATGGGCGGCAGCGGCGAATAGTCTCTGGTCGGGGCCGCGGGGTCGAAGCCAGACGCCAGTGGCGCCGGGTCGCGCGGCTCGCCTTCGTGCAGCACCAGCGGGTTGGGCTCGGGGTGGCCCTCGAAGTGCAGACCGTACAGATCCATCATCTCGCGCTCGTACCAGCCCAGCAGCGGCAGCTTGTTGGCCAGCGAGGGCAGGGTGTGATGTTCCGGTCGCACGCGCCAGACCTTGTAGGGCTGGTTCGCACCCTGGCTGAGGACGTAGATCACCTCGATGTCGCCGTCGGCGCAGCCGCAGGCATAGGCCATTTGCATGCGACCGTGCGCGCTGGGGGCGTCGCCCAGTTCGGTGAGCAGGCTGTCGGCCGCCGTCAACAGTTCGGCGGGGCTCAGGCGGGCGGTGTCGCAGTGGCGCATGTCAGCTCCGCACGGCCGTTCCGAAGGAGCTGACACCCCCCTCGGGGGGGAACGAGCGCAGCGAGTCAGGGGGCAGTTTCATCTCAGCTCCGCACGGCCGTTCCGAAGGAGCTGACACCCCCCTCGGGGGGATGAGCGGGACATGAGGCAGTCCCTGCGGACTGACTCATGCCATGCGAATCCGAGTGGCTTGCAAGCCGCGAGGTGGAATGCGAGCGCAGCGAGTCAGGGGGCAGTTTCATCTCAAACCCCTCCGAGTTGCGTGGCGATGCTCGCCAGATGGGCCCAGATCGGCGGCAGCCACCACAGGCCGAGCAGCAGGATGGCGGCCAGCGCCACGGCCATCGGCGCGACGTGCACGAATTTCAATTTCAGATGCGGGGCATGGTCGGGACGCGGGCCGAAATACATGGCGCGGAAGTGGTTGAGAAAGCCGATGAAAATGACGATGAGCAGCACCGCCATCCACCACACCGCCCAGGGGTTGGCGCTCTGCATGCCGCCGCGCAGGATGGTGAGCTCCGACAGAAACAGCCCGAATGGCGGCGCGCCGGTGATGGCCACTGCCCCGGCCAGCCAGATCGCGCCGCTGCGCGGAAAAAAGCGCAGCACGCGGCGAATCCTGGCGATGTCCTTGCTCTCGTAGGCGTGCATCATGTTGCCCGCGCCGAAGAACACCAGCGACTTGGTCAGCGAGTGGTTGAGCATGTGATAGAGCGCGCCGATCACACCCAGCGGCCCGCCGAAGCCAAATCCCAGCGCGATCACGCCCATGTGCTCCACGCTCGAATACGCCGCCAGGCGCTTGATGATGGTCTGTCGGCTGATGAACAGCGCCGCCACCAACAGGCTGAAGGCGCCCAGCACGACCAGCGCGGTGCGCGCCATCGTTTCGATGGACGTGCTCCGCAGGATGTGCAGATAGCGCAAGATGCCCAGCATGGCGCAGTTGAGCAGCGCGCCCGACAGCATGGCCGACACCGGCGCCGGGCCTTCGCTGTGCGCATCCGGCAGCCAGGTGTGCATGGGCGCCAGCCCCACCTTGGTGCCAAAGCCCACCAGCACCAGCAGGAAGGAGAGCATGAGCAACAGCGGCTCGGCCTTGGGCGCGATGGAGGCGAGATTGGCCCAGGTCATGTCGTAAACCGGGCCGAGGATGAAGGTGCCGGCCCAGTAAAACAGCACCGTGCCCAGCAGCGCCAGACCCAGCCCGGCGGAGACGATGACGATGTATTTCCACGCCGCCTCGATGCTCTCGGGTGCGCGCTGAAAGCCCACCAGAAAGGCGCTGACTATTGTTGTGAGATCGATGGCGATCCAGTACAGGCCGGGGTTGTTCTGCGCCGGGGCGAGGAACATGGTGAGCGCAAATGCGGCGAACAGCGAGTAAAAGCGATGCAGCCGCGCCGCTTCGCCATGCATCCAGCGCATATAGCCAATCGCATACACGCTGGCCAGCAGATACACGATGGCCAGACAGAACATCACCCACACGCCGAAGTCGTCGAGCAGCAGGTAGTGATTCAGCGCCGTGATCGGCTGACCCGGCGTGGCGATCAGCAGCACCACGACCAGCACGAAGTCGATGACGGCCGCAGCCAGATTGAGCGCCTCGGCCACGCGGCTGCGTCGCGAGACCCATCCCCCCGCCATCGCCAGCCCGGTGACCGTCCAGATCGCATAGAGGACGTTCCAGATCATCGCCTCACCCCACCAGTCGCGTGAGTTCGCGGCTGCTCGTCGTGCCCACTTCCTTGTGCAGGAAGCGGATGAGCATGCCGAAGGTCGAGACGATGATCAGCAGGTCGAACAGAATCACCATTTCCAGCAGCAGGGGCATGCCCGGCACCAGAATCTGCGAGCCGAGAAAGATGCCGTTTTCGATCACCAGCAGCCCGAGGATGGAACTCACCGCCTCCGCCCGCAGCACCAGCATCAAAAAGCCGATGAGCTTGAGCGCGAACATGGCGGTGAGCGCCAGCACCGCGATGTTGTCCACCAGATTCATGCGCACCCCCAGCTTGTGCGCCAGGGCGTAGGAAAACAGCACCAGAAAGCCGCCCAGCACCACACTCGATGACGGTTGCAGCAGCGGGGTGAACTCGCGGTTCTGCCTGAGGTCGTTGACGATGCGCAGCAGCAGGTACGGCAGCAGCGTGCCGCGAAACAGCGCGGTCAGCGCGGCGATGAATACCAGCTCGGGATAGTGGCCGGTGATGCCGATGGCCGCCGACAGCGCCGCGATCACCCACGACTCCGCGGCGAACGCCAGGATGTGGTTCTTGATCCAGTGCGAACCCAGCATGACGAAGGCCAGGATGAGCGCGACGATGGTCAGCAGGCTGAACAACGAGGCCTGCACACCGCCGAGGTGAAAGATCAGCATGGTGGGCTCCTCACACCTGCCGCGCCACGATGGCCAGCAGCGCCATCAGGAAAGACAGCGCCAGCGGCTCCTGATAGCGGTAGAAACGCAGCCGCGACTGCGCGGTATCGACGAACACCATGATGAGGGCGACTGCCGCCCACTTGGCCAGCAGCGCGAGAGTTGCGCCCAGCAGTCCGAGCGCCGTGCCCTCGATCGACAGCCCCCAGGGAATCGTCAGCACGTTGAGAAAAATGGTGTAGAGAATGGCCTGCTTCATCCACGAGGCCCACTTGAGCAGCGCCAGCAGCGGGCCGGAGTATTCGAGAATGCGCGCCTCGCCGATCATGTAGATCTCGTAGTGAATGCTCGAATGGATGGGCAGGCGCTCGGTTTCCACCGTGAGCAGAATGAAAAAGGCCGCCACCAGAAACAGATGCGCCGGGCTCCAGAACACCGCGGGACTGGCCGCCAGCAGATGGTTGACGACAAAGGGCAGCATGGCCTGCGCCAGCAGGGTGATGCCGACGAACACCATGATCAGCGTAGGTTCGGCCAGAATCGACAGCATGGCCTCGCGGCTCGATCCCAGCCCGCCGTAGGGATGGCCGCTGTCCAGCCCGGCGAGCGAAATGGCGAAGCCGCCCAGGGTGAGAATGAGCCCGCCGCCGAGAATGTCGCCCATGTCCGACAGCGGCAGCGGGTAGTCGGTCAGCACCGGGATGAGAATGGGCACCGTGAGCATGGCCGAGAACGCCACGATGGGCGCCGCCCAGAAGATCCACGAAGCCGTCTGCGGCACCACGATCTCTTTGCGGAACAGCTTGTAGAGATCGCGGTAAGGCTGGAAGAGGCTGGGGCCGCGACCGCGCTGCACCTTTTCTTCCATCGTGACGATGAAGCCGTGCAGCAGGGGAGAGAGCAGCACAATGGTCAGCATCTGACACACTTGCTGCAAGATGACGTCACCGCGCATGATTCCTCCCTGTCGTGAAGCGCAAGTGGGCAAAGCCGCTTGCGGCAGGTAGGAGTCATCAGCTTGGGGGCGGCCCCGCGCGGTTTTGGCGAACTCCATCGCCGTTGTTGTTGCGATGCAGTCTAGGATCTCAAGCCGAATCGGGTCAAGCTGACATGCGTATCCAATCGCAAATCGCGTTGCAAGACTTTATCCCGACGAGGTGACTGAATGATGCGGTCACAACCTCGCCAGTGGAAATGTTGCAGCGCAGGCGCTACAAACGCATCAACCGATCAGGAGATACCCATGAACCAAGACGGCAATACCGCCCAACAGTCCAAAGAGCCCAGCGAGGGCATGCGCATCGAGACCGATTCGTTCGGCCCCATTGAAGTCTCCGAGGCGCATCTGTGGGGCGCGCAGACGCAGCGCTCGCTGCAGCATTTCGCCATTTCCACCGAGAAGATGCCGCGCGAGTTCATCCGGGCGCTGGCTCTGGTCAAGCGCGCCTGCGCCGGTGTGAACGCCGAGCTGGGCAAGCTCGATCTGCGCATCGCGCAGGCCATCATCGAGGCGGCCGATGAGGTGATCGCCGAGCGCTATCCCGACGAGTTTCCGCTGTCGGTGTGGCAGACCGGCTCGGGCACGCAGACCAATATGAATATGAACGAGGTGCTGGCCAACCGCGCCTCGGTGCTGCTGGGCGGCGGAGTCGGGCTGGATCGCATCGTGCATCCCAACGACCAGGTCAATATGGGCCAGTCGTCGAACGATATTTTCCCCACGGCCATGCATGTGGCCGCGGCTGCGCAGACGGCGCAATACCTGCTGCCCGCGCTCATCGCCCTGCGCACCATCCTGCAGACCAAGGCCGATGCGTTTGCCGACATCGTCAAGATCGGCCGCACCCATCTGCAGGACGCCACCCCGCTGACCCTGGGTCAGGAGTTTTCGGGCTATGTCGCCCAGCTCGATATTTCGCGCCGGGCCATCGATGCCGCGCTCGGCCCGGTGTATGCGCTGGCAGTGGGCGGCACGGCGGTGGGCACGGGGCTGAACACGCATGCCTCGTTCGGTGTGCGCGTGGCCACCGAACTGGCACGGCAGACCGGGCTGCCATTCGTGAGCGCCGACAACAAGTTCGCCGCGCTGGCCGGGCACGAAGCGCTGGTGTTCCTGCACGGTGCGCTCAAAACGCTGGCGGCGGCGCTGATGAAAATCGCCAACGACGTGCGCTGGCTGGCCTCGGGGCCGCGCAGCGGTCTGGGGGAGATTCGCATTCCCGAGAACGAGCCGGGCAGCTCCATCATGCCCGGCAAGGTCAACCCCACGCAGTGCGAGGCGCTCACCATGGTGTGCGCGCAGGTGTTCGGCAACGATGTGGCGATCAATATCGGCGGGGCTTCGGGAAACTTCGAGCTCAATGTGTTCAAGCCGCTGATCGCGCACAACGTGCTGCAAAGCCTGCGCTTGCTCACCGACGCAATGACCAGCTTCGATCATCATCTGGCGCGCGGCATCGAGGCCGACCGCGCGCGCATCACCGAGTTGATGCAGCGTTCGCTGATGCTCGTCACCGCGCTAGCGCCGCACATCGGCTACGACCGCGCCGCGGCCATCGCCAAGGCCGCCCACCACAGCGGCAGCACCCTGCGCGAGGCGGCGCTGGCTTCGGGCCTGGTGAGTGCGGAAGAGTTCGACCGCTGGGTGCGGCCGCAGGATATGGTGGGGACGAGCTGAGGTCGAAGGCTTGCGCCTGCGCGAGGCGAGGCTCAGGCGAGGTTCACTTGACCGAGGAAATGCCGCGCGTAGCGCCGGTTGACCTGGCTCAATCGCATCAGCAGCGGAAAATCGGCCACGCCGAAGTCCGGATCCCAGGCAGGGGCGCCGCACACCTTGGCACCGACGCGCAGATAGCCCTTGAGCAGCGGCGGCGGCTCGACCGCGAGGTCTTGCCGCAGGTGTTGCACCGGCAGGGGCAGGCGTGGATGCACCCGGTCTTCGATGGCGGCCAGATGGCTTTTCTGCAACTGCGCCCAGAGACTCGCGACGGTGTGCCCGCCGCAGCGCATGGACATGCTGGCGCAGCCGATCAGGGCATCGAGCCCATGGCGCTGCATATACGTGGCGATGCCGCTCCACAAGGCCATGATGACCGCGCCGTTGCGGCAGTCGCGGTGCACGCAGGAGCGCCCGATTTCCAGCAGGCGCGGCTTGAGGTGGTACAGGCGGGTGAGATCGAACTCGGTTTCGGTGTAGAGCGTGCCCACGCGCCTGGCCTGATGCGGGGGCAGGGCGCGGTAGGTGCCGATCAGCCGCCCTTCGGCGTCGCGCACCAGCAGATGGTCGCAGTAGGCGTCGAACAGATCGATGTCCAGACCGGGTTCGGGCGTTTTGACCTGCGCGCCCATTTCTTCGACGAACACCTTGTAGCGCAGGCGCTGCGCCTCACGCACTTCATCGGCATGGCGCGCCCAGGCGACGCTGAGATGCTGCGAGATCGGTGCAGAATGCGTCTGAACCGAATGCGTCTGAACCGATTGGGCGCCCAGACTCGCCGGATGCTGCTCCGTGCGTTTTTCCATCGGATGCGCGTGTTCGTCGTCGAACATGGTCTTTCCTCCACAGGTTTGAGCGGAAGATAAGAATGCGCCGTGACGGTTCAGTGAAAGAATCGTGAATTTGGTGTGACAGTGCAAGCGTTGTGAGCAAAGCGATCAATCGCCCAGCAGATCGGCGCTGACGCAGGCGCGCAGACTGCGCTGGATGCCCGCTTCGCGGTTGCGCTCCACCGCCCAGAGCAGACCGCCTTTGCGCAGCGAGAACTGTTGATCGCAGCCGGTGATCCAGTAGAGTCCGGCGCGTCCCAGGGTGGGCTGATGGCCGACGAGCACCAGCGCACCGCCATCGCGTGGAAATTCGGCGACTACCGAGAGCAGTTCTTCCAGGGACGATTCCGGTCGCAGGCGTGGGTCGATGACCGGATAGTCGTTGAGGTGTTGCGCGGTGTGTCGCGCACGTTGGGCGGGGCTGGAAACCACCGTCCAGGGTTTGGGCAACTGCGACTTGATCCAGGCTGCAACCAGCGCCGCATCGCGCCGGCCTTGCTTGGTGAGAGGGCGGCGCAGATCGATCTCGTCGCCCTGCGCCGAGCCCACGGCGTCTTCGGCTTCGGCGTGTCTCCAGAAAATGACGTGGAAATTCGGCATGTCAGTTCCGCACGGCCGTTCCGAAGGAACTGACGCCCCCCTCGGGGGGGAACGAACGGAGCGAGTCAGGGGGCCGTTTCATCCTGGGCAGGGAGGTGAGTGTCATTTCAAGACAGTAAGGATACAGGGCAAAAATGTCATCTCACTGTAAACCACACTGAAACGCTCAGTATGCGGTACGTCACAAAGCGAAAAATTGGAGATCAATCAGTGCTGCATCACGGCCAGGAACACCGGAATGGAGAAGGCGCCGAGCACCGTGGACAGGCTGACCAGACCGGCGACGTAGGGTCCGTCCCCGCCCATGCGCGCGGCCAGCACATAGGCGCTCGACGCGGTGGGCATGGCGGCGAACAGCACCAGCACCAAGGCCTGCAGCGGCGGCAGGTGTAACGCCCAGGCCAGGGCCATCGCCACGAGGGGCAGCAGCAGGTGGCGGATGGTGAGGAACCAGATGCCCACGGGCAATTCCCGGTGCAGCCCTCGCCATTGCAGCCCGGCGCCCACGGTCATCAGCCCCAGTGCGATGGAGGCATGACCGAGCCGATCCAGCGCGGGCACGATGGGCTCGGGCAGCGACAGGCCGAGGCCATGCACCGTCAGCCCGGCCGCGGTGGCGATGAGCAGGGGGTTGCGCAGCAGCTCTCGCCAGACATTGCTCTGCGCATGGCGGGCCAGCGCCCACACCGCCGCCACATTGCAGATCGGCACGCCCACGGCGATGAGCACGGCAACCAGCGACACCGCAGGTGGCCCGCCGACGCGGTCGGCCACCGCCAGGGCGATATACGAGTTGAAGCGGAACGCCGTCTGCACGCCGCTGGCCACGCAGCGCTGATCGGCCTTGCGCGCCCAGAATGCGCCATACGCCAGCATGATGCCGATGAGGAACATGGCGGTTGCGGCCACGACCAGATCGCGCGTATCGCTCAGGCTGGCATGGCCGCGGCTGGTGGTGGAGAACAGCAGCGCCGGAAACAGCACGAAATACACCAGCCGCTCCACCCCGTCCCAGACGCTACGGTTGAGCGCGGTGAAGCGCACGAGCAAAAGCCCCAGCACGATCAGGGTGAAATCGGGCAGAAGCAGCAGGGCGTCGTGCAGCATGGGCTGGGGGCAGGGGGCGCAGCCACGCCGCGCCGAGGTTCAGAGCCTCGAATCGCGTCCTTCGTTCGGCTCGGAGAACTCGTCCGCGGCTTCGGCGGGCTTGCGCTGCACCAGCACCTTGTCGATGCGCTTGCCGTCCATGTCGACGATCTCGAAAGTCCAGTCGCCCCAATGCACGATGTCGCCGGTGGCCGGCAGGCGCGCGAGCAACAGCATCAGCATGCCCGAGAGCGTGTTGTAGCGCTGCTTTTCCTCGTCGGGCAGGTGGGCGAGATTCAAGCGACTCTTGAGATCGTCGACGGTGATGAGGCCGTCCATCAGCCACGAGCCGTCTTCGCGCTGCATCGCCCAGGGTTCCTCGGACGGATGCGACTTGAACTCCCCGGCGATGGCTTCCATCAGATCCTGCACGGTGACGATGCCCATGGTCTGACCGTATTCGTCGATCACCATCGCGGTGTGCTCGGCGCTCTGGCGGAAGGTCTGCAGCAGTTCCAACCCGGTCAGGCTTTCGGGTACGAAGGTCGCCGGAATGGCGGCCTTGCTCAGATCGTCGATGCCCTCGCGGCGGATGAAGCGGCCCAGAAGCTCCTTGGTCGACACCAGCCCGATCACTTCTTCCAGCCCGCGCCGCACCAGCGGAAAGCGCGAATGCGTGGACTGCGCGATCTTGTTCAGGTTTTCGGACAGCGGCTGATCGACGTCGAGATACTCGATTTCGTTGCGCGGGGTCATCAGCGAGGCGATCTGCCGGTCGTCGAGGCGGAACACATTGCGCACCATTTCGTGCTCCTGCTCCTCGATCACCCCGGCGTCCGATCCTTCTTCGAGGACCTCGTTGATTTCGGCTTCGGTCATCTGCGGCATGGTGTCGTGCCGCACCCGCATCAGGGTGAGCAGCAGATCGGTCGAAATCGACAGCAATCTAACGAAGGGCGAGGCTGCCCGCGCCAGCCAGGTCATCGGCCGCGCCATCACCATGGCGATGCGCTCGGGCGCGAGCTGGCCCAGGCGCTTGGGCACCAGCTCGCCGATCACGATGGAGGCGTAGGTGATGGCCAACACCACCAGCGCAGTGGCGGTTACGCCAGCAAACTTGGGCAACAGGCCCAGAGAGATCAACCAGTTGGCCACCGGCTCGGAAAACGCCGCCTCGCCCAGAATGCCGTTGAGCACGCTGATCGAGGTGATGCCGATCTGCACCGTGGAGAGCAGGCGCGTGGGTTGCTCCGAGAGGTGCAGCGCGGTGCGGGCGTTGTCGTTGCCCGCTTCGGCCAGCGCGGTGAGGCGGGCGCGGCGCGCCGTGACCAGCGCGATCTCCGACATGGCGAACAGACCATTGAGCAGGATCAGGCCAAACAGAATCAGCACTTCCATGACGGGCGCTCCAGGGCGGGCGAAACACGGAACAAGGCAGACGACTGTGCGGCGGCCCATCCGGAGCGCTCGGAAACACAGGGCGGGATCGCGCAGGCAGGGTGGTCGGTGCGCAAGGGCTGCGCAGAGCGCTGGGCGGTGGTGGCAAACCCGGCACAGGGTTTGGGTAACGATGAGCCGGGCAACAAAGACGCAGGGTCAGGATCCAAGGAGGGAGTGTCGGAAAGGGCCGGACATTGGGCCTATGCTTCACGCTGGTTTGCCATGCGGACAAGCCGCTTGTGCAAACCCGCAAAACAAGACCCCCACATCGCGGAGCCCGATCCATGTCGAGTCAACAAGAGCCCCAATTAGACCAAAAACCCTTGACGCCTTCCAAAATGCAACAGCAGTCACCTCGTCTGTCCACTCGTTTGCAACACCACCCGTATCAACCACCGGCGGGTTTTGACGCCGTGGAACCCGGCGTGCACCACGCCTCCACCGTGATTTTTCCCAATGTGGCGGCCATGCGCGCGCGCGACTGGCGCAGCAAGGCGGGCTACACCTACGGACTGCACGGCACCCCCACCACTTTCATTCTCGAAGAGCGCCTGGCCGCGCTCGACGGCGGGCGCCACTGCGTGCTCTGTCCCTCGGGGCTTTCGGCCATCGCGCTCGTCGATCTGGCCTTGCTGCAACAGGGCGACACCATGCTGCTGCCCTCCAATGTGTATGGCCCCAGCCGCGAGCTGGCCGAGCGATTGCTCACTGCCTGGGGCATCGAGCACCGGCTTTACGACGCCCGCTGCACCCCGGACGAACTCGCCGCGCTCATCACTCCGCAGACCCGGCTGCTCTGGCTGGAAGCGCCCGGTTCGGTGACGATGGAAATGCCCGATCTGCGCGGCCTCATCGCCGTAGCGCGGCAGCACGGCGTGCGCACCGCCATCGACGCCACCTGGGCCGCAGGCATCGCCCTGCAGCCCTTCGATCTCGGCGTGGACGTGGTGATGCAGGCCCTGACCAAATACCAGAGCGGCGGCGCCGACCTGCTCATGGGCAGCGTGACCACCCGCGACGACGCCCTGCACGAACGCCTGCTGCTCACCCACATGCGCCTCGGTCTGGGCGTGAGCGGCGACGACGTCGCCCGCGTGCTGCGCGGTCTGCACACCCTGCCGCTGCGCTACCACGCACACGATGCCAGCGCGCGGCGCATCGCACAGTGGATGCAGGGCCAGCCCGCCGTGGCGCAGGTGCTCCATCCCGCACTGCCCGGCAGTCCCGGCCATGCCCACTGGCAGCGCGACTGCTGCGCCGCAGGCGGGTTGTTCAGCGTCGTTTTTCAGCCGTGCCATTCGGCAGCGCAGATCGACGCCTTCGTCGATGCCCTGCAGCTCTTCAAGATCGGCTATTCCTGGGGCGGTCCGGTCAGCCTGGCCGTGCCCTACGACGTGCAGCTCATGCGTCCGCCATCGCATTGGCCGCACGCAGGCGGCCTGGTGCGGCTGGCCATTGGCCTGGAAGACGCTGACGATCTGATCGCCGACTTGAGGCAGGCGATGCAGCGGCTTATTCCCACAGATTGAATTTCAATCCGCGCCCGGGGTTTAATCCGGGCGATACCGCCACAGCCTGCAGGGGAATCCTGCTCCGCGCCGAGTTTCAATCCGCGCCCGGGGTTTAATCCGGGCGATACTCGACGGCGGGGATGGCCACGAATCAGTGCTCCTGTGGTTTCAATCCGCGCCCGGGGTTTAATCCGGGCGATACGTCGGGTGAGTGGCGGGGTGAGGCAGCGCTCTCGTCGTTTCAATCCGCGCCCGGGGTTTAATCCGGGCGATACGCGGCGGATGCCGTTGGCGTGCGTGACCTCCAGATCGTTTCAATCCGCGCCCGGGGTTTAATCCGGGCGATACTCTGTTGCGGCAACGTGTTGTTGTGCAACGGAGTTGCAAGTCCTTTCCGCGAACCGGCTGCTTCGGCGTGTTGAAACCGGGTTCGGCGAAAAGGAAATTCCGTCAAATTGTGAAAGATCAAGGGCTTGCACGATGCGCGAACCTGCAGGGTTCCGGGCGGTGATTCCGGTTCGCGGCTTACACCACAAGGGGGCCACTGAAATCGGTGGAGCGGAAGACCCCATATTGTTTGACGCGCATGTTGGCGGGCTCGGTGATGCGATAGAAGCGCAGATTGTCTTCCTCGAGGTTGATCTCGTCGAGTAGTTCTCGCTCAAGGGCTTCAAAGCGCATTGCATCGACCTCACATTCGAACACGGATTTCTGCACCCGCTGCCCAACACGTTCGCAAGCCTTGGCGACGCGTCGCAATCGTTTGCGGCCTGCTGCGGTTTCGGTGGAGACGTCATACGTCACGATGATGAGCATGGTCGTTCGCGTTAGCTACCGCGCCAGATAGGGGAGGTAGGCGTCCATCTCGCTGCGAATGCTGCGGGCAAGTAGCCGGGCCTGGACGAAGGGCAGCAGGCCGATGGGCATCCTGGTCTCGAGCAGGGGGTGGGTGACTTCTTCCTGCTTGCGCTCCTGCCAGGCGGTCACGACTTTGCGACGCCCCTTGTCGGAGAGCAGAACGGCGCCGCCTTCGTGCTGATCGAAGTCTTCTGCAGCGATCTGGCCGCGGTTGATGAGGGTGAGCGCCAGCCGGTCAGCCAGAACGGCACGAAATTCTTCCTGGAGATCGAGCGCGAGCGCCGCGCGGCCTGGCCGCACGGTGTGCAGAAAACCGAGCTGTGGATCAAGACCCACTGTCTCGAGCGCTGAGCGGCAGTCATTCATGAGCAGGGCATACAGAAAGGAGAGCAGGGCATTGAAGCGATCCAGAGGCGGGCGCCGGGTTCGGCCTTCAAACCGGAAGACGCCGCGCAGGGCTGGTTTGACGATGTAGTTGAGCGCATCGAAGTAGCCGCGGGCGGCCTCGCCTTCGATGCCTCGCAGAATGTCGAAGGTGGGAGCTTGGGCCGTGGCTCGCAGTGAGGCGGCAAGGTTGTCGGCGGCGCGGGTGAGCGCGGCCGCTTCGTCGGGTTCGGCGCTTTCGCGCGCGCCGCGCTGCAGGATGCTGCGGCTGTTCTTGATCTTGCCGCCTACGCTCTGCCGCGCGACTTCGAGGCTGACTGTCGCATCTCCCGCAGCCCGGTGCTGGGCCTGCCTGAGCAGGATGTTGCCGGATACGGGGCCTTCAAGCCGGGCCTTGAAGCGCCCGGCGTCATCGAGGAGCACGAGTGATTTGCCTTCGTCGGCCAGTCGGTGCATGAGCGCGGGCGACACCAGGACGTTGCCGAAGCAAACCAGACCGCCGAGGTGGTGCAGGGGGACCTGGAGCTTCTTTTCGCGCTCGACATCGACGCGCAAGGTGGCGTTGTCGATGTGCACATAGGCCTGCGGCGTCATCAAATAGAGGGTGTTTTGCAGCGTCAGCATCAGTCCTCCGGGTTGAACAATTGGACCCGTAATGCTCGCTGCATGACGGTTGCGGTCAGGGCTTCGGGCTGGCAGATGTCTTTGAGCGAGCACTCGCGGCAGCGTGCATCGAACACCGGCGGGGGCAGTGTGCCGGCGCTCAGCATCGCGCGTATGGCGTCTGCGGTTTGCACGACGAGTTCGCGCAGTTCGGGCGTGATGGCGACATCGCGCCGCCGGTGGCTGCTGGCGTGGTAAATGGCGCCGCGCGGTACCGGACGCCCCAGCATGTCTTCCAGGCACATGGCTTGGGCGGCGAGTTGAATGTCGTCGTGCGTTTTCTGACGCCTGTGACCGTGCTTGAACTCCACCGGAAAGACGGAGTCGTCGGGATAAAACTCCACCAGATCGGCCTTGCCGATCAGCCCCAGACGATCCGACCAAAGCGGCAAGGCTCGTTCGACCCGCACCCCGGAGCGGATTTCGTAGCCGGGCGTGTCCACCAGTCTGTGCACGGCGTTGCCGCGCGCGGTGTGGATGTTGTCGTCGAAGACTTGTTCCAGATGAATGAGCGCGCATTGCCGCGGACAGTACACCCAGTGCTGCAAGGCTGAGAGCGGGACGGGGTCGTCTGCGGGGTTCACGGCGCGGCGCGGTCAGTTGAACAGCCGATCAAGCAAGGCATCGCGGCTGAGGCCATGGTGTGCCCCGACCGCATCCAGAATGGCAGCCAGCGTGCCGATACGCAACGGATCGTGGCGCGGCACGGTGACATGGTGCTCGCCTCGAAGCGTGCTGGTCAGCCGCAAGTGGCTGCCGGTCTGCCGCGTGGTCTGGTAGCCCAGGCGCTCCAGCCGCTTGACGAGATCCGCCCCGCACAGATCACGCGGCAGCCTCATACGGTGAGCATTTCCTCGCGGGTGATGTGCAGGCGAATGAGGCCGGGGCGATCTGCCGCTTCGAAGTGGCAATGCACCGCGTCGCGCACCTGCGCATGCAGCGATTCGATGTTGTCGGCTTCGGTGAAAATATCTGCCCCGACGGCACGGGCAACATAGCCCCCTTCGGGGGCTTGCTCGACGATGAAGTGAATTTCGGTCATGGCAACCCCTGTGTTTCGTTTGGTCATCAGGCCAGTCGCTGCAAGGTGGCACCGTTACCAAGGGCTTGCGCACTGCCGATTTCGATGGCTTGACTGTCAAAGCGTACGTCGTAATCGCCAAAACTGCGTGGCACATCGATGCCTTCTCGCCGCTCGATACGGAGTCGCTCGAACAAGGCATACGCGGGTGCATTGCCTAGCTCAGAGTCGTGTTTGAACACGTACAGTCCGCGTGTTGCCATTTCGCCGCGTGCGGCGGAACGGTCATGTTCGAACATCTGAGCGAGCGCCTGCCACAGCAGTTCGAGGTCCTCCTCCGAAAAGCCGGTTTGTTTGGCGAAGAAACTGGAAACAAAGCCATGCGCGACATAAAGCCCATAGGGCACGGTGTGCTTGCGGCCCATGGTTCGTTCTTTTTCGAGGTCCTTCTCATTGGTCACTGCCATGCGCGTGATGGAATGCTCCTGCGCAACGATCGGGTCCACCGAGCGGGCGAAGGTAAGCTGAATAGGGCCGCGAACCTGCCCGGCGGTTTTCTTCAGTTTGCTTTCTGAATCTTCATCGCCGGTGCTCATCACCGCACCAAATGCCCGTACATCGAAAAAGTTGTCGCACATCCAGTCCCGGGCAATGTCTTCATAGTGACGGCTGGGTTTCGGATTGTTCTTTTTGTCTTTTTGCCACGACTTCCAGGCTTCCATCGCGGCCTGGACGTCAGGGCTTTTTTCGTAGGCTCGTTCGATCTGCTGGTTCAGTACCGATTTCTCTTTGACGAAGATGTCGAATCGAGGGGTATCGCCTTTGACCAGGCCGACGAAGTTGCGCACTTTGCGCTTGAGGGAGACATCCGTCACCAGACCATGCCCGGTTTCGGCATCCAGGCGCGGCAGGTTGCCCGCGTCCGGGTCGCCGTTGGGGTTGCCGTCCTTCACATCTCGGCCAACCATTGCGGCTATCGAACCTTTCCGGGTCCATGTAGCGCTCGGTGTCGAGGAAATCGGCATCGACCAGGGCCGAAAACAGCATGCGTACCCAGAGGGCAAAGCCGTTCTTGCCACCGGGGATTGCGGTGAGATCGGGCTTGAAATCGCCTGCATCCAGAATGTCGGCGGGCGGATTTTCGGCGAGCGATTCGGCGAGTTCTGCATGGCTTTTCGGATCGTCGAGCCGGGTGTCGAGCCCGCTGAACCAGTCGGCCAGCCCTGCGTGATGGCCAGCAATGAGGTAGGCCAGCACGCGCCCTGCGGGGCCGAAACGGGCGATGGCGTGCAGCGCGCCGGCGGTCGAATGGGGGGCTTTGCCAGCTTCTCCTTTGATATGGGCATCAGGCTCAAAGTCGTATCCGCTGGCCTGCCTGATGTAGTGCTGGAAACGGGGCCGGTATTTGCCGAGATCGTGCCACTGTCCGGCAAGACGCGCCCAGTCTGCACCATAGGTCGCCGCATGTTGAGCGGACAACGAGGCGACACCGATAAGGTGAGTTTGCAAGTCATGCGGCTCTCGCCACTGTCCCTCCGAATTCCTCGCCGCGTGCGCGATGGGCCGAACTTGCTGCGTTTGCATGACTGTATTTGAATTTGATATAACAAATTTTCTTCTTGCCATCTTGATATTGTGATGATGCCGGAAGAATGAGTAGGACGACAACCGCCGTTACATCTGCGCACGCTAACCGCGCTGCGCGACCTTGGCGGCTGTCGTCACAGTCCGGGTGAGGCGCGTTGTTGGATCAGTGTCTATCGTTCCAAGGAGAAATGTCATGATTCGACACACCGGTTTGCTCGGGGGAGTGTTGTTGATGGGGGTGCTGGGCGGCTGCGCCGTGGCGCCGCCGTCGTATTCGACGGCGTATGGAGGTGCGCAGCAGCCGAGTTATCCGCAACCTGTTTATCAGCAGCCGGGTTATGCGCCTTATGCCCAGCCGGGGTATGCGCAGCAACCCGCCTATGTGCAGGCGCCTGCCTACACGGCGCAGCCGGGTTATGCCCCGGCGCCGGTGGCGCAATCGGCTGTGCCGGGCGCAGCGCTGGGGGCGGTAGCGGGTGGGCTGATCGGTTCGCGCTTCGGCGCGGGCAATGGGCGCACGGCCATGGCGGCCACGGGGGCGGCGCTGGGCGCGGTGGTGGGGGCGAATGCGGCCAATCCCTACGCCACGCAGATCACGCCGGGCACGGTGATCGGCGGGGTGGCCGGCGGTCTGGTGGGTTCACGCTTCGGCCACGGCAATGGCAAGGATGCGGCCGCTGCCGCGGGTGCGGCCCTGGGGGCGGTGATCGGTTCGCAGTATCCGGCCAGCCAGCCGTAAAGAAGCCATAAAGGGCCTTTACTCGAACCAGTTGAGCAGGCTGTCGAGAGCGCCGAAGTCGATGGCGGCGGTGGCGGCTTCGCGTACCTTGGGCTTGGCGTGAAAGGCCACGCTGAAGCCCACGGCATGCATCATGGGCAGGTCGTTGGCGCCGTCGCCGATGGCCAGCACCTCGCCGGGGTCGCAGCCCAGGTCGTTGCAGAAGTCGAGCACGGCTCTTTTCTTGGCCGCGCCGTCGATGATGTCCCCCACGAGTGTGCCGTCGAGCGCGTCGTCTTTCACGCCCAGCACATTGGCGGCGACGCGGTCGAAGCCCAGGCGCTGTTTCAGCCGGTCGGTGAAGTGGGTGAAACCGCCGGTGACGAGCTGGGTTTTCAGCCCAGCCGCCTTGGCCGCAGTCAGCAGGGCCTCGGCTCCGGGGTTCAGGCGCAGGGTGTCGGTGTAGAGCCGGTCGAGCGCGGCCAGCGGCACGCCGGCGAGCAGCGCCACGCGCTGGCGCAGGCTGGTGGCGTAGTCGGCGATTTCGCCGCGCATGGCAGCCAGGGTGATGGCGGCGATCTCGTCCTTCTTGCCCACGGCGGCGCCGATTTCATCGACGGTCTCGATATTGATCAGCGTGGAGTCCATGTCCATCGCCAGCAGCCTGAAGTCGCGCAGTTTCAGCCCGGCGGGCACGATGGCCCAGTCGATTTGGCGCTCCTGGCAGTAGGCGTCGAGGGCGCGACGCACGCCGGGGCCAGTGCTGCGGATATCGCGCAGGCGGGCGGCGTGGTCAGGGCTGTTTTCAAGCGGCTGCGCGTCCATCGCGTTGGCGATGCGGCTGAGCGAGTCGAGGTCGTCTTGGGTTAGCGGTGTGGCGTGGCGCTGAACGATGAGGTGGTGCATGGTGCTTATATGAATGAGGGAGTGGCGAGGGCGCGATCGAACTTTACGGCACGCGCTCAAGCTGCACCGTCTGGGGGCTTGGGCTGCCGAGTTGCTTGAGCGTGTCGCGGATGAGCTGGGCGCGCTGCGCGGCGTCTTTCGTCGGGCGCTCGATGCGCAGGCGGTCGTTGCCGGTGAGCTTGATGTGGCGGTTTTTCTGGATGAGGTCGATGATGCGCGCGGCATCCACCGGGGCATCCTTGCGGAAATGCAGAACGGCCACTTCCTCGGCCGCGTCGATCCGGGTGATGCCGTAGCCCTGAGCGATCAGCCGCAGCCGGTGCGTGTCCACCAGCGCCTGCGCCGGTGGCGGCAGGCGGCCGAAGCGATCGACGATTTCCTCGGCCACGCTGTCGAGTTGGGCGGGGGTGGTGGCGCTGGCCAGACGCTTGTAGAGCGAAAGCCGGGCATGCACGTCGCCGCAATAGTCGTTCGGCAGCAGCGCGGGAACATGCAGATTGATCTCGGTGGTCACGCCCAGCGGGTTGAGCAGATCGGGCTCGCGGCCTGCGCGCAGTGCCTTGACGGCTTCGCTCAGCATGTCGTTGTAGAGCTGAAAGCCGATCTCCTGCATATTGCCCGACTGCTGCTCGCCCAGCACCTCGCCGGCGCCGCGAATCTCCAGGTCGTGCATGGCGAGGTAGAAGCCCGAGCCCAGTTCCTCCATCTGCTGGATGGCTTCGAGCCGCTGGCCTGCCTGCTTGGTCAGGCTCTGCACATCGGGCACGAGCAGATAGGCGTAGGCCTGGTGATGCGAACGCCCGACGCGGCCGCGCAACTGGTGCAACTGCGCCAGGCCGAACTTGTCGGCCCGCGCCATGACGATGGTGTTGGCGCTGGGCACGTCGATGCCGGTCTCGATGATGGTGGTGCACAGCAGCAGGTTGAAGCGCTGGGCGTGGAAGTCGCGCATCACCCGCTCCAGATCGCGCTCGGGCATCTGGCCGTGGGCGATTTCGATGCGCGCTTCGGGCACCAGTTCTTCGAGCTGGCGCCTGCGGTTTTCGATGGTCTCGACTTCGTTGTGCAGGAAGTACACCTGACCGCCGCGCTTGATTTCGCGCAGGATGGCCTCGCGCATCACGGCGCCGCTTTCGCTGCGCACGAAGGTCTTGATCGCCAGGCGTTTTTGCGGCGCGGTGGCGATCACCGACAGATCGCGCAGGCCTTCGAGCGCCATGCCCAGGGTGCGCGGAATGGGCGTGGCGGTGAGGGTGAGCAGATCGACCGAGGCGCGCAGCGCCTTGAGCGCCTCCTTGTGGCGCACGCCGAAGCGGTGCTCCTCGTCGACGATGACCAGACCGAGCCGGTCGAACTTGACCGTGGGCGACAGCAGCTTGTGCGTGCCGATGACGATGTCCACCGTGCCGCGGGCCAGGCCATCGAGCGTGGCGTTGATCTCCTTGGTCGAGCGAAAGCGCGACAGCTCGGCGATGCGTACCGGCCAGTCGGCGAAGCGGTTGCGAAAGGTTTCGCAGTGCTGCTCGGCCAGCAGGGTGGTGGGCGCGAGCACGGCCACCTGCCTGCCGCCCATCACCGCGACGAACGCGGCGCGCAGCGCCACCTCGGTCTTGCCGAAGCCGACGTCGCCGCACACCAGGCGGTCCATCGGCTTGGGGGAGATCATGTCCTGGATCACCGCGTGGATGGCCGCGGTCTGGTCGGGGGTTTCCTCGAAGCCGAAACTGGCGGCGAAGGCCTCGTAGTCCTGCGCGTTGTAGCGGAAGGCATGGCCCTGATGCGCGGCGCGGCGGGCGTAGATGTTGAGCAGCTCTGCGGCGACATCACGCACCTGCTCGGCGGCTTTGCGCCTGGCCTTGTCCCACTGGCCCGAGCCCAGGGTGTGCAGCGGCGCGTCTTCTGGCGACGCGCCGCTGTAGCGACTGATGAGATGCAGTTGCGACACCGGCACATACAGCACCGCATCGTTCGCATAGACCAGATGCAGGAACTCCGCCGGACCGTCGCCCAGATCGAGTTCCGCCAGACCCTGATAGCGGCCGATGCCGTGATTGGCATGCACCACCGGGTCGCCGGGCTGCAGCTCGGCGAGATCGTGGATCAGGGCATCGACGTGGCTGGCCTGCTCCTGCTTGCGGCGCCTGCGCTGCGCCGGGTTGAGGGCGAACAGTTCGGTTTCGGTCAGCACCGCCAGGCGGTCGGCCGGCAGCGAGAAGCCGCGCGCCAGCGGCCCGACGGCCAGGGCGAAGCCGGTGGCGCCGCTGGCGAATTCCGCCCAGTTCTCGGCGGGCTGGGCGGACAGGCCGGACTCCTGCAGCAATTCGCGCAGGGTTTCGCGGCGTCCGGCGGATTCGGCCAGCAGCAGCACGCGCCGCTGTTGCGGGAGGACCTCTTCCAACCATTGCGCCAGGCGCGCCAGCGGGCGGGTGGCGCGGCGGTCGGCGCTGATGTCAGGTAACTCTGCACTGATTGGTTTGTCAGTCTGCGGCGCATCGGCCTTGGGCCGCAGCGCGAGCTGGGCGAGGGGCTTGATGCGGCTGAAGAACGCCTCCTCGCTCAGAAAAAGCTGGTCGGGGGCGAGGGCGGGGCGTTCGGGGTCGTGCCGCAGCAGGCGGTGGCGCTCCTGGGTATCGCTCCAGAACTTGTGGATGGCCGACGGTATATCGCCGTGCAGCACCACGCGGGCGTGTTCGCCCAGATACTCGGGCAGGGTGGCGGTGTGCTCGAAGAACAGCGGCAGGTAGTACTCGATGCCGGGGCCGGCCAC
Organism: Thiomonas sp.; assembly: GCF_034007205.1. GTDB lineage: Bacteria > Pseudomonadota > Gammaproteobacteria > Burkholderiales > Burkholderiaceae_C > Thiomonas. The sequence goes on from NZ_JAVERI010000001.1 coordinate 277,999, forward strand.
GCCGCTTCCCATGTCTTTATAGAGCGGGCTGCGGCTGGGGTCGCCCTCGAACACCTCGCGCCAGCGGGCGCGAAAGCGCTTGCGCGCCGCCTCGTCGAGCGGAAATTCGCGGCCCGGGAGCAGTCGCACTTCCTTGACCGGGTAGAGGCTGCGCTGGGTGTCGGCGTCGAAGGCCTGGATGGAGTCGATGGTGTCGCCGAACAGATCGACGCGGTAGGGCACGGGCGAGCCCATGGGGTGCAGATCGATGAGGCCACCGCGCACCGCGTATTCGCCCGGGGCCATCACCTGGCTGACGGGGTTGTAGCCGGCGAGCACGAGCTGGGCGCGCAGTGCGGCTTCGTTGAGCGCCTCGCCCTGGCGGAAATCGAAGGTGTAGGCGGCGAGGAATTCCGCCGGGGCCAGCCGCTGGATGGCGGTGTTGGCCGGGGCGATGACCACGTCGATCTGTCGGTTGTGGATGGCCCAGAGCGTGGCCAGCCGCTCGGAAATCAGGTCCTGGTGCGGCGAGAAGCTGTCATAGGGCAGGGTTTCCCAGTCGGGCAGCAGACCGACGCGCAACTGCGGGGCGAACCACGGGATTTCGAGCAGCAGGCGCTGGGCGTCGCCTGCGCTTTCGGTGACGATGAGCCAGGGCGCCGCATCGTCGCGCGGAGAACACAGCTCGGCCAGCAGCAGGGCATCGGCGCTTCCGGTGGGTAGCGGCCAGCTCACGCGCTGGCCGGGCTTGAGCGCGGGCACTTGGGCGCGCAGGGCATGGACAATAGACGACATTGTTCAAATTTTCGCCCAAAGTGCCGGGCCGCCTCGTGTCCTGATGCAAATGCCGTCCGAATCGACCCTCCTCTCCCCTCGTTGCCATGCCTTGATCCCGAGCGCCGGCAGCGGATCGCGTCTGCCCGGCGACATGCCCAAGCAATACCGGCGTCTGCTGGGCGAGGCGGTGGTGCAGCACACGGTGCGAGCCTTTCTGCAGACTGCGCGCATCGCCTCGGTTTCGGTGGTGGTGCAGGCGGGCGATGACTGGGCGGCGCTCAGCCTGCGGCCCGATCCGCGGCTGCATCGGGTGCCGCGCGGCGGCGCCACCCGGGCGCACAGCGTGCTCGGCGGCCTGGAGGCTCTGCTCGAAGCAGGCGCGCGGCCCGACGACTGGGCGCTGGTGCACGACGCCGCGCGCTGCTGCATCACCCCTGAGTTGATCGACCGCCTGATCGACGCCTGCCTGGAGGATGAGGTCGGCGGCCTGCTGGCGCTGCCCCTGCCCGATACGCTCAAGGCGGCCGACTCCGCGGGTCGGGTGGCGCGCACCGAGCCGCGCGAGGGGCGCTGGCTGGCGCAGACGCCGCAGATGTTTCGCATCGGTGCGCTGCGCGAGGCGCTGCGGGCGGCGATTGCCGATCATGTCTCACCCACGGACGAAGCCGGCGCGATGGAGCGCCAAGGCGCGCACCCGCTGCTGGTTGCTGGCGCCTCGTGGAATTTCAAGATCACCTATCCGCAGGACCTCGAACTCGCGCAGGCCTTGCTCGCCGCGCGCTCTGGAGCATGAACATGACGCAAATCCGCATCGGCGAGGGCTATGACGTCCACGCCCTCGTTCCCGGCCGCAAACTCATCATCGGCGGCGTGACCATTCCCTACCACCTCGGACTGCTCGGCCATTCCGATGCCGACGTGCTGCTGCACGCCATCACCGACGCGCTGCTGGGCGCGGCCGGGCTGGGCGACATCGGCCAGCATTTTCCCGATACCGATGCGCGCTACCGGGGCGCCGATTCGGGGGAATTGCTGCAGCAGGCGCGGCAGAGCGTGCTGGCGCAGGGCTGGACGATAGGCAATGTGGACTGCACCGTGATGGCGCAGGCGCCCAAGCTCGCACCTTATCGCGACGCCATCCGCCGGCGCATCGCCGCGCTGCTGGAGGTGGACGTGGGACAGGTCAACGTCAAGGGCAAGACCACCGAGCGGCTGGGCTTCGTCGGCCGCGGCGAGGGCATCGCCGCCAGTGCGGTCTGCCTGTTGCAGCGCGACCTCCAGGCAAACGCTGATGCAATCTCCCTCCCCACTTGTGGGGAGGGGTGGGGTGGGGAGAAAGCGAAGTGAATCCAACGCTGGTCTCCCCCTCCTCACCTCCCCCGCCAGCGGGGGAGGAATTTTTCAGCGCTCTCCCAGGACTGACCATGACGCCGCTTCGTCCTCTTCTTTTTCTCGTTCTCGCGCTCGGCCTGTCCGGTACGGCCCCGCTGTGGGCCGCGCAGACCGAGGTGAACACCGGCCTGCCGACGGTCCGCCTGCATGTGGGCGGCCACGTCCTCACCGCCGAAGTCGCCTCTACGCCCGAGCAGCAGCAGACCGGCCTGATGAACCGCCGCAGCCTGCCCGCGAATCACGGCATGGTGTTCGTCTTCGCGCAGACCCAGCCGGTCTGCATGTGGATGAAAAACACCCTCATCCCGCTGTCGGTGGCCTTCGTCACGGCGCAGGGCCGCATCGTCAACATCGCGGACATGCAGCCGATGACCGAAGACGTGCATTGCGCGCAGGCCGAGGTGCGCTACGCGCTGGAAACGCCGCTGCACTGGTTCGCGCAGCACGACATCCAGCCGGGGGCTCGCGTGCTGGGACTGCCCGCTCCAGGTCGCTGAAGCGATACAAGCGGTGACAACTGCGTGCGACGCTGCTGTCACCGGGCGGGCCGGGTTTGCGTTGATTCCAGACGGTCTTGATGGCGGCAGGCATCCATGCCGTTGGGTCGTTTGTGGCTGAAAGGAGCTTGAACGATGGAACACCGTTTGCAGGCCGAGGCACGGCTATCGCGGCGGCATTTTCTCGGCGGTCTGGGTGTTGCGGGGCTGGGGTTGACCGGTCTGGCATCAGCGGCCTGGTCGCAGACCTTGCCGGCCCCAGGTGAGGCAGAGCCCGCTGGATTGGATGCCGCCGCGCACGCTCGTCCCGCGGCCTTTCTCGACCGCGTGGGCTGGGGCGCCAGCGCCGAGCAATTGCAGGCGCTGTCGCGCATGGGCGCTTCGGCCTATCTGGACGCGCAATTACGCGCACCGCTCGGCCCGGCGCTGCCGACGGACCTGGCGGCGCAGCTCGCCGCCTTGCCGGTCAATCAGCCGCTCGAAGCGCTGATGCCGCCCATCGTTCGTGAAGAACGCGCGATTCGCCTGGCCCGCAAAAACAATCCCCAAACCGATGCCGCCGAGACCGAGGCCCGCCTGAAGGCGCTCAATCGCTACAAATACGCGCTGACCCAGCAAGCCGCGGCGCAGCAGGTGTGGCTCGGTCTGTATGCGCAAAACGCCCTGCAGCAGCGCCTGAGCTGGTTCTGGCTGAATCATTTCAACGTGTTTCGCGGCGGCCATGTCGGCCCGATGATGGGCGATTACACCCAGCGCGTCATCGCCCCGCATGCGCTGGGCCGCTTCCGCGATCTGCTGCGCGCCACGATGTTTTCGCCGCAGATGCTGCTTTATCTGAATAATGCGCAGAACGCGCGCGGGCAGGTGAACGAGAACTATGCGCGCGAGGTCATGGAGCTGCACACCCTGGGCGTGGGCGGCGGCTACACCCAGGCGGATGTGACCCACCTGGCGCGTGCCCTCACCGGCCTGGGCGTCGATCTGCTGGACCAGCCGGTGCGGGTGCGCCCGGCTTGGCGCGCCGACCTGTGGCGGCGGGGGCTGGTGGTGTTCAACCCCGCACGGCACGACCCCGATCCCAAGACCGTGCTCGGCCACACCCTGCAAGGCCGCGGCCTGGAAGAGATCGACGAGGTCATCACCCTGCTGGCCGATCATCCCGCCACGGCGCGGCACGTCGGCACGCAACTGGCGCAGTATTTCGTCGCCGATCCTGCGCCCCCCGATCTGGTCGAGATCATGGTGCGGCGCTGGCAGGCCACGGGCGGGCAGATCGCCGAAGTGCTGCGGGCGATGTTCACCAGCGCGGCCTTCGCCGCCAGCCTGCGGCAGCCGCAGTTCAAGGACCCGATGCGCTACGTGCTGTCGGCGCTGCGCGCCACCCTGGGCGGCGCGCCGATCCGCAACCCGCAGCCGGTGCTGGGCATGCTGGCCCGCCTGGGCGAGCCGCTGTTCGGACGGCAGACGCCCGACGGCTATCCGTTGAACGCGCTCGCCTGGGACGGCTCGGGCCAGCTCACCGCGCGCTTCGAAGTCGCGCGCCAGATCGGCAGCGGCGCACCGGCGATGTTCGAGCCGCCGCCCGCCTTCCTGCGGCAGAGCGCGCCGCTTGTGGCCGGGCAAGACCCCGGCCCGATGGCGGCAGCCGCCCCCAAGCCCAAACCCAAGCCGCCCCACCGCCCGCCGCCCGATCTCGCCCGCAGCCCGGTCTACCTCGCCCAGCAAGATCAGCTCAGCGTCGCCACCCTGCGCGCGCTGGCGCAGGCAGACAACCGCGTGCAATGGAACGCGCTGTGGCTCTCATCGCCCGAATTCATGAATGCCTGAAGGAAAAACCATGCAACGCCGCCATTTTCTGCAAACCGCCACAGCCGCTGCGCTGGCTGCTCCCATGACCCGCCTGTGGGCCGCGCCCGCTGCGCAGGGGCAGCCCAAGTTCATCCTGGTGTTCCTGCGCGGCGCGTATGACGCCACCAACCTGCTCGTGCCCCATGCCAACGATTTCTACTACGCGTCGCGCCCGCATATCGCCGTGCCGCGGCCGGGCGAGGGCGCCGATGCGGCCATCGCGCTGAACGCCGACTGGGCGCTGCATCCGGCGCTGCGCGAGTCGCTGCTGCCGCTGTGGCAGGCAGGCCAACTGGCCTTCGTGCCCTTCGCCGGCACGCGCGACATGACGCGCAGCCATTTCGAGACCCAGGATCACATCGAACTCGGCCAGGGGACGCAGACGCGCGATTTCAACGACGGTTTTCTCAACCGCCTGGTGCAGCAGATCGGCGCGCGCGCCCGGCCCATGGCCTTCACCGCGCAGTTGCCGCTGTCGCTGCGCGGCACGCAGCGCGTGCCCAATCTGGCCATCGCCCAGGCTGGACATTCGGGCATCGATGATCGCCAGCGGGCGCTGATCGAGAGCATGTGGACGGGCTCGGCCCAGGGCGCCGCGGTGCGCGAGGGTTTTGCCGTGCGCCAGACCGTGAAGCAAGACATGCAGGCCTCGGGCTGGCAAGCCGAGATGGCGGCGGCCAGCCGCGGCGCGGTCGCGCCCAAGGGTTTCGTCGCCGAAGCGGTGCGCATTGGCGGGCTGATGCGCGACAGCTTCAACGTCGGCTTCATCGACGTCGGCGGCTGGGACATGCATGTGAACGAAGCCAGCGACAACGGCGCCAAAGGCCAGCTCGCCGACAAGCTCGCCGCACTCGGCCAGGGGCTGGCCGGCATGGCGCAGGCGATGGGCCCGGCGTGGCGCGAGACCACCGTGGTCGTGCTCAGCGAGTTCGGCCGCACTTTCCGCGAGAACGGCAACCGCGGCACCGATCACGGCCACGGCACGGTGTACTGGGTGCTGGGCGGTGCGGTGCGCGGCGGGCGCATCGTGGGTGAGCAGATCGTGCAGTCGCCGTCCACCTTGAACCAGAACCGCGACGACCCGGTGCTGAGCGACTGCCGCGACCTGCTCGGCGGGCTGTTCCAGCGGCTATGGGGGCTGCGGCCTTCGCAGATCGAGGCGATCTTTCCGGGCGCGAAGCCGGTCGATCTGCGGCTGGTTTGAGGACGCAAAAAACCCGCATTCAGCGGGTTTTTTGGTGGGTGCGCCCGGCAGGGCGCACTCCACTCTTGTGGGTGCAAGTTCTCCCGTGAGTTGATCACAGCGAGCGAAGCGAAGCGCAACTGCATGAGGGCGACCGAGTGTGGGGAGGAAGCGTGAAGTGGGGATTCGTGCAGAGATTCCTCAGGTTTACGCCTGACCCCAGTGCGTGGCGGCGAAAGCATCGACAAAGCGCCCGAGCGCGGCTTGCGGCAACCGGTCGATGCCAGCCGCGGCGGCGCGGCCGCTGCCGCCGAAGCGGGCGCACAGACCGTTCGCACCGAACGGCTGGTCGAGCGGTGCGCGCACGCTCACGACAAAATCGCCGGCAATGGTCTGCCTCAACACAGCGTGGGCACGCCTGGGCTGCGCGGCCGCCAGCGCGTTGGCGAAGGTGCCGATCACCCGCCGGCTCCAGGGCGCATCGGGCAGCAGCCACACGCGGCCCTGCGCGTCCTCCCGGTAGGGGCGGATCGCCTGCGCGCGCGCCAGATCGGCCTGGCGCATGGCGTCGATTTGCTCGGCGATCGCCTCGTGCTCGAGAAACGACAGCGGGCTGTCGTAGCGCGCCATGATCGCGTAGAGTTGCGCAGGCGCGATATGGACATCGCGCTCGTCGTCGCCGTAGGCGTTGTAGTTGATCGCCTCGCCGAGCCTGCGCAAGCGCTCGCGTTGCGCCGCATCCAGCCCGATCGAGGCGGCAATGGCGTCGGCAACCCCGCGCAGGTTGTCGCCGTAGGCCCCGACCAGCGCCCAGGCGCGAAAGCGCCCGCCCAGATGACGGTCGACCAGCAGGCTGGTGCAGACGTCATGCGAGAAATCGAGATGCGCCTGCAGATGCGGATGGCTTGGGACGTTGCGCACCAGGTGGTGGTCGAAGTAGCTCACCCGCGCTCCGGCAGCGAGCAGGCGCAGCAGCGCGGCGCGATTGCGCTGCATCGACAGATCGCACACCAGGACCTCGTCTCCGGGCCCCGCCTGGACGCGGTCGAGCAAGGCGATGTCGCGCTTGAGCCCGGTCACGAGTTCGGCCTGCGCGGGGGTAGCCAGACGCCACTGCACCACGGCGCACAGTCCGTCGGCGTCGCCGTTGCAGACATCGATCCGCCGCGGAATCGGCGGCGTGGCGGGAGGCTGTGGGGCGGTCATCGCAGCGCCAGCCAATGGGCCGCGATCGCGCCGATGTCGGGCGGCAGCGTGGTGTCGACGTCGATGCAGGCGGCGCGCTCGTCGGCGCCGAGGGGCTCGCCGGTTGCGAGCTGGCGGTCGAGCACGGCGAGATCGGCTTCCGAGGCATCGTCGCGGCGGGTGCTGCGCGCGCGCACGCGCTGGCGCAGCACAGCGGGTTCGGCATGGCAGTGCAGGATGGTGAACGGCACGCCCTTGCTGTCCGCCAGTCGGCGGAACGCGGCGCGCTCGCGCGCCCGCAGAAACGCGGCATCGACGATCACCGGGTAACCGGCATCGAGCACGGCCGCAGCCAATTCACGCAGGCGCGCGTAGGTGCGCCGCGTCGCTGCCGGGGTATAGATGCCTTGCGCCATCGGCGCGGACGAATCGAGCGGGTGCAAGCCGAAAAGCCGCTTGCGCTCGACGTCCGAACGCAGGCGAATCGCTCCCGCGATCTCCAGCAGCCGCTGCGTCAGATGGCTTTTGCCCGATCCCGACAGGCCGTGGGTGATGAGCAGGCGTGCATCGGTCGCCTGCGCCAGCCGCCGCGCCGCAGCGACGTAGTCCGGCCCGGCGGCGGCCAGACCCTCGGCGCGGCGCAGTCCCGAAACCAGCGCCCGCACCAGCGCGCGATAGACGGCGTAGTAGCGCAGCACGGCGACGCCGGCGTAGTCGCCGCAGCCTTCGAGCCAGCGGTCGAGGAAGCGGAACGCCAGGTCGCTGCGTCCGTGCGCCGCCAGGTCCATGATGAAGAAGGCGATGTCGCTCTGCACGTCGATCCAGCGCAAGCCGGGGTCGAACTCGATGCAGTCGAACGCCGTGACCTCCTCGCCGAGGATGACCAGGTTGTCCAGGTGCAGATCGCCATGGCCTTCGCGCACCCAGCCCTGGCGCTTGCGGGCCGCAAAGCGTGCGCGCAGACGCCGACCCTGCGCCTCGCACCAGTCGCGCAGGTCGGCCACCGCGCGGACGCCGGCCTGCGCTTCCAGCCCCGCCAGCACCTGCGATGTGGCGGCAAGAATCACCGCCGGGTCGCCGTGGGGCGTATCGCCGCCGGCCGCGGGTGCGGCGGCGTGAAATGCGGCCAACCGCGCGGCCAGCCGGTCGATCGATTGCGCGTCCAGGGTGCCGGCAGCCAGCCTTTCGCTCAACAGGGCGCCTGCAGCGAACTGCTTCATGCGCAGCGCATACTCGATGGGCTCGCCGTCGCCGCCCAGGCGTGGAGCCCTCGCACTGCCGTGGATCGGCACCACGTCCAGGTAGAGCGCAGGGGCGAGGCGGCGGTTGAGCCGCAGCTCGTCCTCGCAGGCCTGGCGCCGCAGCGCGAGTTCACTGAAGTCGAGGAAGCCGAGCCTGACGGGCTTCTTGATTTTCCAGGCGTGTTCGCCGTCGAGCAATACCCAGGAGATATGCGTCTGGACGCACCGCACCGGGCGGCCGGTGCTCGCCTGCAGCACCTGCTGCAGACCATCGATCAGCGCATCGGCGGCCTGGCTTGACGGCAAGGGCATGGCGGGTCCATTCGCCTCGCGAGCCAAGCTGCCTGAGCCCGGCCCGCTCACTTGATCGCCCCCTGCAATTGCGCCAGAGCGACGGGCAGCATGCCGTGCTCCCATTCCTGCTGGCTGTGCAGCAGCGCAATGTCCAGTGACGCGACGCCGTTACGCCGGACCTCGCAGCCGGCCGCCATCGCGCCGTCGGTATACGCCTCTTCGAGGGCATGGCAGAAATGGCGCTGGCCGTCATCGGAGCGGACCTGAATCAAGAGGATGGGCTTGCTCATGGTGGCCCCCGGCGTGGAAAACGTGATCACATTATCGACGTACCCCGATTGCTTCTCGTTTCTCACCCTTTCTGGAGCGAAATAGTCATCGCGCCGCGTACCGGCTTGCCGTGCGCGAGCGGCTGGAGCTGGCGGTCAGCGCCGGCCTTCGCGTCGATGCGGACGATCAATCCGTGAGTGGGAGTCGCTGGAGCCCAAGGTGCGCGGCGCGGTATTCGACGCCTTCAGCTTCGACGGCGTCGATGCGGCGATTGCCAAGTGGCGCCAGGATCAGCTGCGTCCTGGCCGGGCGCACAAGAAAAAGCCCTGTAAGTGCTTGGCTCACAGGGCTTTGATGAGGTGGTGTTGTGTTGGTGTTGTGTATTACCGCGGTTTGGTGCCCAGAAGAGGACTCGAACCTCCACGCCTCGCAGCGCTAGTACCTGAAACTAGTGCGTCTACCAATTCCGCCATCTGGGCAACGAAGCTGGGTATCTTAGCATAAAGTTGTTCCCTGTAAAGGCCGGGCTGAGTTTTTGAGGTTGTTCGGGGTCCGCGGTGATAATGCGAGTCAGAACAGCGTTGGGCTTCGTCTTCATGCGGCGTCAAGGCCGCGACTTTGCAGTGGCCCGCAGTCAGAAAAAGGATATTCCGTGATTGTTGAAGGTATCGTGCGCGGTCATCGCGATGGTCATGGGTTCGTTACGCCCGATGATGGCGGCCCCGATGTGTATCTCCCCCCGCAGCAGATGCGCACCGTATTGCATTTGGACAGGGTGCGTGTGCGTGTGGGCAAGCCTGATCGACGTGGGCGGACGGAGGGGCAGATCATCGCCATTCTGGAACGCAGCAAGCGCCCGATCATCGGGCGCTTGCTGCAGGAGGGCGGGACGTGGCTGCTGGCGCCAGAGGACAGGCGCTATGTGCAGGACATCCTCATCTCGCCCGATGCCATCGGCAAGGCGCATGCAGGCCAGGTGGTGAGTGTCGAGATCACCCAGCCGCCGCTGCCGAACGTGCAGCCGGTGGGGCGGGTGCTGGAGGTTCTGGGGGAACTCGACGATCCTGGAATGGAGATCGAGATCGCGGTGCGCAAGTATGGCGTACCGCATGTATTTTCGGACGGAGCCCTGGGCGAAAGCGCGGCATTGCCTGATGCGGTTCGAGAGGCCGATTCGGCGGGGCGCATCGATCTGCGCGATCTGGCTTTGGTGACCATCGACGGCGAGGACGCGCGGGATTTCGACGATGCGGTGTATTGCGAGCCTGCGAAGGTCGGCCGCGCCAAGGGGTGGCGTCTGCTGGTGGCGATAGCCGACGTCTCGCATTACGTGCGCGAGGGCATGGAGCTCGACGCGGATGCGCTGGAGCGGGCTACCTCGGTTTATTTTCCGCGGCGGGTCATCCCCATGCTGCCGGAAAAGTTGAGCAACGGACTGTGTTCGCTCAATCCCCAGGTTGACCGCCTGTGCATGGTGTGCGATGTGCTGATCACCGCGCAGGGCGAGATCAAGGCCTATCAGTTCTACCCGGCGGTGATGCGTTCGCAGGCGCGGCTGACCTATACGGAGGTCGCGGACATCCTGTCCAACACGGCGGGAAAGCTGGCGCGCGAACGCGCACCTCTGGTGCCGCATCTGCTCAATCTGCATGGCGTGTTTCACGCCTTGCTCAAGTCGCGTCAGGTTCGAGGCGCGCTCGATCTGGATATTCCCGAGACGCAGATCGTGGTGAATGCCGCGGGCAAGATCGAGGCCATCGTGCCGCGCCATCGCAACGACGCGCACCGGCTGATCGAGGAATGCATGCTGGCGGCCAATGTCTGTGCTGCCGATTTTCTGGAGCGCAACAAGCAGCTTGCGCTGTATCGCGTGCACGAAGGCCCTACGCCCGAAAAGCTCGAAGCCTTGCGTACCTTGCTGCGCAACCTGGGGCTCACGCTGGGCGGCAGCAAAGGCGTGCCGGAACCGGCCGATTATCAGGCGCTGGCGCAGTCCATCGAGGACAGACCGGACGCCTTGCAGATCCAGATGCTCCTGCTCAGATCCATGCAGCAGGCGATTTACACGCCGTACAACAGCGGGCATTTCGGCCTGGCCTACCCCGCCTATACCCACTTCACCAGTCCGATCCGGCGCTATCCCGATCTGCTCACGCACCGGGGTATCAAGGCCATTCTGCAGGGCACGCGTTACACGCCGAAGTTCAGCGAGCGCATCGAACTCAATCGCGGCGATCAAAACGCGCGCCGCGCGCCACAGCGTCAGGCCGCCAGTGTGGCGCCGGCCGCGCCGGTGAGCAAGCAACAGGCCAGGGAACTCCCTGTCTGGGAGGCGGTGGGCCTGCATTGTTCCGCCAACGAGCGCCGCGCCGACGAGGCCAGCCGCGATGTCGAGAGCTGGTTGAAGTGCTGGTATATGCGCGACAAGCTGGGGGAGGAATATGCGGGAACGATCACCGCTGTGACGAGCTTTGGCCTGTTTGTGCAGCTCGATGCGCTGTTCGTCGAAGGCCTGGTGCATGTTTCGGAGATAGGCGCCGATTACTTTCGCTACGACGAGGCTCGCGGCGAACTGCGGGGCGAGCGTACCGGCATCCGCTATGCCTTGGGTGGACGCCTGCTCGTGCAGGTCAGTCGTGTCGATCTCGACGGCCGCAAGATCGATTTCCGTCTGGTGCGCGAGGGTGCAAAGTCCACCCCGCCGAACAAACCCTTGCCCACGTCCGGGGAGATCAAGGGCGTCGACGAGGATGTGTTTGCGCTGAATCCACAGATGTCGGCGGGAGTGCGTAAACCGCGGGCGGCGGCAAATGGGGTGGCCAAAGCGGGCAGCAAGGGTCAGCGTCGCGCAGACAAGGTGGCGACCAAGGCGAGTGCTGCGACTGGGCCAAAAGGCAAGGCGACCGAGGGGAAGGCGGCCGCAGGCCGCAAGGCCGCCAATCCGGCCAGCCCGCGCAAACGGGTGCGCTGAAGTCTTGAAGTCCGCTCTTCCGGGGTCAAACCGTGGGAGGTACGGCAGGTGAGGCCGCAGCAACGACGTGTTTGTTCGAGCGTGTCTTGAGGCGGCCGCTCTCCGAAAGCCGCATCCAGCTGCGCAGAGCGATCATGCTGGCCAGGATCATGGGGAAGGAGCCAGGAATCCACAGGATCAGGCCACCGAGATGCTGATCGGTTAAGGGATCGAGGCTCAGCGCGCGTCCGCAAATTTCGTAGATCGGGTAATAGTCGGTCATGCTCAGCGCCAGGATGGCGCCCCACACCATCGTCGGCAGCATGGCCACCAGGGGCAGGAAAACGCGCTTACCGGGTGAAAGGTGGGCAGGCGGATTGGGGCGGGTATCGAGCACCAGCCACCAGAACAGAAGGCCATCGAGCGCCATGCTCCAGTTCATCAGCCGGTAAGTCGGCGCATTGAGCATGACGAAGGGATGGAAAGACGGAATGAGCCACAGCAAGGCCATGCCGCCAAACAGCAACGCAGCAAAGTAGGGGTTGAACAGCACGAGCTTGAGACCCCGCACGACGGCGTTGCGCTGAAACGGCTTCAGCCAGCGCACCCGCACGCCCACGGGAATGCCGGCCCGCAGAGGAGCGAGCGGATAACTCCACATGATGAGCAGGGGAGCGAAATCGTGCAGCGAAATCTGCTGCGAGATATGCACGAAGAACTGGTGTTCGGCGTAATAGTCCCAGCGGGTCTGGAATGCCTGCCACATCAGCACCCAGCCCAGCCAGAACCGGATCTGGCGCGAGGCAGAAACCTTTCGCCTGCGGCAGCCGCGCAGATAGAGAACCGCCCCGGTCGCCAGCAGGGCAAGGGCCGCAGGAGACGGTTCCCAGGGAATGAACCAGCGCAGCAGGGAGTCCATGTGTGGAAGCGAAAAAGAAAGCGTCATTCGCAGCAATGAGCGCACTTTAACGCGCGCCGACGGTTTCCAGGACGTGACGGCGACAAGACATGAAAAACCCGGCGCTAGGAGCCTGTCGGGCTTGGGGCGTCGATAGCGAAAAGCGGCCCCGCCGAGGACAGTTTTTGCCGATTTCGCCGGGCAATAGTTTGACTATTGCCCAAGAAAGCAGTGAAAAATGGACCGGCGAGGCCGTTTTGCAGCCGACGTTCCCCAAGTCCGAGAGGCTCCTAGGCCGGGTCGAGCGAGTGGGCGATGCGGGAATCAATCGAGGGTGCGCAGCACGTCGCGCAGGGTAGACATGATCTGATCGATCTGGCCGCGTTCGATGATGAGCGGCGGCGACAGCGCAATCGTGTCTCCCGTGTACCGCACCAGCAGACCGCGCGTGTAGCAGCCGACGAACGCCTCATAGGCTCGCTTGCCTGCTGCGCCAGGCCGCGGCTCCAGTTCGATGGCGCCGATCAGCCCGATATTGCGCAGGTCTTTGACGTGCCGCACGTCGCGCAAGGCGTGCAGCGCTTCCTGCCAATAGTGCGCAATGCCCTCGTCGTGCACGCGGGTGAGCAGTTCGTCGCGCTGGTAAATCTTTTGCGCCGCGACGGCAGCGGCCATCGCCAGAGGATGGCCCGAATAGGTGTAGCCGTGGAAAAATTCGACGGCGCCGTCCGGGGATCCGTTCACCACGGTGTCGTAAATGCCATTGCGCGCGAACACGGCGCCCAGCGGCACTGCGGCATTGTTCACCGCCTTGGCGGTGGTGATGAGATCGGGCGTGACCTTGAAATACTGCGCGGCGAACGGCGTCCCCAGGCGGCCATAACCGGTGATCACCTCATCGAAAATCAGCAGGATGCCGTATTTGTCGCATATCGCGCGCAGCCGCTCCAGATACCCCTTGGGCGGCACGAGCACGCCGGTCGAGCCGGCCACCGGCTCGACGATGACCGCGGCGATATTGCTTGCATCATGCAGCGCGACGAGGCGTTCGAGATCGTCGGCAAGATGCCCGCCCCATTCCGGCACGCCGCGCGAAAACGCCTGATGCTCAGGGGCGTAAGTGTGCGGCAGATGGTCCACATTGGGCAGCAGCGAACCACGGAAGGTCTTGCGGTTCGCCACCATGCCGCCCACCGAAATGCCGCCGAAGCCCACGCCGTGATAGCCGCGCTCGCGCCCGATGAACAGCGTGCGCGTGCCGTCGCCACGTGCGCGGTGATAGGCCAGCGCGATTTTCAAGGCCGTATCCACGGACTCGGAGCCGGAATTGGTGAAGAACACCTTTTTCAGATCGGCAGGGGCGATCTCGGCCAGCAGATGGGCCGCCTCGAACTGCAGGGGGTGGCCCATCTGGAACGAAGGGGCATAGTCCATCTCCTGCGCCTGATGGGCGATGGCTGCGCTGATCTCCGGACGGCCGTGACCGGCGTTGACGCACCACAGCCCTGAAGTGCCATCCAGAATCTGGCGGCCATCGTGTGAGCGGTAGTACATCCCTTGCGCGCTGACGAGCAATCGGGGGGCGGCTTTGAACTGTCGATTGGCGGTGAATGGCATCCAGAGCGGGTCCATCGACGGCAGCTCGGTGTTTCCATCAGAATGCCGAAGTTCGGCTTGATCCATGATTTCTCCTGTGAACGGGACAGTGTGAGGCCCGGATGTTTTGGTGTATGGGCGCCTCAAATATAGCGAAGGCGCTGCTTGGATCGATGCCATGCCCAAAAAGAAAAGCCCCGCAGGGCGGGGCTTTTGGGGTGGAATAGTCAGACAGTAAGGCGCGGCTTACTTGGTGACCATGTGAGTGCCGACCACTTCGACCACGGTACGACGGTTGGGGGCCTGGCATTCGACGCGTTGCTTGAAAGTGCCCTTGCAGGTCTTGGGATCGACGCGGAAGTCGGTCTTGCCCTTGCCTTCGACGTAGATCTTGTCAGCCGGAACGCCCTGGCTCACCAGGTAAGCCTTCACCGCTTCGGCACGGCGGACGGAGAGCTTCTGGTTGTAGGCCACGGTGCCGAAGCTGTCGGTGTAGCCGGTGGCGATCACGACCTCCAGGTTGATGGCCTTGATCTTGCCAGCGAGATCATCGAGTTTTTGCTTGCCGGCTGGCAGCAGAACAGCCTTGTCGAACTGGAAGAAGGTATCGGCGTTGTAGGTGACCTTTTCGCTCACAGGCACGGGGGCAGGAGCCGGGGCCGGCGCGGGAGCCGGGGCCGGCGCGGGTGCCGGGGCGGGTGCAGCCTTCGCTACGACGGGCAGGCCACAAGCTTCGCTCGAGGCGGTCGCCGGGGTCCAGAAACCGTCCTGCCAGCACAGCTTGTTGTCGCCGTTCATCCAGGTCAGACCATACGGGTCTTGCCAGTTGTTGATGCTGCGTGCTTCACCGGCATGGGCAACGGCCAAGGAAGACGTTGCAATAACCGCTGCCGCGAACATTTTTGCGATTTTTTGGGGGTGGATCATGTTATTTCCTCTCGGTCGTTGATCGTTCATCGCAGCCAGAACTGCTTGCTGCCATGATAAGCCATGATATGCGGCGGGAGGTCTATGAAAAGAGCCATTGCGACTTGAATTCGCTTGCGCTCCCCAACCCGACATCCCGCGCATGCATTCATTACGAGTACTGCTAGTAAACCCGCAATGATTTTGCCACAGCGTCTGTGACGATCAAACGTAGAAACGATTCGTTTACAGTCTGGCGCCATAGGCGGATACGGATGTTGCTATTTCGCAACGCCGGCATGGGTTTTTCCGTCAGGTCTTTTCGATATCCCTGCTTTTGCGCTGAAACCAGTCAACGAAATCGGGGCTGCTAACATCATTCGTTTCATTCATCCGGGTGTTCCATGGGCGGAGCCCGGTATGGTCGGGCCGAACCGCGCCATTGCGACCTTTGATCTCTCGCTGCAAAGCCCTCACTCATGTCCGTTTTTGCCAAAGAAACCCTGCCGATCAGCCTGGAGACGGAAATGCGCCGCTCCTACCTCGATTACGCGATGAGCGTGATCGTGGGGCGCGCATTGCCCGATGTGCGAGACGGCCTCAAGCCGGTGCATCGGCGCGTGCTGTATGCGATGCACGAGTTGAGCAACGCATGGAACCGTCCTTACAAGAAGTCGGCGCGTATCGTCGGTGACGTCATCGGTAAGTACCACCCGCACGGTGACCAGTCGGTGTACGACACCATCGTGCGCATGGCGCAGGATTTCTCGCTGCGCTACATGCTGGTCGACGGCCAGGGCAACTTCGGCTCGGTGGACGGCGACAACGCAGCGGCGATGCGCTACACCGAAATCCGCCTGTCGAAGATCGCGCACGAAATGCTCGCCGACATCGACAAGGAAACGGTCGATTTCGGGCCCAATTATGACGGCTCCGAGCAGGAGCCGCTGCTGCTGCCCGCGCGGCTGCCCAATCTGCTGATCAATGGTTCGTCGGGCATCGCGGTGGGCATGGCCACCAACATCCCGCCGCACAACCTGGGCGAAGTGCTCGACGCCTGTCTGCACCTGCTGCGCCATCCCGAGGCGACGATCGAAGACTTGATGGAGCGCGTACCCGCGCCCGACTTCCCGACGGCGGGCATCATCTACGGCACTTCCGGGGTGCGAGATGCCTATCGCACCGGGCGCGGCCGGGTGGTGATGCGGGCGCGCTGCCATTTCGAAGATCTCGAAAAGGGCCAGCGTCAGGCCATCATCGTCGACGAGCTGCCCTACCAGGTCAACAAGCGCACGCTGCTCGAGCGCATCGCCGAGCTGGTGCAGGAAAAGAAGATCGAGGGCATCAGCCACATTCAGGACGAATCCGACAAGTCCGGAATGCGCGTGGTCATCGAGCTCAAGCGCGGCGAAGTGCCCGAGGTGGTGCTCAACAACCTGTACAAGCAGACGCAGTTGCAGGACACCTTCGGCGTCAACATGGTCGCGCTGG
Organism: Thiomonas sp.; assembly: GCF_034007205.1. GTDB lineage: Bacteria > Pseudomonadota > Gammaproteobacteria > Burkholderiales > Burkholderiaceae_C > Thiomonas. Next base: position 294,506 of record NZ_JAVERI010000001.1, read on the forward strand.
TGGACGGCCAGCCGCGCTTGCTCAATCTGCAGCAGATGCTCGCGGCCTTTTTGTCGCACCGCCGCGAAGTCATCACCCGCCGCACGGTGTATGACTTGCGCAAGGCGCGCGAACGCGGCCACGTGCTCGAAGGCCTCGCGGTGGCGCTGGCCAATGTCGACCGCATGATCGAACTCATCAAGGCCGCGCCCACGCCACCTGTTGCGAAGGAGCGTCTGCTGGCGCAGGTCTGGGAGCCGGGCGAGGCGCGCGCCATGCTGTCGCGCGTCGAGGGCGACATCACCCCGTTCCAGCCTGACGATCTCGACCCGCGCTACGGCCTAAAACCCGACGGCTATCACTTGAGCGAGACGCAGGCGCAGGAGATCCTGCAGATGCGGTTGCAGCGACTGACCGGCCTGGAGCAGGACAAGATCGTCGGCGAATACAAGGAGGTCATGGAGCAGATCGCCGATCTGCTCGACATCCTGGCCAGACCCGAGCGCATGACCGAGATCATCGCCACCGAAATGGGCGCGCTGCGCGCCGAGTTCGCCGATGCGCGCCGCTCGCACATCGAGGTCAATGCCTATGACATCGATGTCGAAGATCTCATCACCCCGCAGGACCTCGTGGTCACCATCTCGCATTCGGGCTATGTCAAGAGCCAGCCTCTGGCGGAATACCGGGCGCAGCGCCGCGGTGGCCGGGGCAAGCTGGCCACGGGCACCAAGGAAGACGACTGGATCGAGCAATTGTTCGTGGCCAACACCCACGACATGCTGCTGTGTTTTTCCAATCGCGGCCGGGTGTACTGGATGAAGGTATATGAAGCGCCGATGGGCGGACGCGGCTCGCGCGGCAAGCCGCTGGTCAATCTGTTCCCATTGCAGGCGGGCGAGAAAATCACCACGGTGTTGCCGGTCAAGGCCTTCGACGAGCAGCACTACGTCTTCATGGCGACGGCGCGCGGCACGGTGAAAAAGACGCCGCTGTCGGCCTTCGCCAACCGGCGCACCGCGGGCATCATCGCCGTCGCGCTCGATGACGATGATTACCTCATCGGTGCGGCCATCACCGACGGCCAGCACGACGTCATGCTGTTCTCGGATGCGGGCAAGGCGGTGCGTTTCGACGAAGCCGATGTGCGCCCGATGGGGCGCGAGGCGCGCGGGGTCCGCGGCATGCAGCTCGAGCCTGAACAGGCCGTCATCGCCCTGCTGGTGGCCGAGGACGAAACCCAGAGCGTGCTGACCGCCACGGAAAACGGCTACGGCAAGCGCACGCCCATCACCGAATACACCCGTCATGGCCGCGGCACCAAGGGCATGATCGCCATCCAGACTTCGGAACGCAACGGCAAGGTGGTGGCTGCCTGCCTGGTGCGAACCAGCGATGAAATCATGCTCATCACCGACACCGGCGTGCTGGTGCGCACCCGGGTGGAGGAAATCCGCGAAATGGGCCGCGCCACGCAGGGCGTCACCCTGATTGCGCTGGACGCCAAGGCGCATCTCATCCAGGTGCAGCCGGTGGTCGAGGCCGAGGGCGACGAGGAGCCGTCTGCGGCGGACGGTAGCGGCGACGCAGCAACGGAGTAAATCAGCATGGTCAAACCACGCCCCTACAACTTTTCCGCCGGGCCGGCAGCGATACCCGAGGAGGTGCTGCAGCAGGCGGCCGACGAGATGCTCGACTGGCACGGCAGCGGCATGAGCGTGATGGAAATGAGCCATCGCGGCCCGCAGTTCGAGTCCATCATCGCGCAGGCCGAAGCCGATCTGCGTGAATTGCTGCAGATCCCGGACGACTACGCCGTGCTGTTCATGCAGGGCGGGGCGATTGCGGAAAACGCCATTATTCCGCTCAATCTTTCGCGCGGGGCCAAGGCCGACTATGTGGTCACGGGAAGCTGGTCGCAGAAAAGCCAGCTCGAAGCCCGCAAGTATTGCGACGTGCACCTGAGCGCCAGCGCGCATGACGACCAGGGCTACGGCAGCATTCCCGACAACGCCGCCTGGAGCATCCGTCCCGACGCGCAATACCTGCATGTCTGCACCAACGAAACCATCGACGGCGTGGAGTTTCACTTCGTGCCCGACAGCCACGGCGTGCCGCTGGTGGCCGACATGTCCTCGCACCTGTTGTCGCGCAGAATCGATGTGTCGCGCTATGCCTGTATCTATGGCGGGGCGCAGAAGAACATCGGCCCGGCCGGTCTGACTCTGGTCATCATTCGGCGCGATCTGCTGGGTCATGCCCTGCCGCATTGCCCCAGCGCCTTCGATTACGCCGTGGTGGCGGCCAACCACTCCATGTTCAACACCCCGCCCACCTACGCGATCTACATCGCCGGGTTGGTCTTGCAGTGGATCAAGCGCCAGCGCTTCGAGGGGCTGAGCGGATTGGCCGCCGTGGAGTCGCGCAATATCGCCAAGGCGCATCTGCTGTATGACGCGCTCGATGCCTCCGAGTTGTACGAGACCCGGGTTGCGCGTGACTGCCGCTCGCGCATGAACGTGCCGTTCCATCTGCGTGATACCGCCCTGAATGCCGCCTTCCTGCAAGGCGCGGAAGGCGCCGGGCTGCTGCAGCTCAAGGGGCACAAGTCGGTCGGCGGCATGCGGGCTTCGATCTACAACGCCATGCCGCTCGAAGGCGTGCGGGCGCTGGTGGATTACCTGAAAGACTTTGAAAAACGCCACGGCTGAAATCCGATGAGCCAAGATCCCCGAGATGAGCTGAGCCCCTGGCGCGACCAGATCGACGCCCTCGACAAGCAGATCCTGGCGCTGCTCAATCAGCGTGCAGAAGCCGCGCAGAGAATCGGCCACATCAAGCAGCGGCTGAACCTGCCGGTGTTCCGTCCCGAGCGCGAACGCCAGGTGATCGAAAGACTGCACGAACACAACACCGGGCCGCTGCGCAATGACGGCGTGAGCGCCATCTGGCGTGAAGTCATGTCCGCCTGCCGTGCGCTGGAGGCGCCGCAGCGCGTGGCCTATCTCGGCCCGGCCGGCACGTTCAGCGAGCAGGCGGCGCGGCGGTTCTTCGGTGCGAGCGCCCAGGGTTTTCCGTGTGCCACCATAGACGACGTGTTCCGCAGCTACCTCAGCGGCGAAAGCGAATTCGCCATCGTGCCGGTGGAAAACAGCACCGAGGGCGCGGTGGCGCGCAGCATGGATCTGCTGCTCGCCCATCCCGTGCATCTGTGCGGGGAGGTGAGCCTGCCGGTGCGGCATTTCCTCCTGCGGTGCACGCCCGATCTGCAGGGAATTCAGACGGTTGCCGCGCATCCCCAGGCGCTGGCGCAATGCGCGGGCTGGCTGCGCGCGCATCTGCCCGATGCCGAGATTCGGCCGGTATCGAGCAATGCCGAGGGCGCCCGGCTGGCTGCGCAAGACGCCAGCATCGCCGGGATTGCCGCCGAGTCGACCGCGGTGCTGTATGGCCTTCACATCGCCGCCCGCGCCATCCAGGACGAGGCGCAGAACACCACGCGCTTCGTCGTGCTCGGCGCGGCGCAGCCCGAACCGACCGGCGCCGACCGCACCAGTCTCATTCTTTCCGTGCCCAACCGCGCCGGCGCAGTGTACGACCTGCTCAAGCCGCTGGCCGAACACGGAGTCAGCATGACGCGATTCGAATCGCGCCCTGCCCGCTCGGGGGAATGGGAATACGCTTTTTACATCGACGTCGAAGGGCATCAGGATGAGCCGCAGGTGGCGGCCGCATTGCGGGAATTGCAGTCGGTCTGCGCCATGTACAAATGCCTGGGCTCCTACCCCATCGACAAAAAACCGCGCGAGAACTGATCGCAGCGCACGGCAGCACGGTTTTCCGCCTCAGTGACCCGCCATACCGCAGAACCCCCCTGAAAGTTTCACCATGTCAGAACACCAAGCCAAGCCAGCCCGCTGGGGCGCCGACTATGTCCAGGCCATTTCGCCCTATATCGGGGGCAAGCCCATCGCCGAAGTGGCCAGGCAGTTCGGTCTGCAGCCCGAGCGCATCGTCAAGCTGGCCTCGAACGAAAACCCGCTGGGCATGTCGCCCAAGGCGCGGCAGGCCATCGTCCAAGCCTTGGCCGACAGCCCGCGCTATCCCGACAACGACGGCTACGCGCTCAAGCAGGCGCTGGCGCACAAACTGGGCGTGTCCGCCGAATGGATCACCCTGGGCCACGGATCGAGCGACCTGCTGGAAATGGCCGCACGCGCCTTGCTGACCGATGCCGATGCCGGCCTGTATTCGCGCTACAGCTTCATCGTCTACACCCAGGCGGTGCAGGGCGTGGGAGCGACGCACCAGATCGTGCCCGACCGGGATTTCGGACACGATCTGCCCGCCATGCTGGCCGCGATCACGCCGCAGACCAAGCTGATTTTTGTGGCCAACCCGAACAATCCGACCGGCACCTTTTTGCCCGCGGACGAGCTGCACGACTTTCTGCGCCAGGTGCCGCCGCACGTCGCCGTGGTGCTCGACGAAGCCTATGTGGAATACATCCAACCCGATCTGCGTTATGACAGCATGGCCTGGGTGCGCGAGTTTCCCAATCTCATCGTCTCGCGCACTTTTTCCAAGGCTTATGGCCTGGCCGGCCTGCGCATGGGCTACGGCGTGTCGCAGCCTGCGCTGACCGACGTGCTCAACCGCGTGCGCTCGGCCTTCAACACCAGCACCCTGGGGCAGGCCGCGGCCCTGGCTGCTCTCGACGACCAGGGTTTCATCGAGCAGGCCTATGCCGTCAACCGCGCTGGGCAGGCGCAATTGGCCGCGGCGTTCGATGCGCTGGGCCTGCGCCACGTCCCGTCGCAAGGCAATTTCATTCTGGTGAAGGTGGGCGAAGACGCCGGTGCTGGCGCCCGGGTCAATCTGGCGCTGTTGCAACGCGGCGTGATTGCCCGCCCGGTGGACAACTACGGTCTGCCCCAGTGGTTGCGCATCTCCGTCGGCACCGAGGAGGAGAACGCCACCTGCATCGAAGCGTTGCGTGCTCACTATGCCGCAAGCTGAGGCCATGGACACCTTGATCGGCGACGAAGCCTCTGTGCAGTTCGAGCGCCTGGCCATTCTGGGCGTCGGGCTCTTGGGCGGCTCCTTCGCCCTGGCGGCGCGCCGCGCCCGGCTCGCTCGGCGCATCGTCGGTTACAGCAAGTCGCCCACGACCACCCGCACCGCACTGGAGCGCGGCGTCATCGACGAAGAGGCCGACTCGGCCCTGCGCGCCGTGCACGGCGCTGATCTCGTGCTGCTGGCGGTGCCGGTGATCTCGACCGGCGACTTGCTCAAGCAGTTGCGGCACGGCCTGGAGCCGCACGCGCTGGTGATGGACGTGGGCAGCACCAAGGGCAATGTGGCGGCGGCGGCGCAATCGCAGTTGGGCTCACGCCAGAGCCAGTTCGTGCCCTGCCACCCGATTGCGGGCAAGGAAAAAAGCGGGGTGCTGCATGCCGAAGCCGGTTTGTTCGACGGCAAGCGCGTGGTCATCACGCCGCTTGCGGCCAACAGCGACAGCCTGGTGGACATCGCCACCCAGGCCTGGGAATCCATCGGCGGGGTAGTGTCGGTGATGTCGCCCGAAGCGCACGATGCGGCCTTCGCCGCCGTCAGCCACCTGCCGCATCTGCTGGCCTTCAGCTATGTCTATGCGCTGTCCAGCCAGCCGCAGGGCAGCGCCTTTCTGCAACTGGCCGGGCCGGGGTTCCGCGATTTCAGCCGCATCGCCGGGGGCGACCCGTCGATGTGGCGCGATGTGCTGCAGGCCAACCGCGACGAAGTGCTGCGGCAACTGCAGTTCTACAAACAGGCGCTGGCGGGCTTCGAGGCGCAGATTCAGCAGGGCAACTGGAGCGCGGTCGAAGCCTTGATTCGCCGCGCCAGTCAGGTGCGCCAAGGCTGGGACGCTCCGATGGGGAGCGATGAGGATGCCTGAAGTTTTGCCGGAATTTCTGGATTTGCCGCCGCTCATCGGCGCGGGTGGACGAGTCGTCTTGCCCGGTTCCAAGAGCATATCCAACCGCGTGCTGCTGCTCGCCGCGCTGGCCGAGGGGCAGACCGAGATCACCGGCCTGCTCGATTCCGACGATACCCGCGTGATGCTTGCGGCACTGCAGGCGCTGGGCATTGCCGTGCAGCGCGACGGCAGCACCGCGCGCGTGCAGGGCGGGGCGGGGCGCTTTCCGGCCGCGCAGGCCGATCTGTTCATGGGCAACGCGGGCACCGCGATCCGTCCGCTCACGGCTGCGCTGGCGCTGCAGGGAGGAGACTACCGGCTGCACGGCGTGCCGCGCATGCACGAACGCCCGATCGGCGATCTGGTCGATGCGCTGCGGCGGTTCGGCTGTGCAATTCGCTACGCCGGGCAGGAGGGTTATCCGCCGCTGCACATCGGCGCCGGCAGCTTTCGACTGAGCGGTGACGTGGCCGTGCGCGGCGACGTCTCCAGCCAGTTCCTCACCGCCTTGCTGCTGGCGCTGCCGCTCAAGGCGAGCGATCACGACATCGCCATCACCGTGCAGGGCGAACTCATTTCCAGGCCCTATATCGAGATCACCCTCAAGCTGCTGCGGCGTTTTGGCGTGCAGGTGCAGCGCAGCGGGTGGGAGCGGTTCGTCATTCCCGCGGGCAGCCGCTTGCGCAGCCCCGGACGCATCGCCGTCGAGGGCGATGCCTCGTCGGCCTCCTACTTCCTGGCGGCGGGCGTGCTCGGTCAGTTGCACGGCAAGGGCGCGCCGGTGCGGGTGCAAGGCGTGGGGCGCGACAGCATTCAGGGTGATGTGGCGTTTGCGCGCGTGCTCGAAGACCTCGGCGCCCAGGTGCGCTGGGGCGAGGACTTCATCGAAACCGACGGCCTGCAAGCCGGGTTGACCGCGCTGCGCGGCGGTGACATCGACTGTCTGGCCATTCCCGACGCCGCCATGACCCTGGCGATGACCGCGCTGTTCGCCGATGCGCCGACCACGCTGACCGCCATTGGCAGTTGGCGCGTGAAAGAGACGGATCGCATCCACGCCATGGCCACCGAGTTGGCCAAGCTGGGGGCGCAGGTCGAATCCGGGGCGGACTGGCTGCGCGTGTACCCCTTGCCCGCCGCGCAATGGCACAGCGCCGCCATCGCCACCTACGACGATCACCGCATGGCGATGTGCTTTTCGCTGGCCAGCTTCGGCAACGCCGACATCCGCATTCTTCATCCGGCTTGCGTGGCCAAGACCTACCCCGGCTATTTCGACGACTTTGCCCGCATCGCCCGGCCCGTGCCGGTCATCGCCATCGATGGCCCGACCGCCTCCGGCAAGGGCAGTATCGCCAGTGCTGTCGCGGAGGCCTTGGGCTTTCATGTTCTCGACTCGGGCGTGCTCTACCGCCTCACCGCCTGGGTAGCCTTGCAACAGGGCGTGCCGCTGGACGACGGCGCCGCATTGGCGCGCTTGGCGGCCGAGCTGCCGGTCACCTTTGCCGAAGACCGCATCGTGCTGCACGGACAAGTCTTCGATGCGGCGCAACTGCGCACCGAAGCCGTGGGACAGGCCGCCTCGACCATCGCCGCCGTACCGTCGGTGCGCGACGCGCTGTTCGCCCTGCAGCGCAGCTTTCGCCGTGTGCCGGGACTCGTGGCTGATGGGCGCGACATGGGCACCGTCGTCTTTCCCGACGCGCAGCTCAAGGTCTTCCTCACCGCCAGCGCCCGCAGCCGCGCCGAGCGTCGGTATAAACAATTGATTTCACAAGGGATTCCCGCTATACTTTCGGACGTTTTTGCGGAGCTTGAAATGCGCGACGCACGGGATGCCCAGCGCGCCGTGGCGGCTCTGAAGCCCGCAATGGATGCCAAACTGCTGGACAGCACCGACCTGAGCCTTTCGCAAACGGTTGAAGCAGTGCTGGCGTTGTGGCGTCAACAGGCCTGAACGCGCGCCCTGCGCGTTTTCAGTTTTTTCTCCCCAACCCCACGGTCTTTCGTGGTCTGAAGGTCTTAACTCAATGTCCTCTGTGTCCCCAAGTGCGGCGTCTTCCGCTGCTTCCAACGAGTCGTTTGCCGCACTGTTTGAAGAATCCCTGCAATCGCGCGACATGCGCGCCGGCGAAGTCATCACCGCCGAAGTCGTCGCCGTCGATCAGAATTTTGTCGTCGTCAACGCCGGGCTGAAGTCCGACGCCTACATCCCCATCGAAGAGTTCTACAACGATCAGGGTGAAGCCGACGTTCATGTCGGCGACTTCGTCTCGGTCGCCATCGATGCGCTGGAGAACGGCCGCGGCGACACCGTGCTGTCGCGCGACAAGGCCAAGCGCCTGGCCTCCTGGCTGGCGCTGGAAAAGGCGCTCGAAACCGGCGAATTCGTCGAAGGCACCACCACCGGCAAGGTCAAGGGCGGCCTGACCGTCATGGTCAATGGCATCCGCGCCTTCCTGCCTGGATCGCTGCTCGACACCCGCCCGGTCAAGGACACCACGCCCTACGAAAACAAGACGATGGAGTTCAAGGTCATCAAGCTCGACCGCAAGCGCAACAACGTGGTGCTGTCGCGTCGCGCCGTGGTCGAGGCCAGCCAGGGTGAAGAGCGCGCCAAGCTGCTCGAAACCCTGCAGGAAGGCGCGCTGGTCACCGGCGTGGTCAAGAACATCACCGACTACGGCGCCTTCGTCGATTTGGGCGGCATCGACGGTCTGCTGCACATCACCGATCTGGCCTGGCGTCGTGTGCGCCACCCCAGCGAAGTGGTCACCCCGGGTCAGGAAGTCACCGCCAAGGTGCTCAAGTTCGACGCCGAGAAGGGCCGTGTGTCTCTGGGCCTCAAGCAGATGGGCGATGACCCGTGGCACGGCGTGTCGCGCCGTTATCCGGCAGGCACCCGCCTGTTCGGCAAGGTCACCAATATCGCCGAGTATGGGGCTTTCGTCGAGATCGAGCCGGGCATCGAAGGCCTGGTTCACGTCTCCGAAATGGATTGGACCAACAAGAACGTCGCCCCGAGCAAGGTCGTGCAACTCGGCGACGAGGTCGAAGTGCAGGTGCTGGAAATCGACGAAGACCGCCGCCGCATCAGCCTGGGCATGAAGCAGTGCCGCCCCAACCCCTGGGACGAATTCGCCGCCAACCACAAGCGGGGCGACAAGGTCTCCGGCCCGGTCAAGTCGATCACCGACTTCGGCGTGTTCATTGGCCTGCCCGGTGGCATCGACGGCCTCATCCACCTGTCCGACCTGTCGTGGAACGACACCGGCGAGTCGGAAGTGCGCAACTACAAGAAGGGCCAGGACGTCGAGGCCGTGGTGCTGGCCATCGACATCGAGCGCGAGCGCATTTCGCTGGGCATCAAGCAGATGCTCGACGATCCGTTCATGTCGTTTGCCGCGCTGAACGACAAGGGCAAGATCGTCCAGGGCACGGTGAAGGCGGTCGACCCCAAGGGCGCGACCATCGATCTGGGCAACGACATCGAGGGCTATCTGCGCGCTTCCGAGATTTCACGCGAGCGCGTCGAAGACGCCCGCAATGTGCTCAAGGAAGGCGATCAAGTCTCGGCCGTGGTCGTCAACATCGATCGCAAGACCCGCAACATCCAGTTGTCGATCAAGGCGAAAGACGCCGCCGAGCAGCAAGAGGCGATGGACCGTCTGGCGGGCGACACCCGCGATGCCGGCACCACCAACCTCGGCGCTCTGCTGCGCGCCAAGATGGACAAAGGCTCCTGATCTTTTGCGTTGATCTTTTCGTTGATCGACTCGTTCTTGCGGGCTTCGTCCTGATCTGCGGCGGCTTGGGTGATTTCACCGAAGCCGCCGTTTTCACCTGCCTTTCCTATGACTCGCTCTGATCTCGTTGAAATCCTGGCAGCCCAGTTCCCCCAACTGGCGCATCGCGACGCCGAGCTTTCGGTCAAGACCATACTCGACGCGCTGACGCAGGCGCTCGACGACGGGCACCGGGTCGAGATCCGCGGCTTTGGCAGCTTCAGCGTCAGCCATCGCGCGGCCCGCATCGGGCGCAATCCCCGTTCCGGCGAGCAGGTGGCCGTGCCGGAAAAGCGCATCCCGCATTTCAAGCCGGGCAAGACCCTGCGCGAATTGGTGGACTATCAGACCGGGGAGCGCAAGCCGGGCAAGCCCAGCCTGTCCGGAAACGTCGTTGATTGAGCGTATCCGGGACGGGTGCCTGCGCGTGTTGTGGCTGCCGGCTCTGGCGCACGCGCTTGGCACCATACATCCACCGGCCCGGCCGGGAAGAGACGACGGCTGGAAGAAAACGTCAAGGGCGGATGAGCATCTTCATCGCGCCATCGGATTTGTGCTGAAACATGGCATAGGCCTTGTCCACATCGGCCAGAGCGAAGATGTGCGAGAAGTACTCTTGCGGCTTGATCACGCCATGTTCCAGCATTCGCAGGCCCTGCCACATGAATGGCTGGACATTGGCAAAGCCGTTCATGTGCAACGTGATATCCCGCAGGAACACGTCAGCCAGATTGAGGTTGAAGGTACTGTCGGTAAATACTCCCATGGCCGTCACTGTTCCCCCGGGGCGCACGATGTCAAGGCACATCTGCAGCGTTTCGGGGAGGCCAACCACCTCGATCACCTTGTCGAAGCCGCGACCACTGCAATGAGCGAAGGCCTGGTCCTTCCAGTCGGCTTGCGATGCATCGATGGCCGTTGCGCCTTTCGCGCGCGCTGCGGCAAGCCGATGAGGTACCTTGTCGACCGCCACCGTTCGGCCGGGCCCGCGCTGCAGCGCGATGTCCAGCGTCATCAGGCCGGTCGGACCGCAGCCTATCAGTGCCACCGATTCCCCAGGCTGGATATCGGCGAGCTTATTGGCGATGATGGCCGATGGCAGGTTGCACGACAGGGTCAGCGCCGCGTCATCGGGGATCTCCTTAGGCACAAGGATTGCGTGACCATCGGCGTGCGGGATCACCATCGCCTCGGCATGAGTGCCGTTCAAGTTGCCGAAGGGAACGCCGAACCCGTACACCGCCTTCCGCGTGGTTTCACAATGCGCGGTCTGTCCCACTTCGCACATGTAGCAATGGCCGCAGGAGCAGGAATAGGCCATGCTCACGCGATCACCCTTGCGGAAGCGGCCAACCGACTTGCCGACGGCCAGGACTTCGCCGATGAGTTCATGGCCGGTTTGCGACTTGCCCTTATCCATGATCGGATCGAGCGCCCCGCGGTACACGTGCAGGTCGGAGCCGCAGATCGAGGTGGCTGTCACTTTGACCAGCATTTCATGGTCTTGCCGCAAGGCGGCATCGGGAATGTCGATCGCCCGGATCTGTTCCGGACCGAAGTAGACGGCAGCCTTCATGTGGCATCTCCCTGTGAAGGATTCAGAAGAATCGGTCGAAGTGAATCTGCTGGAAGGGGACGTGGTAGGTCACCATCAGCATCTCCTGGATGGCTTGCGTCATGGGTGGCGGCCCCGCGAAATAGAACTCGTACTGCGCCAGTCCTTCACCCAGCACGCGCGGCAGCCATTCGTGGATGAATCCCACGTTGCCGCTCCATGCCGCAGCCTTGTCGCTGCCCCCTTCGGAGATCACGGGGTGGTACGAAATGGCATCACCAAAGCCCGGAAGCTCCCGCAGAAGGGCCTCACCGCACAGGTCACGCGGCGTGCGGCCGCCGTAGAAAAAATACAGCTTCCTGGTGCCGAGCAGCCCAGCTGTCGCCGCTCCCCTCGCGATTGATACCATCGGCGCGAGGCCGGAGCCGCCGGCGACGCAGACAATGTCGCGCGTGTTGTCTTCTCTGAGATACGCGAGCCCGTAAGGCCCGTCGATCTCAACTTCGTGGCCGACCTGCAAGGCATGGAACAGCCGGGTGGTCGCCTGACCTTGGTGCACCCGGCGGATCTGAAAGTGCCACTCGCCTTCGGCATTGGGCAGGTTGGACATGGAGTAGGCCCGCGGCGCACCGACGCCATCGATCACCACGCTTGCATACTGCCCCGGAAGGAAGTCGGCTGTGCCTTCGCTGACGAATCGGAACTCACGAATGTCGTGTGTCACGTCGGTGGTGCCGACCAACCGCGCACGGCGCCGTCGCGGTGGAATGCGCGGCACATATGCTGCGTCGGTACGCACCTTGATCGTCAGTTCCCCCGTTGCCACACATTGGCACGCCAGATGCCGACCCTTGCGCCGGTCGCGATCCATCAGGCCAGGGGCCTCTGGCCAGAGTACCTGCACTTCGCCGGCAACAATTTCAAACTTGCAACTGCCACAACCGCCCGAATTGCACTCGTACGGAAATCCGATTCCGGCGCGCAGAGCGGCGCGCAACACCGTATCGCTCCCAGTCTGTATGAATCGGGTCGGGCTGCCGTCGATATGAATCACTTGATTCAAGGAGAGTCCTTCACAAGGGGTGCACACGACCACCGCAACCTTGGGGCGCGGCGGCAGGCAATGTGCGGATCAAGTCCGGTTGCCGCGATGCCTCAAGGCCCTCGTCAGATGCCTAGCGAGTTGCGGAACCTTCGCGTGGCTGTCTGCGCGTCGACAGCGGCTTGGGGTACATCCGGCAGGGCGCCGCAGAATTTGTCGATGGCAAGATCGGCCAGCGGCTCCCATTTCGAGACCCAGCCTTTGAGGACCTGTGCATTTCCCTCGGTGTCCAACGCCATCTTTACCAGTGCCGAAGCCCAGCGGCGGTGGCGTTCGGCATCCAGCAACTCGGCGTCGGTCAACATGCCCAGAAGCATGTCCCCGTTGTGGCGACCCGACTCGCCGAGTTTGCGAAGCACGGCTTCCTCGATGGCCGGCTTGGCTACCAGGTTCAGGGCGACGAAGGCCTCGGCCCAGTCCCAAACCACCAACACTTTTTCCATTAGTTCCCGATAGCCTTGCCAAACCGGATCGGTTTCCCAGTAGTTTCGCTCATCGTTGCCGAAGCCCTTATCCTGGAAGGTTAGGGAGAGCTCCTTGGTGCGGTAGGCGACATGGCTGACCCAACGCAGCGAGTCCGCTGCCTGGAATGCCGCGCAGTTGGTAATGGTGCTGGCCGGAGCTATCTGCATCACATAGGCGGAAGCCATTTGCAGCGTGTGAAAGAGGTAACGCCCCGGGCTATACAGACGCGCCAAGGTGCCGGCCCAGTTCGACTCGAGCGCCTTGTCGTTTTCACGCTCGTTGAATTGATCGAACAGCCCACGGACATAGGTTTCCTGACCGTCCTGGAGCATGTTGTAGGTGCGGTAGACCAATTCATCCGGATCGCGGAACGCATTCCAGTCGCTGTGCTTGAGTGGACTAGCGTTGCGGAACTGCTTGTACCAGCGCGCCATGAACATATTCGGGTCGAGCTCGAAAGGCGCGTTGTCGTCGCGGTCGGTGTAGTGCAGTCCGACCGAAACGATCTCATATTCGCTGGGCTTGCGCCGTCGCGTGACCAAGTGGCTCCAGGTCTTGAGTGGCTTGAGAACTTCGGCTTCGTTCATGGTATGTCTCCTCGAATTATGGGATGGTGGAATGTAAACAGCCAGCATCAGAACCTTTGCTCGAAATAGAATCTCACTTGATCGGGAGTCATCTCGATGCGGCCGGCGAAAGACGATAGGTCCACTTCAATCTCGCTCATCTTGAATGTTCGTCCGAGCATTTCCTCGATGGTTTGGCGTCGAATGACCATCTCTTCATCGGCCTGGATGCGCAGGTACGCGATTTTGTCGAACACCGACACGGTTTTATCAGGGTTGTCGATCTTGGCGGCTTCGGCGACCGCTTGAGCCAACTCGCCCTGTCGCATGACGGGGCCGACGTGGTTGTTTTCATGAATGACTGCAGCATTGCTCATGGTTGAATCCTTTGACGGTTGGATAAGGCCGGATCAAGTGTGCGCGAACAAGGGCTTGATGTCGGCGGTGTCGACGTACACTGCATCGTCTTCGATCTTGATCGGGTAGCTGGCGAGGCGACAGTCGCCCGGGTTGATGCCAATGCCCGTGCAAGCGTCGAATACCCACTGGTGGGCACGGCAAATCAGCCTTTTGCCATCAAACCTTCCTTCGGCCAATGGAATATCTTGGTGTGGACAGACAGCTTGGTAGGCTCTGATGTCGCCGCCTTCGAGTCCCACGAGCAGCACCTCCTGCCCGTCGACCTCATAGCAATCCATCTCCCCCTCCCAGACATCATCTAGGGTGCATACTTTCTTGAACACTATGTCGCCCTCCTGTTGTATCAACGGCCAGCGGACGCTGGCTCCCAGATCACCTCGATGCACTCCATTGGCCTCAGGTTCGCTTTCGCCACGGTCAGACCGCGGGAGAAAAGTTCGTTTGAACCCTGCCTGCGTACACGCATGACGCTGCCGGGGCGCGCCGCGACCCGTCGTCCGACGGAATGGCGGGCGGCCTCCGCGGCGACCTGGTCCATGGTGAACTCGGTATCGACCGGCAGCATCTGCAGGACGAAGTCACCCTGAAAATTGGAAACGAGTGGAAATTGCGCCATTGAATCTTCTCCAGAGGTTGAGAAGTCTGATCAGTGGTCGGAATGCCGCCACTGATCAGACAGGTGTTGATTCGCCATGGGGGTCATGGCATCGCACGCTCAGGCCGCAGCCCTAGGCTTTTGGCGGAAGTGCTCCACCCACGCATAGCCGTGCGCGTCATCGCCGATCTCGCCTGGGGCCAGACCCATATACTTCAGAGCGCCGTTCAGATCCGTGGGTTGGATCATTCCGGCCACAAAGCGGTCGACCAGAGTCATGTGCCCCTCGTAGCGTTCGGGTTCCTGTTCGAAACACCATTGGCAGCCCTCCGAGCAGAAGTGGTACCAGCGGCCCTTGTGTTCCAGTGCATGGTCGCGCACTTTCCAGGGTTCGCCCGGTGTGGCCGCAATCGGCAGGTTGCACATGTTGCAAATGACAGGCAACGTCTCCGGGTAGGTGAGTTCGCGCTTGCCTTGGAGTAGGTTGTCGGTGATGACGTCCCAGGCTTTGCCCCAGGTGTCGTTCCAGCCGGGGTATTTTTCTTCCAGCCAGGCGCGTTCTTCCGGGGTCACCCCCGCCGCCGGATTCCACCAGACGGTCGGTCGCCAGAACCACACGCCCAAGTGCATGCCGTGGTGCATGTAGTCGAGTTCCTCGAGGAACTGGTCCCAATACCAAGGACGATCCAGACCCAGTTCCAAAATCGAGCGCTCGAACTGATTGACGATGAACTCCTGCATGAATTCCTTGAAGGAATGCTTGCGATCCTTCAAGGGGGTGTAGTAGTCCATCATTGGGCCGGTGAGCACCGAGAACAGCCGCCACGAGCGCCAAAAGGCGATGTCGATCATCCGCTGCGCCTGGGCTTTCTGGCCGTTGGCGATCAGGATCGGCACCAGCGGTCCGCCGATTTGCGCGTGGCGCGATTCGTCGGTCTGCACGCTGGAGATCATGCTGGCGAAAGTCCAGTCGCCAGCTTCGGCCGCATCGGCCGCCAGGCCAAGGAACTGCATGTTCGTGAAGCCGGTTTCGAAGGCGAAGGTCAGCATGAGGCCAATGCCGACAGCGCTGCGCGTGCTCATCATGTCGTCGAACATGTGGCGCGCAGCCAGCGCTGCCCATTCATTGGTGTCAAAAGCCTTGAATGCCCAGTCGAACTGGCGGTCCTTGGACACGTACTCGTGCGGGAAAAAAAGCTGGATCTGGCCGTGCCGTATCTCGTCGAGCATGCCCATCGTGGCCATGTTCCGCTGCCCAGGTGCCTTGGCAAAGCGGGCCATCCGCGCCTCCGCCGAAGCCGCCGCGTACTCGGGGCGGGCAAGGGCGCCATAGTGGGCCTTGATCACGCTGATCCAGCCGGGATCGGCGTTCTCCAGCATCTTGCTGCGCTCAAGCGCTCCCTTGACGGAATAGGCCCCCGAGTCCTTCTCGCGCTGGATCTTGACGTACTCGGGATACGTCGTTTTGTAGGGTTCATCGTATTTCTCCCATTCGGACATCGGAATGCCGAAGTCGCCCGACATTTCGGGGGGGTAGAGTTCGGACTCCTTGACGTAAGTTGGCGTCCAGTTGGTGGTGCGTGCGAGGTCGTACCAGTCCATTCTTTCGAGCAGTGCCATGGTGTGTCTCCTATCAGGTGGGGCGATGTGACCCCGTGCGCCGGGGCGCCGGGGTGGGTGAAAAAAAACAAGCGTCGGGTCGTTTCGTCGGGGCGCAGGCCTCATCGTCCGAGGTCTTTTGCCGATACGCCGGCGATGCCCCAGTTCTCCTTGGGCATGTCGTGGATCCAGACGCGAATGGATTCCTTGGGCGCGCCGATGGCCTCGTGCAAGGCCTGCGTGACCTTTTCGATCACGGCTTTTTTCTGTTCGGGCGTGCGCCCTTCGAGCATGTAGATCTGGGCAAACGGCATGGGATCTCTCCTGGGGATGTGGGGGGACTCAGACCAAGCGCAGGCCGACCTGTCCCATGCCCTGCACGCGCAGCGCGACATGGTCGCCCGGCGCCACCGCCACGGCCTCGGTCACGCCGCCCGAGAGGATCAGGGTGCCTGCGGGAAGGTGGTGGCCGCGGCGTCCGAGGTGGTTGGCCAGTGCCGCCACCGCGGCCGCCGGGTGTCCGAGCACGGCCGCGCCCGCGCCCAGCGCGACGGCTTCGCCGTTCTTCTCCAGCACCACGCCGCAGGTACGCAGGTCCAGCCCGTATACCGGGGCGGGTTTGCCGCCGACGACGAAGCGCGCTGCCGAGGTGTTGTCGGCGATCACGCTCTTGAGGTCGAACTTGAAGTCGCGGTAGCGGCTGTCGATGACCTCGATGCCTGGCAGCACGAAGTCGGTGGCGGCCAGCACCGCGCCCACATGGCAGCCCGGGCCTCGCAGCTCCCGCTTGAGCACGAAGGCGATCTCCGGCTCCACCTTGGGGTGGATCAATTCCGCCATGCGCAGCGCCGCGCCGTCGGCCAGCGCGAAATCATCGACCAGAAAACCGAACACGGGCTCGTCCACGCCCATCTGCCGCATCTTGGCGTGCGAGGTCAGTCCGCATTTGAAGCCGACGACGCGGGCGCCGCGCGCCCGCTTGCGCTGCAGGAGGCGATCCTGGATGGCATAGGCGTCTTCCCAGTCCATGCCGGGGTGGTCGTCGGTGATTTTGGGCGTGTCGCGGGCCTGCACCTGGCAGGTCTCCAGGTGTTCGGCCAGGCCATCGAGGGTGGAGTCGTCCAGGGTCATCGTCGCTCCCCTTGCTTCACGCCGCCGCCAGAACGCGTGCGGGCCGCAGGCCGCGGGCTCTGGCCAGGCTCAGCGCCGTGTCCTCGATCATGTCCTCCTGGCCGCCGACCATGCCGCGGCGGCCGAGTTCGACCAGGATGTCGCGTGCCGGCACCCCGTACTTCTTCTCGGCGCGCTTGGCAAACAGCAAGAACGAGCCGTACACCCCGGCATAGCCCAGGGTCAGCGCGTCGCGGTCGATGCGGATCGGAAAATCCATCATCGGCACCACCCGATCCTCGGCCACGTCCTGGATCTTCCACACATCGACGCCGGTGGACACGCCCATGCGGTCGAGCACGGCGACCAGCACCTCCATCGGCGTGTTGCCGGCCCCTGCGCCCAGGCCGGCGCACGCGGCGTCGATGCGGTTGGCGCCGCACTCGATGGCGGCGATCGAGTTGGCCACGCCCATTGCCAGATTGTGGTGGCCGTGAAAGCCCAGTTCGGTGTCCGGCTTGAGCGCGTCGCGCACCGCCCTCAGCCGGGCGCGCACGTCGTCGGGCAGCATGTAGCCGGCGGAGTCGGTGATGTAGATGCAGTTGGCGCCGTACCCTTCCATCAGCCGCGCCTGGCGGACCAGACCCTCGGGGCTGTTCATGTGGCTCATCATCAGAAAGCCCACGGTGTCCATGTCCAGCTTGCGCGCCAGGGTGATGTGCTGCTCGGCGACGTCGGCCTCGGTGCAGTGGGTCGCCACGCGGATGGTGCGCACACCCAGGTCGTAGGCCATCTTCAGGTGATCGACCGTGCCGATTCCCGGCAGCAGCAGCGCCGACACCTTGGCGCGTCGCAGCAGCGGGATCACGGCGCCGAGGTACTCCGCGTCGGAGTGCGCCGGAAAGCCGTAGTTGACCGAGGCGCCGCCCAGTCCGTCGCCGTGGGTGACCTCGATCAGCGGCATGCCGGCCTCGTCGAGGCCGCGGGCGACGGCGCGCATCTGATCCAGGGTGATGCGGTGGCGTTTGGGGTGCATGCCGTCGCGCAATGTCATGTCGTGGAGGGTGATGTTCCTGCCTTGCAGATTCATGGTGGGTTCCTTCGATGGGGGACGGGTTCAGGCGCAGACGGAGTCGACCGGCTCGAGCGTGATGCGCCCGGCGAGCAGCTCCTCGGCGAACATCTCGGCGGTGCGCGCCGCAGCCGCGGTCATGATGTCGAGGTTGCCGGCGTACTTGGGCAGGTAGTCGCCCCGGCCCTCGACCTCGAGGAAGACCGACACGCGGTTGTCGTCGAACACCGGGCCGTTGACGATGCGATAGCCGGGGACGTACTGCTGCACTTGCGCGAGCATGGCCTGGATCGACTGGGTGATCCGCGCCTCGTCCGGCGCCGTCGTGGTCAGGCAGTGCACGGTGTCGCGCATGATCAGCGGCGGCTCGGCGGGGTTGATGATGATGATGGCCTTGCCCTGCCTGGCGCCGCCGACCTTCGCGACCGCCGCGCCGGTGGTGCGGGTGAACTCGTCGATGTTCTTGCGCGTGCCCGGCCCGGCCGAACGCGACGCCACGGTGGCGACGATCTCGGCGTACTCCACCGGCTGCACCTGCGACACCGCGGCGACCATCGGGATGGTGGCCTGCCCGCCGCAGGTGACCATGTTGACGTTCATCTCCCGCTGGCCCACATGCTCCTTGAGGTTGACCGGCGGCACGCAGTACGGGCCGATGGCCGCGGGCGTGAGGTCGATCATCATCACGCCCAGCGCCGTGAGCTTGTCGGAGTTGGCCTTGTGCACATAAGCGCTGGTGGCGTCAAAGGCAATCTGCACGCCGTCGGCCTTGACGTGGGGCAACAGGCCGTCGACGCCCTCTGCGGTGGTCTTGATGCCGAGCTCGCGCGCTTTCTTGAGTCCGTCCGAGGCGGGATCGATGCCCACCATCCAAACAGGTTCGAGCACCGGGCTGCGCATCAGCTTGGCCAGCAGGTCCGTGCCGATGTTGCCGGGGCCGATGATGGCACAGCGGATTTTCTGGGTCATGGGAGTTTCCTTGGGTTCGAATCGAGGGGTTGATCCCCCTAAATGCAGCGCACGACGCCGCCTTCGGCGCGCACGGCTGCGCCATTGATCGCCGCCGCCCGCGGGCTGCAAACGAAGGCCACGACGGCGGCCACTTCCGCCGGATCGATGAGGCGTCGGAGGATGGAGGTGGGCCGCGCCGTGGCAAAAAAATCCTGCTCGAACTGCTCGGGGCTTTGTCCCTGTGCGGCGGCGAGCTTGGCAAAAAAGTGCTCAACGCCCTCGGTCCGGGTCGGGCCGGGCAGCACGCTGTTGACCGTCACCGCGGTGCCCTGGGTGGTTTCGGCCAGGCCGCGCGCCACCGACAGCTGCGCGGTCTTGGTCATGCCGTAGTGCACCATCTCGGCCGGCGGACACAGGCCCGATTCGCTGGAGATGAAAACGATGCGCCCCCAGCCGCACGCCTTCATGCGCGGCAGGTAGTGACGCGACAGCCGCACGCCACTCATGACGTTCACTGCGAAAAACCGCAGCCAATCTTCGTCGGGGATCGACTCGAAGGCCTTGGGCTCGAAGATGCCCAGGCTGTTGACCAGAATGTCCACATCCGGGTGAGACTCAATCAGTGCGGCGCACCCCTGCGCCGTGCCGAGGTCGGCGGCGCAGGCCATCAGCGGCGCCTGCGCCCCGAACTCGGCTCGCAGGCGCGCTACTGCCGCCTGCGTGGTGTCGATGCTGCGGCCATTGACCACGACGCGCACGCCTTCGGCCGCGAGTGCGCGCGCGATGGCATAGCCGATGCCGGCAGTCGATCCGGTCACCAGGGCTTTTTTCCCGGAGAGTTGCAAGTCCATGGTCGTCCCCTTGGGCGCATCAGGCAAAACGCACCGCACAACTGCCGATGCCGCCAAGAGACATGCGGAAGTGGTCCCCGGGCTTGACCACGGCCATGGCGGCCAGGGCCCCGGAGAGGATCACCTCGCCTGCCTTGAGCGGGATGCCCAGGCGACCCAGAGTGTTGGCCAGCCAGGCCACGGCGTTGACCGGCGAGCCCAGCGCCGCGGCGCCGGCACCGGTGGCGATGACTTGGCCGTTCTTCTCGAGCACCATGCCGCAGGTGGACAGGTCCACGCACGACGGCGCGACGGCGCGGTCGCCGAGGACGAACACGCCGCATGAGGCGTTGTCGGCCACGGTGTCCTCGATCTTGATCTTCCAGTCGCGGATGCGCGAATCGACGATCTCGAAGCAGGGCATCACGCATTCGGTCGCGGCGAGCACTGCGGCGTTGGTGATGCCGGGACCGAGCAGTTCCTTCTTCAGCACGAAGGCGATCTCGCCCTCGGCCTTGGGCTGGATCAGCGTGTCGGTGGCAATCGTCTGGCCTTCGCCGTAGACCATGCCCGACAGCAGGTAGCCGAAGTCGGGCTGGTAGACGCCGAGCATGTCCATCACCGCTTTCGAAGTCACGCCGATCTTCTTGCCGATGACGGTTTCGCCGCCGTCCAGACGCCGCGCGAGCATGCGCTGCTGCACGCGATAGGCCGCGTCGAGGGTGATGTCGGGGTGCCGGCTGGTCAGCGGCTCGATGGTGTGGCGCGCCGCCAGCGCGGCATGCAGCGCGTCGCCGAGGCTGTCGATGAGTTCGGGGGTCATGGGAGGCGTCGGGGGATTCAACGGGTCAGGGGAGCGGGCTCGTCGGCGCCGGCCTCGGCCAGGAAGTCGCCGACCAGCCGGACGAAGCGGGCCGCATGTTCGATCTGCGTCCAGTGGCCGCACTGGCCGAAGACGTGCAGTTGCGCGCGGGGAATCCAATCCGCCAGCGTCAGCGAGTTCGACAGCGGGATGATCCGGTCCTCGCGGCCGTGGATCACCAGCGTCTGGTGGGGCAGCGCGCGGATGTCGGACTCGCGGCTGGCCATGGCGTCGACCCAGCGCTGGCGCGGCGCCGGGAACATCGCCGCGAACGACTCCTGGAAGCCGGGGCGGATGCTGGCTTCGTAGCGCAGCCGCGCCAGTTCGTCGTTGACCAGGCTGCGGTCATGGGCGAAGAGGTCCAGCAGGCGGCGCATGTTCTCGAACGAGGGCGTGTAGCCCCACACGGCGTCAAGCCCCGGGGTGATCGGAAACTTCACCCCCACGCTGCCCATCAGCACCAGCCGCCGCACGCGCTGCGGCTGGCGGATCGCCAGCGCCAGCGCCAGCGCGCCGCCGAAGGAATTGCCGACGAGGTCGGCGCGCTCGATGCCCAGCGCGTCGAGCAACCCGAGCGCCTGGCCGACCCAGACGTCCATGTCGTAGCGCTGTCCCGGCGGCCGGTCGGTGTAGCCGAAGCCGACCATGTCGGGCGCGACGACGCGCGCCTGCCTGGCCAGCGCGGGAATGACCAGGCGCCAGTTGGCCCAGGCCGATACGCCCGGACCGGAGCCGTGGATCAGCAGCAGCGGCGGGCCGCTGCCGACGTCGTGGTAGTTGGTGCGGATGCCGGCGGCGACGAGGGAGCGGGCGATTTCCGGGTTGGCGACGGCAGTGGATGCATGGTCCATGGCGGGGGTCTTCACAGTTTGATGCACACGTTCTTGAGTTCGGTGTAGAACTCCAGCGAATGGACGCCGCCTTCGCGCCCGATGCCCGACTGCTTGGCGCCGCCGAACGGGGTGCGCAGGTCGCGCAGAAACCAGGAGTTCACCCAGGCGAGACCGACTTCGATGGCGGCGGCCATACGGTGCGCGCGCGCCAGGTCGCGCGTCCAGATCGCGGTGGCCAGGCCGTAGTCGTTGTCGTTGGCGCGGCGCACCACCTCCGCCTCGGTATCGAACGGCAGGATCAGCGCGCAGGGGCCGAAGATCTCCTCCCTGGCGATCGGCGAGTCGTCGCCGAGACCGGTCCAGAGGGTCGGCTGTACCCAGGCGCCTGCAGCCAGCTCGCCCGGCATGTCGGGGATGCCGCCGCCGGTGACCACGGTGGCACCGAGCTCGGCGGCCTTGCGGTAGTACGACAGCACCTTGTCGCGGTGCTCCTGGCTGATGAGCGGGCCCATGCCGGTGGCCGGATCCTCCGGACGGCCGAGCTGCATGCCCTCGGCGCCGCGTTTGAGCGCGGCAACGAAGCGGTCGAAGATCGGGCGCTCGACGTAGACGCGCTCGGTGCCGAGGCAGACCTGGCCACAGTTGGCGAAGCACGAGCGCAGCGTGCCTTCGATTGCGGCGTCGAAGTCGCAGTCGGCGAACACGATCGCGGCATTCTTTCCCCCCATCTCCAGGCTCACCGGGCGGGCGCCGTCGGCGGCGGCCTTCATGATCGCCGCACCGGTGCGAGTCTCGCCGGTGAAGGTGATGGCGTTGACGCCGCGGTGGGTGGTGAGCAGTTCACCGGCGGAGTCCGGCCCGAAACCGTGCACGACGTTGTACACGCCGGCGGGAACGCCTGCCGCATTCATCACCTCGCCAAGCAGTGTGGCGGTCTGCGGCGTTTCTTCCGAGGGTTTGACGACGACGGTGTTGCCGCAGGCCAGCGCCGGGCCGACCTTCCAGGTCATCAGCAGCAGCGGCAGGTTCCACGGGCAGATCACCCCGACCACGCCGACCGGCCGGCGCAGTGCGTAGTTGAGCGCGCCGGCACCGTCGGGCGTGGCCGTTTCGAAGAATTCGGTCGGCACGTTCTTGACCACGTCGGCGAAGATCTTGAAGTTGGCCGCGCCGCGCGGGATGTCGACGTGCCGCGCCAGGCTCATCGGCTTGCCGGTGTCCTCGACCTCGGCGGCGAGGAAGTCGTCGAAGCGGCGTTCGATGCCATCGGCCACCGCATACAGCAGGTCGGCGCGCTGCGCCACCGTCAGGCGTGCCCACGGGCCGGCGAGCGCGGCCCTGGCCGCGCACACCGCGGCCTCGACCTGCTCGCGCCCGGCCTCGGCCACCCGCGCTATGAGCGATCCATCCAGCGGCGAGCGCTTGTCGAACCAGCGCCTGCCGTCGGCGTGGCGGCCATCGATGAAGTTGCGGATCTGCTTGACGCCGGCAGACGAGTCCGCCTGCGGGCGTGCCGGCGCATGGGGTTCGGTCATCAGCATGGTGCGTTGTCGGTTGGGGTTGTCGAAAAAAAAGAAAAAGGGGGAATCGGTGCGCGGCGTGGTCAGGAGGCTCCCAGCCCCAGCGCCGCCAGTCCGGCTTGGGCGCATTGCGTGTCCTCCTGCTCGCTGCCGCCGGACACACCGATGCCGCCGATGCACACGCCGTCCTCGACGATCGGCAGGCCGCCACCGAAGGCGACGAACCGCGGCCGCAGCACGAGGCCGCTGCGTACCGCCTCGGAGTGCGACCGCAGCGCCTGGCTCCACTGCCCGGTGGGCAGCCCGAAGCTCGCCGCGGTGTAGGCCTTGTCGGTGGCGATGTCGATCGAGTGCAGCGGCGCGCCCGGCATGCGCAGGAAGGCGGCAGGCAGCCCCGAGGCGTCGACCACCGCGACGTTGACGCGCACGCCCAGGCGCTGGGCTTCCTGCGCGGCGGCCTGCACCGCCCGGCTGGCCGCAGGCCAGCCGATCAGGCGCATCCCGACGCTGCACGCGACCTCGCTGTTGGGATTCATGCCCGGCACCTCCGCGCTCGATCAGGTGTAGACCTCGGTGAACGACGGCACGAGCTCACCGGTATGGTAGAAAATGCCGCTGCCCATGTGATCCTCGGTCCAGGTCGTCACCGGACGATCGGGCTGCGTCAGATAGCCCAGCCCGGCGAAGGTCTCGTTGCGGTTGCCGCTGGGGTCGAAGAAGTAGATCGTCTCGCCGCGAGTGATGCCGTGGCGCGTCGGCGCGACGTCGATCCTGACCTTGTTCTTGGCCATGATGTCGGCGGACTTGAGCACGTCGTGCCAACTGTCGAGGAAAAACGAAATGTGGTGCAGTCCCCTGCGGGGGCCGCCAACGAAGGCGATGTCGTGGGGGGTCGTGGTCCGATACAGCCAGGTCGCCGCCTGGATGCGGCTGTCGGGCCCGACCATGACCTGCTCGGCCAGGCCGAAATCCAGGCATTCCATGACGAAGCGCGTGTTCTCGGCGACCTTGTTGACGCCGGTCTCGGGATCGAGCTCGCACATCAGCAGGCAGTGGTCGAGCCAGTGCGCGCCCGCGCCCTTGATGTCGTCGGGCCAGGGGTCGGGGTTGACCGAACCGACGTCGGTACCGACGAATTCCTTCGTGGCGTACAGCCGCATCTCGTGGCCGCTGGGCAGGTCGAACTGCAGCATGCGCCCGGTGGCGGGCATCGTGCCTTCGGGCAGCATCGTGGTGGAGATGCCGTAGGCCTCGATGCGCTGCCGCAGGGCGTCGAGATCGGCGTCGTGCTGCACCTTGTACGCGACGTGGTTGAGCCCCGCCTGGTCCGACGGCGTCAGCACCAGTGAATACTTGTCCCATTCGTCCCAGCATTTGAGGTAGACGTTGCCCTGCTTGTCCTGCATGGTCGTCTTCATGCCGATCACTTTTTCGTAGTGCCGGACGGCCTCCGCCATGTCCATCACTTTCAGGCTGGCGTGGCCAATGCGCATCACACCCATGTCGATCTCCTCGTTGATCTCTTGATCTACTTGCCTACGACGCGGCCCGCCGAAGCGGCGAACCCCTTGAAAAACGGCTTCTCCAGCCGGCCCGCAACCTCGAGTTCGAGCTCGCTGCACGGGGCCACGCGACAGGCCAGCGTGTAGCCCCGAGCTTCTTCATCGAGCGTGACGCGGGCGCGGCTGACCGGCCCGAGCCTGCGCACCCGGCCGCGCAGCACACGTACCTTGCAGACGCCACAACCGCCGCCCAGACAGCCCGCCGGAATGCCGCGCCGACCCAGCCGCACCAGGCCGGCGAGCAGCGACTCGTCGCTCGAACAGGCGCAGCACTCCCCGGTCTGGCGGATGATCACGCGATGCAGCATGGGTCGAGTCTCCGATAGGCTTGCCATGTCACAGCACCTTGCGGAACAGCGGGCTGCGCACCTGCTGCGCATCGGCCGCGGAAATGAAGCGTTCGTAGAAAATGTCGCGCTCAAACAGGCGGCCCTGCATCAGCGTGGTGATGCAGGCGTCGATCATTGCCGGCGGCCCGCACAGGTAGGCCTGGTGGCCGGCGAAGACGCCGTCAAAGTGCGCCTTGGCGACTTCGTGCACGAAGCCCTGCCGCACCGACAGACCATCGCCCGCCGGGTCCGACACGGCGGGGACATAGCTGAAACTGGGGTGGCGCCGGGCCAACTCGCGGAACTCGGCGTCGTAATACAGCTCGCTGCGGTCGCGCTGGCCGTAGACCAGCGTGATCGGCAGCTCCCAGCCCGATTCGAGCAGGTCATGAATCATCGACCGCGGGCTCGACAGCCCCGAACCGCCCGCGAGGAACAGCAACGGCATCCGCGCCGACTTGCGCACGAAGAATCGCCCGTACGGCCCCGAAAGGCGCAGCCGGTCTCCAGGCTTGAGCTGCTCATGGATGTAGCCGGTACCGGCGCCGCCCGGCACCCGTCGGACGTTGAGTTCGATCTCGCCAGTCGCTGCAGTGCGCGCGGGCGCGCAGGCGATCGAGAAGGCGCGGCTCTGGTTCAACCCGGGAATCTCGAGCTGCACGTATTGCCCGGCCTGGAACCGCATCGGCTGGTTCAGCCGCAGATGGACGGCACGGATAGTCGGTGTGAGGTCGTCGATGCGGCAGACCTCGCCGGCGAAGTCGCGCACCGGGATCACTTCGGCGTCCGGTTCCGCATCGATGTCGGCCTCGATCACGGTGTCGGCGGCGAGCGTGGCGCAGCACGCCAGCGCCTTGCCTTCCTCGCGTTCGAAATCCATCAGTGCGAACGCATTGGCGTCGCCGATGTCGATCTCGCCGTCGCACACCTGCACCTTGCAGGTTCCGCACAGGCCGTGCCCACAGGCATGCGGCAGGTAGATGCCGTTGCGCAATGCGGCGTCAAGCATGGTCTGGCCGTCCTCGACCTCGATGGTCGCACCCAGCGGTTCGATGGTGAGCTGGTGACTCATGGTCTGAGCTCTGGCGCTATCAGCTGCACGATCCGCCGATGCCGGCCAGTCCCGGGGTGCGCAAGCGGATGACGTCCTTGTGTCCGATGCCGTTGTCCGCCAGCGACTTGGCCGGGTCTGGATGAAGGGGGCGGCCGGACTTGAACCACTCGACTTTGCTCCAGTCGATCCGGGCGAAATCCGGATGTTCGCCGAACAGGTCGGGCAGCACTTTCTCGACCATGGTGCCGAACGGCATGGAGGCTGGCAGCGGCAGGCACAGCGGCGCACCGAACATCAGGTGATCTTCCCAGCCGATGTAGAGCAGCGGCGCGGGAAACTTGTCGACGGTGTCCCGCGCGGGGAAGGCGTAAGGCTTGACGGCAGCAACGGTCATGATCCGGTACCTCCTTCAGTTGCGCTGCGACAGGCCGCGCCAAGTCGCGAAGTTCTTCTGGTCCTCCGACCCTTCGAAGTCGAGGTTGTCGCGGCCGTCCTCCAGTGCGTAGTAGTCGAGCACTGCAGCCATCGGGTCGAACCCCGGGCGCGTCGGGTCGGTGCCCGGAGGGAAGCAGTTGCCCTGGTAGATCTGGTGCACCGGCAGCCACGACTGCACATACTTCTCGGGCTCGTGATCGAAGATCTCCTTGCAGTGGTCGCTGCAGAAGTGGTACTTGTCGCCGAGGTAGTCCGACTCGCGGTAGCAGATCTTGGTCGGGTCGCCCGGTTCGGTGAAGATCATCGGGATCTGGCAGGTAGTGCACAGCATCGGCAGCGTCTTGTTGTAGAAGCGCCTGCCCTGCCGCTGGCGCTCGCGGTAGTACTCCAGCCGCGGGCGATATAGCCGATCGAAACTCTCGGGATACTTTGCCGACAGCCACGCCATCTCGTCGTCCTTCGGTACCCAGGTGTGCAGCGCCGTGGCGCCGCTGTAGCCGTAGAAGACGTTCCACGTCTGGTGGCTGATATGGTTCTTTCCTTCGCAGGCGTCGCGCCAGCCCTTGGGTTCGCGGATGCCGTAGCGCGCGAGGTCGCGGAACAGCGCCCCGCCGTTCTGCTCGGCGTAGATCTCCCATGCCTCCTTCCAGCTCATCACCCGCTTGGGCAGCATGTAGTCCATCATCATCGACACCAGGGTCAGCACCCGGTACGCGCGCCAGAACCACTTGTCCATCCAGCGCTGAACGATGGGTACGTTGCCCGGATCCTGCTCGAGCATGAACTTGATGCTCTCGATGCCCAGCGTCATGTGGCGCGATTCGTCGGACTGTGCTGAAAAGCCGAAGGTCACCGTCGACATGTCGCCGTTGTAGGCGGCACCCGACATGAAGGGCACGAACAGCAGGTTGGTCAGCAGGTACTCGAACGAGTAGCTGATCGCGGTGAGGAACTCGAACGGCCCGGCGGTCATGGCGTCCTCGAAAAAGGACTTGGGCACCGACAAATACCACACCCGGTCATGCCAGTGGTTCGCGTGGTGCATGCCGCTGAAGAACTTGTTGTAGGTGGAAATGGAGTGCGTCTCGGTCTGGTAATGCCGCAGCTCGTCGATCGACTGCATCTGGCAGGCCACCCGCGTGCCGGCCCCGGTGAAATGCCGGCCGACATGGGCAAAGCCGCGGTGCGCGTTGTACTCCAGCGGCGTGACGCCATCGATGAAGACCTTGAGCGCGTTGACGTAGCGCGCGTCCGTGATGCCGAGGAAGCCGTTGTTCTGCTGGAAGGCGTCGATCACCGCGTAGAGCTTCTTCTCCTTCTCACCCTGATACTTCCAGTAGGCATCCATGGTCAACCGGAACGGATCTTCCCACTTGTCCCAGTCGTGGATCTTGATGCCCTCGTAGCGGTCGTAGGGAAACACCTTGTCCATCGGCTGATAGGTCGTCTGCCAGCCGAGGCCGCGGGTCATCGCGGCGTAGCGGTCCTTCAGTCCGAGTCGGGATTTGGTGGTACGGGTGTCCATGAGTCGTCTCCTTGTGTGTGTATGCGTATATGCCGCGCGGGCGCGGGTTGCGGTCGCGATGACCGGGGGTGTCAGCTTCTCCAGCTCAGCGTGAACTGGTCGTCGTCCTCGTCGATGTATCCCGAGAGGGTGATGAGGTTGAGGTGGATCTGCTGCAGGTCGAAGCGTGTGCCGGTACGCTCCTCGATGCTGTCGCGGCGGATGGTCAGACGGTCCGGAGAGTCGATCTTCACCATCCCCGGTGATTCGACCGCCACCGCTCCGGGGTTGTCCGCCATGATGGCCTCGATCACCGGCCGCGATTCGTCTGTGGACTGGAAGGCGATGAATACGTTGTTGGACATGTCGTTTCCTCGAACGCTCAGAGCACGATGCTGCATTTCGCGGCGCGGGCGCGCAGCTGCTCGCGCGTCTCTTCCAGTACCGAGTGACCGACATCGCGCAGAGCGAGTTCAGCAACCGGCAGCAATGCTTCGGCGGCGCGCTCTTCCCAGTCGCGCAGCCAGTTTGTGAGCAGTGCGCGGTTGTCCTCGGACTCGGCGGCCAGGGTCTTGACCACGGCGTCGATCCAGCGCCCGGATTCGTCGTGCCATTCGGGCATGAAAGCCGTCAGCATCGCGATCGCGCTGCCGCCTTCGAGGGCGATGCGATCGTCGACGTAGGCGTCGTAGATCAGCGGGTAGAGCAGGCCGTCGAGTGCCAGGTTCTGCGCGACGAACAGTTCCACCGGATCCTGCACCACCAGCGTATCTTCGACGTAGCGCCGCAGCGGCTGCCATTCCAGGGCTTCGAGCCACGCCAGTTTCGCCGCGTCGAGCGCAGCCGCCCCTTCCAAGGTCAGCGCGAGCCGGGTGAGAAATTGCGCGACGCCGAGGTTGTCCATCGCGTGGAACATCGCCGGTGCGGTGAACGCCGCGCCGTAGCCGATAGCGCAGATCTGCGAGTTGTTCATGTTGGCGCCCCAGGCGGCGTGGCGCAGCGGGACGAGCACCGACAGGGCCTGCTCGCGCAGCGCCAGCGGGAGGGCGTCGACCATGCCGCGCGATTCGACGAATGCGAAGCTGGCCTCGACCGCGTTCTGCTGGCGGGCGCGGGTCATGGTCCAGGTGGCGTAATAGAACTGGCGCGGATCCCGCAGCGCGTACCAGTCGCGCATCACGATGGCGGTACGCGAGGGATCGTACAGTTCATGGTCCGGGTCCCAGGTGGGGCGATAGTGGAAGTTGACTTCGGACTGCGCGCCCATCGTCCCCTCCAGATACCGCGATACCGGCTTGTCGCCGCCGACGTAGGCCGCGACGTGCGCGTAGGTGTGGCGCAGCGGCTTGATGTCAACTGTCTTCAGATCGATGCTCATCGTTTTTTGCTCCTCGTCTTGATTGATTGGATGGATGTCTGCCCGGGACAGGCGTCGCTACTCGTCGGCCGCATCCTGCGAGCATCGTTGCGCGGGCAGTCGCTCGGCGTGCTGCACCAGGCAGAATTCGTCGAACGCATCGGGCGGCAGCATCAGCTCGACGCAGAGTTCGTCCGATCCGATCGAGAACTCGAATTCGATGAAGCCGTGAGCATGGCTGCCGGTCACGCGCACAAAGCGTCGTGCCGGATCGAAACCGGTGTCTGCGTGGCTGGCTGGTGTTGTTTGATGCATCGCTGTCTCCTCGGCGCAATAGAAGCAGCAAACATGCCTGCGGTGGGGGCATCACAGCAAAATTATCGAGATTTTAGGGTAAACACCGATGCCGCACCTGAACGTGGCGCACTATTCCCTGGGGAAACCCTAACTTTTGACCGAGCCGATGGGTACTCATATCTCCTTGATACAACATGAAATTTGATCATTTCTGCAGGCGATCAAGCGCTGTTTGACGAAATGATGAAATCTCCTCTATCTTTGCCGTCGCCGCCGAGCGATCGGAAAAATGTCGAGTAATTGGTCATGCCCAAGCACAAACCCCCGTCTTTCCCGGACGACGCCGATCTTCGGCGGCTGATCCATTTCTCCGCGGTTGACGGCCGGATCTGGCTCGCCGGCCAGCGCATGCTGCTGCTGCATGCCGCGTCGCTCGGTGCACTGAGGCGCGAGTTGATGCAAACCGTCGGGGCGGAGCAGACCCGACGCTGCTTCACCCGCGCCGGGTTCGATGCGGGCGAGCGCGACGGCGCGCTGGCCAAGCGTGTGCGTGCCGCGGAGGCGTTCTACGACCTATTCGCCGTCGGTCCGCAGCTGCACATGCTCGAAGGGATGACCCAGGTGACGCCGCTGCGGTTCGATGCCGACCCGCAGACCGGGCACTTCCACGGGGAATTCCTCTGGTCGCATTCGTGGGAGGCGGATGTGCACGTGCGCGACTTCGGCATCCAGGAGCGACCGGTGTGCTGGATGCTCATCGGCTATGCCTCGGGCTATACCAGCGCCCTCATGGGACGGACCATCCTATACAAGGAGGTCGAGTGCGCGGGCTGCGGCCACGCGCATTGCCGCATCGTCGGCAAGCCGCAGGAGCAGTGGGAGGACGCCGACGATCTGGCATCGTATTTTCGCCCCGAGTCGATGCTGCGCACCCTCGAGGACCTGCAGACTCAGGTCGAATCGCTGCGGCTGGAAATTGCCGGGGATGCGGACAAGACGCAGCTCATCGGCCAGTCCGAGGCGTTCCGCAAGGCGTATGCATTGCTGCAGACTGCCGCGCCCACGCAGGTCACGGTGCTGCTGAACGGCGAAACCGGGGTCGGCAAGGAGCGTTTCGCCCGCGCCCTGCAAGCGCTCAGCAACCGTGCCGACAAGCCGTTCGTCGCGATCA
Organism: Thiomonas sp.; assembly: GCF_034007205.1. Lineage (GTDB taxonomy): Bacteria > Pseudomonadota > Gammaproteobacteria > Burkholderiales > Burkholderiaceae_C > Thiomonas. The sequence continues at coordinate 325,418 of NZ_JAVERI010000001.1, forward strand.
ACTGCGCGGCGATTCCGCACGAGCTGATCGAGTCGGAGTTGTTCGGCGCGGAAAAGGGCGCATACACCGGCTCGCAGGCGGCACGGCCGGGGCGGTTTGAACGTGCCGATGGCGGCACGCTGTTTCTCGACGAAATCGGCGAACTGCCGTTGACTGCGCAGGCCAAGCTGCTGCGCGTGATCCAGGAAGGCGAGGTCGAGCGCCTCGGCGCGGCGCAGAGTCGCAAGATCGACGTCCGCCTGGTCACGGCGACCAACCGCGATCTCGAACAGGCGGTCAAGGAAGGGCAGTTTCGCGCCGATTTGTTCTACCGCATCAACGTCTACCCGATCACGATTCCACCGCTGCGCGAGCGTCGCGACGATATCGAGCCACTGGTGCACGCGATGCTCGAACGTTTCGCCGCGCTGCACGGCAAACCGGTGCCGCTGCTGAGCGACCATGCCTATGATGCGCTGCACAATTACAATTGGCCCGGCAATGTTCGCGAGCTCGAGAATCTGGTCGAGCGTGCCGTCATTCTCTCGCGTCCCGGCGCCGTGGTCGAAGCTCAGGATCTGTTTCCGGGGATCGGACTGCCGTCAGGCGTCGGGATCGACGTCGGGGGGAAACTGGCGCGGCATCGCGCCAATGCGATGGATTGCGGCGCGCTGCTCGAGCAGCTGCAGCATTGCGGCGTAGGCATCGAAGAGCTGGAACACTCCTTGCTTTACGAGGCTGTCAACAGGACCAAGGGCAATTTGTCTGCGGCAGCACGTCTGCTCGGGTTGAGCCGGGCGAAACTCAGCTATCGGCTGGGCCGAGACGAGGATATGGACGAGCGGAAATCATGAGCAGTACGCATCTGACCTCCCCCGGGCCTGGCGGTTTCGAGCAGATCGGCGGCCCGCCACCGGCCGATCCGGGCGCGTTTCTCTGCACCGATTCGGGGGACGAAGCCGCCGCGCCAGCGCGCACCCTCGTCGAGCAGGCCTACCTGCGGTTGCGGCAGCACATCATCGAAGGCCGCTACCCGCCGGGTACCAAGCTGCGCGTCGAACACCTCAAGAACGTCTACCAGGTTGGCGCGGGAACGCTGCGCGAGGCGCTGACCCGACTGGTCAGCGACGCCTTGGTCATCGCCGAGGGACAGCGCGGCTTTCGCGTCAAGCCGATGTCGCTTGCCGATCTGGCCGACATCACGCGGCTGCGCATTCACATCGAAATCCACGCCATGCGGGAATCGGTGCGCCAGGGCGACCAGGCCTGGGAACAGCGGGTTCGCCGCGCCTACGAGGAGTTGAGTGCCTACGAGCAGCCGGTGTCGCTCGCACAACGCTCGGCGTGGGAGGCGTGCAACCGGCGGTTTCACGAGGAGCTGGTCTCGGCTGCGGCTTCTCCCTGGACCATCCTGGTGCTGCGCATTCTGTGGCAGCACGGCGAACGCTACCGGCGGTTGTGCATCGGCCTGGAGGAAGGCCGCCCCGACGTCCATCGCGAGCATGCCGAGATCTACGAAGCCGCGATGCGGCGCGCCGACGCGCGCGCGGCACTGGCACTCGAGAATCACATCGGCACGACGCTGACGACGCTGCAGCGGCTGCCGGCGGGGAGCAGTCCGCTGAATTAAGAGCAAAGCGCAACCGCAGCAGACTTGCCCCATGCCGCGTTCGACCCTGCCCTACCGATGCCCTTGGACAGCCCTGACGCGCTTGACCTCGAGCCTGCGCCCCGCACGGCGCGCACCCACGGCCCCGGGGCGCGGCAAGAGGCGGTTCTCATGCGCCGCCACTTGCCAATGCATCTGTTGCGTGCGCGACGGGCAGACGCGCGATCTGCTCTTGCACCTTGGCCAGCAACGCCTGAAAGTCGCGCAGACGTTCCTGCTCCTGTGCGACGACAGCCGCCGGAGCGCGATCGACGAAGCTGGCGTTGGAGAGCTTGCCCTGCGCCTTGGCGATTTCGGCCTGCAGACGCTGCACTTCCTTGCCCAGGCGCGCCCGTTCCGCTGCGGCGTCCACCTCGACGAACAGGGCGAACTGCAGGGCGCCCAGCGCGGTGGTCGGGGCGGATTGTGTGGCGGCCTTCCACGCGGCTTCGTCGGCGAACACCTGGACCCCCGACACCTTGGCCAGGGCCTGCAGGGCAGGGCGGTGACGCTCGATCAGCGCCACATCGCCGCAGGCCAGCAAGGGCAAGCGCTGCGCCGGTGAGACGCCCAGTTCGCCGCGCAGATTGCGGCAGGCGTCGACCAGTTGCTTGAAGGCGGCGATTTCCGCCTCGGCCTGCGCGTCGATCTTCTCGAACTGGGCCTTCGGATAGGGCGCCACGGTGATGCTCTCGCCCTTGCGTCCTGCCAGCGGCGCCACGGTCTGCCACAACTCTTCGGTGATGAAGGGCATGATGGGATGGGCCAGGCGCAGCACGGCCTCCAGCGTGCGCACCAGGGTGCGGCGGGCCGCGCGCTGCTGCTGCGGCGTGCCGTGGGCGATCTGCGTCTTGGCGATTTCCAGATACCAGTCGCAATACTCGTCCCACACGAATTGATAGATGGCCTGGGCGACAAAGTCGAGGCGATAGTCGGCAAAGCCCTGTTCGACCTGCTGCTCGCTGCGCTGCAGCAGCGAGACGATCCAGCGGTCTGCGGCGCTGAAGTGCATATAGCCGTCGGGGCCGCAGTCGCCGCCGCATTGATCCATGCCGCGATCGAACGCGCTCAAGCCGTCCACCTGCATCAGCACGAAGCGCGTGGCGTTCCACAGCTTGTTGCAGAAATTGCGATAGCCCTCGCAGCGTTTGGCGTCGAAGTGGATATTGCGGCCCAGCGTGGCCATGGCGGCAAAGGTGAAGCGCAGCGCGTCGGCGCCGTAGGCGGGAATGCCGTCGGGGAATTCCTTTTCCGTGGCCTTGCGCACGGCGGGTGCGGTTTCCGGCCTGCGCAGTCCGGTGGTGCGTTTCTCCAGCAAGGGGGCGAGCTCGATGCCGTCGATCAGATCGACCGGGTCGAGCACATTGCCCTCGCTCTTGCTCATCTTCTTGCCATGCGCGTCGAGCACCAGGCCGTGGATGTAGACGTGGCGGAAGGGCACCCGTCCGGTGAAGTGCGTGGTCATCATGATCATCCGCGCCACCCAGAAGAAAATGATGTCGAACCCCGTCACCAGCACCGAGGAAGGCAGGAACAGGTCGAGTTCGCGGGTGTGCTCGGGCCAGCCCAGCGTGGAGAAAGGCACCAGTGCGGAGGAGTACCAGGTGTCGAGCACGTCGGGGTCGCGCCTGAGCGAGCGGTTGTAGCCCGCGGCAGACGCCTTGTCGCGCGCCTCGGCCTCGCTGCGGGCGACGAAGATCTCGCCGTTCTCGCCGTACCACGCCGGGATCTGGTGGCCCCACCAGAGCTGGCGCGAAATGCACCAGTCCTGGATGTTGCGCATCCACTGGTCGTATGTGTTGACCCAGTTTTCGGGGATGAACTTCACTTCGCCCGAGGCCACCGCATCGATGGCTTTCTGCGCCAGGCTCCCGCCGTCCGGGCCGGGCCGGGTGGTGGCGACGAACCATTGATCGGTGAGCATGGGTTCGACGATCTGCCCGGTGCGCGCACACACCGGCACCATGTTCTTGTGCGGCACGGCCTTTTCCAGAAAGCCGCCGGCTTGCAGGTCTTTGAGCAGTGCCTTGCGCGCTTCGTAACGGTCCAGCCCCTGATAGGGTTTGGGACCGTTTTCGTTGATGCGGGCGTCTTCGGTGAAGATGGTGATCAGCGGGATGTCGTGGCGCAGCGCGCAGGCGTAGTCGTTGAAGTCGTGCGCTCCGGTGATCTTCACGCAACCTGAACCGAAATCGCGCTCGACGAAACTGTCGGCGATGATGGGAATCCTGCGGTTGCACAGCGGCAGATCGACGTATTTGCCGATGAACCTGGCATAGCGCTCGTCGTCCGGGTGCACCGCCAGCGCGCCGTCGGCCATCATGGTTTCCGGGCGCGTGGTGGCGATGTGCATGCCGCGCACACCGTTGATCGGCCCGTCGCTGAACGGGTAGAGGATGTGCCACATGAAACCTTCGTGCTCTTGGCTTTCCACCTCCAGGTCGCTGACCGCGCTCTTGAGCACCGGGTCCCAGTTCACCAGCCGCTTGCCGCGGTAGATCAGCCCCTGCTCGTAGAGCTGCACAAAGGTCTCCACCACGGCCTTGGACAGTTTGTCGTCCATGGTGAAGTATTCGTGCGCCCAGCTCACCGAGTCGCCCAGGCGGCGCATCTGCCCGGTGATGGTGTTGCCCGACTGCCGCTTCCATTCCCAGACCTTTTCGACAAACTTCTCACGCCCGAGGTCGTGGCGGCTGAGCCCCTGCGCCTGCAACTGCCGCTCCACCACGATCTGCGTGGCGATGCCCGCATGATCGGCGCCGGGCACCCACAGGGTGTTGAAGCCGCGCATGCGGTGGTAGCGGGTGAGCGCGTCCATCACCGTCTGGTTGAAGGCATGGCCCATGTGCAGCGTGCCGGTGACATTGGGCGGCGGCAGTTGCACACAAAACGCCGGTTGGCTCTCGTCCATGCTCGGCGCGAACACGCCCAGTTCCTCCCAGCGCCGGGTCCAGCGGGCTTCGATGTCGTGCGGCTCAAACGATTTGGCGAGTTCGGTCATGGGCGGGGTCTGGGAATGCAAATCGGCGGGATCGGCGGTCAGTTGCAATCGTCCGCGCAAAATCGGCGATTTTACGGGTGAGGTCGAACGCCGCCGTGTTGTAAATACGCGGCAAGATCAGGCCACGATATTGACGGGCGTTCATCGGGCGGGCACTGCCGCACCTTACACTGCCTGCATGATGACCCATGCGATCGGCTGTCTGCCTGTGCGCCTGCTCTGCAGGCGTGTTCCCTTGTTTCTTGGGCTCGGCCTGATGCTCTTTCTGGGCGGATGCACCTCGCTGCTGCCCCGCGGCCAATCGCAGACCAGCAAGCCGTGGACCAGTTTCGACGAAGCGCACGCGGCGTTCGAGCGCATCCAGCCCTTCGTCACCACGACGGCGCAGCTCAAGGCCGAGGGCATCGACCCATCGACCACGCCCAATATCACCATCCTGCATTACGCCGACATCATGCGGCGCCTGCTGCCGCCATCGGGCAGTGAGCTGTCGCTCGATCCCGGCATCCGCGCCTGTCTGCGGGCGCAGGCGGCCTGCCGTGGCTACGAAATCGACCAGCGCCACATCGATCGCAAGCGGATGGGCAACTTCTGGCTCGATTTTCTCGACTTTCGCCGCGAAACCGTCACCACCGGCTGGCGCTTCAACATGCTGCTGGTCGTGGTGGACGATCGCGTGGTGTTCAAGCTCTGGGGCGGGCAGCCGGAAATTTCGGAAATCGAGTCCACACGAAACCCGCTCGGGCCCTTGCAGGGCATTGGTCAATCGATCAGACCCTCTTACTGAGGTTGAACGCGCTTTCGGTAGAATTCTGCGTTTCTTTGGGCGGTTCCCTTACCCGCCTTTTCAACCAAAAAGGTCTGCCATGCTCTTCACCCTCGACTTGAGCACTGCTCGCCAGCGCACCGTCGTGTCCGCGCTGGCCGCGCTGCACATTGCCATCATCACCGCCAGCAATTACTTCGTGCAGTTGCCCATCACCCTGTTCGGTCTGCACACCACCTGGGGGGCGTTCACCTTTCCGTTGGTCTATGTGGCCACCGATCTCACCGCGCGGCTGCTCGGCGCGGCGCCCGCGCGGCGCGTGGTGCGCCGGGTGATGCTGCCCGCGCTGGTGCTGTCCTACGCCATCTCGGTGCTGTTTCACGACGGCGCTTTCGCCGGTTGGGCGGCGCTGGGCGGCTTCAATCTGTTCGTGTTCCGCATCGCGCTGGGCAGCTTCATCGCCTACGCCGTCGGCCAGTTGCTCGATATTTTGGTGTTCTCGCGCCTGCGCGCCACGTTGGCGGGCAGCCGCCACTGGTGGGTCGCGCCTGCCGCTTCGAGCGTGCTGGGCAATCTGGTGGACAGCGTGCTGTTCTTCTCCATCGCCTTCTACGCCAGCACCGACCCCTTCATGGCCGCGCACTGGGTGGAGATCGCCCTGGTCGATTACGCGGTGAAGCTCATCATGGCCGTGCTGGGTGTGCTGCCCCTTTACGGGTTGCTGCTGTCTGGGCTGCAACGCTGGCTGGCGCGCAGCGCGGTGCAGGCCGTGGCGGCCTGAACGAAGCGCCCCATGATCCCCCCCCCCCGGGGGGGTCGGCTCGCCGACCCTGGGGCGCTCATACGGGCACAGCTTCGGCGAGTACCTTGGCGCGCAGGGCAGGGCGCGCCTCGGCCCTACCATCGCGCCAACACTGCCCGCGCCATGACCGCCTCGATCCTCTCCGCTTCTCCCGCCGTCCCGCAGCAAGATAACGCCCGCGCCGCCGACTTCATCGCCCGCTGGAGCGGCGTCGCCGCCTCCGAACTTTCCACCCCGCGCAGGAGTCGCAGGACTACATGTTCGAGCGCCCTCCGTCACCTTTCGCCACGGCGACGGCAGCAGCAGCCCCGGCCACATCGACTGCTACCGGTGCGGCTGCTTCGTGCTCGAAGTTTTCGCTGTGGCTGGCGCAAAGAATAGAGTCTCGCCTCGCTGCCTTCATGCTACGAAGCTAGACCTGACCCCAGCTCCTCGCGCCAGCTCCTCGGCGCGAAGCTAGACCTGACCCCAGCTCCTCGGCGAGCTCCTCGACCTGGAGTGCTGATCTCGGCTGCGCTTCAGCCTGTTTCGCGCATTCTTGGCATCCAGAGGTAGCCCTGCAGCCATAACTGCCCCTCGATGTCCTGCCCGACTTGCGGTGGCGTCTGGGCATTCCAAACACGCCGAGTGATCAGAATGTCTAGATCGCCATCCTCATCGCCGCTGCGTATCACGGTGGCGCGAACCCGCCAGCCATCCTGACCCAGCCAATCCTTGAACTCGGTGACTGATTTCACCGGCGCGTGGAAACTGTAATCATCTTCGTCCCAGCCGCTGACCGGCAGAAGCATGGCGGCGCCATCCATGCGCACGGTGCAATCGGCCTCATAGGGTTCCTCGCCTTCTTCCAGTCGTTGATTCAGCCACGCCACCTCATCGGGATGCCGGTGGATCTGCCACTCATGTTTTTTGGCCGGGCTTGCTGCGTAGGCCAAGCCAAGCAGGATGAAGTCGTAGGCCTTGCCCGTTTCGTACCAGGCCCGATTGCTCGGGTATCTCGCATCGTAAAAGGTGACTTCGCCCTCAAGCCAGGACGCGGTGATCTGCGCTTCAAGTCCGTTTTCCCAAACAGATACCTTGTGCAGTATCAGGGCGTGCTGGCCGCCTGTTGTGAAGAAGGGGAACAGACTGACAATCTCATTGCTCGCTTCTTCGACACGGAGTGTCAACGCTATTCCTTGTGTCGTCTGCGGCCAGACCAGTTGGAAACCGACAGGCCATTGCTGCGGGACTGTTCGCGGCGCGGGTCGAAAATCACCGTATCCCTCCTGCAACTGCGCTTGCTGGACGATCTCAGGCATGTGCCGCAGCAAGTCCTCCGATTTTTCGACAAACGGGCTCCAGTGCGAGCCCGAGAAGTGTCGTGAATCCGGGCTTTCAGGGATGAAAGTCGATGTCGGCCATGCCATCGATTCGCGGCTGGGCTCCTGCCGTTCATGATGCGCTGATTCATGCTTTTCGATGGACTCACGGCGAATCAAAATCTCGCCGACATCATCGAATGCAATACCCAAATAGTCTGCGCCGACAAAGGTGATCGTGCCTGCGCCGAATGACGGATGATCGATACGATTGCCCACACCCCAATTTTGCGTTTGCATGGTGATCAGCCCGCAGGCGTCGATCATTTGAGATAACACAGATCGAGCAACTCGCCGTCGGCGCCGTACAGGACGTATTCGCCATGGCCCAGATCGATGACGTAGCGGGCGGGATTGCGGAATCCTGCACCGAAGTCACGAATGGCATTGGGAATGCGCGGATCGTCGATGTCGAGCACTTCTTCGTTCTCCCAGTCTTCATTGAGAATCGCTTCGGGCATGGCGTCGGCCTCCTGATCGGTGGCGAGTGGGATCGATGGATTCGCTTGCCGAGGCTGGATGATACGGAGCGCCTGCACCGCGAACTGGGTGGACAGGCGCTTGCTCTCGCCGATCAGGGGCTTTTTGGACGCCAGCCGGGTTTTCCCCTTCTTGCTGAGCGTGCCGTCCTTTTTGCGGTTGCCCTCGGTCTTGTTCAGGTAGCGCGCCAGCGTCACCTCGCTGTTGGCCGCCCAGGGCGTGCCGTCGGGCGCGGTGGAAGTGCGAAAGCGCGCCTGCGTGGAGATTTTGAGCGCCTCGCCGATCTGCACCATGGCCGGGCGCAGGTTGCCAAGATGCTGCTGCAACTGGCGCAGGCGCTCCTGCACTTCGCGGTCGTCGAGGGTGATTTCGATCATGGCGCGGCCTTGTGGGTTCGGCTAGACTTTGGCCCGTGACTCAGCATTGGAGTTCCGGGGTATTCCCGGCGGCGTTTCGGACGTAAGCTCCTCGGGGGGTCACAGCTTTATCCAGGCCGAGATGAGCGAGAGCGCGCGATTGCGCTTTCCTGGCCGGAGTTCCCAGATGGAAACGATGCGTTCTCCGCCTGCTGCCGGAGTGAGTCTGAGTCAGAGTGAGTCAGTAGGGTCAGGTCTAGCTTCGTAGCATATGTTCGAATTGCAGGCAACGCAGCGCGGTTGTCTGGGTTGTCTTTTTCGGGCGTGCAGGCTCTATCATTGAAACCGAAGGCGCGCATAGTGCGGGTTGTGCTCATACCACGAAGCGTTTCGGACGTTACCGCTGGGGCGCTTTCCCCCTCGTCCTTGCTTTCTGTCCCAGGAGATTCCCCCATGAGCTCCATTCCCGCTGCAGAACGCTACACACTGACCGACTGGCGCCGCTGGGAGGGCGACTGGGAACTGATCGACGGCCAGCCGCTGGCGATGGCGCCGTCGCCAGCGGTTTCTCACCAGTCCGTGAGCTTTGCCTTGGCGTTGATGTTGGGCGAGCAGTTGCGCGGTTGTCCTGAGTGTCAGGCGCTGTTCGAGACCGATGTGGAATTCGGCGAAGACACCGTGGTGCGCCCGGACGTGCTGGTGATCTGCTTCGCCCCGCAGGGCGAGCGCCTCACCCGCGCGCCCAGTCTGATCGCCGAGGTGGTGTCGCCCGAGAGCGCCCGGCGCGACGAGCACACCAAGTTCGCCCTGTATGCCGAGGAAGGGGTGGGGCATTACCTGCTGCTGTATCCGCAGCAGCGCAAGGTCAAGGCCTATCACCTGCACGAGGGGCGCTATGTGAAGTCGGGCGATTTTCACGCGGAGCGCCACCGCATCGATCTGGGCCCCTGCGCCCTGCAACTCGATTGCAGCCAGCTCTGGGTGCGGCTGTAGCGGGGCGGCAGGGCTTGGCTTTGCGGGCGGAGTCTGTCGGACTTGAGGAACGTCGGCTGCAAAACGGCTTCGCCGGTCCATTTTTCACCGTTTTGTGGGCCTCTGGCCCATCCCTCGCTGCGCTCGGGACCGCCACTTCGTGGCGTCCTGCGCCCTGCGGGCTGGTCTTGGACAATAGTCGAACTATTGCCCGGCGAAATCGGCAAAAACTGTCCTCGCCGGAGCCGTTTTTCGCTATCGACGCCCCAAGTCCGACAGGCTCCTAGGAGTCTGTCGGACTTGAGGATCGCGGGCTGCAAAAGGGCGGTGCGGCGTCCTGCGGCAGCGTCTTTTTGCCCCATAGCTTCGGCTATGGGGCGGCAAACCCGCCGCCACATGGTATCCACACCGCCCTTTTTCGCTTTCCGCGCCCCAAGCCCGACAGGCTCCTAGAATCGTCCCATGACTTCCGTCGCGCTGGCGCGCAAATGGCGCCCCAAAACCTTTGCTTCGCTCATGGGGCAAGACCACGTGGTGCGGGCGCTCACCCATGCGCTCGACCACGACCGTCTGCACCACGCCTATCTGTTCACCGGCACGCGCGGGGTGGGCAAGACGACGGTATCGCGCATTCTGGCCAAGGCGCTCAATTGCACCGGGCCGGATGGTCAGGGCGGGGTGACCAGTCAGCCCTGCGGCGTGTGCCCGGCGTGCACCGAAATCGATGCCGGACGCTTTGTCGATTACATCGAACTCGACGCCGCCTCCAACCGCGGCGTCGAAGACATGACCACGCTGCTGGAGCAGGCGGTCTACAAACCCACGGTCGGCCGCTTCAAGGTCTACATGATCGACGAAGTGCACATGCTGTCCAACCACGCCTTCAACGCCATGCTGAAGACGCTGGAGGAGCCGCCCGATTATGTGAAGTTCGTGCTCGCCACCACCGACCCGCAGAAAGTGCCGGTCACGGTGTTGTCGCGCTGCCTGCAGTTCAACCTCAAGCCGATGATGCCCGGCGCCATCGTCGGTCATCTGCAGCAGGTGCTGCAGGCCGAGAACGTGCCTGCGGACGACGCCGCGCTGCGCCTCATCGCCCGCGCGGCGCACGGTTCGATGCGCGACGCCCTCTCGCTCACCGATCAGGCGCTGGCCTACTGCGCCGGGCGGGTGGAGACGGCGGCGGTACAGCAGATGCTGGGCACGGTCGATCGCAGCGATCTGTTGCACATTCTGCAGGCGCTGGCGGCGCAGGATGGCATGGCGATGATCCATCAGGCCGATGCGCTGGAAGCGCGCGGCCTGTCTTTTGGCATGGCGCTGGAAGAGCTGGCGGCCCTGCTGCAGACCATTGCCCTGCTGCAACTCGTGCCGCAGGCCGCCGAAGCCGACGATCCGCAGCACGAGGCGCTGTCCGCCCTGGCCGGGCAGCTCAGCCCGGAACTGGTGCAACTGGCCTACACCACCGTGCTGCATGGCCGCAACGAGCTGTCACTCGCCCCGGACGACCGCACCGGCTTCACCATGACCCTGCTGCGCCTGCTGGCCTTCGCTCCGGTCATGGCGGGCGGCGTGCCGCAAGGCGGGTTCCCGCTGCCGGGGGCGGCCAGCGCAGCGCCTGACGCGCAGGGGTCGCAGCCTACTGCTTCCCTGATGGCTGCGCGGGACGAGCAAGCGACGGCGGCACCGCCCGTGGTGCAAGCCGCCACATCGGCCGCCAGGCCCGCGCCCACGGCGCAGACCTCAGCCAAGGCCATGCCGCGCACCGCGGCGACCTTGAGCGTCCCGCTGGAATCCGCGGCCCGCATGCCCGCCGTCCAAGAAAAACCTGCGACGGGGTATTCGGCGCAAGCCGTGCCTGAATCGATGGCGCCATTGGCCTGCGACCCCTCCCCATCCACGCCGGCGCCGCGGCCCGCCGCATCGTCCCGTCCCGCCGTCCTCGAACCGCCCCTTCACATCACCCCCGACACCGACTGGCCCGCGCTGGTGCAGCGGCTGGAACTGCCCGCCGGTCTGCCCCGCGCGCTGGCGCAGCAAAGCGAGCTGGCTGCGATAGAGGGTGAGCACTGGCTGCTTCGCCTGCCCAACGAACAACTCACCCGCGCCGGGGCGCTCGACAAGCTGCAGGCCGCGGTGCGTCTGGCCTTGGGGCAAGGCATCGTGCTGCGCACCGAAGTCGGCGAAGTGACCGACAGCGTGATGCAGCGCGAAGCCCGGGCCAAGGCGCAGGCGCAGGCCGATGCCGAAGCCGCGATTCGCAGCGACCCGCTGGTGCAGCAGCTTATGCACGACCTGGGCGCGCAAATCGTGCCCGGCAGCCTCAAACCCATGCCCCCTTCAGCACAGCCCGCCTCGGCCTGACCGACAATACGGCGGTGCCGCAAGCGCGGCGATTCACTTTTCTGATCGAAGGACACCCCATGTTCAACAAAGGACAACTCTCCGGCCTGATGAAACAGGCGCAGATGATGCAAGACAACCTCAAGCGCGTGCAGGACGAGCTCGCGAACGTCGAGGTCGAAGGCCAGTCGGGCGCGGGCCTGGTGAAGGTGACGATGACCTGCAAGTTCGGCGTCAAGCGCGTGAGCATCGACCCCAGCCTGGTGGCCGAAGACCGCGACATGCTCGAAGACCTCGTGGCTGCGGCGTTCAACGATGCGGTGCGCAAGGCCGAAGCGACTTCGCAGGAAAAAATGGGCGCGGTGACGGCGGGCATGCCGCTGCCGCCCGGCATGAAGCTGCCGTTCTGATCGCTGATCTCACGACATGCATGAGGCCGCGCCCGGCCATGTGCCCGCGCTCGATGCCTTGATCGACGCCTTGCGGCATCTGCCTGGCGTCGGCCCGAAGTCGGCGTCGCGCATGGCCTATCACCTGCTCGAACACGATCGCGAGGCCGCGCAGCACATCGCCCGCGCGCTCGACGCGGCCTTGGGCGCGGTGCAGCGCTGCGCCCGCTGCAACACGCTCACCGAAGACGCGGTGTGCAGCATCTGCGCCGATACGCGGCGCGATGCCCGCCAGCTCTGCGTGGTCGAAAGTCCCGCCGACCTCGCCGCGGTGGAGCAGACGCTGACCTACCGCGGCCTGTACTTCGTGCTCATGGGCCGCATCAGTCCGCTCGACGGGCTGGGGCCGAAGGAAATCGGCCTCGACCGCTTGATTTCCCGCGCGCTCGACGGTCTGGTGGAAGAGGTCATTCTGGCGACCAACTTCACCAACGAGGGCGAGGCCACGGCGCACGTCATTGCCGAAACCCTGCGCCCGCGCGGCCTGCGTGTCACCCGGCTGGCGCGTGGCGTGCCTGCCGGGGCCGAGCTCGAATACGTCGATCTGGGCACGATCGCCCGCGCGCTGCTTGACCGGCGCGGTACTTGATTGCCTGCATATCAAAGCCTGCTGGCTTAAGCTTGAAATCCAGCCGCACAAACGACGCGGAGCACTTTCCCTGAACTCTCATGCAGCGACGACATTTCATTCAATCGGCTGGTGCCCTGGCGCTGGGCATGGGTCTGTTTCCATGGACGGGTGATGCCGCCTTCGCCATGCCCAATGCGGCGGGCACACTGGAAGTTTTCGCAGGCGCCATTGGTCCGGTGCGTATTTCAGCCCATCGTGGACGGCATTTCAGGCTGATCGTGGACGGGATTTCAGCGTGATCGTGGACGGCGTTTCAGTCTGATCGTGGACGCTGTTTCAGCGTCATCGTGGACGATTGGGGGTG
>NZ_JAVERI010000010.1:0-137815 GCF_034007205.1 Thiomonas sp.
CTGATCGTGGACGATTGAGATACAGTAAACCCATCGCTTGCGCGCACCCCCGGCGCGTCCACGATCAGCCTGAAACGCCGTCCACGATCAGAATGAAACAGGCGTCCACGATCGCTGAAATGCGCAGTAGGTCACTTTGCCGTCGAACCGGCCCGGCACTTCGGTCAACCTGGCCACATGCACCAGAAAATCGGTCAACTCGAACAACCTCGGCTGCAACGCGGCGAAACGGCGCAGCAGATCGGGCTGGTCTTTGAGCACATCGGGGTAATGCGTCTTGATGGTGCCCATGCAGGAGCCGGACGGAGCAACCACATAGTCGAACGACTCGAATTCGTCGAGAAATTTTTCCGCCAGCGTCATCGTCGTGCGGCGATCGCCGGAGTTGTAGGCCGGTTGCCCGCAACAGGTCTGCGACATGGGCACATGCACCTCGAAATGCGCCGCTTCCAGCAACTCTACCGCGGCCATCGGAATGCTGGGCCGCATGACATCGGCAAGACAGGTAATGAACAATCCAACACGCTTTTTCATGCGTGCATTATCGGTCGGCTGACTTGACGAGTGCTGACGAAAGCTGCGCACATACGGGCGGAGCGGCGGGTTTTTCCGATATACAAAAGTCTGTCCCAGCATATAAAATTGCCGCGATGCAGCAAGCCTCTGTCTCCCGCAAATCCGAAACGCCTGCAAAGCCTGCCGAGCCGTCCATTCAAGTGCTGGGCCGCGCCTTTGCACTGCTGGAAGTGCTGGCGCAAAACTCCGATCCGATGCAGCTCAAGGACATCGGCGCCGCAACCGGGCTGCACCCGTCCACGGCACATCGCATCCTCAACGATCTGGTCGTGGGCCGCATGGTCGAGCGGGTCGAATCCGGAACCTACCGCTTGGGCATGCGCCTGCTCGAATACGGCAATCTGGTCAAAGCCCGCCTGAGCGTGCGCGAAGCGGCGCTCGGACCCATGCGCGAACTTCATCGACTCACCCACCAGCCGGTCAATCTCAGCGTGCGCCAGGGCGACGAAATCGTCTACATCGAACGCACTTTCAGCGAGCATTCGGGCATGCAGGTCATCCGCTCCGTGGGCGGTCGCGCGCCGCTGCATCTGACCTCGGTCGGCAAACTTTTTCTCGCGGCCGATGATGTCGCCCGGGTCAAGGCCTACATCCTGCGCACCGGTCTTGCGGGCCAGACGCGCAACAGCATCACCCAACCGCAACTGCTCGAACGCGAACTGGCCAAGGTGCGTCACGACGGCTTTGCGCGCGACAATGAGGAGCTCGAACTCGGCGTGCGCTGCATGGCGGCTGGCATTTACGACGACAGCGGCGATCTGGTGGCGGGTCTTTCTCTGTCCGCCCCGGCCGACCGTCTGATGGAAGACTGGCTGGAGAAAGTGCAGCTCACGGCACAGCGCATTTCAGCGGCTCTCGGCTACAAAGACAGGCGGCGCTGAATCGCTTGACCCTTCCAGAAAGCGCTTGGGCAAACTCACTCGCCGCGGTAGGCCGACGAATCCTTTTCCACGAATGCGGTGCGCACCAAGCCTGGTGCTGCGGCCTCTTCGCCCCGGGAAGGCAGTGTCCCGGTACGGGCGACCGGATCATGCAGGGCGCCGAATCCCTTGGCTTCCAGCCAGGTCCGAATGCGCTGGGCATCGCCAAAATGCGAATACCTGCCCCAGGCATCGAGCAGCACCACGATCACCCGGCGCCCCTCGAACCTGGTCTGCAGCACCAGGCAATGCCCGGCTTCGTTGATGTAGCCGGTTTTCTGCAGCAGGATGTCCCACCCGCGGTTGAACACCAGATGATCGGTATTGCGGTATTGCAGGGTGCGCGCACCGACATCCACCTCGCTCTCGGGATGGGTGGAAAATTCGCGGATCAAGGGATAGTGATAAGCGGCCTTGACCAATAAGGCGAGGTCATGCGCGGTCGACTCGTTCTGCGGCGACAGGCCCGTCGGCTCGACATAGCGTGTTGCATTCATCCCCAGAGACCGCGCCTTGGCATTCATCGCCGCGATGAAGGCGCCCATTCCTCCCGGATAGTTGCGCGCCAAGGCATGCGCTGCCCTGTTTTCGGAGGACATCAGGGCCAGCTTGAGCAGTTCTTCCCGCGTGAGTCTGGTGCCGGGACGCAGACGCGAGGAACTCCATTTGAGCGTGTCGATATCGGCATCGGTGATTTCGAGGATCTGATCCATCGGCTGATGGGCATCGAGAATCACCGCGGCGGTCATCAGCTTGGTGAGCGAGGCAATCGGGCGCGCGATGTCGGCGTTCTTGCTCAGAAGCACGCGATCCGTTCCCTCGTCGACGACCAGAGCGGAACCGGAACGCAAGTTCAGTGGGTCATCATTGCTTGCGGTGGAAGCCGGCGAAACCTGCAATTCATCCGCAGCCGGCAACACCGACGAGGCTGCCCCTGTTGAGAACGCGGTCTTCACCACGCGGGATTGCGGGCGGCGTCGCTCAGCCGCAACCCGTTTGGCCGGCAGCCTGCCCGACACCGTCGCCTTGCTGCGAACAGACATGACGACTCGGCTGGCGACGGCGTCTTTGCGCTTCTTCGTCACCATCGGGCGGGCGCCAAAGCGCGAGGTTTTGGCCACCGCAGGTTTTTCAGCCCTGCCTCTCTTCGTCGCCAGTGTCCGGACCGGCCTGGCCTTCTCCTTGATTTTTTCGCGCTTGACGGGCCTGGCCAGACGGGTGGGTTGCAGAGGGGATTTTTTGCTGCTCAGCTTTTTCGCAACCTGCTTCTGGACGGTCGGGCGTTTTGTCGTCTCCTTACCGATTGCGGCAAAAGCAGGCCTCATCGTCAGGGACACGGCGAACAAAACCGCAAGCAGAAAGCCCGACCCATGCAACAAATTTCGAAAAAAGGACGACTGCATGATGGCCGCAAGGCAAGGTGAAAGAATGCGACCAGCCTATCAAAGGCCGCAAAAACAAGCAAGATCAGAAACTTGGCTTGTGTTTCTCAAGTAACGATAAAACACCTCACCATTTCCTGCACCCATAGCAAACGGCCCGCTGGACTTTGGCGGGCCGTTTGTGCATCGCAGCGGGGCATCAGAACATCTTGCTGTAGTTCGCCAGGCCCGGATTGCCCTTCACGCCGATGAGCTTGGGTTCGTTCACCTTCAGCGGTTTGATGACCTTCTGGTGCTTGAGGTACTCCTCGACGATATCCCAGATCGGCGGATTTTCCGGCGTGGCGCTGGCTTTTTGCACTGGAGCCCAACCGGCGACCTTGTAGGTCTTCTTCGGATCGATCGGCTTGCCACTCAGTCGCATGTCCTGGATGCGGTTGCCGATTTTCTCATTGGGCGCACAACTATATTCGAGCGCACCCACACGCACCATGTCCCCACCCTGCTGGTAGTAGGGATCGGGGTTGAACAGGTTGTCGCACACGTCTTCCATCACGTTCTTGACCGTCTCGCCCGTCATTTCGGTCAGGGTGCAGTACGGATAGGTGATGGCCAACTGCGTCATCATGTCCTCACGGGTGATGGGCGAGTTGGGCAACAGACTGCCGCCCCAGCGGAACCCGGGAGAAAAAGCCAGATCGCCGCCACGAACAGCCAGCATCGCATCGACGACCAACTGATCCCAGGTGCCGTTGAAGTTGCCGCGGCGATACAGCAGACCCTCCGTGTGAGCCAGCACTTCGGTGAGCTTGCTCTCGTAAGGCGCACGCAGCTTGCTGATCAGCGCTTCCATTTCGGGATCGGCGGGCAGCAGATCGGAGAACACCGGCAGGAGCTTGTATTTGTAGCCCACCATCTTGCCGCCGCGAACGTCGAAATCCATCACGCCCAGGAACTTGCCGTGAGAACCGGCGTTGGTCACCAAGGTCATGCCGCCGGACGGACGGCGGATTTCCACCGCGACGGCTTCGCCATCATGAGTATGGCCGCCGAAGATGCAGTCGATGCCTTCCACCAGACTGGCCATCTTGCGGTCCACGTCCATGCCGTTGTGCGAGATCACCACGACCAGTTCGGCGCCCTTCTGCTTCACCTCCTTGACCACTTTCTGCATGTGGTCGGTATCGATGCCGAAAGTCCAGTCGGGGATCAGATAGCCTGGGTTGGCGATCGGGGTATAGGGGAAAGCCTGGCCGATGATGGCGACTTGCACGCCATTCATCTGCTTCATCACATAGTTCGGAAACACCGGGTCGCCGAAGTCGGCCGTCTTGACGTTCTGCGCGACAAAGTCGATCTTGCCCTTGAAGTCCTTGTTGACGATCTCCTCCACCCGGTCCTGGCCATAGGTGAATTCCCAGTGCGCCGTCATCACGTCCACACCCAGTTTCAACTGGGCATCGACCATGTCCTGCCCCTTGGTCCACAGTGACAGCGCCGTACCCTGCCAGGTATCGCCGCCATCCAGCAGCAGCGCACCGGGACGCGACGCCTTCAATTGCTTCACCAGGGTCGCAATATGCGCATAGCCGCCCATCTTGCCATACTGCCTGGCCGCGCGTTCGAAATCGAGATAGGTGAAGCCATAAGACTCACGGGTATTGGGCTCAAAGCCGACGCGCTTCAGATAATTCGTGCCGACGAGGTGTGGCAAATGCCCCTTCATTCCGGCAATACCGATGTTCACATTCGGTTCACGGAAATACACAGGGCGCAAATGCGCGTGACTATCCGTCATGTGCAGAAAATGCACATTGCCACTCTTGGGCGGGTTGTACAGGTTTTTGACTTCCGCAGCGGTTGCTTCGCGGGTCATGGGAAAACCAGTGGCCGCAGCAGCCGCCAATACACCCATAAATTCACGACGGGTCAGGCTCATTCAAATATCCTCTTAATAAATAAAAATCCCGCCAAATCAAAGCAGATTCGGCGGGAAGTCCTTATACCGAAACGGCCCCTGACGTCAGTTTTACTTGTTCACGGGCGATTGCGGATCAAACAGAAACGCCATGACATCTTTCATCTGCTGCGGGGTCAGGGCATGGCTGGCCCCTAGCGGCGGCATTTGCGAACAGGCGTTGAACGAGGTGGAATCGTAAATCCGTGCCCAAGTGTACTTGACGATCTGCTCGGAATTACCGCGGGTCTTGCCGTAGCCGACCAAGGACGGACCCAGATTGCCCTGCGACGGGTTGTTCGGCAGCATCGCATGACAGTTGATGCAGTTGCCGCCATTGGGAGTGCCGGGCTTGTCGTTCCATGTCATTCCCTTGCCGCTCTCGGCAATCTTCATTCCCGCCTTCCAATCGCCAAAATACTTGCCGTCAGCCGGATAGACCACCTTGCTGTAATGGTCTTTTTCGATTCGGGCAGCGATATCCTTGGGAATTGGCTTACCAAGATAATCGTACTTGGAACATTCGTGCTGTGCCTCGGTTTGCACCAACCTGTCCAATCCAGCCGAGCCCTTGGCCTGGAAGGACGTCGCGATAACCTCTTTGAACGACTTGGTCATATAGGTCGAGGCATCTTCACCGCCTATCCCTCCGGCTTGTGTGGCGCAACCCATCATTCCGACGGAAAGGGCCATTGCAGACATTACTGCGATTCGTTTCATTATGTCTCCTCTCAACGCTTGAACGATGGGGTCAGGATCTTATGACCTTTCGCCATAATACCCATATAGGTTTCCAGATCGATCACCACCTGGGACAGATACTTGGGCTCGGCGATGCGCTGCTGGCGCATACAATCGTTCATGCGCCATTCCAAAGTCCTCACAACTCCCTGAGAATCAGGATAGGCCGGCCACGTTGCCGCAACCCAGGCCTTTTCGCCATCGGGCGAAACGAGGTTAGGCAACTTGGAAATCTTGATCTGCTTGCCGTTTTCAGAATGACAGGTTGCACAGGAAAAGTTGTACGGACCGGCGCGATACCAGAAAAACTTCTTGCCATTCTCGAAGGACAATTTTTCCTGGGGAGTATTTTGCGGCACCTCCATGGGCATGCCGTCAGACTGGTGGGCGACATAGACTGCCATATTGACGATATCCGTCGCGTTGCCCCCCTTCTTGTCAAACGGGTTTTTCGTGACTTCCTTGGCGATCTGCTCCGGGGTGAAGCCCTGCAGTTTCTCCATACAGGTCACAATACGCGACTCGACATCCTGCACCTTGCCCGTATCGGGGAAGTAGCGCGGCAATTGCGCGTAAGCCCCCTTCAACACGCCCGGCCCCAGGCCAAGATCACACTGCTTGAGGCTGACGTGATTCGGGCCTCGCTTTTCGTTCCAGAGTTTCTCACCGGCCGCAGCGTTGAACTCGGCGGGATTTCCGCCCATCGCATTGAGCATGTCGATATAGGAATCGGCATGCGCCACGGCGGGCATAAGGCCGGCACCCAAAGTCAGGGCACAGAACGAAGCTGCCGCCGCAGCCGAGCTTGTAATACCAAAAAGCCGTTTTTTCATAGTCTCCTCACAGCGTTGAGTGGATATTGGGTGGACGAACACAGGCGGAACAGCCGATTTCTTCTGCACATCCGCCTGGCTCGAAACACCCTGGCCGCTTCAGGACACAGTCGTGTCTGCAGTGGACGTATCGCCCTTGTTGTCGATCCAGGACACGGTCACCTTGTCGCCGGATTTACCGCCCTTGAAGCGAAATTCCAGGAAGGGGTTCTTGGAAATGGCCGTACCCCAGTCGCAGGTCAGCACGGTCTTGTCGTTGTTCTTGCAGGTCACCGACTGGATGAAATGGGCGGGAATGATCTTGCCCTCTTTGTCCTTGATCAGGCCGGTATCTTCGGGGTGGGTCATCAGAACGCGGACGACCACCGTGTCGCCTTCGACGTTCGCGCGCATGCGCATCGGAAATGCCATTCTTCTACTCCTTAAATGGGGATTTGCTGGAATCAGCAGGATTCAAAA
Organism: Thiomonas sp.; assembly: GCF_034007205.1. Lineage (GTDB taxonomy): Bacteria > Pseudomonadota > Gammaproteobacteria > Burkholderiales > Burkholderiaceae_C > Thiomonas. The sequence continues at coordinate 6,869 of NZ_JAVERI010000010.1, forward strand.
CAGTGCAGACGCTTCAGGCTGCCGCGGGCCGATCAGCCGCCGCAGCCGCCGAGCGTGACCTTGATTTCCTTTTTGCTGAACAGCAGCTTGTCGCCGACCTTGGCCACAGCGTAGACATTGGAAGTCTGCGCCATCTTGACGCGGGTGGCCACATTCGGCACCGAAGCGTCGGTCATGTTGAACAGGCCGGCGAGAACGGTGGGGTTCTTTTCGATCACGATGCCCAGCGCGGTGGTGCCGGCTGCATTGCTCTTGATGCCCACGGGCACCACAGCGCCGTTTTCGGCGATGTCCGGGCCGATGATGGTGACATCGGTGCTCTCGGTAGGCGTGCCGCCCCAGATCTTGGCCGCGTCGGCAAACGACTTGGCTTCGAACAGAGGAGCATTCCAGCCCGGGGCATCAGCGGCCAGGGCGACATTGGGCATGAGGCCCGCGGTTGCAGCAACGCCCAAGGCGGCTGCGCCTGCGCCGATCTGCATGACCTGGCGACGAGTTTGATTCATCAGTCTTCTCCTTGAAGTGAACAGGAACTTGCCTGTATTTTGCTAACGTATTACTGCTTCGCGCCGTCGACAATCCACTGCGCAATCATCTTGGCATCGGCCTCGCTGATGGTCTGCGGCGGCATGGGGATGGAACCCCAGACACCCGAACCACCCTTGATGATGCGTGTGGTCAACTCGGCGACCATGTCTTTCTTGCCACCGTATTTGGCCGCAACCTCCTTGTAGCCCGGACCCACCAGCTTGTTGTCACCCAGGCTGTGGCAAGCCAGACAGGACTTGTCTTTCAAAAGAGCGACCACCTTGGCGTCAGGATTGTTGGCTGCCGCGGCTTTTTCCTTCGCTTTCTTTTCCTGCTCTGCGGCTGATTCGGTCACCATGCCGCGGATCGGACCCCATTGACGGTATTGATCAGCGAGGTTGCCATTGTTGTTCAGCGCAAACTCAGGAATGAAGCTGGTGATTTTGGGAGCTGGGGCACAGTTTTTCATGCAATCGGTGTTGTGGGTATCCGGGATACCCCCATTCCCAATCTCCTTGCCCGGCCACATGCCGTGGTTCCAGATCATGCCATTGCGGTTGGGCAGCATGTCCTGAACCTGTTGCACGTTGTCGCGGGTCAGCACGAAGTTACCGGGCACCACATTGGCCAGGTTCATCAGGTAGGCCACCAGCGCATAGGTGTCATCCCAGGTCAGCGAGCCCGGCTCGTTCCACGGCATGGCGCGGTGGATGTAGTCGAACAGCGTCGACAGGGTGGACAGCTTCTCGACGGTGGTCGCGCCATCGTTGATGTCGGCCAGCTTGGCCACGCGGCCCGTCTTGATGTCCTGCTTGGTCGCCTGGTAGGCGCCAACCAGCGGCGGGAACACCGCGTTGGAATCGGCGAAGTCGCCATGACAGGACGCGCACTTGGCTTCCCACAGCTTGGTGCCCGTCGCCACGCTGCCGGAACCCGCCGGCAGACCCTGGAAGTCCGGACGCACGTCGATGTTCCAGGCCTTGATTTCATCCGCAGTTGCCGCACGCCCCAGGGTGGCGTCGAGCTTCACATCCCTTGCGGGAACTTGGGGATGGACGGGCATGCCCTGAGCCTGCGCCAGCGAAGCGCCTGCGGCAAACACGCCACCCAGAATGACCGCCAGCGCGGCTTTACGAATTCGCGAGTTGGACATTGCGAACATCTCCATTTTCTTCGACTTGCCAGGTTTGGATTGCGTTGTTGTGATAGACGGACCGGGTGCCGCGCACCTTGCGCAGTTGCTCGTAAGTGGGCTGCACCATGCCGGTTTCGTCGATCGCGCGACTTTGCAGAAAAGCGACTTGCCCCTTCCAAACCCAGGGAATGTTGAAGCGGGTGAAAGCCTTGTTCAGGATCGGCCCCTCGAGACGGGCGGGCTGCCAGTTGACGCCGCCGTCGAACGACACGTCGACGCGCTTGATCTTGCCGCGACCCGACCAGGCCAGACCCGACACGTTGTACAGCCCTTTGTCGAGCAGCACTTGCCCGCCGGACGGCGAGGTGATCACCGACTTGACTTCCATCACCGAGGTGTACTGGCGCAGGCGGCCATCGGGCATCAGATCGACGTAGCCCACGGTTTCGTCCTTGGTGGCGAAAGGCTGGGTGCCTAGCTTGATGCGGCGCAGATACTTGATGTTGGAAACGCCCTCGACACCGGGCACCACCAGACGCAGCGGGTAGCCGTTTTCCGGACGGAGCATTTCACCGTTCTGGCCGTAGGCCACCAGCACTTCACCCGACAGCACGAGCGACATCGGGATGGTGCGGTTTTCCGCCGCACCATCGGCCCCCTCGGCCATGATGAAACGCACGCCCTTGAGGCTGGCGCCGCAGTCTTCGAGAATGTCGATCAGCGGCACGCCGGTGAACTCGGAGCAGGACACCATGCCGTGCGTGTATTGCACGGTGGGCAGCGCCACATTGCCCCATTCCATCGCGGAGTTGGCACCGCACTCGATGAAGTGGAAACGCGACACCGGCTGCATGCGCATGATGTCGCCGACGGTATAGACCTTCGGGTTCTTGATGAGGTCCTTCTCCCCCATCACCATGAAGCGGAAGTCTTCGGGATTGATATCGTACCAGCCCTGGTGCGAGCGGTTGAAGTGCAGACCGGCCGGAGTGACGATGCCGAACATGCCCTGCAGCGGCGCGAACGCCACATTGGCCTGATTCACCGCAGCCAGACCGGGACTGATGCGACGCACCAGATCCTTCTCGTACTTGGAGGGCATGCCGTAGGGCGGCTCGTTCACCGGAGCGCCCAGAGTGGTGCGCCACTCCTGCTCCTTGAGGATGAACTTGCTGCCCTTGTCACCCTCCCAGTTTTTGCGATCGGCTGCGTAGACGTTCGCTGCGCCGCCAGCGGCCATGGTGGCGCTGGCCGTCAGGAACGCTTTACGCAAAAAGTCGCGGCGACCTCCCTGAACCTGGGCGATCTGCTCAGCGCTCAGGAAGTTTTCCGGCGCCTTGCGCAGCCGGCCTAGCTTTTTTGTGTAGTCACTCATCCTCTTTCTCGCTTAGTAGGCACGTCGGGCCAGGCGATCCGTCTGCGAAACCGATTCGGGATCGTCGAGCTCGATGGCAATTTGAGTGCACACGGTCCGGCACAACTGCACTGCCTTCTCGCTCTGCACACGGTAATAAACCTGATTGCCGACGCGGCGCTTGGCGACGACACCGGCTTGATACAACACCTTGAGATGCTGAGACACGTTGGGCTGGGTCGAATCGACCGCGTCCATGATTTCTGTCACGCTTTTTTCGCCGGTACAGATGGAATTGAGGATGCGCAGGCGCAACGGGGTGGCGAGGACGCCGAAGAGTTCAGCGGCGGTATCGAACACCCTGTTCACATCGACCGAGAGATCATCCGCGGGCGACGTCACCAGTTCCGGGAGCGTGTCAGTTTGTGGCATATGGATTTGCTTATAAGCAAGCACTGATATTTTTCAAACCCTCACCGCGCTTGTCCACCCTTGGCGGCTAGGAGTTTCCCTAGTCAGCCGCGCGCAATTGCATCAGGAATTTGCTGGAGGGCAAGCGGGTCTTCCAGTGTCGTGAGGTCGCCGGGGTCACGACCTTCGCAAATCGCCTGGATCGCGCGGCGCAACATTTTCCCCGAGCGCGTCTTCGGCAGCGCCGTCACCAGGAGAATGCGCTGAGGACGGGCGACGGCGCCGAGCTGGGCATCCACATGGGCTGCGATGGAGGTCTGCTGAGCCTGTGGCGAAACGTCTTCCTGCCCCGGACGCAGAACCACGAAGGCCCAGGCGGCCTGCCCTTTGAGCGCATCCTGCACGCCGACGACGGCGACCTCGGCCACGGCGGGGTGCGCGCTGATGCTTTCCTCGATTTCGCGCGTGCCGAGCCGATGCCCGGCCACGTTGATGACATCGTCGGTGCGGCCGAGGATGTAGATATAGCCATCGGCATCCTGGCGGCCCCAGTCGAACGTGGAATACACCTGCCGGTTGGGGTATGTACTCCAATAGGTATGAACAAACCGGGCATCGTCGCCCCAGACGGTTTGCAGACAGCCGGGCGGCAGCGGCCAGTCGATCGTCACCACGCCCTTTTCGCCAGGAGCGACCGGTTCGCCGTCGGTTTCATTGCGCAGACAGACCTTGTAGCCCGGCATGGCAACCCCTGGGGAGCCCATGCGGGCGATCACTTCGGGAAATCCCTGCGGGGTAGCCATGATCGGCCAGCCCGTTTCGGTCTGCCAGTAGTTGTCGATCACCGGCTTGCCCAGCGATTCGGCTGCCCAGCGTCCCGTGGGTTCGTCCAGCGGCTCTCCCGCCAGGAAAATCGCGCGCAGGCTCGACAGATCGTGACGGTGCAGCAGCGCGGCATCATGGCGCTTGAGCACGCGCATGGCGGTAGGCGCGGAAAACAGCAGATTGACGCGGTACTGCTCGACGATGCGCCAGAACACGGCTGCATCCGGGCGTATGGGGGTACCCTCGTAAAGTACGGTGGTCATGCCGCTGAGCAAGGGCGCGTACACGATGTAGCCATGCCCCACGACCCAGCCGATATCGCTGGTGCAGAAAAACGTCTCGCCCGGCTGCGCCCCGAAAATCACGGGCATGGACATGCGCAATGCCACCGCATATCCGCCAGTATCGCGCTGCACCCCCTTGGGTTTGCCCGTCGTGCCCGAGGTGTAGAGAATGTAGCTCGGATGGGTGGAATCCACCCAGACGCAGGGCACTTCCGCCTGGGCGTGTTGCGCGTATAGATCGGTGTAGGCGACATCGCGCGGCGTCCGCCTTGCCCAATCCGCCAGGCCGCGATCGACGACGATGACGTGCTCGGGCGGATGCTGCGACAGACGCAGCGCTTCGTCGAGCAGGGGCTTGTACGGCACGACCTTGCCTGCGCGCGAACCCGCGTCGGCGCTGACGATGGCCCTGGGCCGCGCATCGTCGATGCGCGCCGCCAGACTCACCGAGGCGAACCCGCCGAACACCACCGAATGCACCGCGCCCAGGCGCACGCAAGACAGCATGGCAAATACCGCCTCGGGAATCATCGGCATGTAGATGAGCACCCGATCGCCCTGGCTCACGCCCAGGCTCTGCAGACTGGCCGCCATGACCTGCACTTCGCGGTGCAGTTCGGCGTAGGAGTAGCTGCGCTCCTGCCCGGTTTCGGTGGACACATAGACCAGCGCAGCCTGCCCGCCGCGCTCGGGCAGATGACGGTCGACCGCGTTGTGGCAGAGATTGGTCAGGCCGCCCTTGAACCAGGCGGCGAATGGCGGCCTGCTGCGATCGAGCACGCCGTCCCACGGCCGCCTCCAATCGATGGCCTGCGCCTGCTCGGCCCAGAATGCCTCTGGGGAATCGATGCTGCGGCGATAAAAATCGGCGAAAGGCGCATCCCACATCGCGCTGTCTCCTGTGTTGTATGAATCAGGCCAGCCTAGGAAGGGGGGCTGACGTGCAACTGACTCGTCGATGAGCCGGCGTCAGGCCGCAATCAAATCTTCACCACCAGCCGCCCCCGCACCCTGCCGTCGAGCAGTTCATGTGCGGCCGCCTCGGCCTGATCGAGCGGTATGTCGTGGGCGATCTGGTCGAGCATCGAGGCATCGATCAGATCCGCGAGTTTCTGCCAGGCGTTGTCACGCGCGGGCTGCGGCTGCATCACGCTGTCGATTCCCGCCAGCGTCACGCCGCGCAGAATGAAGGGGGCCACCGTGGCCGGGAAATCCATCCCGCCGGCCAGCCCGCAGGCAGCCACCACGCCGCCCCAGCGGGTTTGCGCGCAGGCGTTGGCCAGGGTATGGCTGCCCACCGTGTCGACCACCGCCGCCCAACGCTCTTTCTGCAAAGGCTTGCCGGGGGTTGACAGCGTGTTGCGGTCGATCACTTCGGCGGCCCCCAGTGCGCGCAAATAGGCTTGCTCCTGCAACTTGCCGGTGGAGGCCACGACCGTCCAACCCATCCTGGCCAGCAGCGCCACCGCCACGCTGCCCACGCCGCCGCTCGCTCCCGTCACCAGCACGCTGCCTTGCGCGGGCACGGCGCCATGCCGTTCGATGGCCAGCACGCACAGCGCGGCGGTATAGCCGGCCGTGCCCAGCGCCATGGACTGGCGGGCGGTGAAGGCCCGGGGCAAGCGGATCAACCAGTCGCCCTTGAGCCGCGCGCGCTGGCTCAGGCAGCCCCAATGCGTTTCACCCACGCCCCAGCCGTTGAGCACCCAGCGGTCGCCAGGCTGCCAGCCGGGATGCGTGCTTTGAAGCACCGTGCCCGCGCCGTCGATGCCCGGCACCATGGGCCAGCGCCGCACGACCGCGCCGCGATTCGTCAGCGCCAGAGCGTCCTTGTAGTTCAGCGTGGAATAGTCCACCGCAACGGTCACATCCCCCTCCGGGAGCTCTTCATCCCGCAGGGCCGCCAGCGCGGCTTTGAATCCTTGTTCTGTTTGGTCGAGCTTCCAGGCAGTGAACATCGTGGGGTTTCCTATGGCGAAGGCGGCGCATCCTGCGCTGCACAATGATTGACACATGCAGACAATCTATCTAAATTCACGCGCTTATGCGTGTCAACCCCTTGTTCGCTCAGATTGCCCTGGTCTGCTGCCTGATCGGTGCAGGCAGCGCTTCGGCCTGGGCCGATCCGTCTGCGCTGCCGCAGTTCGATCCGGCCCAGCCGTCCGAACAAGCGGTGCGGGACGTCCAGAACGCCCAGCGCGACGATGCTTCGCTGCACCAGTGGCTGATGCAAAACGGATTCGTGCATCAGGTTTCCACCCGCGCATCCGATCTGGTGATCAATGCGCTGAGTTTCCTCGGTGTGAAATATCGTTATGGAGGCGACACGGCGCGCAGCGGCTTTGACTGCTCGGGTTTTGTGCGCTACGTCTATCAGGAAACGCTGGGTACCGTGCTGCCGCACAACGCGGCGCAACAGGCGCGGGAGGGCGAAAGGATTCCCGAGAGCCAGCTCAGGCCCGGCGATCTGGTGTTTTTCAACACCTTGCGCCGGGCCTTCTCGCATGTGGGCATCTATATCGGAGACGGCCAGTTCATCCACTCGCCGCGACCGGGACAGACCGTCCGCGTCGAAGATCTCGATTCGCCCTATTGGGCCAAACGCTTCGACGGCGCGCGCCGCATCCTGACCGGGCAGCACACCGAGGTGGCGCAGGGCGACCTCGGCAGCAACCCGGGTGATTCGACCGCGCAGCCGGGGCAGTAAACCCAACCCGGGCCGAGGCCCGGTTTTCATCTCCGCGTCGGCGGCAGATCGGTGCAACTGCCCTCTGCCACTTCCGCCGCCAGGCCCACGGATTCGCCCAGAGTGGGATGCGGATGGATGGTGCGGCCGATGTCCACCGCGTCGGCCCCCATCTCGATGGCCAGGGCGATTTCGCCGATGAGGTCGCCCGCGTGCGTGCCGACGATGCCGCCGCCGACGATGCGGTGCGTCGCCTGGTCGAACAACAGCTTGGTGAAACCTTCGTCGCGGCCGTTGGCGATGGCCCGGCCCGAGGCGCTCCAAGGAAACAGCCCCTTGGTCACGGCGATGCCCTGGGCCTTGGCCGTATCTTCGGTCAACCCCACCCAGGCAATCTCGGGGTCGGTATAGGCCACGCCGGGAATCACCCGCGCGTCGAAGGCGGCCTTGGCCAGCGCCTCGTCACTCTTGAGCGCCCCCAGGGTCGGCTCGCCGCCGACCCGCCCCCCGTGGGGGTCAAGGAAACTTGGGGCGGCCCGGCGTTTCCTTGAGAGTTCTCCCGCACAGACCTCGGCGGCCACATGCCCCTCATGCACCGCCTTGTGCGCCAGCATGGGCTGGCCGACGATGTCGCCAATGGCATGGATGTGCGGCACATTGGTGCGCATCTGCGCATCCACTGGAATGAACCCGCGCTCGTTCACCGCCACGCCCGCCTGGTCGGCGCCGATCTTGCGGCCATTCGGCGCGCGGCCCACGGCCTGCAGCACCAGGTCGTAGCGCTGTGGCTCGGCAGGCGCGCCTTCGCCCTCGAAGCTCACCCAGATGCCGTCGGGCCTGGCTTCGGCGGCCACCGTCTTGGTCTTGAGCATGATGCGGTCGAAGCGCCTGGCATTGAATTTCTGCCATACCTTGACCAGATCGCGGTCGGCTCCAGGCATCAGGCCATCCTGCATTTCCACCACGTTCAGCCGTGCGCCGAGTGTGGAGTAGACCGTGCCCATTTCCAGCCCGATGATGCCGCCGCCGACGATGAGCATGTTCTTCGGTTCTTGGTCGAGCAGGAGCGCGCCGGTGGAGTCGACGATGCGCGGATCGTCTGGCAGGAAGGGCAGGCGCACCGCCTGCGAGCCTGCGGCGATGATGGCGCGCTGGAAACGCACGGTCTGCGTGGCGCCGGTCTTGTGCTGGCCTTCGCCCTCGGTCAGTTCGACCTGCACATGATGCGCATCGACAAAGGCGCCATAGCCGCGCAACACCGTCACCTTGCGCATCTTGGCCATGGCCGCCAGTCCGCCGGTGAGCTTGCCCACCACCTTGGCCTTGTATGCGGCCAGCTTGGCGCGATCGACTCTGGGCGCGCCGAATTCCACGCCGAGCTCGGCGAAATGCGCCGCTTCGTCGATGACCGAGGCCACATGCAGCAGCGCCTTGCTGGGGATGCAGCCGACGTTGAGGCAGACCCCGCCCAAAGCGGCGTAGCGCTCGACCAGCACCACGTTCAAACCCAGATCGGCGGCGCGAAACGCCGCGGAATAGCCACCAGGCCCGGCGCCGAGCACCAACACATCGCACTCCACATCGGCCTTGCCCGCAAATGCGGCGGCAGCCTGTGGCGCGGACGGGGCCTGCTGCGCAGCGGGCGGCGGTGCGGCCGCAGGCGTCGGTACAGCGGCTGCCGGGGCTGCAGCGGCATCAGCTTGCTCAGCGCCTGCGGTCTCCAGCTCCAGCAGCACCGAGCCCTCGCTGACCTTGTCGCCCAGCTTCACCCGCAGTGCCTTGACTACACCTGCGGCACTGCTGGGAATCTCCATGCTCGCCTTGTCACTCTCCACCGTGACCAGCGATTGATCGACTGCGACCGTGTCCCCGGCCTTCACCAGTACCTCGATCACTTCCACATCCTTGAAATCCCCGATGTCGGGAACCTTGACTTCGATGATGGCCATGTCACGCTCCCGGTCAGATCAGCACACGCCGCAGGTCGGCGAGCAATTCGCCGAGTACGGTGGTGAAGCGCGCCGCCATGGCGCCGTCGATGACGCGATGGTCGTACGACAGCGACAGCGGCAGCATCAGCCTCGGTTGAAATGCCGCGCCATCCCAGACCGGCTTGATCTGCGATTTGGACAGGCCGAGAATCGCCACCTCCGGCGCATTGATGATGGGGGTGAAGGCCGTACCGCCCACGCCGCCCAGGCTGGAAATGGTGAAGCTCGCGCCCTGCATGTCCGAAGGCTTGAGCTTGCCTTCGCGCGCCGTCGCAGCCAGCTCGCCCATTTCCCTGGCGATTTGCGCCAGACCCTTCTTGTCAACATCCTTGAGCACCGGCACGACCAGGCCTTGCGGTGTATCGGCAGCGAAGCCGAGGTGGATGTAGTCCTTCAGAATCAGGTTTTCGCCGCTGTCGTCGAGCGAGCTGTTGAATGCGGGCATCTGCTTGAGCACCGTCACGCAGGCTTTCATGACAAAGGCGAGCAGGGTGAGTTTCACGCCCTGCCTGGCCATGCGCTCATTGCTGCTCTTGCGAAACTCCTCCAGTTCGGTGATGTCGGCCTCATCGAACTGGGTGACATGCGGAATCATGGCCCAGTTGCGCGCCAGATTCGGGCCGGAGAGCTTTTTGATGCGCGACAGCGGCTCGGTGCGAATCGGGCCGAATTTGGCGAAGTCCACCTTGGGCCAGGGCAGCAGATCGAGGCCGCCCCCGCCGCCCTTGCCGGCCGCCACACCGGCCAGCGCAGCGGCCTGGGGGACCACCTGACCGGACATCACGGCTTTGACAAAGTTCTGCACATCGTCCGCGGTGATGCGGCCTTTCGCCCCGCTGCCCTTCACTTCGGCCAGCGCAACGCCCAGTTCGCGCGCCAGCTTGCGCACGCTGGGGGAGGCGTGAGGCAACTGCGCTGCAGATGCCGCGGGTTCGTGCATCGGCAGTGTGGCCGTCGGCGGCGTGTGCTGGCGCGGCTCGGAAGCGAAGCCCACGCCGACCGCGGCGGGCGGCACGGCATGCGGCGCAACGGCCTCGACCGGGGCTGCGGGCGCGGGCGCTGGCTCTTGCGCCACCTCGGAAGCCGGCACGGTCGAAGCGCCATCGGTTTCCAGATCGAGCAGGACTGTGCCCTCGCTGACCTTGTCACCCAGCTTCACCCGCAGCGCCTTCACCACACCGGCGGCGCTGCTGGGAATCTCCATGCTCGCCTTGTCACTCTCCACCGTGACCAGCGATTGATCCACCGCGATCTTGTCTCCGGCCTTGACCAGTACCTCGATCACTTCCACATCCTTGAAGTCCCCGATGTCGGGAACCTTGACCTCGACGACGGCCATGGCGTTTCTCCTCGTCTCGTTGTAATGGGCGGCCGCTCAAGCGTAGAGCGAGAACGCTTTTTCGGTGTCGATGCCATACTTGGCGATGGCCTCGGACAACTTGGCCACGGGCAGCGCGCCTTCGTCGACCAGGCCGCGCAGCGCGGCCAGCACGATGTAGTGGCGATCGACCTCGAAGTGGCGGCGCAGTTCGGTACGGGTATCCGAACGGCCGAAGCCGTCGGTGCCGAGCACGCGGTAGCTGCGACCCTTGGGCAGGTAGGGGCGAATCTGCTCGGCGAACAGACGCACATAGTCGGTGCTGGCGACCACCGGGCCTGCGTGCTGCTCCAGTTGCTGCGCAACAAAAGGCACACGCGGCGCCTCGGTAGGGTGCAGCAGGTTCCAGCGCTGCGCGGCCTGGCCGTCGCGCGCCAGTTCGTTGAAGCTGGGGCAGCTCCACACATCGGCGGCCACGCCCCAATCCTGTTGCAGCAATTCCTGCGCGGCCAGACTCTCGCGCAGGATGGAACCCGAGCCGAGCAACTGCACGCGCTGCTTGACCTTGGCCTTGCCCGGCTTGCACAGATACATGCCCTTGAGAATCTGCTCCTCGGTGCCCTGCTGCAGCCCGGGCTGGGCGTAGTTCTCGTTGAGCAGGGTGAGGTAATAGAAGACGTCTTCCTGATTCTCGACCATGCGCTTGAGGCCGGCGTGCAGGATGACGGCCACCTCGTGCGCGAAGGTCGGGTCGTAGCTGATGCAGTTGGGCACGTTGGCCGCCATGACCTGGCTGTGGCCGTCCTCGTGCTGCAGTCCTTCGCCATTGAGCGTGGTGCGCCCGGAGGTGCCGCCCAGCAGGAAGCCGCGCGAGAGCATGTCGCCCGCGGCCCAGATCAGGTCGCCGATGCGCTGGAAGCCGAACATCGAATAGAAGATATAGAAGGGAATGGTGATGCGGTTGCTGTGCGAATAGCTCGTGGCCGCGGCAATCCACGAGCACATGCCGCCCGCTTCGGTGATGCCTTCCTGCAGGATCTGCCCCTGCTTGTCCTCGCGGTAATACATGACCTCGCCGCGATCGACCGGGGTGTACTTCTGCCCTTCGGGCGCGTAGATGCCGATCTGTCGATACAGACCCTCCATGCCGAAGGTGCGGGTTTCGTCCACCAGAATGGGCACCACGCGCGGACCCAGCGTCTTGTCGCGCAGCAACTGGTTGAGGCAGCGCACATAGGCCTGGGTGGTGGAGATCTCGCGGCCCTCGGCGGTGGCTTCGAGCATGGGATGGAAAATCTCCTTCAGATCGGGCACGGGCAGATGCTCGTCGGCTTTCCTGCGTCGCTGCGGCAGCGGCCCGCCCAGGGCCTTGCGGCGTTCCATCAGGTACTTCATTTCCGGCGTGTCGTCGGCGGGCTTGAAGAACGGCAGCTTGGGCAATTCGCTGTCGGGCACCGGGATGTTGAAGCGGTCGCGGAACTCGCGGATGTCGTCGTCGGTGAGCTTTTTCACCTGATGGGCCACGTTGCGCGCTTCGGCGGCACGGCCCATGCCGTAGCCCTTGATGGTCTTGACCAGCAGCACCGTGGGATCGCCCTGATGGTGAGCCGCGGCATGGAAGGCGGCATAGACCTTCTGCGGATCGTGGCCGCCGCGGTTCAGACGCCAGATGTCCTCGTCGCTCATGTGCTCGACCATCTTGAGCAGACGCGGATCGCGGCCGAAGAAGTGCTTGCGCACGAAGGCGCCGTCATTGGCCTTCATGGCCTGGTAGTCGCCGTCGAGTACGTCCATCATCACCTGGCGCAGGATGCCGTCCTTGTCTCGCGCCAGCAGCGGGTCCCAATACGAACCCCAGATCAGCTTGATCACATTCCACCCGGCACCGCGGAAGTCGGACTCCAGTTCCTGGATGATCTTGCCGTTGCCGCGCACCGGGCCGTCGAGCCGCTGCAGATTGCAGTTGACGACGAACACCAGGTTGTCGAGTTTTTCCCGCGCTGCCAGCCCGATGGCGCCCTTGGCCTCGGGCTCGTCCATCTCGCCATCGCCGCAGAACACCCAGACCTTGCGCCGGGAGGTGTCGGCAATGCCGCGGGCGTGCAGGTATTTGAGGTAGCGGGCATGGTAGATCGCCATGATCGGCCCCAGCCCCATGCTCACGGTGGAGAACTGCCAGAAATCGGGCATGAGCTTGGGATGGGGATAGCTCGACAGCCCCTTGCCGCCGACTTCCTGGCGGAAATGCGCGAGCTGGTCTTCGGTCAGCCGGCCCTCCATGAAGGCGCGGGCGTAGATGCCCGGCGAACTGTGACCCTGGAAAAAAATCAGATCGCCGCCGTGATCGGCGGTCGGCGCGTGCCAGAAGTGATTGAAGCCGGTGCCGTACATCGTCGCCACCGAAGCGAACGAGGCCATATGCCCGCCCAGATCGCCGCCATCGGCAGGGTGCAGGCGGTTGGCGCGCACCACCATGGCCATCGCGTTCCAGCGCATGTAGGCACGCAGGCGCTCCTCGATTTCGACATTGCCCGGGCTGCGCACCTCCTCGTCGGGGGGGATCGTGTTGACGTAGGCGGTGTTGGCGGAAAATGGCATGTCGACCCCGTTCTGCCGCGCCTCGTCGAGCAGCGATTCAAGGACGAAGTGCGCCCGCTGCGGGCCTTCGGCGGCGATCAGCGCGTCCAGCGCGTCCAGCCATTCGCGGGTTTCCTGGGGATCGGTATCTCCCGCTGCGGTGGAAAATGGACTCGGTTGCATCTCGGGTAAGGCGGCCATGCTGTTCTCCTGATGAATTTTTGCCAGTATCGCAAACAAATTTTCAAACTACAAGATTTGATTTCGTATAGTGAAATTAAGCATCCCGTTTCGGCATGCTGCTGCATCGTCCGAAGTGCAGACTGCGTCAGCGCAAAATCTGCCAACGCCGCCGACCGTCGCTCCATTTGCGAACGCCGACACTCTAGACTGATCGTGTGAATCCTTCCAAGACCGCCCTCACCCTGCGTCGTCGCCGTTGGACGCAACGCCTCGGTCTGCTGCGCGCACGCGCCTTGCTGCGGCGCATGCAGTCCGACCGCGTGCTGCTGGTGCTGCCGCTGGTCGTCTTCATCCTGTTCCTGGCGGCGATGGCCGCATTGGTGCGCTATTCGCAGCAAGCCGATCTGCAGCGCGACAGAGACAATCTGCAGCGTGACAGCGAGTGGGCGCAGCAGCGCGTCAGCCTCGACCTCACGCTCGCCCAGGACCAGGTGCAGGCCATCGCCAACAACCTCTCCCTGCATGACGATCGCTCCGGCCCCTTCGACGTCCAGGCGCTGCGTCTGCTGCGGCGCTACCCGCAGATCCTGCTCGTCTACTACGCGCATCCCGATGGCGCCGTGGTGTTCAGGAAGGGCAGCCCCAACCTCGCCGCCGAGCAGACCGCCACCCTGTTGGGCAGGACCCTCAAGCGGGCCAACAGCCTGCAGTTGGTGCAACAGGCGCTCATCAGCCAGCGCACTGCCTATTCACTGCCCTTCAAGACCGAGAGCAGCGGGTGGCTGCTCGAAACCGCCACGCCCGTGATGCGCAGCGACCAGCTCGCAGGCATCGTGGGAATCATTTACTCCGTCGAGGGCATCCTGCGCAACTCGGTGCCCGAAGACCTCAATGCCAGCTACGCCGTTTCGCTGCTCGGCCCCGACAACCGGTTGCTGGTGAGCGCGTCGAGCCAACCCATCCGCGACAAGGCGCTGCAATACCGCGCCCCGCTGCCGCCGTTCGAGCCCGGACTGGTGCTGCAGGTCAGCAGCTACCGAAGCAGCCCGAGCTGGACGACCAAGGGCCTGTACTGGAGCGTGTTCCTGCTGTCGGCGCTCACGCTGTGGACGTTGTTGACGAGCTGGAACCAACTGCGCCAGCGCCTGAGCGCGCAGCAAGCGCTCACCCGCGAGACGGCCTTCCGCCGCGCCATCGAAAACTCGCTGTCCACCGGCATGCAGGCCGTGGACATGCAAGGGCGCATCCAATACGTGAACCTGTCGTTCTGCCGCATGACCGGGTTTGAAGACAGCGACCTGATCGGCAGCCAGCCGCCCTATCCCTACTGGCCGGCGCACCAGGGCGCGGAAATGGCCCTGGCCGTCCAGCAAAGCCTCGACGGCCTGGCGCCGCCTTCGGGCTTCGCGCTGAAAATCCGCCGCAAGAACGGCAGCGAATTCGACGCGCGGGTCTATGTCTCGCCACTGATGGACGTGCGCGAAAAGCAAACCGGCTGGATCATGTCGGTCACCGACATCACCGAGCCGACCCGCATCCGTCAGGAGCTGGCCGCATCGCACGAGCGCTTCGTTGCCGTGCTCGAAGGGCTGGACGCGGCGGTGTCGGTCATTTCGCTGGGCACCGAAGAACCCTTGTTCGCCAACAAGCTCTATCGCCAGTGGTTCGGCGCCTCGGTGCATGGACACCTCATGCTCAATGGCGGACAGATGACCTCGATGGCGGGGGACGACCATGCCGATACCGTCGATTCATTCGCCGGCCTGCCCGCCGACGAACTTCTCGATGGCCGCGCAAGCGCGCACGAAACCTACGTCGAAGCGCTGGACCGCTGGTTCGACGTGCGCCAGCGTTATATGCAATGGGTGGACGGCCGGGTGGCGCAACTGCTCATCGCCACCGACATCACGCCGCGCAAGCGCGCCGAAGAAACCGCGCGCAGGCAGGAAGAAAAAGCCCAGATCACCAGCCGCCTGATCACCATGGGCGAGATGGCCTCCTCGCTGGCGCACGAGCTCAACCAGCCGCTCACCGCCATCAGCAACTACGCCTCGGGCATGATCGCTCGAATCAAGACCCACGGCATGACGCAGCAGGAGCTTGTCGACGCACTCGAAAAGACCAGGCGGCAGGCGCAACGGGCGGCCGGGGTCATCAAGCGGGTGCGCGATTTCGTGAAAAAAAGCGAACCCGCGCGGGTGTCCTGCCGCGTGCAGGACATCGTGCGCAACACCCTGGAGCTGGCCGACATCGAACTCACCCGGCGCAATGTGCGGCTGCTCAACTTCGTCGCCCCCGGCATTCCCACGCTGTATGCCGACCCGATTCTGATCGAACAGGTGCTGCTCAACCTGCTGCGCAATGCGGCCGAGGCGGTGGACAAGGCCGGGCGGCAGGGCAATCTGCGCAGCATCGAACTCAAGGTCACATCCGATGCCGAACGGGTGCTGTTCACGGTCAAGGATCATGGCACCGGCATCGACGAAGCCGTGATGGACCGACTGTTCGAAGCCTTCTACACCACCAAGACCGAAGGCCTGGGCATCGGCCTGAACATCTGCCGCTCCATCGTCGAGTATCACCAGGGACGGCTATGGGCCGAGAATTATTACAATCAGGGGCAGATTGCCGGATGCGTCTTCAGCTTCACCCTGCCGCTCGGTACTCCCAAAGAGCGGCCTCGGCCGCCGGCCCCTTCCGGCGATTCGGCACATCCCGACTTCCTTGCGTCCCGCTTGTGACTCCCGACAAAACTCAAGCCCAGCCTCCCATCCTTCCCGATCGCCCATGAAAACAGCCAACAAAGGTACCGTGTATGTGGTGGATGACGACGAAGCCGTGCGCGATTCGCTGCAATGGCTGCTCGAAGGCAACGATTACCGCGTGCGCTGCTTTGAATCCGCCGAGATTTTCCTCGCCCGGTTCGATCCGCGCGAAGTCGCCTGCCTCATCGTCGATGTGCGCATGCCCGGCATGAACGGCCTCGAACTGCAGGATGAATTGCTGCGCCGCGGCTGCGGCATGCCGCTGGTGTTCATCACCGGCCACGGCGATGTGCCCATGGCGGTGGACACCATGAAAAAGGGCGCGATCGACTTCATCGAAAAACCGTTCAACGAAATCGTGCTGCGCGACCTGGTCGATCGCATGCTGCAAAAGGCGCGGCAAAACGCCGAGCAGCAACAGGCCGAGGCCAGTCGTGGTGCCTTGCTGGGCCGCCTCACCGCGCGCGAATCCCAGGTGCTCGAACGCATCGTCGCCGGGCGGCTGAACAAGCAGATCGCCGACGACCTGAGCATCAGCATCAAGACGGTCGAGGCACACCGTGCCAACATCATGGAAAAGCTGGGCGTCAGCACGGTGGCCGATCTGCTCAAGATTGCGCTCGGCGCCCCGAAGTAAATCCCCGCTCACCCTTTGCACACGCCCGCCGCTGCGGGCGTGTGCATTTCCAGCCACTCTACAGCTCCCAGCCCTGCACGCGCCATGACAGCCCAACGCATCGACGGTCTCGCCCTCTCCGCCCAAATCCGCCAGCAGGTCGCGCAACGCGCGCAGGCCTGCACCGCTGCGGGACATCGCCCTGGTCTGGCCGTCATCCTGGTGGGCGACAACCCGGCCAGCCAGGTCTATGTGCGCAACAAGATCAAGGCCTGCGAGCAGACCGGCATCCACTCGGTGCTCGAACAGTATGGCGCCAACCTGGAGGAAGCGGCGCTGTTGCAGCGCATCGCCGCCCTCAACGCCGACCCAAAGATCCACGGCATTCTGGTGCAACTGCCCCTGCCGCGGCACATCGATGCCAACAAGGTGATCGAGGCCATCGCCCCGTCCAAGGACGTGGACGGATTTCACGTCGCCAGCGCGGGCGCCTTGATGGTGGGGCAGCCCGGCTTCAAGCCCTGCACCCCCTACGGCTGCATGAAGATGCTCGAATCCATCGGCCTGCGCGATCTGCGCGGCAAGTCGGC
This sequence comes from Thiomonas sp., assembly GCF_034007205.1. GTDB lineage: Bacteria > Pseudomonadota > Gammaproteobacteria > Burkholderiales > Burkholderiaceae_C > Thiomonas. Next base: position 24,132 of record NZ_JAVERI010000010.1, read on the forward strand.
CGTGGTGGTGGGGCGCTCGAACATCGTCGGCAAGCCGATGGCGCTGATGCTGCTGGCGGCCAATGCCACGGTCACCATCGCGCACAGCGGCACGGCCGATCTGGGCGCCGTGTGCCGCCAGGCCGACATTCTGGTGGCCGCCGTCGGGCGCGAAAACCTCATCACCGCCGATATGGTCAAGCCCGGTGCCGTGGTGATCGACGTGGGCATGAATCGCAACGCCGCAGGCAAGCTCTGCGGCGATGTGGATTTCGAGGGCGTGAGCCAAGTCGCGGGCTGGATCACCCCGGTACCCGGCGGCGTGGGCCCCATGACCATTGCGATGCTGCTGGTCAATACCCTGGAGTCATGCGAGCGGGCCCACGCCAGCCCATAATCTTCAACCTCTGCGCATTCGACCCATGATCCGACCTGATGCTCCGCGCCAACATGACCCTCTCCCCAAACGCCGACAACCCACTGTGTGATTTCAGCGATCTTCCCGACTACGCCGCAGTCAAGCCCGAGCACATCGAGCCTGCAATAGACGCGCTCATCCTGAGCGCCGAGCAAACTCTGGAGCAGGTTGCCGCGCCCCATACACCCCCCACCTGGTCGAACGTCGTCGAACCGCTGGAGCGCGCCACCGAACACCTGGGTCGCGCCTGGGGCGTCGTCTCCCACCTCAACGCCGTGGCCGACACCCCCGCCTTGCGCGCCGCCTACAACGCCATGCTGCCCCGAGTCACCGAGTTCTGGACCCGGCTGGGCCAGAACCAAGGCCTGCTGCGGCAATATCAAGCCCTGCGCGACAGTGCCGAGTTTTCGCGCCTCAGCCCGACACGCCAGCGCATCATCGACCATGCTCTGCGCGACTTCCGCTTGAGCGGCGCGCTGCTCGAAGGTGCCGCCCGCAGCCGTTATGCCGAGATTCAGGAATGCCTGGCCGCCCTCGGCCAGACCTTCTCCGAACACGTGCTCGATGCCACCGCCGCGCACGCCGAGTACGTCGGCGAAGACCAGATCGCGGGCATTCCCGCCGATGTCTTGCAAGCTGCGCGCCAAGCCGCCGAGCAGGACGGCAGAGCCGGCTACAAGTTCACCCTGCACTATCCGTCGTACATGCCCGTGCTGCAGCATGGTGAACACCGGCCGTTGCGCGAGCGCCTTTACCGCGCCTATGTCACCCGCGCGAGCGAACTGGGCGATCCGCAGTTCGACAACTCGGCAGTCATGGCCGAAATCCTTGCCCTGCGCGATGAGGAAGCCCGCCTGCTTGGCTACGCCAATTACGCCGAAGTCTCGCTGGTGCCCAAAATGGCCGACACCCCCGAACAGGTCATGCACTTCCTGCGCGACCTCGCCGCCCGCGCCCGGCCCTTCGCCCAGCGCGACCTCGACACCCTGCGCGCCTTTGCGCAAAAAGAGCTCGGCATGGCACAGCTCGAAGCCTGGGACATCGCCTGGGCCTCGGAAAAACTGCGGCAATCGCATTACGCCCTGTCCGAGCAGGAAGTGCGGCAGTATTTCACCCTGCCGACCGTCATCGCCGGGCTGTTCCGCGTGGTCGAGACCCTGTTCAGCGTGAACTTGCAAAGGGTGCAAGGCGACATTCACGCCTGGCATCCCGACGTGGAGTTGTATCGCATCGAAAACGCCACGGGACGCACCATCGGCCTGTTCTATTTCGACCTGTACGCCCGCGACGGCAAACGCTCGGGGGCGTGGATGGATCATGTGCGCTCGCGCTGGCTGCGTGCGGACGGCACGCTGCAAACCCCGGTCGCCACCCTGACCTGCAACTTCCCGTCGCCCGTGGGCGGCAAACCGGCGCTGCTCAGTCACGACGACGTGCAGACGCTGTTCCACGAATTCGGCCACGGCCTGCACCACCTGCTCACCCAGGTGGACGACATCGCCGTATCGGGCATCTCGGGCGTGGAATGGGACGCGGTCGAACTGCCCAGCCAGATCATGGAAAACTTCTGCTGGGAATGGGAGGTGCTGCGCTTCCTCACCCGCCACGTGGACACCGGCGAGCCGCTGCCGCGCGCCCTGTTCGACAAGATGCTGGCCGCGAAGAACTTCCAGTCGGGCATGCAGACCCTCAGGCAAGTCGAATTCGCTCTGCTCGACATGCGCCTGCACCACGATCTTCGCAGCTACACCCGAGAAGCGATCGAAGCGCTGGTGGCGGAGAACCGCGACGAAATCGCCGTGCTGCAGCCGCCGCCGTTCAATCGCTTTCTCTGCAGCTTCTCGCACATCTTCGCCGGCGGCTATGCCGCGGGCTATTACAGCTACAAATGGGCCGAGGTGCTGTCGGCCGACGCCTATGAGCGCTTCGAAGAGGAAGGCCCGCTCAACCCCGAAGTAGGCCAGCGCTATCAGCAGGCCATTCTCGCCGTGGGCGGCAGCCGCGATGCCATCGATTCGTTCAAGGCCTTCCGTGGCCGCGAACCGCGCATCGACGCCCTGCTGCGCCACAGCGGCATGACAGCCGAAACCGCAGCAGCCTGATGCGGTTCACCATGGCAGTGCAGCACCAAGCTCCGCGGCGTCTGTGGCGAAAACACTGCGCCCGACACCTGGCTTCGGCGCTGTCATGGCACACTTGCAAAAATATCGCCCTATGCTGCACAGACCGATGAAACGACTGACCAAACGACCCTTGCGCCACGCCCTCGCGTTTTCCGCCGCACTGGCGTCCACTCTGGCGGCAGGCACACCCGCCTGGGCGATCTACAAGATCGTCGGCCCGGACGGCTCGGTCACCTTCAGCGACGTGCCCCCCAGCAACACCCAGGGCAAGGCCGTGCAATCACTGTCAGCGGGCAACAGCGCTGCGCCCGATCGTTTTGCCGGTTTCCCTGCCGCGCTGCGTGAAGCGGCGCGCAAATACCCGGTCACGCTCTACACCGCACCCCAGTGCGAGGCCTGCGATGCCGCGCGCGACTACCTGATTCAGCGCGGCATTCCCTTCGCCGAAAAAACCATCACCACCCATGCCGACATCAAGGCGTACAAAACCCTGTCGAACGGCAGCGACCAACTCCCGCTGCTCATCATCGGCAGCACCAAGCTGAACACCGGTTTCAGTTCCAGCAACTGGGACATCGCGCTCGATGCGGCAGGCTATCCGAAGAAGAGCGAGCTGCCGCGCGGCTATGTGCGCCCGCAGCCTGCAGCGCTGGCGCCCGCCCCAGCCAAGAAAGCGTCAGCACCCGAAACAAAGCGCGCGCCGACCGAACCTTCGGTGCTCCCGCCGCCGAACCCGAACGCCCCCAAGGGCTTTCAGTTCTGACCGGAACGCCTTCCGTATTTCAGACAAAATCACGCCGCTGCACGCCTTCGGCCGTGCCGATCAGGGCGACATTCGCAGCGCGCAGCGCAAACAGGCCCACGGTCACCACGCCCGGAATCTGATTCACCTGGGTTTCCAATTCGCGCGGCTGCGCAATGGCAAGACCGTGCACATCGAGAATCAGGTTACCGTTGTCGGTGATATAGCCCGCGCGCACGCGCGGATCGCCACCCAGGGCGCGCAACCGGCGCGCCACCAGTTCCCGCGCCATCGGCACCACTTCGACCGGCAGGGGGAATTTGCCCAGCACCGGCACCAGCTTGCTCTGATCGACGATGCAGATGAAGCGCTCCGCGGCTTCGGCGATGATCTTTTCGCGCGTGAGGGCGCCGCCGCCGCCTTTGATCATCGCACCAGTGGGGTCGATTTCGTCGGCGCCATCGACATAAACCGAAAGCTGCGCCACTTCATTGAGGTCATACACCGTGATGCCGTGCGCGCGCAGGCGCTCGGTGGAGCGCTCGGAGCTCGACACGGCGCCCTTGATCCGGTGTTTCATGCCCGCCAGCGCGTCGATGAAAAAATTCACCGTCGAGCCGGTGCCGACCCCGATGATTTCGCCTTGCGGCACCTGGGTAAGCGCCGCCGCGGCGACCTGCTGTTTGAGTTCGTCTTGCGTCATGTCGGGTATTCACTAAAAATGTCAGACCTCATTATCGCTGCGCCACCCGGCTTGCAGCGACCTCGTCTGCCCTCCATGCCGCTCTCCTACTCCCTGATTCGCCCGATTTTGTTCCGCCTCAATCCTGAATGGGCGCATCACCTCACGCTAAGCGGCATTCGCATGGCACATTCCGCCGGGCTTTCGATTCTCTACGCCCATGCGCCGGTGCACGATCCGGTGGAACTGCTGGGCCTGCGTTTCGCCAATCGCGTCGGTCTGGCTGCGGGGCTGGACAAGAATGGCGAGGCCATCGACGCCCTTGCGGCCATGGGTTTCGGTTTTGTCGAAGTCGGCACCGTGACCCCGCGCGCCCAGCCCGGCAACCCCAAGCCGCGCATGTTCCGGCTGCCGCAGGCGCAGGCGCTGATCAATCGCATGGGTTTCAACAATGCCGGGCTGGACGCCTTTTTGCGCCATGTGCGCCGCAGCCATCGCCCTGTGCCCATCGGCCTGAACATCGGCAAGAATGCCAGCACCCCGGTCGAGCACGCGCTCGATGACTACCGTCTGGGGCTGGAAGCCGTGTATACGCAGGCCGATTACGTCAGCATCAATGTTTCCTCGCCCAACACCCGCAACCTTCGCCAGTTGCAAGCCGATGCTGCGCTGCAGGGTTTGCTGCAGGGCCTTGCCGAGACCCGCGAACGCCTGCGCCAGCAACACAGTCGTCATGTGCCCATGCTGCTGAAAATCGCGCCCGACCTGGACGATGCTGACATCGATGTCATCGCCGACCAGGTGCTGGCCCATGGGCTCGATGGGGTGATCGCGACGAACACCACCCTTTCCCGCGAAGGCGTGGCCGGATTGGCGCATGCGCAGGAGGCGGGCGGACTGAGCGGCGCGCCGCTGCGTGCGGCCTCGACCCGGGTGATCGCGCGCCTGCGCCAGCGTCTGGGCCGCAAGATGCCGATCATCGGTGTCGGCGGCATTTTGAGCGGAGCGGATGCCGTCGACAAACTCCGCGCAGGCGCCGATCTGGTTCAGCTCTACACCGGCCTGATCTACCGTGGCCCGGAACTGGTGGGGGAATGCGCCAAGGCACTGGCGCTCGAAGCCAGCCGAGGCGGTCGGGTCTGAATCCGATGTGCGTCACATGGGTAGCGCACAAACAAAAAGCGCCTGCAAGGTCACTGCAGGCGCTTTTTGTTGGAAAAATCTAGCAAAAAGTGCAAAACTTCAAAAATCGCTTATTTTTGCTTCAGCCGGGTTTTGTTGGCCGTGATGTGCTCGTAAATTTCACGGGATCGCTGGGAGAGCGGTCTGCCGAACCCTTCACGCCAGGGTGAAGAGACCTTCACCTGTGGCCGCTTGCGAAATGTGGAAGCCACTTCCTCCGCGTTCTGCATCATCAAATCCCAGGGATCTGCTGATTTTGTCAAGGTGGGGGAGTTTGACTCTTTGAGTTCAACACCGTTGGTTTTGCCTGTGGTCGTCGCTTTTGCCACGTTTACCCCTCTGATGGAACTGTGGGGCAATACTGTCTGCCGCATACCACATGCAACAGAAAATTTGGCCCCGTTAAACACTCAATCATTATAACCGAAAGTAAGCTCCAGCGCCCACTCCGTTCCACCGCCCTTGCTGAATCAGCCGAGATATTTTTCCAGACGCTGCAGCACCACATCCCGCCCGAGCAGCGCCAGCACCGCGTCCACCGCGGGCGTCTGCTCCCGCCCAGTGACCATGAGGCGCACGGGCATGGCCAGTTGCGGCATCTTGATGCCGTGTTGCTTGAGCACGTTCTTGAGGGCCGCGCCGATGGCCTCACGCGACCAGTCGTGCAGGGCTGCGAGTCGGGCGCGCAAATCCGCCACCGCCGCTTTGCCCTGCGCATTCAGATACTGCTCGAGTGCAGCGCCGTCGGGCTCGGCGGGGCGATAGAACAACAGCGTCTGCTGGGCCAATTCCAGCAGCGTCTGGGCGCGGTCGTGCAACAGGGCGCAGACGGCCGCGAGATCCGGCGACTGGTGAGCGATGCCCTGTTTGTCCAGCAAGGGACGCACGAGTGCTGCGAGTTCCTCCGCCGGAGTGTGCTTGATGTAATGCGCATTCAGCCAACGCAGCTTGGCCTCGTCGAACTGGGCGGGCGAACTGCCCAGATGGTCGAGATCAAACCATTGCAGAAACTGCTGGCGCGAAAAAATTTCCGCATCGCCGTGCGACCAGCCCAGCCGCGCCAGGTAGTTGATCACGGCATCGGGCAGAAAGCCCTCGTCGCGATACTGCAGCACGCTCTTGGCGCCATGACGCTTGGACAGCTTCTCGCCCTGCTCGTTGAGCACGGTGGGCAGGTGGGCATAGCGCGGCGGCTTGGCGTTCAGGGCGTGGAAAATATGCAATTGCCGCGGCGTGTTGTTGACATGGTCGTCACCGCGAATCACATCGGTGATGCGCATGTCGATGTCGTCCACCACCACGCAGAAGTTGTAGGTCGGCGTGCCATCGGGTCGGGCGACCACGAGATCGTCGAGTTCTTCGTTGCGAATCTCGACCCGGCCTTTGACGAAGTCGTGCCAGGACACGACGCCGGTGGTCGGCGTCTTGAAGCGCCACACCGGCTGCACGCCTTCGGGAATGGGCGGCAGGATCTTGCCCGGCTCCGGGCGCCAGGTGCCGTCGTAGCGGGGCTTTTGCCTGGCGGCGAGCTGGCGTTCGCGCAAGGCATCGAGCTCGGCGGTCGACATATAGCAGGGGTAGACGTAGCCAGCCTGTCGCAACTGATCTAGCACTTCGCGGTAACGCGGCATGCGCTGCATCTGATAGAACGGGCCTTCGTCGTAATCGAGCCCGAGCCAGTCCATCGCCTGGAGGATGACCTGCACCGCCTCTTCGGACGAACGTTCGGTGTCCGAATCTTCGATGCGCAGAATGAAGTCGCCGCCGTGATGGCGGGCGAACGCCCACGGATAAAGCGCCGACCGGATATTGCCCAGATGCATGAATCCGGTCGGGCTGGGGGCAAAGCGGGTACGGACGCGGTGCGGCTGGGTGGTCATCGTCGAATTCGAAAAAAAAGTCACAGGAATGAGGAAGGCCGGGAAAAGCAGTCAGGCCAGAGTCTCCAGACCTCGGCTCAGATCGCGCTGAAGATCGCCCACATCCTCCAGCCCGACGGCCAGGCGGATCAGCCCCTGGCCGATGCCCGCGGCCTGCCGCCGGGCCTCGCTCAGGCGGCCATGCGTGGTCGTCGCCGGGTGAGTGATGGTCGTTTTGGTATCGCCCAGGTTGGCGGTGATGGAGCAGATGCGGGTTTGGTCGATGACGTGGAACGCTCGCGCCTTCGCCTGCTGCGCATCGGTGGCCTTGAGTTCGAAAGACAGCACGGCGCCGCCGGTCTTCTGCTGACGCATGGCCAGCGCATGCTGCGGGTGGGTATCGAGGCCGGGATAGAACACGCGGCCGACGGCGGGCTGCGACTGCAGCCACTGCGCCATCGCCAAGGCCGCGGCGCTGTGCGCCATCATGCGCACACCCAGGGTCTCCAGGCCCTTGAGCACCACCCAGGCGTTGAAGGGCGAAAGGGAAAGCCCCACGGTGCGTTGCACGGGAAGCAGCCTGTCGTGGATGGTCGCGGCCCTGCCGCACACGGCGCCGGCGATCACCCGCCCCTGGCCGTCGAGGTATTTGGTGCCGGAATGAATCACCCAGTCGGCGCCGAAGTCCAGCGGTCGCTGCAGAGCCGGTGAACAGAAACAGTTGTCCACCGCCAGTTGGGCGCCGGCGCCATGCGCCAGATCGGCCAGTGCGGCGATGTCGCAGACCTCGGTCAGCGGATTGGACGGCGTTTCGGCAAACAGCAGCCGGGTGTTGGGACGCAGTGCCGCCGCCCACTGACTGACATCGGTCTGCGAGACGAAGGTGGTCTCCACGCCGAATTTCGCCAGTTCGCGGCCGAACAGATTGATCGTCGAACCGAACACCCCCTGCGAGCAGATCACCTGATCGCCCGCCTTGAGCAGAGCCATTGCCAGCAACAGGATGGCGGCCATGCCGCTGCCCGTGGCCATGCAGCCTTCGGCGCCTTCGAGCGCCGCCAGCCGCTGCTCGAAGCTGGACACGGTGGGGTTGGAAAAACGCGAATAGACGAAACCCTCCTGCTCCCCGGCAAAGCGTGCGGCGGCAGTGGCCGCATCGGGGTGCACGAAGCTGCTGGTCAGGAACAAGGCCTCGCTGTTTTCGCCGTACTGCGAACGCGGCAAGGCCTCGCGTACCGCCAGGGTGTCCAGCGCGAGCGCAGGGTCGCCTCGATCTTCCTTCTTCATGACGGCTGCCCCTGCTCCTGGGCCCCTTGCAGGCTGAGCCGTCCCGTGTTGGGCGCGACGCAGTCGTCCCGGTTCTTGCCTTCATCAGGCGGCAGCGTGCCGGCGATGTAGCAACCATCGAAACACGAGGCCTCGAACTCTTTGATCCCGGGGTTGATCTCGCGGATCACCCGTTTCATCGCGTCGAGATCCTGGTAAATCAACACATCGGCGCCGATGATCTGCCGGATCTCCTCGACACTGCGGTTGTGCGCCACCAGTTCCGAGGCCGTGGGCATGTCGATGCCGTAGATATTGGGATAGCGCACCGGCGGCGCCGCGGACGCCAGATACACCTTGCGCGCACCGGCCTCGCGCGCCATCTGCACGATCTCGCGCGAGGTGGTGCCGCGCACGATGGAGTCGTCCACCAGCAGCACGTTGCGGCCGGCGAATTCCTGACCGATGGCGTTGAGCTTCTGCCTGACCGACTTTTTGCGCACCGCCTGTCCGGGCATGATGAAGGTTCGCCCCACATAGCGGTTTTTGACGAAACCTTCGCGGTAAGGGCGTCCGATCTTGTGCGCCAGTTGCATGGCCGACGGGCGGCTGGATTCGGGAACGGGAATGACCACGTCGATCTCGCTGGGCGGCAGCACCGAGATCACGCGCTGCGCCAGCGTCTCGCCCATGCGCAGACGGGCACGGTAGACCGACACGCCATCGAGCACCGAGTCGGGGCGGGCGAGATAGACGTACTCGAAAATGCAGGGATTGCGCTGCGGCGAGATGGCGCACTGCTCGCTGCGCAACCGGCCTTGCAGATCGACGAAAACCGCCTCGCCCGGCGCGATGTCGCGCTCGAATCTGTAGCCGGTGCCTTCGAGCGCGACCGACTCGCTCGCCACCATGACCTCGCCCTCCCCCGCGGTGCCATAGCACAGCGGCCGGATGCCGAACGGATCGCGGAAGGCCAGCAGGCCGTGCCCGGCGATCAACGCCACCACCGCATACGAGCCGCGCAAACGCTGGTGCACCGCGCGCACCGCGGCGAAGATGTCGTCGCCTGAGAGCGGCAGCCCGTGCGTGCGGCGTTCGAGCTCGTGCGCCAGCACATTGATCAGCACTTCCGTGTCCGACTCGGTGTTGATGTGGCGATGATCGTTGTTGAACAACTCGCGCTTGAGCGCCACAGCGTTGATCAGATTGCCGTTGTGCGCCAGCACCAGACCGAAGGGCGCGTTGACGTAGAACGGCTGCGCCTCTTCCTCGCTTTCCGCATTGCCCGCGGTGGGATAGCGCACCTGTCCGATGCCGTAATTCCCCGGCAATGCGCGCATATTGCGCGTGCGAAACACATCGCGCACCATGCCGCGCGCCTTGTGCATGTAGAGCTTGGATCCCGAACCGGTGACGATGCCCGCAGCATCCTGCCCGCGATGCTGCAGCAGCAGCAGCGCGTCGTACAGGAGCTGGTTCACGGGTTGCTGCGAGATGACACCGACGACGCCGCACATGGAGAGGTTCTTTCAGGAAACGGGGGAAAAACCGTGCACTTCACCTTGCGGCAAGTGGACCACGAAAGCTGCGGGCAGCCAGGGGCGGATCGCCAGCAACAAGGATTGCGCCGGCGGGATGAGCACCGCGGTTTTCCACATGGCGCTGTGCGAGAGCGCCGTCTGCGCAGCCAGCGCGACCAGCAGCAAGGACAACGCCACGCCCTTGACCAGACCGATCAACGCCCCCATGCTGCGATCGAAAATACCCAGACCGCTTGCCCGCAACAGCAAGCGCAGCATCGACGCGAGGATGCCCGCACTCAGCACCACGACGATGAAACACATCGCATACGCCGCCAGCAAACGCATGTCGGTATTGTCGATGGCCTGCAAATACCTTGCACCCAGACTGGGCGCGAAATGCGCCGCGAACCAGACGCCTGCGATCCAGCCCAGCAGGGTGACGATTTCATAGACCGCACCGCGCAACAGACTGATCAGCACACTCAGCCCCATCACCACCAGCAGAAACCAGTCCAGCGGACTCACAGCGCCAGCACCGCGCCGCTCAGACCCAGCGCCTGCAGCTTGCGCAACACGCGATCGGCCTCGTCGCGGGTGGTGAACGGGCCAACCCTCACCCGGATGCGCTTGCCTTGCGCGGTATCGACCACCTGGGTGTAGGTCTTGAATCCGGCCTTTTCGATCCGGGTGCGCACCGACTGGGCCGCATGCGCGTCGGCAAACGCGCCGGCCTGGACCACATAGCGGGCCTTCGAGGGGGCCGCATCTTCCTGCGGCGCGTGGGGTTTGCTCGCCAGCGCGGCCTCGGCCTGGGCGAGGGAAATCTGGTCAGGCGATTTGCCTTCGAGCGCAGCAAGGGCCTGGCGCGCACTGGCGAGTTGCCGGGCCTGATCCGGCGTGGGGGTTGGCGGCTTGGGCGCGGGCCGGGTGACGACCGGCTGCACCTGTTGCAAGGCGCCGGGCTTGGGTGCTGCCGGTGTCGGCTGGGGCGCGGGCTTCGAGACCGCCTGCGGCGCGGGCGCGGGTGCGGGCGGAGCAGATTGGGAAGCCGCAGCCGCAGCGCTCGCGGCATGCGCCACGGCCGCACGCTCGCCCGTCGGCACGGCCACGCTCGACGCTGCGGGCAGCATGGGCGCAGAAGCGGGTACGGTCAGGCCCGGCGCCTTGTTCTGCGACGGAATATCGAGTTCGATGTTCGACGGCACCGGCCTGGGCCTGGAGTCGAACACCAGCGGGAACACGATCACCCCGGCCAGCACCAGCGCCACGGCACCGATCAGGCGCCTGCGCGCGCGCGCGCGCAGCGCGTCCTGGCTTTGCGCGTCGGAGTCATCGCCTCTCGGGGAGCGACGGGCGGAATTGCGGGAAGCGCCGAAGGTCATTGCGGTGAGGAATCGAGATGCTTGCCATGAAGTCGGGGCAGCCCCTGCTGCATCACACCGCCCACGGTGTAGAAGGAGCCGAACACCACGATTCTATCGGTCAGCTCGACCTCGGCAGCCGCCGCCCGCAACGCCTGCAACGGGTCGGCGTGCAGCACGATGCGGGCTTGCGGCTTCAAGACGCGCAGGTGGGCTGCCATCTCCTTGGCGTCTGCGGCGCGCGGCGTCGGCAGATCGCACAGATGCCAGACATCGATCAGCGGCAGCATGCGGCGCAGCATGCCGGGAATGTCCTTGTCGGCCAAGGCGCCGAACACCGCGTGGGTGACGGGAAAGTAGCCCATGCTGTCGAGGTTCTCCGCCAGCACGGCGATGGCATGCGGGTTGTGACCGACATCGAGCACCAGCGTGGGCTGCCCGGCGAGCACCTGGAAGCGTCCGGGCAGCTCGGCGCGGGCAAACCCCTCGCGCACCGCCTGCGCAGCCACCGGCAAAACCCTTTGCAAGGCCTCCAGCGCCGCGAGCACGCCGCTGGCGTTGAGCAACTGATTGGCGCCGCGCAGGGCCGGAAAGGCCAGGCTGTGCCGGCGCTGCGCACGTCCCTGCCAGCCCCATTGCTGCGGCAGATGGGTGTAATGAAAGTCTCGCCCCGCCAGCCAGAGATCGGCACCGATGCCCTGCACGTGGGCCAGCACCGATGCCGGCGCCTGCGGATCGCTGACGATGGCCGGTTTGGCCCGCCGCATGATGCCCGCCTTTTCGCGGCCGATGGACTCCCGGTCCGGGCCGAGAAACGCCATGTGATCGAGATCGATGCTGGTGAGAATGGCGCAGTCGGTGTCGATGACGTTGACCGCGTCGAGCCGCCCGCCCAGGCCGACTTCGAGAATGACCGCATCGAGTCGTTGCGCCGCGAGCAGCGACAGGATGGCCAGGGTGGTGAACTCGAAATAGCTCAGACTCACTGCCGCGCCGCCCTCGCCTGCCGCCAACCGGGCTCGTTCGACCGCCGCGAAATGCGGCAGCAGATCCTGCGCTTTCACGCTCTGACCCGCAATGCGGCAGCGTTCCTCGAAATGCACCAGATGCGGCGAGGTGTAAACGCCCACGCGATACCCCGCGGCCAGCAGGATGGCTTCGAGCATCGCGCAGGTCGATCCCTTGCCGTTGGTCCCGGCCACGGTGACGACCGGGCAGGCGAACGACAAGCGCATGACCTCGCGCACCGCCTGCACCCGTTCGAGCCCCATGTCGATGACGCGGGCGTGGAGCGACTCGGCATGGGCCAGCCAGCCGTCCAGGGTTTGGGGTATCGGGGGCATACGCAACGCCCGCCGCCGCAGTCGCGCGCGACGGGTAAGTCGAGGAAATCAGGAAGCGATGGCGTCGGTCGGCTGACGCAACAGCATGGCCAGCATCTGCGCCAGTTCGCGGCGCAGTTCGCGGCGATCGACGATGCGGTCGATCGCACCCTTGTGCAGCAGGAATTCGGCGCGCTGAAAGCCCTCGGGCAGCTTTTCGCGCACGGTGTTCTCGATCACCCGCGGACCGGCGAAACCGATCAGCGCCTTGGGCTCGGCGAGCACGACATCACCGATGAAGGCGAAGCTGGCCGACACCCCGCCCATGGTCGGGTCGGTGAGCACGCTGATGAAAGGCAGCCCGGCCGCGGAAAGCTGGGTGAGCGCCGCGTTGGTCTTGGCCATCTGCATCAGGCTGAGCAGCCCTTCCTGCATGCGCGCGCCGCCCGTGGCGGTAAAGCAGATGAAGGGCACTTTCTGTTCGATGGCCGTGCGCACCCCGCGCACGAAGCGCTCGCCCACCACCGAGCCCATCGACCCGCCCATGAACTCGAACTCGAAGCAGGCCACCACCACCGGCAGCGTCTGAATGGCGCCGCCCATGACGACCAGCGCATCGGTCTCCTGCGTGTTTTCCAGCGCCTCCTTGAGACGGTCGGGATACTTGCGGCTGTCCTTGAATTTCAGCGCATCGACGGGCAGGACTTCCTGGCCGATCTCGAACCGGCCTTCGGGATCGAGCAGCGCATCGATCCGCGCGCGCGCACCGATGCGCATGTGGTGGCCGCACTTCGGGCAGACGTTCTGGTTGATCTCCAGATCCGATTTGTAAAGCACCGTTTCACACGACGGGCACTTGACCCACAGACCTTCGGGCACCTGGCGCCGGTCCTGCGGGCTGGTCTGTTGAATCTTGGGAGGGAGGAGCTTTTCCAGCCAACTCATGTCTGTTTCTCCTGAAGCCTCAAGCGTCTAGCGCCTGGCGAATGTCCTGGATGAAGCCGCGCGCAATGTCCGCAGCTCGTTCCGCGGGCTGCGCCTCCATCAGTTCGATCAGACGTGAACCGATGACCACGGCATCGGCCAACTGGCCGATCGCACGCGCGGTCTGCGCGTCGCGAATGCCAAATCCTACTCCCACGGGCACGCTCACCTGGGCGCGGATGCGGGGCAGCATGGCGGCCACGGCTGAAGTGTCGAGATGGCCCGCGCCCGTCACGCCCTTGAGCGAGACGTAATACACATAGCCGCTGGCGATACGGCCCACATCGGCCATGCGCGCGTCGGTGCTGGTGGGGGCGAGCAGAAAGATCGGGGCAATGTCCGCGGCCTTGAGCGCCGCGGCGAAGGCCTCGCTTTCCGCGGGCGGATAGTCGACGATGAGCACGCCATCGACACCGGCGGTCCTGGCGGCGGCGACAAAGGAATCCACGCCGAAACGCTCCACCGGATTGGCGTAGCCCATCAGCACCACGGGAGTAACGGCATCGGCCTGGCGAAAATCGCGCACGAAATCGAGCGTCTGCGGCAGGCCGACCCCCTGGGCGATGGCGCGCTCGGTGGCGCGCTGGATCACCGGCCCGTCGGCCATCGGGTCGGAAAACGGCACGCCGAGTTCGATCACGTCGGCGCCGCCCTGCACCAGCGCGTGCATCACCTCGACGGTGACCGCAGGCGCGGGATCGCCTGCGGCGATGTAGGGAATAAGCGCCTTGCGGCCCTGGGCGCGAAGCTGGGCGAAGCGTTGGTCGATGCGGTTCAGGTCGGTTCCGCGCGGCCGCCCCGAAGGAACCGACACCCCCTCGGGGGGAGATGAGCGCAGCGAGTCAGGGGGCTGTTTCATTTTGCGGCTCCGGGCTGGCGGGCGAACAGGGTGTCGAAGTTCACGCCCTCGCGCTCGGCCACGGTGTTGATGTCCTTGTCGCCCCGCCCCGATAGATTGACCAGGATGATCTGGTCTGGGCGCATTTGCGGCGCCAGCTTGATGGCATGCGCCAGCGCGTGGCTGGATTCCAGCGCCGGGATGATGCCTTCGATGCGGCACAGTTCATGGAAGGCGGCCAGCGCCTCGTCATCGGTGATGCCGACGTACTCGGCGCGCCCGATGTCATGGAGCCAGGCGTGTTCGGGGCCGACGCCGGGGTAGTCGAGCCCGGCCGACACCGAATGCGTCTGCATGATCTGGCCGTTGGCGTCCTGCAGCAGATAGGTGCGGTTGCCGTGCAGCACACCTGGGGTGCCTGCGGAGATCGAGGCGGCATGCCGGCCCGTTTCCAGCCCCAGCCCGGCGGCTTCGACGCCGATGAGCCGCACCGATTCATGCGGGATGTAGGGATAGAAGATGCCCATGGCATTGCTGCCCCCGCCCACGGCGGCGACGATCACATCGGGCTGCCGCCCCCCGGTCATCTCGGGCATCTGCTGCAGGCATTCATCGCCGATGACGCGCTGGAAATCGCGCACCATCTGCGGGTAGGGATGCGGCCCGGCGACGGTGCCGATGATGTAGAAGGTGTTCTCCACATGCGTCACCCAGTCGCGCAGCGCCTCGTTGAGCGCATCCTTGAGCGTCCTGCTGCCCGACTCCACCGGCACCACGCGCGCGCCCAGCAGATTCATGCGATAGACGTTGGGTGACTGGCGCCTGACATCCTCGCTGCCCATGTACACCACGCATTCCATGCCATACCGCGCGGCAATGGTGGCCGTGGCCACGCCGTGCTGCCCGGCGCCGGTTTCGGCGATGACGCGCGGCTTGCCCATGCGCCGGGCCAGCATGGCCTGGCCGATGGTGTTGTTGATCTTGTGCGCGCCGGTGTGGTTGAGGTCCTCGCGCTTGAGGTAGATGCGCGCGCCGCCGAGTCTGTCGCTCAGCCGCGCAGCGTGATACACCGGACTGGGGCGGCCGACGTAGTGCTTGAGCTCGTAGCGGAATTCGGCGAGGAAGTCCGGGTCGTTCTTGTAATGATCGTAAGCCGCCTGGAGTTCTTCCAGCGCATGGCTCAGGGTTTCGGCGATGAAGCTGCCGCCGTAGGGGCCAAAGTGGCCGCTGGCGTCGGGATAGGCATAGTCAAACATGGTGGGATCTCGTCTGGCGCCGGGCAGAAGATGTGCCCGGGCGCGATCTACAGGTCCGCAGCGCGAACCGCGGCGATGAACTCGGCGATGCGCTGCGCGCTCTTGATGCCCTTGGACGCCTCGACGCCGGAACTGACGTCAATCGCCCAAGGTCGCACCTGCCGAATGGCCTGCGTCACATTTGCAGCATGCAACCCACCAGACAAAACGAGGGGATGCGCGACGTTTGCGGGAATGCATGACCAATCGAAGACCTCGCCGCCGCCGCCATATTCCGGCACAAAGGCGTCCAGAACGAGGGCGTGTGATGTGGAAAAACGAGAGCTGAAGTCTAACAAATCCAGCCCCTCGCGCATGCGCGCGGCGCGAAGGTAGGGGTGGCGATAGCGGGTGCAGTCTTCGGGCGTTTCATCGCCGTGAAACTGCAGCAGCGCGGGCCGCACCGCGTCGATCACCTCCTCCACCCGCTGCGGCGCGGCATTCACGAACAGCGCGACGACCGAAACGAAAGGCGGCAGGCTGAGCGCAATCTCGCGCGCCTGCGCCACGCCGACGTTGCGCGGACTGGGCGGATAGAACACCAGGCCGATGGCATCCGCGCCGGCCTGTGCGGCGGCCTGCGCGTCTTCCACCCGCGTGATGCCGCAGATCTTGACGCGGGTTCGGGAGTGCGAGGGCAGCGATAGCGGGGTGTCGGACATGGGTCATCAGATCAGCAGGCCGATCCGGGTGGGAGTCGGGGGAAGGTTGAATTCTGCCGGGTAATCCGGCCCGATGAAATAAAGCCCGTCGGCCATGAAGGTCGGCGCCGCCAGGCGGCGGTCGCGGTTGTTCAGCACCTCGGCAAGCCAGGACACCGGTTTGGAGCCATTGCCCACGGCCAGCAAACTGCCCACGATATTGCGCACCATGTGGTGCAGGAACGCATTGGCGCGCAGGTCGAATATCAAGTAGTCGCCCTCGCGCCAGATGTCGATCGCCTGCACGGTCTTGACGGGGCTGTGCGCCTGACACTCGCTGGAGCGAAACGCGCTGAAATCGTGCTCGCCGAGCAGGCACTGCGCCGCGGCGCGCAAACGGTCGAGATCGACCGGGCGATGAGTCCAGCCCACCCGCGCATGATCGAGCGCCGGGCGCACGGGATGGTTGCGCAGGACGTAGCGATACCGGCGCTGATAGGCACTGCGGCGGGCGTCGAATGTCGTGGGGAGATCGGTTCGCGCCCATTGCACCGCGATGTCTCGGGGCAGGAAGGCATTGACCCCGCGCACCCAGGATGAGGGCTCGCGCTGCAGGGGGACATCGAAATGCACCACCTGACCGAGCGCATGTACCCCGGCATCGGTGCGCCCGGCGCAAACGGTACGGGTCGGGCAGCCCAGAAACTGCGCGAGCGCGCTCTCGAGATGATCCTGCACGCCACAGCCGCCGGGCTGACTCTGCCAGCCGCAGTAGGACGTGCCGCTGTAACACAGACCCAGCGCGACCCGGGCCCCGGGCTGTGGACAAGATGAATCAGTGGCCAATCTTGTCGAGCATGTCCTGCGCGCGCTGCTTGAGCTGCGTGTCACCTTCGGCAATGACTTCGCCCAGCAGGTTGCGCGCCGACTCGTCATCGCCGATGGCCAGGCTCTCGGCGGCGAGTTCGAGGCGCAGATCGAGCGAGGGCATGGACTCGCTGAACTGCGGCTCGATCCTGGGCAGCTCGGCATGCGGCTCTGCGGGTGACCTGGCTTCGACCTCCTGCAGAGAAATGCTGCTCAGGTCGAAGTCGAGCGCGTTGCCATGAACGGACGTCTCGGCGGCCTTTCCGGCCTTAGCGGACTCGGCGTCTGCCCCCAACGTCGAGGCGGGCGCGCCAAAATCGGACGGCACATGGAAATCAAGGCCGCTGGACATGAGGAAGTCTGCATCTTCCGGTTTTCCGGGCTCTGTCCGCGCCGCGGCAGGCACTGCGGGAGCCTCGATCTCTGGCGGGGCCGCCTTGGCCAGGGGCGTCGGCGCGCCGGTCGGAGCGGGCTCACCCATCGGCAGGCTCAGATCGAGGTCCAGATGCTCGGGCAACGGCGTCTTGGCCGCGGCGGTTTCCACGCCGGAGAGCATTTCGGTGCTGGGCAGGGTTTGCGGGGTCAAGGCCGCCAACGCGGTGGGGGTGGCTGCCGGGAACTCCGTTTGCGGCAGGGTCGAGGGCTGCCCCAGCGTGCTGGGCAGCACCGTGTTGTGATAAAGGGGGTTCACCGGATCGAGGGTGCGGCCGAGATCCTGGGCGCGCTTCCAGTCTTCGCCCGCGCCCTGGGTCAGCGCAAACAGTTCCGCGGCGCCGACTTCGAAGGAGCGCGCATCCTTGCGCTTGGCATAGATTTCCAGCAGTTTGAGCCGCGCCGCCAGACGGTCGGGGTTGGCCTTGACGGCCTCCTTGAGAATTTCCTCGGCCTGCAGATCGCGGCCGTAAGCAAGGTACACGTCGGCCTCGGCCACGGGATCGACATCATTGGTGTCGAGCTGGCTGGAGGAGAAGGCGGAGCTCATATTACCGTTGCGCGTATCGACGCGCTCGCCCCCGGTGCCGCCAAAAAAGCTGTCGGCCACGCTCATGCGGCTGTCGAACACCGACACGTCGCGCTGCGACTTGGCCGCCTTTTTGCGCTGCGACATCCAGGCGAGCAGCAACAGCAGAATCAGCAATGCACCGCCTGCGGGCAACAGCAAGGGGTTGGACAGCAGACTGCTAAAAAAGCTCTGCTGCTCCACCGGAGCGGGCTTGGCAACCTTGGGCGCTTCAGGCTTGGCCACAGGCGCAGGCGCCGGGGCCGAAGCAGAACGGGGCGCCGACGCGGGTTTGGCTGCCGAGGCCGTGGCTGCGGCCGAAGCCGCCGCGCGGGCCTGCGCCGCGCTTGACGTTGCGGCCGGCTGCGATGCTGCGGCGGGCGCCGAGGCGGGAAGCGGGCTTTTCGCCGGCACGGCGAGCGCTGCGGCGGCCTTGCTCGCCGTCGCAGCAACGGTTACCGCAGGCGCAGCGGCTTGCGGCTTGGCCGCCGCGACGGTCTGCGCCTGCTTGGACAGTGCAGCGAGCTCGTCGACGTTCTTCTGCAACTGCTTGATCTTCTGTTCGTCGAGCGCTTCCTGCTGCTTGTCGGCGATCTGCTGCGCCTGCTGCTTGCCAGCCACCTCGGCCTTGCTCAATTTGAGCTTGCTTTCAGCCTGCGCGCCTGCTGCGGCAGGCTCTTGAACCTGGGCCTGGACCTTGCCCGACACCTCGCGCTGCGACTGCGGCTTGACCTGCCCGCCCATTTCCGCCAGTCTGCGGCGATAGGCGTTGAAACTCTCGCTCTGCGCCACGACGAAACGCCGTGCTTCGGCCCGAGGCACGGCTTGCGCCTGTTCGGCGGACGGGATGGTCAGCACACTGCCGGCCTTGACCAGATTGATGTTGTCGTCGATGAAGGCCGACTGGTTGGCGCGATAGATGGCGGTGAGCATCTGGTCGAGCGAGACGGACTGCACGCCCGAAGCGAGGGCGATTTTGCTTAGAGTGTCACCGCGCTTGACCACATATCGGCCCTCAGCCACGGAGGGCCTGGCGGGCGATTCTTTCGCCGCAACCGAAGGCGTCGGCGTTTGCAGCGCCGGGGCGACAGGCATCGCCGGGGCGACCGCAGCCGGGGGCGCGGAGGGGATGGAGGGGACGGCAGGCATGGCCGACGCAGGCGATGGCGCTGCCGTCTGCACCGGCACCTGGGTCGGGCTCGGGGTGCTCTGGAAGTCCGGCGGATCGAGCAGCAGGGTGTAGTCGCGGCTCAACTGGCCGTTGGCCCATTGCGCGCGGATCAGCAGATCGAGAAAGGGTTCGTTGATCGGGCTGTTGGACGTGACGCGCAGATAGGCGCGCCCATCGGGGCTGCGTTCGAGCTTGATCTGCACGCCAGAGAGCGCACTGCTGTAATGCAGCCTGGCAGCCTGGAACGCATCGGGCGGCGCGACGCCTACCCGCAGCGAGGACGCCTCGTCGGCGCTGATCTGGGTGATGTCGATTTCCGCCCTCAGGGGCTGGCCCAAGGCCGACTGCACCTTGATGCCCCCCAGACCGAATGCATAGGCCTGGCCCGCGGTGGCGCCCAAGGCGATGGCCAGTGCCAGGCGTCGAGTGTTCTGTCGCAGCATGTCGGCTGCCCCCCAATTTTTGATCATGTCGAAAGCGCAAATTTCTCTGCGGCGGAGAATCGAATTGCGTCAAATTTCACCATATCATCAACAAATTAGGCTGACAAGTTGATGCACCCAGACAGGCGGGCCGAACCCCAGCAACTGTGGCATTCCGGCGATTTCGGCTGGCTGGCCGTGGGAAACCGGCGGTCAATGACGCTCGAGCAGGATGCGCAGCATGCGGCGCAGCGGCTCGGCCGCTCCCCACAGCAATTGATCGCCCACGGTGAATGCGCCCAGATACTGCGACCCCATCGCCAGCTTGCGGATGCGGCCGACCGGAATATGCATCGTCCCGGTCACCGCCACCGGGGTGAGCTGCTGCAGGGTGGCTTCGCGCTCATTGGGCACCACCCGCACCCAGTCGTTGTCGGCAGCGATCATGCCTTCGATTTCGTCGAGCGGCACATCTTTCTTGAGCTTGAAGGTCAGCGCCTGGCTGTGGCAGCGCATGGCGCCGACGCGCACGCAAAACCCATCGACCGGCACCGCGGGCGAATCGAACCCGGCCCCCAGCCCGAGGATTTTGTTGGTCTCGGCGCCGCCCTTCCACTCCTCGCGCGACACGCCGTGGCCCAGATCCTTGTCGATCCAGGGAATCAGGCTGCCGGCCAGCGGCACGCCGAAGTGCTGGGTCTGGGCAGCGTCGAGCGCCTTTTGCTGCGCCAGCACGTCGCGGTCGATGGCCAGGATGGCCGAGGCCGGGTCGTCGAGCAGCGGCTTGACCGCAGCGCCCAGAATCCCGAACTGCGTGAGCAGTTCACGCATGTGCTGCGCGCCGCCGCCCGACGCCGCCTGATAGGTCATGCTGGTCATCCATTCCACCAGACCGGCCTTGTAAAGCGCGCCCACGCCCATGAGCATGCAGCTCACGGTGCAGTTGCCGCCGATCCAGTTGACCCCGCCCTTGGCCAGCGCGGCATCGATGACCGGACGGTTGACCGGGTCGAGAATGATGACGCAGTCGTCGCGCATGCGCAGCGTGGAAGCGGCGTCGATCCAGTGGCCCCTCCAGCCGGAAGCGCGCAGCTTGTCGAACACCGCCGTGGTGTAGTCGCCGCCCTGCGCGGTGACGATGATGTCGCAGCGGCGCAGTTGCTCCAGATCATGCGCATCCTGCAGCGTGGTTTCGTTTTTCGCTTCCGCCGGGGCCTTGCCGCCCGCGTTGCTGGTGCTGAAAAACAGCGGTTCGATCAGGTCGAAATCGCCCTCTTCGCGCATGCGTTGCATCAGCACCGAGCCCACCATGCCGCGCCATCCCACCAAGCCCACCAAAGTCGTCGCCATCGTCCGTTCCGTTGCGTGTTGTTTTGATTCGTCGCGCTCAACCTAAAGCGGCGACCACCGCGTCGCCCATTTGCGCGGTGCCGACCCTCTGCGTGCCGGGTGCGTGGATGTCGGGCGTGCGCAGACCCTGCGCCAGCGCCTTTTGCACTGCGGTCTCGATGCGGTCGGCCTGCTCCGCCAGCCCCAGCGAATGCCGCAACATCATGGCCGCGCTCAGGATGGTCGCCAGCGGATTGGCGATGCCCTGACCGGCGATATCGGGCGCGCTGCCGTGGCTCGGTTCGTATAGCCCCTGTCCCTTTTCGTTGAGCGAGGCCGAAGGCAGCATGCCGATGGAGCCGGTGAGCATCGACGCCTCGTCGCTGAGGATGTCGCCGAACAGATTGCCGGTGACGATGACGTCGAACTTTTTCGGCGCCTTGACGAGCTGCATCGCGGCATTGTCCACATACATGTGGTCGAGCTGCACGTCGGGGTACTGCTGGCCGACTTCGGTGACCACATCTTTCCAGAACTGGAAGGTCTCCAGCACATTGGCCTTGTCCACGCTGGTCAGACGCTTGTTGCGCCCCTGCGCCGCCTTGAAGGCGACATGCGCGATGCGCTCGATTTCCGGACGGCTGTAGCGCATGGTGTCGAAGGCTTCGGGCTGGCCGGCGAAGGCGCCGTCGGGCGCGGTGCGGCGTCCGCGCGGCTGGCCGAAGTAAATGTCGCCGGTCAGCTCGCGCACGATGAGGATGTCCAGGCCCGAAACCACTTCGGGCTTCAGGCTGGAGGCATCGGCCAGTTCGGCGTAGAGGATGGCCGGTCGCAGATTGGCGAACAGGCCCAGGTTCTTGCGCAAGCCCAGAATGGCTTGCTCGGGGCGCAGGTGGCGCTCCAGGGTGTCGTACTTCCAGTCGCCCACGGCACCGAACAGCACCGCGTCGGCCGACCTGGCCAGATTCAGCGTGGCCTCGGGCAGCGGATGGCCGCTGTCGGCATAGGCCGCGCCGCCCACAGGCGCAAACTCGAAGGTGAAGTCGAACCCATCCTGCGCGATGCGCCGCAGCACCTTGACGGCTTCGGCAATGATTTCAGGCCCGATACCGTCTCCGGGCAATACGGCGATTTTCATGAGTGAAATTGGGGTTGAGCGTGGATCGAACGTGGATCGAAGGCGGGTTAAACGCGGATTCAACGTGCGGGTCAAAGGATGCGGTTATCGAGCCAGGGCATGCGCGTCAGGCGCTCGGCCTCGAAAGCGCGGATCTCCTGCTCATGCGAGAGCGTCAGGCCGATGTCGTCGAGCCCGTTGATCAGGCAGTGCTTGCGGAATTCGCCCACCTCGAAGGCCAGCTCGCTGCCATCGGGCTTGACCACCACCTGCCGCGGCAGGTCGATGGTGAGCGTGTAGCCGACGAAACCATAGAGTTCGTCGAACAGCCGCGCCACCTGCGCCTTGGACAAAACGATCGGCAGCAGTCCGTTCTTGAAGCAGTTGTTGTAGAAGATGTCGGCGTAGCTGCTGGCGATCAGGGCGCGAAAGCCGTATTGCTGCAGCGCCCAGGGCGCATGCTCGCGTGAGGAACCGCAGCCGAAGTTGTCGCGCGTCAGCAGGACGCTCGCGCCCTGATAGCGCGGCTGGTTGAGCGCGAAGTCGGGGTTGGGCTTGCGCGAGGACGGGTCCTGCCCCGGCTCGCCGTGGTCGAGGTAGCGCCACTCGTCGAACAGATTCGGGCCGAAGCCGCTGCGCCGGATCGACTTCAGGAACTGCTTGGGAATGATGGCATCGGTGTCGACGTTGTCGCGATCCATCGGCGCGACCAGTCCCTTGTGGACGATGAATTTTTCCATGGTGTCTTTGCGCGTTGCCGCGGCGATGGGGGGTTATTTCGACTTGTCGGCCGCGTTGGTGATGGCCTGGCCGCCCGCCTTGAGGTCCTGGCCCACGCCCGCCACGGTATTGCAGGCGCTCAGCGACAGCAGCGTGGCGGCGAGCAGAAGAAGGGAAAGCAATGGTTTCATTTCGATCTCCTGAAAAAGATGGAGTGGTTCTTCACAGTTTGCGCACGTCGACAAAATGCCCGGCAATCGCCGCAGCCGCAGCCATTGCCGGACTCACCAGATGAGTCCGCCCGCCCGCCCCCTGCCGACCTTCGAAGTTGCGATTGGACGTGGAGGCGCAGCGCTCACCCGGCTCCAGGCGGTCGGCGTTCATCGCCAGACACATGGAACAGCCGGGCTCGCGCCATTCGAAACCGGCGGCCTTGAATATCCTGTCCAGCCCCTCGGCCTCGGCCTGCGCCTTCACCAGCCCCGAGCCCGGCACCACCAGCGCCTGCCGCACATTCGCCGCGATACGCCGCCCGGCAACCACTTGCGCGGCGTCGCGCAGGTCTTCGATGCGCGAGTTGGTGCAGGAACCGATGAACACCTTGTCGATGCGGATATCGGCAATGGCCTTGTTCGGCTCCAGGCCCATATAGGTGAGCGCGCGTTCCATCGCCGCGCGCTTGCTGGCGTCTTTCTCTTTGTCGGGATCGGGCACGCGGGCGTCGATCGGCAGCACCATTTCCGGCGAAGTGCCCCAGGTGACCTGCGGCACGAGTTCGCGCGCATCGAGCGTGACCACGCGGTCGAACTTCGCGTCGGCATCGGAATGCAGGCCGCGCCAGTATTGCACCGCCCTGTCCCAGGCCACGCCGGTGGGGGCGAAGGGACGGCCGCGCACATAGTCGATCGTCGTGTCGTCCACCGCCACCAGGCCGGTGCGCGCGCCGGCCTCGATGGCCATATTGCACAGCGTCATGCGGCCTTCCATGCTGAGCGCGGCGATGGTGCTGCCCGCAAACTCGAGGGTGTAGCCCGTGCCGCCTGCGGTGCCGATCCTGCCGATGATGGCCAGCGCGATGTCCTTGGCGCGGCAGCCTGCGGGCAGCGGCCCATCCACGCGCACCAGCATGTTTTTCATCTTGCGCGCCAGCAGGGTTTGCGTGGCCAGCACATGCTCGACTTCACTGGTGCCGATGCCGAAGGCCAGCGCCCCGAACGCGCCGTGCGTGCTGGTATGCGAATCGCCGCAGACCACCGTCATGCCCGGCAGGGTGGCGCCCTGTTCGGGGCCGATGACATGCACGATGCCCTGGCGGCGGTCGTTCATGCGGAACTCGGTGATGCCGTTGGCGGCGCAGTTGGCGTCGAGGGTTTCGACCTGCAGCCGGGAAATCGGGTCGGCGATGCCCTCGGCCCGGTCGGTCGTGGGCACGTTGTGATCGGCCACGGCCAGATTCGCACTCACCCGCCAGACCTTGCGGCCCGCGAGCTGCAGTCCCTCGAAGGCCTGCGGGCTGGTGACTTCATGCACCAGGTGGCGGTCGATGTAGAGCAGCGCGGTGCCGTCCTGCTCGGTGCGCACCACATGCTCGTCCCACAATTTGTCGTACAGCGTTCGGCCCATTGGCTTCTCCTGCGTCTTGCGCGCGGCCCGCGCAAGACTTGTCAAAAACAAAGATTTTAGTTGGCGCGCTTTGAGTCCACGCTGGACCGGGTCTGCAGCCACGCCACCGACAGATCGAACGATCCATCGGCCTGAACGCGCATCGCCTCGCGCGCCTCCTGCGGCGCACGCGCCCACACGTCGTGGATGGCCTGCACGCGCAACGCCGGGGTGCGCATGCGCCCCACCCAAGAGGCGAACTCCATGGTCAGGGTCCAATCATCCGTGCTGGGCGCGGCAAAACCGGCCTGCTGCAGCATCGCGCCCCACTCCGAGACGCGGTAATCGCGCACATGCGAGGCGTCGCGCAATATTTCCACCGTCTGCAGCAGGGTGTCGCAAAGGGGAGACTCCAGAGCCACGACGTCGATGATGACCAGCGTTCCCCCCGGCTCGATGACGCGGCGCATTTCGCGCAATGCGGCAGGCACATCAGGCCAGTGATGCGCGGAAAAGCGAGTGACCAGAAAGTCGAAGCTGGCATCGGCGAAGGGCAGCTTGTCGGCAGCCCCCTGGCAAGTCTGCAGCCCATGCAGGCCGCGGGCTTGCGCCTCTTGCGCCACGATGTCGAGCATCGCAGGCGACAGGTCCAAGGCGGTGACCTGCGCACCCGCTGCTGCCAGGGCGAAGCTGGCATGTCCGGCCCCGCAACCGAGGTCGAGCGCCCTGCAGGTTTGGTCTGCCTGCACCATCGCGCCAAGACGCTGCAGGTCCTGCCCCTGCGCATGCACGGCGCTGGTGAGGTAGGCGGCGGCGCTGGTGCCGAACTGATGGGCGGCCAAAGCGTGTTGTTTCATGGGGGTGCTCCAAGGCGATGCAGCGACGAAGGCGTCAAAGATGGCGCGGGCAACGCGCTCGCCGCAGACCTGTTTCTGGGCTGGCAGGCGCAGCCCGCCGCCTCCGCCGATTCGCAGCCCCCGAACCTGCTGCGCTTTCTGTTTTTCAACCCGCAGGCGCGTGAGCTGATCGAGAACTGGCCGGTACGTGCGCAGCGGCTCGTCGCGGAATTCCGGGCGGACTGCGGCGGGCGTCTGCAGACCCCTTTACTGCGCGCCCTGATCGATGAACTGAGCGCGCTCAGCCCCGAGTTTGACGCCCTTTGGCAACTCAACGATGTGCAGGAGCGCGAAGGCGGTGAAAGAGGCTTTGTCCATCCCCGCCACGGCCGCCTGGTCTACGAACAACTGACCCTGCGCGCGGCGCTGCACCCGGAATACAAACTGGTGATGCTGCTTCCGCTGGCGGTACCCGAATAAGCCAAACGATCAGCCGCGCTGCGCAATGGGCTTGACGTCGCGGCGCACCGAGCCGGTGAACAACTGACGCGGACGCCCGATCTTGTATTCGGGATCGGTGAGCATTTCATTGAGCTGGGCGATCCAGCCCACGGTGCGCGCCAGGGCGAAATTGGCGGTGAACAGCGACACCGGCACGCCGATGGCCTTCTGCACGATGCCCGAATAGAAATCGACATTGGGGTAGAGCTTGCGCTGGATGAAGTAGTCGTCTTCCAGCGCGATTTTCTCCAGCGTCATCGCCAGCTTGAACAGCGGGTCGTCGTGCAGGCCGAGGGCGTCGAGCACTTCGTGACAGGTCTCGCGCATGAGCTTGGCGCGCGGGTCGTAGTTCTTGTAGACGCGGTGGCCAAAGCCCATCAGCCGCACCGAGGAGTTCTTGTCCTTGACCTCATCGATGAACTCGCCGATCCTGGCCACGCCGCCCTTGGCCTGGAGGTCGTCGAGCATGTTCAGGCAGGCCTCGTTGGCGCCGCCGTGCGCCGGCCCCCACAGGCAGGCCACGCCCGCCGCGATGGCCGCAAAGGGATTGGTGCCGCTGGACGCGCACAGCCGCACGGTGGAGGTGGAGGCGTTTTGCTCGTGGTCGGCATGCAGGATGAAAATGCGGTCGAGCGCGCGCTCGATCACCGGGTTCGGTGTGTAGTCTTCGCAGGGCGTGGCCCACATCATGCGCATGAAATTGGCCGCGTAGCTCAGTTCATTGCGCGGGTACATATAGGGCTGGCCCATGTTGTACTTGTAGGCCATGGCCACCAGCGTGGGCATCTTGGCGATCAGGCGAATGGCCGAGATGTCGCGCTGCTGCGGGTCGTTGACGTTGATCGAATCGGGGTAGAACGCCGACATCGCCCCGACCAGGCCGGTGAGCACCGCCATGGGGTGGGCGTCGCGGCGGAATCCGCGCAGGAAGAACTGCATCTGCTCGTGCACCATGGTGTGCTGGGTCACGCGGTCCGAGAAGGCCTTTTTCTGCTGCGCGTTGGGCAGCTCGCCGTACAGAATCAGATAGCAGGTTTCCAGGTAGTCGCACTGCACGGCGATCTGCTCGATGGGATAGCCGCGGTAGAGCAGTTCGCCCTTGTCGCCGTCGATATAGGTGATGGCCGAGCTGCATGACGCGGTGGACAGAAAGCCCGGGTCGTAGGTGAACTTGCCAGTTTGTCCATACAGCTTGCGGATGTCGATCACGTCCGGGCCGATCGTACCCTTGTGGATGGGCAGATCGACGCTGGGCGAACCGTCGCTGAACGAGAGGGTGGCTTTGTCACTTGATTGAGTCATTTTCAAATCTCCGGGGACTGTGTTGTAGAACTCCCGGAGCGTGCCTCCGGGGACGGAATGACGCAAACCGCGAACCGGTCGGGCTCACAAGCGTTGCAAGGTTGCAAGCAATTCCCGCACCTGCGGCCGATCCAGATCCCGAGGCAGCGGACCGTTGCGCAGCAACAGGTCAAAGAGCGTGTTGTCGTCCAGCGCCAGCAGGGCATTCAACGCGGCCACTTCCTCGCTGCCGAGCGGCGTCTCGCGTTGCGCAAAATAGCGCTGCAGGATCAGGTCGTTCTCCAGCATGCCACGCCGGGCGCGCCAGCGCAGCCGGGACAGATCGGCGGCGTCGGCAGGGGCTGCGGTTGCGGGCGGCATGACAGGCTCAGACGGCGCGGCGCAGCATCATTTCCTTGATCTTGCTGATCGCCAGGGTCGGGTTCAGCTCTTTCGGGCAGACGTCCACGCAATTCATGATGGTGTGGCAGCGGAACAGGCGGTAGGGATCTTCCAGATTGTCGAGGCGCTCGCCGGTGGCTTCGTCGCGGCTGTCGGCAAGAAAGCGATAGGCCTGCAGCAGACCTGCCGGGCCGACGAACTTGTCGGGGTTCCACCAGAAACTCGGGCACGACGTGGAACAGCACGCGCACAGAATGCACTCGTACAGACCGTTGAGCTCCTCGCGCTCGGCCGGGCTTTGCAGGCGCTCTTTTTCCGGCGGCGGGGTATTGTTGACCAGATAGGGCTTGATCGAGTGATATTGATTGAAGAACTGCGTCATGTCGACGATCAGGTCGCGGATGACCGGCAGCCCCGGCAGCGGCTTGAGCACCACCGGCTCCTTGAGGGTGAGCAGGTTGGTGATGCAGGCCAGGCCGTTCTTGCCGTTGATGTTCATCGCGTCCGAGCCGCACACGCCCTCGCGGCAGGAACGGCGGATGGACAGGGAATCGTCCACCTCCCACTTGATGCGCTGGATGGCGTCGAGCAGCATCTTGTCGGTGTGCTGCAGCGTCACCTCGACGTCCTGCATATAGGGCCTGGCGTCTTTATCCGGGTCGTAGCGATAAATCGAAAACTTCATCTTGCGCGTGTCGTTCATGGGCGCTCCTGTTGCCCGTGTCTTGCCGGGCGCATTGTTCAAAAGAGAGGGTTCAGAAGGTTCGGGCCTTGGGCTTGAAGGGCTCAACGGTCAACGGCTTGAGCTGCACCGGCTTGTAGCTCAGGCGGTTGCCTTCGCGCCACCACAGGGTGTGCTTGAGCCAGTTCTGGTCGTCGCGCTCGGTATGGTCGTTGTGATAATGCGCGCCGCGGCTTTCCTGACGCGCCTCGGCCGAGACCATCGTGGCCTTGGCGACTTCGATCAGGTTGTCGACTTCCAGCGCCTCGATGCGCGCGGTGTTGAACACCTTGGATTTGTCCTTGAGGTGGATGCGATCGACCTGGCCGGCGATGTCGGCAAGGGCCCTCACGCCCTCGGCCATGATCTTTTCGGTGCGGAACACGCCGCAGTGGGTTTGCATCGCGGCGCGAATGGCGTCGGCCACCACATGGCTGCCTTCACCGCTCTTGGAGGCGTCGAGTTGGGCAAGACGCGCCAGCGAGCGGTCGGCGGCGTCCTTGGGCAGCGGTTTGTGGCTGCGTTGGTGAATGCCACTGTTAACAATATGGTTGCCCGCAGAGCGGCCGAATACCAGCAGATCGAGCAAGGAGTTGGTGCCCAGGCGGTTGGCCCCATGCACGCTCACGCAGGAACATTCACCAATGGCGTAGAGCCCACCCACCACCGCCGCGGGGTTGTCGCCCTGCGGCACGACGACCTGGCTGTGGATGTTCGCCGGGATGCCGCCCATCTGATAGTGAATGGTCGGCACCACGGGAATCGGCTCCTTGATCGGATCGACGTTGGCGAAGCGGATGGCGATTTCGCGGATGGAAGGCAGCCGCTTCATGATGGTCTCGGCGCCGAGGTGATCGAGCTTGAGCAGCACATGGTCCTTGTGCGGCCCGGCGCCGCGGCCCTCCTTGATCTCCTGGTCCATCGAGCGCGAGACGAAGTCGCGCGGCGCCAGATCCTTGTAGGTCGGGGCATAACGCTCCATGAAGCGCTCGCCATTGGCGTTGAGCAGAATGCCGCCCTCGCCGCGCACGCCCTCGGTGATCAGCACACCGGCGCCGGCCACGCCGGTGGGATGGAACTGCCAGAACTCCATGTCCTGCAGCGGCAGACCGGCCCGCGCGGCCATGCCCAGGCCGTCGCCGGTATTGATGAAGGCGTTGGTCGATGCGGCGAAGATGCGCCCTGCCCCGCCGGTGGCCAGCACCGTGGCCTTGCCCTCGAAAACCGTCACGTCGCCGGTTTCCATTTCGAGCGCGACTACGCCGAGCACGTCGCCCTCGGCGTCGCGGATCAGATCGAGCGCCATCCATTCGACGAAGAAATGGGTGCGGGCCTGCACGTTCTGCTGATAGAGCGTGTGCAGCATGGCATGGCCGGTGCGGTCGGCCGCGGCGCAGGCACGCTGCACCGCCTTTTCGCCGAAGTTGGCTGTATGGCCGCCGAAGGGGCGTTGGTAGATGGTGCCGTCGGGGTTGCGGTCGAACGGCATGCCGAAATGTTCGAGCTCGTACACCGCGCTGTTGGCCTCGCGGCACATGAACTCGATGGCGTCCTGGTCGCCCAGGTAATCCGACCCTTTGACGGTGTCGAACATATGCCAGTACCAGTCGTCCTCGCTCATATTGCCCAGCGAGGCGGCCACCCCGCCCTGCGCGGCCACCGTGTGCGAGCGCGTGGGAAACACCTTGGACAGCACCGCCACGTCGAGCCCGGCGCGCGCCAGTTGCAGTGCGCAGCGCATTCCCGAGCCGCCTGCGCCCACCACCACCACATCGAATTTGCGATTGCTGACCTGCATTACGCCCTCCACAACACTTGCAGGGCCCAGCCCGCGCAAGCCAATAGCCACAGAATGGTGCCGATCTGCAGCAGCAGCCGCACACCCACCGGTTTGACGTAATCCATCCAGATGTCGCGCATGCCTACCCAGACGTGGTAGATCAGCGCCAGCACCGTGACGAAAGTCAACAGTTTCATCCACTGCTGCGCGAACAGGCCGTGCCAGCGGGCGTAGTCGAGCGAGCCGGGCGCGAGGAAATAGACCAGCAGCACCAGCGTGAACACCGCGATCACGGCGGCGGTGACGCGCTGCGCCAACCAGTCGCGCAGCCCGTAGTGCGCGCCGACGACCAGGCGCTTGTTTGCGATCCTTTCAGTACCCATTTCAGTACACCCCCAGCAGCTTGAGACCGAACAGCGCCGTGAGGCCCAGCGACACCGCAAGCGTGATGATCGCCAGTTGCAGGCCCTGCGCCTTGCTCACGGCATGGAAGGCATCCATCCACAGATGCCGCACCCCGGCGACGAGGTGGTGCATCAGCGCCCAGAACAGGCCGAGCAGAATGAGCTTGACGAACCAGTGTGAAAGAAATTGCGCGATGGCAGCAAAGCTGTCGG
Source organism: Thiomonas sp. (assembly GCF_034007205.1). Taxonomy (GTDB): domain Bacteria; phylum Pseudomonadota; class Gammaproteobacteria; order Burkholderiales; family Burkholderiaceae_C; genus Thiomonas. The sequence goes on from NZ_JAVERI010000010.1 coordinate 54,713, forward strand.
CACTGCGCAGGCTGTCATCGAACACCCAGAGCACCAGCGGCAGCGCCAGAAACAGCACCGCGCCGCTGACGCGGTGCAGGATGGAGACGATGCCCGCCAGCGGCAGCCGGTAGGTCACGATCTGGGTGATGTGGATGTTGCGGTAGACCGGCCGAGCCGGTGGCGAAGCAGGTTTTGTCATGACGCTGACCTCGTTGTGAACAGAAATCGCATGGCGAGATGCCGTTATGGCCTGATTCGAAGCCGTGGCGAATCGCTTCGAAGTTTTGTTGATGTTTCCAGTCTATTGCATTGCAGCATGCCGACAAGCTGCTCGTCGGCACCGGTTTTCAATCGTCCACATGGCTCTCAAGGAAACGCAGGGCCGCCCCAAGTTTTCTTGACCCCCACGGGGGGCGGGTCGGCGAGCCGACCCTGGGGGCGCTCATGAGAAAACGTAGGGCCGCCCCAAGTTTTCTCATCCCCCTCGGGGGGCCTGACGCGAATGCGGCAGGTCTGGGGGCGCTCAATTCAATTCGTTGCGATAGTGATGATGCCTCGTGTTGTAGAGCCCACGGCGGTACTCCGCAGGCAGTTCACCATAACTGAATGACAGGCGTTCGACGAGCAGCAGGGCCTCGGCTTCGCGCACCCGCAGCAGCTCGGCCTCTTGTGCACTGGCGTTGACCGCGCGCAGTTTTTCCTCCGCCCGCACCATGCGGGTCGAAAACTCGGACTCGAACAAAGCGTAGAGCGGGCCGCGATAACTCTCCAGCCGTTCTGCGGTCAGGCCGCGAAAGGCTGGGCCGGGCAGATAAATGTCCTCATACACCACGGGCTCGCCCGCAAGCAGCAGCAGGCGGCGAATCTGCGTGATGCCCTCACCTGCCTTGATCCCCAGCGCACGCGCCACATCCTGAGAGGCACGAATGCGCTTGCACTCCAGGAATTGCCGCTCCATGGGCTGCGGCATCGCACGCGCACCTTCGGCGATGGCATCAGGCACGAGGCGTAGAAAGCGAAACTTCACCCGCTCTTCATGATGCGTCGAGACAAACGTGCCGCGCCCCTGTCGACGCAGCAGCAGGCCGTCTGCGGCGAGTTCGTCCACCGCCTTGCGCACCGTGCCCTGGCTGACGCCGAAACGCCGCGCCAGATCGGCCTCGCTGGGAATGATCTCCCCCGGCTTCCATTCGCCCTGCTGCAGACTGCGAGTGATCAATCCCTTGATCTGCCGATACAAGGGACTGAAGCTCGGGTTGAGCGCCGCAGTGGACACATGAGTGGCCTGCAACTCGGGCGCGGGATCGGGAACGGTATGCGTAGCCATCAGGTCTGTATTGCAGCATAGCCCACCCCGCCTTGTCCAGAGTTTGATAAAAAATGTCTTATATAAGATAGAAGAGTAATTGACTGCATGCCATCACCAGCCTACACTTCTTGCGCATTGCGGCGCACAAAGAATCGAAGCGCCCTCGACTGACAAACAACTTACCAGGAGCCTCACCATGTCCAAAGCCCCCGTGCGCATCACCGTCAGCGGCGCCGCCGGCCAGATCGGCTACGCCCTGCTGTTTCGCATCGCCTCCGGCCAGATGCTGGGCGCCGATCAGCCCGTGATTCTGCAGCTCCTGGAAATTCCCGACGAAAAGGCGCAGAAGGCGTTGAGAGGGGTGATGATGGAACTCGAAGACTGCGCCTTTGCGCTGCTGGCCGACATGAGCGCGCATTCCGACCCGATGACTGCCTTCAGGGATGTGGACTACGCCCTGCTGGTCGGCGCGCGCCCGCGCGGCCCCGGCATGGAGCGGCGCGACCTGCTCTCGGCCAATGCGCAGATTTTCACCGCACAGGGCAAGGCCCTGAATGCCGTGGCCAAACGCTCGGTCAAGACGCTGGTGGTCGGCAATCCGGCCAACACCAACGCCTATATCGCGATGAAATCGGCCCCCGATCTGCCCGCGAAGAATTTCACCTCGATGATGCGGCTCGATCACAACCGCGCACTCAGCCAGTTGGCCGCGAAGATCGGCAGGCCCGTGGCCGAAATCGAAAAAGTCTGCGTCTGGGGCAACCACTCCCCGAGCATGTACGCCGATTACCGCTTCGCCACCGTCGGCGGCCAGTCGGTGAAAGACCTGATCCACGACGACGCCTGGAACCGCGACGTGTTCCTGCCCACGGTGGGCAAGCGCGGCGCGGCCATCATCGAGGCGCGCGGCCTGAGCTCGGCCGCTTCGGCCGCCAATGCCGCCATCGACCACATGCACGACTGGGTGCTGGGCACCCAGGGGAAGTGGGTGAGCATGGGCATCCCGTCCGACGGGTCTTACGGCATTCCCGAGCAGACGATGTTCGGCTTCCCGGTCACCTGCGCGGGCGGCGAATACCAGCTCGTGCGTGATCTGCCGATCGACGCCTTCTCGCGGCAGTGCATCGACAAAACCCTGGCCGAGCTCGAAGAAGAGAAGGCCGGCGTGCAGCATCTGCTCTGAATCCGTCATGACCCAAACAACCGCTGGCGCACGGCTGCGCCTCGCCCTGTCACAGGAAAGCCCGCTGCAGATCGCAGGCGCCATCAACGCCAACCACGCGCTGCTGGCGCAGCGGGCGGGCTTCAGGGCCGTCTACCTCTCTGGCGGCGGCGTGGCGGCCGGTTCGCTGGGCATGCCCGATCTGGGCATCAACACCCTCGATGATGTGCTCACCGACGTGCGCCGCATCACCGATGTCTGCGACCTGCCGCTGCTGGTGGACGTGGACACCGGCTTCGGCCCGAGCGCTTTCAACATCGCCCGCACGGTCAAGAGCCTGATCAAATTCGGCGCCGCCGGGCTGCACATCGAGGATCAGGTCGGCGCCAAGCGCTGCGGCCACCGCCCCGGCAAGGAAATCGTCAGCAGCGAGGAAATGGTCGATCGCATCAAGGCCGCGGTCGACGCCCGCACCGACGCATCGTTTTTCGTCATCGCCCGCACCGACGCCATCGCGGTCGAGGGAATCGACGCCGCGATTGCCCGCGCGCGCGCCTGTGTCGAGGCCGGGGCAGACGGCATTTTCGCCGAGGCCGCGCCCGACCTCGAGACCTATCGCCGCTTTGCCGCCGAGGCCGGCGCCCCGCTGCTGGCCAATATCACCGAATTCGGCGCCACGCCGCTGTACACCGTCGATGAGCTGCGCAGCGCGGGCGTGGCCATGGCGCTCTACCCGCTGTCGGCGTTCCGCGCCATGAACAAGGCGGCGCAGACAGTGTATGAAACCCTGCGCCGCGATGGCACGCAAAAGGCCGTGCTGCCGCTGATGCAGACCCGCGCCGAGCTATACGACAGCATCGGCTATCACGCTTACGAACAGCGGCTGGACGCCATCTTTTCCGGCAAGAAATCTTCGTAAAGCATCTGTCATTGAAGTACCGAGGAGACAAACCCATGAGCGACAACGCTGCGCCGGCCGGCATGACCTTCAAACCCAAAAAATCGGTGGCGCTTTCCGGCGTCACCGCGGGCAACACGGCGCTGTGCACCGTCGGGCGTACCGGCAACGATCTGCACTACCGCGGTTACGACATTCTCGACCTCGCCGAAGCCTGCGAATTCGAGGAAGTCGCCCACCTGCTGGTGCACGGCAAGCTGCCCAACTCCGCCGAACTCGCGGCCTACCAGACCAAGCTGCGCCGCCTGCGCGGCCTGCCCGCCGCCGTCAGGAACGCGCTGGAACAACTCCCGCCGTCGACCCATCCGATGGACGTGCTGCGCACCGGGGTGTCGGTGCTGGGCTGCGTGATGCCGGAAAAGGATGACCACAACGCCGCCGGTGCACGCGACATCGCCGACAAGCTCTTGGCCTGCCAGGGCTCGATGCTGCTGTACTGGTGGCATTACGCCGCCAACGGCCGGCGCATCGAGGTCGAGACCGACGACGACTCGATCGGCGGCCACTTCCTGCACCTGCTGCACGGCAGCAAGCCCAGTGCGCTGTGGGAGCGGGCGATGCACACCTCGCTCATCCTCTACGCCGAGCACGAGTTCAACGCCTCGACCTTCGCCGCGCGCGTCATCGCCGGCACCGGCAGTGATCTGTACAGCGCCATCACCGGCGCCATCGGCGCCTTGCGCGGCCCCAAGCATGGCGGTGCCAACGAGGCCGCCTACGACATCCAGCGGCGCTATGCCGACCCGGACGAGGCCGAGGCCGACATCCGCACCCGTGTCGCCAACAAGGAAGTCGTCATTGGCTTCGGCCACCCCGTCTACACCCTCGCCGACCCGCGCAACAAGGTCATCAAGGAAGTCGCGCGGCGCCTGGCCGCCGATCAGAAGGACATGCGCCTGTTCGCCATCGCCGAGCGGCTGGAGTCGGTGATGTGGGACGCGAAAAAGATGTTCCCCAATCTCGACTGGTTCAGCGCAGTGAGTTACTCGCTCATGGGCGTGCCCACCGCCATGTTCACCCCGCTGTTCGTGATCTCACGCACCAGCGGCTGGAGCGCGCATGTGGTGGAACAGCGACAGGACAACAAGATCATTCGACCCAGCGCGAATTACACTGGCCCGGAGAATCTGCAGTTCGTGCCGCTCGCCCAGCGTCCCTGACTCGTCAAGCGCACTTGCCACCATGTTCATGCGCCCGACTTGTCGCTCGTCCCGACCTGGAGCGGTTTTTTCCGTGTTTCAGTTCGTGTGGAGTATCTGATATGAAGCGCATCTTCCTCTTCCTGTCCAGTGTCGTCGGCCTGTCCTGCGCGCTTACGCTGCCCGCCCATGCGCAAAAGCATGCGGACGAGGCAAAAGCGGCAAATCCCACAGCCGCATCCCCCAACGCCGCCACCGCCGGGGCGACCATCGTGGCCACTGCCGCCACGACCACCCCGGCCCTGCTGACCGGCAACGCCCCCGGTGCGCGCGTGCCCGGCACGGAAAACGGCTATCCCGACGTCAACCCGGTCTATCCGCTCAAGGCGGGGCGCATGGTCTGCGGCAGCCACCGCATCCCGCTGGACGTGAAGATCGAAGGCGCAGGCGATCAGGCCGTGCTGCTCACCTGGAACCGCAAGCACTACCTGCTCAAACGCAAGCCCACCTCGACCGGCGCCTACCACTTCGACGATGCCAAGGCCGGCTTCGTCCTGATCCAGATCCCGACCAAGAGCATGCTGTTCGATAAAAAGAACATGACGCGACTGGCCGACGACTGCGTTCCCTCGCCCTGACGCGCTTCTTTCCTTTCATTCCATGTCCTCAGCGATTTCCAACGTCCGCCCTTCCCCCGACCAGGTTCTGGTCGACATCGCCGACTACGTCCTCAAGACCGACATCGACAGCACGCTGGCCTACCAGACCGCGCGCAACTGCCTGATCGATACCCTGGGATGCGGACTGGAAGCGCTTGAGTACCCCGCCTGCACCAAGCTGCTCGGCCCTGTCGTGCCGGGCACGATCGTCCCCCACGGCGCCAGGGTGCCGGGCACGCAGTTCCAGCTCGACCCGGTGCAGGCGGCGTTCAACATCGGCGCGATGATCCGCTGGCTGGACTTCAACGACACCTGGCTTGCCGCCGAATGGGGCCACCCCTCGGACAACCTCGGCGGAATCCTCGCCGTGGCCGACTGGCTCAGCCGCAACGCCGTCGCTGCCGGCAAGAAGCCCCTGACCCTGCGGGACGTGCTCACCGCGATGATCCAGGCGCACGAAATCCAGGGGGTGATCGCGCTGGAAAACAGCTTCAACCGGGTCGGTCTCGACCATGTGGTGCTGGTCAAGGTCGCCACCACCGCCGTTGTCGCGCGCATGCTCGGCCTGACGCGCGACGAAATCATCAACGCGGTGTCGCTCGCCTGGGTCGACGGCCAGAGCCTGCGCACCTACCGCCACGCCCCGAACACCGGCAGCCGCAAGAGCTGGGCGGCGGGCGACGCCACCAGCCGCGGGGTGCGGCTGGCGCTGATCGCCAAAACCGGAGAAATGGGCTACCCGAGCGTGCTCACCGCCAAGACCTGGGGGTTCTACGACGTGAGCTTTCGCGGCCAGCCGTTCAAATTCCAGCGGCCCTACGGCAGCTATGTGATGGAAAACGTGCTGTTCAAGATCAGCTTCCCGGCGGAGTTCCATGCGCAGACCGCAGTCGAGGCGGCGATGCAGCTTCACCGCACCCTGCGCAACCTGGGAAAGACCGCCGAGGACATCGCCGCCATCCGCATCCGCACCCACGAGGCGTGCATGCGCATCATCGACAAGAAAGGCCCGCTCGCCAACCCGGCGGACCGCGACCACTGCATCCAGTACATGGTGGCGGTGCCGCTGATTTTCGGCCGTCTGACCGCCGCCGACTATGAGGACGAAGTCGCCGCCGACCCGCGCATCGACGCGCTGCGCGACAGGATCACCTGCGTGGAGGACCCGCAGTACACCCGCGACTACCACGACCCCGACAAACGCTCGATCGCCAACGCGCTCACCGTCACGCTGAGCGACGGCACGGTGCTGCCCGAGGTCGCCGTCGAATACCCCATCGGCCACAGGCGCCGTCGCGCCGACGGCATCCCGCTGCTCGAAGCCAAGTTCCGCACCAACCTGGCGCGGCGCTTTCCGGCCAAACAGCAAAAAACCATTCTCGACGTGTCGCTCGATCAGAACCTGCTTGAATCCATGCCCGTGCACGAGTACGTCGATCTGTACGTCATCTGAGTGCCCCCGGAGACCCCCCATGCCAGCCCAACCCGCCAGCGCCGCGCACGCCTACGCCAGCACGCGCAAGACCTTCAGTACCGCCTCGGGCAAATCGGCCCAGTTCTATTCCCTGCCCCAGCTCGCCAAAGAGCTGGGCATGGACTTGTCGCGTCTGCCGGTGTCCATCCGCATCGTGCTGGAGTCGGTGCTGCGCAATTGCGACGGCAAGAAAGTCAGCCCAGAGCACGTCAAACAGCTTGCGGGCTGGAAGCCCAACGCCGAGCGCACCGATGAAATTCCCTTCGTCGTCGCCCGCGTGGTGCTGCAGGACTTCACCGGCGTGCCGCTGCTGGTCGATCTGGCCGCGATGCGCGGCGCAGCAAAGCAGTTGCACAAAAGCCCCAAGTCCATCGAGCCGCTGGTGCCGGTCGATCTGGTGGTGGATCACTCGGTGATGGTCGACAGCTACGGCAACAAAAAGGCGCTCGACCTGAACATGCAGATCGAGTTCCAGCGCAACCGCGAGCGTTACCAGTTCATGAAATGGGGCATGCAGGCCTTCGATACCTTCGGCGTCGTGCCGCCCGGCTTCGGCATCGTGCACCAGGTCAACCTCGAATATCTCGCCCGCGGCGTGCACAAGACCCAGGACGGCGTGGCCTACCCCGACACCCTGGTGGGCACCGACAGCCACACCACCATGATCAACGGCATCGGCGTGGTGGCCTGGGGCGTGGGCGGCATCGAAGCCGAAGCCGCGATGCTCGGCCAGCCGGTGTACTTGCTCACCCCCGACGTGGTCGGCGTGGAGCTCAAGGGCGCGCTGCGGGGCGGCGTGACCGCCACCGACCTCGTGCTGACCGTCACCGAAATGCTGCGCAAGGCCAAGGTGGTGGGCAAGTTCGTCGAATTCTTCGGCGAAGGCACCGCCAGCCTGTCGGTCACCGACCGCGCCACCATCGGCAATATGGCCCCCGAATACGGGGCCACGATGGGCTTTTTCCCGGTGGACGACAAAACCCTCGACTACTTCAAGGGCACCGGACGCACCAAGAGCGAAATCGAGTTGTTCGAGGCCTACTTCAAGGCGCAGAAGCTGTTCGGCGTGCCCAAGGCCGGGCAGATCGATTACTCGCAGACCCTCACCCTCGATCTGTCCACGGTCGAGCCCTCGCTGGCCGGCCCGAAGCGGCCGCAGGACCGCATCGCACTGGGCAGCGTCAAAACCCAGTTCGAAGCGCTGTTCTCCAGGCCCGCCGCCGAAAACGGCTTCAACCAGCCAGCCGAGCGCCTGAACCAGCGGTTCCCGGTCAGTGCCGATGGCAAGAGCAATGGCGACGGCCCCGAGGCTGCCGCGGGTGCCGAACGCGACGTGATCGAGATGGTCGACAATCGCTCCACCCGCAGCGCCGCGCATGCCCACGCCAAGCTGGCGGCAGAATCGTCCAGACTGGACATCGCCGATGGCGACGTGCTCATCGCCGCCATCACCTCGTGCACCAACACCTCCAACCCCAGCGTGCTGCTGGCTGCCGGGCTGCTCGCCAAAAAGGCGGTCGAAGCCGGCCTCAAGGTGAAGAAGCACATCAAGACCTCGCTGGCCCCAGGCTCGCGCGTGGTCACCGAGTATCTGGAAAAGGCGGGTCTGCTGCCTTATCTCGAAAAACTGGGCTTCTACCTCGTGGGCTATGGCTGTACCACCTGCATCGGCAACGCCGGGCCGCTGGCTCCTGACATCGAAGCCACCATCACCGCCAACGATCTGGTGTGCGCCGCCGTGCTTTCGGGCAACCGCAACTTCGAAGCGCGCATCCACCCCAACATCAAGGCGAACTTCCTCGCCAGCCCGCCGCTGGTCGTGGCCTACGCCATAGCCGGCACGATGCGCCGCGACCTGATGACCGAGCCGGTGGGCTATGGCAAGGGCGGCAAGCCGGTGTATCTGGGCGACATCTGGCCGAGCAGCGAAGAAATCGACAAGCTGATGAAGTTCGCGATGAATCCCAAGGTATTCCGCGAAAACTACGCCCAGGTCGCCACCCATCCGGGCAAACTGTGGAAAAAGATCGAAGGCGTCAAGGGACAGGTGTACGACTGGCCCAGGAGCACCTACATCGCCGAGCCGCCGTTCTTCGCCGGGTTCGGCATGCAGCCCGCCGCCACGTCGCTGAAGGTGCAGCGCGCGCGCGCGCTGGCGCTGTTCGGCGATTCGGTCACTACCGATCACATCTCACCCGCCGGCCCGATCAAGGAAACCTCGCCCGCCGGGCAATGGCTGCTGGCCCACGGCGTGCTCAAGGCCGACTTCAATTCCTACGGCTCGCGCCGCGGCAACCACGAGGTGATGATGCGCGGCACCTTCGCCAATGTGCGCATCAAGAACCTGATGATCCCGCCGGGAGCGGACGGCTCGCGCGAGGAAGGCGGCGTGACCCTGTTGCAGCCCTCGGGCAAGAAAATGTTCATCTTCGATGCGGCGATGCAGTACATCGCCGAGTGCACCCCCACGGTGATCTTCGCCGGCGAGGAGTACGGCACCGGCTCCAGCCGCGACTGGGCCGCCAAGGGCACGCAGCTCCTGGGCGTGAAGGCGGTGGTGGCGCGCAGCTTCGAGCGCATCCACCGCTCCAACCTGGTCGGCATGGGCGTGCTGCCGCTGCAGTTCCTCGGCAACGATTCGTGGGAATCGCTGGGCATCGCGGGCAATGAGACCTTCGACATCGACCTGGGCGACAGCCTGCGCCCGCAGCAGGATGCGCTACTGGTCATCACCCGCGCGGATGGCAGCCGGCAGGAGGTCAAGCTCAGGCTGCGCATCGACACCCCGATCGAGGTCGACTATTACCAGCACGGCGGCATCCTGCCCTTCGTGCTGCGGCAACTGCTCGCCGCCTGAGCGCGCGGCCCTGATCCAGCGCCCTTGCCGCATGACGGACGTCTCACCGATACCCGACGTCCTCGTGGTCGGGTCCGGTCCGGCCGGCGCCATGGTGGCGCGCGATCTGGCCCGCGCCGGAGCGCGCGTGCGCATTCTGGAACGCGGTTCGGGCCCGCCGCCCGGCAACCAACTGCTGGGACTGCTGCGTCGCAAGGAGGCGATGCACATCGCGCCCGGCGTGGTGCTGCTGCGCAGCCTGCGGGTGGGCGGCGGCTCGGTCACCTTCTATCACACCGCCACGCCCCCGCCGCTGGCGCTGTTCGCCCGTCACGGCCTCGACCTCCGAGCGGCGCTGCAACGGGTGCAGTGCGAATTGCCGCACGCGCCCTTGCGCGACGATCTGCTCGCGCCGATTCCCTCGCTGCTGATGCAGTCCGGGCAGTCTCTCGGTCTGCCCTGGCAGCCGCTGCCGAAAATGATCGACCAGTCGCGCTGCACGCAGGCAGGCTGTCCGCCCGAGGCCTTCTGGTCGGCGCACGCGCTGCTGGAGCAGGCGGTGGCGCATGGCGCCGAGCTGTGTTGCGGCGTCCAGGTCTCGCGGGTGTTGTTCGAACGCGGCCTGGCCGTCGGGGTGGAGGCGCGCCAGAACGGTGAGGCACAGATCTTCCGCGCCGGGCGGGTCATCCTGAGTGCAGGCGGCATCGCCAGCCCCGCCATCCTGCAGCAAAGCGGCGTGGAACAGGCGGGCAACGGATTTTTCTGCGACCCCTTGCGCATCGTCATGGCCCATGTGCCCGTCGCCCGGCAGGCGCAGGACATTTCCATGTCCGCCGGTTACTACGACTTCGAAGCGGGTTTGATGCTGTCGGACATCACCGTTCCGGCGCATTTTTTCCGCGCCTTCACCTGGGCCGCGGGTCGGCCCGACCAGTTGCTCGGCTACGGCCACACCGCGATGATCATGGTCAAAATCCGCGACGACATCGAAGGACGCATCGACGCCCACGGACGCCCCTGGCGGCGCTTCGGCCCGGGCGACCGGCTGAAAATGCGCACGGGCGTCGAACAGGCCCGCGCGGTGTTGAAGGCCGCCGGTGCGGGCAAGCCTTACGCCTCGCCCTGGATCGCCGCGCATCCGGGCGGTTCGGTGCGTCTGGGCGAACTGCTCGACGAGCGCCTGAGCTGCCACAGCCCGAACCTGCATGTGTGCGACGCCTCGGTCATTCCAGAGCCCTGGGGCCTGCCGCCCACCCTCACCCTGCTGGCACTGGGCAGCGAGCTCGCCTGGCGTCTATCGCAGCCCGGGGGATAGCGCCTCACGCCACGTCGCCTCGTCGAAACCCACCAACAACTGCCCGCCCGCCTCGACCACGGGCCGCTTGATAGCGCTGGGATGCTGCGCCAGGACAACCACCGCACTGGGCGCGTCGATCACGCTGGCCTGCGTGGCCGCATCGAGCTTGCGCCAGGTGGTGCCGCGCTTGTTCAGCAGCGCTTCCCAGCCGACCGCCTCGGCCCAGGCCGAAATCTGGGCGGCGCTGGGCGGGGTTTTCTTGAAATCGACGAATGAGTAGTCCAGGCCCTGCGACTGCAGCCACTGCCGCGCGCGCTTGACGCTGTCGCACTGGCTCAAACCGTAAACCGTCAGGGTTGGCATCGCACTCATGCCGACACCTTGTCGCGACGGAAAATCCACTGATCGGGCTTGGACGCCTCGGGGACGAAGCGGTAGCCCTCGGTGTCGAATGCTTTGAGCGCCTCCACTTCCGTCAGGCGATGCAGGATGGCGTAGCGAGCCATCAGCCCGCGCGCCCGCTTGGCGTAAAAGCTCACGATTTTGTAGCCGGTCTGCGGCGTGCCGTCCTGAAACACCGGCTGCACCACACGCGCCTGAAGCGCCTTGCGATCGACGCTGCGGAAGTATTCGTCGGAGGCCAGATTGACCAGCACCGGCTCGCCCTCGCCCGCCGCGAGGTCGGCACCCAGACTTTCTGCGATCTGCGTGCCCCAGTAGGCGTACAAATCCTTGCCCTTGGCATTGGGCCAGGGCGTGCCCATTTCCAGCCGGTAGGGGCGCATCAGATCGAGCGGGCGCAACACCCCATACAGACCGCTGAGAATGCGCAGATGCTGCTGCGCCCATTGCAGATCGGCTTCGCTCAGGCTGCCTGCGTCCAGCCCTTCGTAGACATCGCCGTTGAACGCCAGCACCGCCTGTTTGCTGTCTTCGGAAGTGAACCGGGGTTGCCATTCGGCAAAGCGGGCCGCATTGAGCGCGGCGAGCTTGTCGGAAATACCCATCAGCGCGCCGAGTTGTTGCGGGCTCTGCCGGCGCAGACCGTCCACCAGCACCTTGGCCTGTTGGGTGAACTGCGGCTGGGTGGCAAGCGAGGTAGTGGGCGGGGTGGTGTAGTCGAGCGATTTGGCGGGGGACAGGACCATCAACAACATATCGGTTCTCACAAAGTCTGGGAGCAGTGCCAGTGTATCGACCCCACCCCGCTTGCATGCAGATTCAGGTGGTCATGGCTTGTGCCGTCTGCAGCAGCGGCGTGCGGATGAGATAGTCGAAGGCGCTGAGCGCCGCTTTCGCTCCATCGCCCGCGGCGATCACGATCTGCTTGTAAGGCACGGTGGTGGCGTCGCCCGCGGCCATCACGCCCGGCACCGAGGTCTGACCCTTGGCATCGACCACGATTTCGCCGAACTTGCTCAGTTCCACCGCATTCTTGAGCCACTCGGTATTGGGCACGAGGCCGATTTGCACGAATACGCCTTCGAGTGCCAGATGGTGGCTTTCGCCCGAAACGCGGTCGGTGTAGTTCAGGCCATTCACCTTGCTGCCGTCGCCCGTGATATCGGTGGTTTGCGCGCCGGTGTGGATGGTGACATTGGACAGGCTGCGCAGCTTGCTCACCAGCACGGCGTCGGCGCGCAGTTCGGGGGCGAATTCCAGCAGGGTGACGTGCGCGGCCAGACCCGCCAGATCGATGGCGGCCTCCACGCCCGAGTTGCCCCCGCCGATCACGCTCACGCGCTTGCCCTTGAACAGCGGGCCGTCGCAATGCGGACAGTAGGCCACGCCCTTGTTGCGGTACTGCGCCTCACCCGGCACGTTGACGTTGCGCCAGCGCGCGCCGGTGGCAAGAATGACACTGCGCGCCTGCAACCGTCCGCCACTGGCGAACTCGACCGTGATCATGCCGCCAGCCTGCGTGGCCGCAATGAGCTTCTCGGCCCGTTGGCGATCGAGGATCTCCACCCCATACTGGCGCACGTGGGATTCCAGCGCAGCGGCGAACTTCGGGCCGTCGGTCTCCAGCACCGAAATGTAGTTCTCGATGGCCAGCGTGTCGTTGACCTGCCCGCCGAAACGCTCGGCCGCCAGGCCCACGCGCAACCCCTTGCGCGCGGCGTACACCGCAGCGGCCGCGCCAGCCGGGCCACCGCCGACGATCAATACGTCGTAAGGCGCCTTGGCATCGAGCCTGACGGCATCGCGCTGCGCAGAGCCGCCGTCGAGCCTGGCCACGATCTCCGCCGCATCCATGCGGCCGCTGGCGAACAACTCGCCGTTCAGATACACCGTGGGCACGGCCATGATCTGCCGCGCCTCGACCTCGCCTTGATACAGCGCCCCGTCGATGATGACGGTCTGCACCCGGGGGTTGAGCACGGCCATGAGCGAAAGCGCCTGCACCACGTCCGGGCAGTTATGGCAGCTCAGCGACATATACACCTCGAAGCGATAGTCGCCGTCGAGCTGGCGGATGGCCTCGAGGGTCTCGGGCTCGACCTTGGGCCGATGCCCGCCCGTCCACAACAGCGCCAGCACCAGCGAGGTGAATTCGTGGCCCAACGGAATTGCGGCAAACCGCAAATGCAGCGGTGCGCCCGATATGCGCTCCAGGGCGAAAGAGGGCCGGCGCGCATCGGCGCCATCGAGCCGCACCGAAATCTTGTCGGAAAGACCCGCGATCTGCTCCAGCAGGGCACGCATCTGCGCGGCGTTCTCGCTGTCGTCGAGCGAGGCCACGAGCGCAAACGGCTGGGTCACGCGCTCAAGATAGGCCTTGAGTTGGGAAAGCAGAGTGTCGTCGAGCATGGCGCTCCTTCAGGGTATGGCAGTCTGGGCCGGGCGCAACCCGGCGGGGCAGTCTGGGCCGGGCGCAACCCGGCCCTTGGGCCGCTCAGATCTTGCCGACCAGATCGAGCGAAGGCTTGAGCGTGGCCGCGCCTTCCTTCCACTTGGCCGGGCAGACTTCACCCGGATGCGCCGCCACATACTGCGCGGCCTGCACCTTGCGCAGCAGCTCCTTGGCGTCGCGGCCGATGCCGTTGTCGTGGATTTCGCACAGCTTGATCACGCCCTGCGGATCGATCACGAAAGTGCCGCGCAGCGCCACACCCTCTTCTTCGATCATCACGTCGAAATTGCGGGTCAAGGCGCCGGTCGGGTCGCCGATCATGGGGTACTTCACCTTTTTGATCGCGTCCGAGGTGTCATGCCAGGCCTTGTGGGCGAAATGGGTGTCGGTGGACACGCTGTAAATTTCCACCCCCAAGGACTTGAAGGTCTCGTAGTTGTCGGCCAGGTCTTCGAGCTCGGTCGGGCAGACGAAGGTGAAGTCGGCGGGGTAGAACACCACGACCGACCATTTGCCCTTCAGGTCGGCTTCGGTCACGTCGAAAAACTTGCCGTTCTGGAAGGCGGTGGCCTTGAAGGGTTTGACTTCGGTATTGATCAGAGACATGTGAAACTCCTTGAGGTTGCTGTTGACGTTCGGTTTTTTGCCGTCTTGCTTTGAGTGCCCGCAGGTCCGGGCTTCACCCAGCCCGCCCCCGCGGGGGCCAAGGAAACTTGGGACGGCCGGTTTCCTTGCGAGAAGGTTTTACCTTCATGGATGCTGCAGTGCACACTGTAGGGACTGCGCGTGAAAGCGTCCAATGAGCGCTTTCAATATGCACCATAGACCAGCGCTATATCCTTTGCGAAAAGTCTATTTCTACGCCAGAAACACCTCTGTCTATGCCACGACGCCACGACTCAAGCTGCCCCGGCGCTTCCATTGCCTTCATCGGCCTGGGCGCCATGGGCGCGCCCATGCTCAGCCATCTGCTGCAACTGGGCTGCAGGGCCGCCACCTACGCCCGCAGCGACCGCAGCCGTGCAGTCGCCGCCGAACTCGGCGTGCCGGACTGCCCCACCCCGGCCGAGGCTGCGCAGGGCGCCGAATTCATTTTCACCAACGTCACCTCGACCGAGGACGTGCGCACGGTGCTGTGCGGCCCGGAGGGTGCGATGCATGGCGCGCGGCCCGGAGCGGTGTGCATCGACCACAGCACCATCTCAGCGGAAGGCGCCCGTGAAATCGCGCAAACGCTTCAAGCCGTGGGCCTGCACTTTCTCGATGCCCCCGTATCGGGCGGCGTGCGCGGCGCGCGCGAGGCCAGCCTGAGCATCATGGTCGGCGGCGATGCGGCGGTCTTCGAGCGTGCCCTGCCCCTGCTGCGCGCCCTGGGACAAAACCTGCGGCACGTCGGCCCCAGCGGCAGCGGCCAGGTGGCCAAGGCCTGCAATCAGCTCATTCAGGTCGTCACCATCGAAGCCATCGCCGAGGCTTTGCTCTATGCCGCGCAGCAAGGGGTGGACGCTCACGCGGTGCTCGGCGCGATTTCCACCGGTTTTGCCGGCAGCCGCATGCTCGACCTGATGGGACCGAAGATGGCCGACCGCGATTTCGCCGCCGGCATTGAGGCCCGGCTGCACGCCAAGGATTTCGGCCTGATCGCCGCGTCGGCCCAGGCCGCAGGGCTGCATCTGCCCGCACTGGAGCAGGTGCAACGTCAGCTCCAGGCGCTGATGCAGTCGGGCTGGGGACGGGACGACACCTCCAGCCTGCTGCGCGTACTGGAATCGCAACAGCGCGGGTTCAATCGACCGGAGTGAGCGCTTGCCTGGCGTTCGCGCTTTGGCTCACGCGCCCGCGCTCGGGCAGGCCCATCAAATCCCACAGACGCGCGTGCAACGCAGACCCCGGCTGCACCAGCGCGTCCAGGGCCGAAAAATGATGCGCTCCGGGCACGACCCAAGTCTTTCCCGATACGGGCCAATGGCGGTGCATCAACCGGGCCTGCGCATGAAACGCCTCGGATTCATCCGCACCGACGGCCAGAACCAGCGGCGCCGGCCCGGCGGGGGGCAGCCACGCCGGAGACAGCGCCCGCGCCGAATGCTGCGTGAGCTTCAGATCGCGCTGCAAAAACGCCGTCTTGCGCACCGCCTCCAGGTCGTACACCCCCGACAGCGCCAGCGCACCGGATGGAATCTGCGACGGCAGATCGTCGCCGTACCAGTCGAAGCGGCAGGCCAGCATCATCGCCGCCAGATGCGCTCCCGCCGAATGCCCCGCCAGCACGATGCGCGAGCGATCCACGCCAAAGTCCTGCGCCCGCCGCCACACCCACGCCAGCGCCTGCACCACGTCGCCCACGATCTGCTGCAGCGTCGCTCCGGGAGCAAGGGCGTAATTCACCACCACCACATGCACCCCGCGCGCCACGAACGGCGGCGCGATGAAACTGTGATCGGCCTTGTCCAACGAACGCCACCAGCCACCGTGGATGAACACCAGGCAAGGCGCCAGCCCTGTAGCCGCCGGAGCGAACCAGTCCAGCGTCTGCGTGATGGCATCGCCATACTGCAGATCGAGCAGACAGGGCCAGTTCAGCCGCGCCTCCTGCGAATCGCGCTTCCAGCGCGCGAGATAGTCAGCCCAGTCGGGCACCAGTTCGCGATTGTCGAATTGGCGGTCGAGCACCGCAGCGTCGTAACGCATCATCCCACCCCATCGGGCCTGAATACGGATTTGTCACGCACCGATGGTAGGGCGGGAGGTCGCACCTCACCATCGAAGATACCGTTCGTTACCATTGCCGCTCGAACCGAGCCGGCGCTGCCCATCGGCCGCGTCGGTTATGATTGCGGCTTTCGGGCCGATAGCTCAGCTGGGAGAGCGCTGCGTTCGCAATGCAGAGGTCGGGAGTTCGATCCTCCTTCGGTCCACCAACACACAAAATCCCAACCCTCATCGGTTGGGATTTTTTTTGCCCGTTCCCCCAGTGTTGGCGCGGTTTCCGGGCCTGGCCTCGCGAGCGCCGCCCCTGCGAAGGCGGCGCTTTCGGCCCCGCCGACGCCTCTCTGTTCTCCGTTTTCTCTGGTGGGCACGCGAGCGTTCTCGAGGCCATTTCCTTTGCTGGCGCGGGTTTAGAGGCGGTCGGTTGTGGTTGGCAACTCCTGTAGCGGTGGCGACCGAGTGCCGAGCGGCCGCAAAAAAAACCGCCCGCAGGCGGTTGCTGGCGCTGGGTGCGACGCGCTCACCCGGGTGGCGCGAGCACGCGCATCTGGTCGCCCCAGCCGTTGGGCCAGGGGCGGCGCATCACTTTCTCCAGCACGGCATCGGGCGAGCCCACCAGCCGTTCCACGACCTCCGGGGCCAGGAGCGTCAGCCGCATGACCCGGCGCACCTGCGTCACGTCCATGCCTTCGGCCTTGGCGATCTCGGCCACCGATGCCGCCCGCTGCTCATCCAGCAGGCGTTGCCAGTGGTGCGCCAGTCCAAGCGCCCGCATCAACGCGGTGTCCTGCGCGGCCGACCGGGCTTCCCGCTCCCGGGTGGCCTCGGACAGAAATTCCTGCGGCGCGTCCAAGGGCGTGATGACCTGCTTCTTCAGCCCCCGCTTCACCAGCGTCCAGGGCACGAAGGTTTCCAGTTGCACGCCGCCTGCCGGGTTCGGCAGTTGATAGGTGACCGGATCACCCTTGAACCGGCCCCGGTGCTTCTTGCTCATGCGTCCTCCTCAAAGCGCTTCACGATCTGGCGTTGCGCCACCCAATCCACCGGCAGCGGGTTGCGCTGGAACCAGATCAGGTTCATCCGGCGAGGCTGCCGCCCGGCCATCAGCAGTTCGAGGATGTCAGGCGCGAGTAGGGTCAGGCGCATCAGCTCGTTGGGCACCGAGGGGTGCAGTCCTTCGGCCCGGGCAATGTCTGATCCACTCTTCATCACACCGGTGTCCACGAGGTGCTGCCAGTAGAAACCGCGTGCCACCCCCTCCAGCAGCGTCACATCGTGAACATGGCGGTCGTCGGCGGCCACCCGCCGCGCGCCCCGGCGGCGGAATGTCAGGGGCACAAAGGTTTCCAGTGTGTCGTCCATCAGGCTTCGACCTCCACCAGTTCCGCGCCGATGCCCCTTGGGGCGAACTCGCCGATCAGGGCGTCCCAGCCAAGTTCCCGCCACTTCACCTTGATGCCCTGCACCTCGCCGACGTGGACGAGGTCGATGCGCTCGATCATCAGGTTGGCGATGCGGTGGCGCTCGACCGGGAACAACTGATCCCACACATTGTTGAGCCGTCCCATCGCCATCACCGTGGTGGCCTCGTCGATCTGAGCGCCGTTGCGCTGGATGTGGCGCACCACCGATGCGATGGATTCCGGGCTGGTCAGCACCGTGCGGATCTGGGCTACCACCGCCGCCTCAATCTCCGGCGCTGGTAGGCGCTCATAACTCTTGCCCGGTGCCCCGAATCGGCTTTCCGACTTGGACACGTAGTAGTGGTACTTGCGCCCGTTCTTGCGCGAGTAGGTCGGGTACATCCGTTCGCCCGAGGGGGCGTACAGCAGGCCGCGCAGCAAGGCGTCGGTGCGCGACCGGATCTTGGTTTCCACCGACCGGGCGTGCCCATCCCTGGCCAGCACCGCGTGGACCTTGTCCCAAAGCTCCTGGTCGATGATCGGCGGGTGAGCGCCGGGGTACCAGCTCCCCTTGTGCGACAACTCCCCCAGGTAGATGCGGTTGCGCAGCAGCTTGTGCAGGTACTTCTTGTCGATGCGCGTGCCGCTGCGGGTCTGGCCCTCCAGCGTCGTCCAGGCCTTGGTCGTGATGCCGTCGGCGGTGAGGTTGACGGCGATCTGGGTGGGCGAGCCGATGGTCAGCATCTCCTCGAAGATACGGCGCACCACCGCCGCCTCGGTTTCGTTGATGACCAAGAGGCGGTTGTCGACGTCGTAACCCAGGGGTGGGACGCCGCCCATCCACATCCCCTTGCGCTTGGCGGCGGCGATCTTGTCGCGGATGCGCTCGCCGGTGACCTCACGCTCAAACTGGGCGAAGGACAGCAGGACGTTGAGCATCAGCCGACCCATCGAGGTGGTGGTGTTGAACTGCTGGGTGACCGACACGAAGGACACCCCGTGGCGTTCGAACACTTCAACCATCTTGGAGAAGTCGGCCAAGCTGCGCGTCAGGCGGTCGATCTTGTAGACCACCACGATGTCGATCTGGCCGCGCTCGATGTCCGCCATCAGGCGTTTCAGTCCCGGCCGATCCGTGTTGCCGCCGGAGAAGCCAGGGTCGTCATAGTCGTCGGCCACCGGAATCCAACCCTCGGATCGCTGGCTGGCCACAAAAGCGTGGCCCGCCTCCTTCTGCGCGTCGATGGAGTTGAACTCCTGGTCAAGCCGTTCATCCGAGGACACCCGGCAGTAGACGGCGCAGCGCTTGCGGGCCTTGGGGCTGGCGATCTCGTTCATCGCGCACCTCACTTGATCAGGCCAAAGAACAGCGGCCCCGACCAGTGGGCGCCGGTGATGTGGCGGGCCACTGCCGTCAGGCTCTTGAAGTTGCGCCCCTGGTACTCAAACAGCCCCTCGGCGGTGACTGTCACCCGGTGTTCGCGCTCGCCCCATTCGCGCAGCAGGATCGTGCCCGGCGCGAAATCGAACTCGCGCGGCTTGGCCCGCAGCTTGATCTTGGAGTGTTTTGCGCCGATGGCTTCCAGGCGCTGCTTGGTCTCGGGCGCAAGGCCACCGAAGGCTTCCTCCTGCAGCTTGTAGGCGAGACGGGACTCGACGTGCGTGCGGTTCGGGTAGTCCGGGCGGCGCGGGAAATACCGATCCCACACCGTCCAGAGCTCGGACATCGGCAGGCAGGCCAGCTCCGCGATCCGTGCCGCGACGGATGCTTGTTTCTCGTTCATCACAACTTCTCCTGTTGATAGGGGGTTGTATGAACGCGCTGGTCGGGCAGGAAGCCAAGGCCAACTTCTCTCTGTTTCGGCTCATCCGCAGCAAGGGTGCGGACGATGGCAGCCGCAAGGATGGCGGCGATTTCGCCAGCACGGGCGCTGGCGCTCATCTCTGGGGGAGATGCGAGTTCGAGGTTCTTCATGACGGCTCCGAGGAATTGCAACCGTCAGGGATAGTGAGCCTGATCTTCCGAAGCGGATGGCAACGCAGGGTAATCGTGCCCGCCAGCCATGAATCCATTGCGCGTTAACGAAACAGTTGACAGAGTGCCTCTTGGCCTCTACCATCCGTCGTTAACTAATCACGCAATCAGGTCACAACCATGCCCTTTGGAGCATTCATCCGCAAGAAGCGCGAAGAGAAAGGCATTCAGATGAATGACTTTGCGCGCCAGCTGGAGATATCACCCGCCTACTGGTCGCGCATCGAGCGCGACATGGAAAAACCGCCCAAGGACGAGCTGATCCGTAAGGCGGCCGAGATCCTTGGCATCAGCGCCGACGACGCTTTCGTCGAGGCCAGTCGCCTGCCGCCCGACATCCGCGATGATGTTGGCAACCTGGTTCGGATGTACCGCCGGAACGTGACGGAGAAGAAGTGAATGGCGGTACTGACTCTCGACTACCGGTGCTGCGACCGGAAGCGCCCCCTGTACATCAAGCACATTGAGGTCGAACGCATCGCCGCGACCGCGCGCCAGCAACTGGTCGCGGACAGCATCGATGCCGTTTCTTTCGACGCGCTGCGGCAGATCTCAGGCCTGAAGATCAACGGCATCGACTTCGCGCTGGAGGTCAGCACCGACTACGCCGTGCATGACGAGCAAGGCAACCACGTATTCGGCGTCTGTGAATTCGACCCCGCTATGCCCGACGCCGCGATGGTGTCCATCTCGCCCGTGGGAGAGAGTCTCAGCGAACTGCTGGCCCTCAGCACCTTGGCCCACGAGCTGGGCCACGCCGTGTTCGACGCCCCCGGCTGGGTTGTTCAGGGCAGTAAGGGCCCCGGATTGTTCGATGACATCGAACCGACGATGCAACGCGCCTACCGCACCACGACGCCGGACAGCGACCATCTGTCCAAGTCACTATCTGCGAAGCCAACGACGGAAGAACACTTCGCCGAACTGCGCGCCAACGAGTTCATGGGCTCCTTGCTGGTGCCTCGCCAACGCATCATTGCCGCCGTCGAAGAGCTTGCGCCCCAGCACGACATCACCATCCATCGCCATCCTTCAACCGATCCCGACCACCCCGGCACGGCCATGCGCATCAAGGCGAACGGCGACCTGGGAGTCTTGGAGATGGATCGCTTCGAGAAAGCCTTGGCGACGCGCTTCGGTGTCAATCCACGGTTCATCCAAGTACGTCTAAACCGATATGGCCTGACCACTCAGGAGGCCACGATGCGCTGACCAGGATCTACCGCCTGTGGAGCCGACCTCGCGTCGGCGTTTTTTGAATCATCCGATTAACCGTTCGCGCAATCGCGCACTTTGTCAAAGGAACTTGCCTATGCCAGCTGACCAAGCCTCAACAACAAAGAAAAGCACCAAGTTGGCGACGAGCCAGCCTGCAGCAAAACGTGCGCGTGAGCATCGATCCGATGAGGGCGCAAACATCCTGCCGAACGCAGAGAACTTCGTCAGCCTCGTGCGCAAGGTCGCGCGCCCCGGGCTGCTGGTGGATCTGCTCGAACGCGCCAGCGCGACGGCACTGCCGGAGTTGAAGGCATTGGCAGAAGCGGCCAAGGGCAAGTTGCCAGTCGAGTCGCGTCAGGCACTCTTTCATGCTGTTGGCAAATTGCCGGCGGCCGCCCAGTACAGCATCGAGTGTGCCGCCGAGCGAGTGATGCTCCTTGACGATGACTACGGGGCACAGGCCGTCTTGTCCCTGCTCAACGAGGATCGTGCGGACGATGCCGCCGTGCTGGCTGCGCCCAGCGACCGCTACAGCCGCGCCCTGTATCTGCACCTCTTGCAGGACTTTCCAGCGCAAGGCGCCCGCCGCGACGAACGCTTCGATCAGGCTGAGCATCTGCAAGTGATGCATCGCCAGTGGAAAAGCGACCACTACTCCAGCCACTACCTGGGCCCCAAGGGCGTCGTGCCGAAGACTGGGGTCGACGTTCAAGAGGTGTTGCGCACACGCATTGCCGAACTGTTCCCGAAGGTGCCGAAGGATCAAATCCTGATCGAGCAATTCACGCGCCGCGATCTGTCATGCGAACAGGGTGATGACGATGATTGCGAAGCCGGTCAGTCGGCGCTGTTGCACACGCTGACGGCGACCTTCAATGGCAAGACGGCCACGTTCCAGCAAGTGGCGAACGGGCATGTCGTCGACCACGAGGAACCCGCCGCGATGTCGGCACGCTTCTCGTGGGAGCCGGAGACTGGCTCGCTCAGCGTGTTCTGCGAAGAACGGGAGGCGCGCCGCGAGCTGGCCACCGCCTTCCGCGACGTCGCGTTGGCGCACAACGGCCAGATCGAGGACATGCCCATGCGGCAGTTCGACCTGCTCGGCTTTGCGACCTCCAGGATGCTCGACCGCCTCAAACGTGACCGGGTCGCAGGCATCGACGATATCTCGATCTTGCAGATCACGGTGGCCAAGCCGTTCGAGCAGACCTCAGAGTACGGCGGACGTGATGTGGTGCGGCAACTCTCCAGCAAGATGCAAATCACCCGCGACCGGCGCGATGGCCGCAACATCTATCAGGTTGCTTATGAGGACTATTGCGCCGAAGACCTGAGTCAGTACGCGCTCGTGCAGGTGAAGTTGGTCATGAGGATGTCCAAGACGCCACACCGCAAGGCGCACAACGTCGCGGTCCAGATCACCGCGCCGAACGGGCTGAACGACAAGAGCAGGACGGACGACGACCGCAAGCGCGTGCAGGAACAGCTCATCAAGATCGGCGTGCTGAGCCAATTCTGAGGAGGACGCCGATGACGTCGCCGCATCTGAGCTTCTTCCTCGCGCTGGACAACCTCCCACGACTCGACGAATCAGTGCTGGCCGACAGGCTCGGGCGCGACCACCAGCAGTTTCTTCAGCGGCGCTGGATCGTGCCCGCAGGCCATCTCACCCACGTGATGGTGCCGTTTCTCGATTCCGAACAGGAGGTCGAAGTCGATGTCGACGAGGGCGCCGGTCGCTACAGCTACTGCAGTCCGCTGAACGGAAGAACCGTCGTCCAACCGCTGGCGGGGATTGCCCTCTATTCCATCCAGGTGGATTCCTGGCTCGCAGATCTGGCAGCGCTGATCGGCATTGAGGAGCGGCGACGCTCTAGCCAGATCTGCCGGACACCGAACCACCTGTGGCACCTCGGTGAGCAGCGAATCGCTGGCACGCACGATTTCGCACCGGTGTTCGTTGCCCGAGCATGGTCACGCGCGCCGCAGGACAAGATCACCGCAGTCCTTGCCGACGCCGTGTGGCCGCGTGGTGGCGTTGTTCTGTGCTCAAGGCGAACCAATGCCTCGCTGCCACGTGACCACACGCTGCGCGGCCTCGATGAGTTCGTCCGCGTGACCGATGGCGCAGATGCGTTCGATACCGATGCCTTTGATCGTGTCCTGCGCGGCTACGCAACCAACGTGGGTGAGCCGGAGCCGATGCAGTTCTTCAATGGCAAGCGGCTCAAGCTCCCGCACATGGCGTCGTCCATCGAACTCACTGAAGCGCGCGCCAAGATCATCAAGCTGATGTGGGGGAGCGAAGGAAGTGCCCCGCCCGTGATGTCGTGGAAAGAGGTGAATGGTGCTGTCACCGTCAACACCGGCTTCCAGTCCTTCGACGATGCCTTCGGAGACAAGGTTGCACGTGAGGAAGTGATTGAGTGGGTTTCGCATGGGAAATACCGGGTGAGGCGCAACACATAAACGCACCCATAAATCGAACCAGACACGGCCCATAAACCCGTGCGGAGACTGCGATGTGCCCATTTCATACAGGAGGCACATCGAAATGCAAACCCACTTCACTAACGCAACATCTGGCCTGATCCCTGCCAAAACCGGTGCGCCACAGCGCATCGCCCTTGACGAAAACGAGCTGGCCATCCGCTGGGGGCTTTCCGTCAAGACCCTGCGCCGCTGGCGGCAGGAACAACTCGGCCCGGTCTTCTGCAAGCTCGGTGCCCGCGTCACCTACCTGATCTCCGAGGTCGAAGCCTTCGAGCGTCGCGTTTCGCGGCACTCGACCTTCACTCGTGCATACCAGTGAGGAGAGCGGCCATGAGCGATCTGACCATTTTTCCCGCCGACCTCGCTGCCATGAGCACCGCCCAGTTGGTGGCGCTGCCGATCACCGATTTCGTCGCTGCCGAGCGCAATGTCGACGAGGCCACTGCTTACCTCAAGCAGCTGCGTGCCAAGCTGGATGCCGCCAAGCTCCAGCGCTACGGCGAGCAGGCACGTAGCGCGCTGCGGGATTCCGGCCGCGACTTCGGAACCGCCCACGTCAGCGACGGTGCGCTGCACGTGAAGTACGAGCTCCCCAAAAAGGTGACCTGGAGCCAGACCATCCTCAAGGAGATGGCCGAGCGTATTGCCGCCTCGGGCGACAAGGTCGAGGACTACATCGACATCAAGTTGTCGGTGTCCGAGTCCCGCTACACCAACTGGCCCACGGCGCTGCAGGAGCAATTTGCGGCTGCGCGCACAGTCGAGGAAGGCAAGCCGAGCATCACCCTGACGCTCGATGGGGGTGCCGCATGAAGAAGCTCCCCATCGTGTCCGCCATCGAGCGCATGGCTGAACGCAAGGGCGTGAAGCTGCTGATGCTGGGCAAGTCCGGCATCGGCAAGACCACGCGGCTCAAAGACCTCGACCCGGCCACCACGCTGTTTCTCGACATCGAGGCAGGTGACCTGGCCGTGGCCGACTGGCCGGGCGACACCATCCGCCCGGCGTCCTGGCCCGAGAGCCGCGACTTCTTCGTGTTCCTCGCGGGCCCGGACAAGTCGCTGCCGCCTGAGAGCGCCTTCTCGCAGGCGCACTACGACCACGTCGTCGAGAAGTTTGGCGACCCGGCGCAACTCAACCGCTACCAGACCTTCTTCCTCGACTCGATCACCCAGCTGTCCCGCCAGTGCTTCGCGTGGTGCAAGACGCAGCCGGGTGCCGTCAGCGACCGCTCCGGCAAGCCCGACCTGCGCGCGGCCTATGGCCTGCTCGGGCAGGAAATGATCAGCGCGCTGACCCATCTGCAGCACGCACGCGGCAAGAACGTGGTGTTCGTGGCGATCCTCGACGAGCGCCTGGACGACTACAACCGCAAGGTGTTCGTACCGCAGATCGAAGGCAGCAAGACCAGCCTCGAACTGCCCGGCATCGTCGATGAGGTGGTGACGCTGGCCGAGATCAAGGCCGAGGACGGTAGCGCCTACCGCGCCTTCGTCACGCACACCGTCAATCCCTACGGCTTCCCGGCCAAAGACCGCAGCGGTCGTCTCGACCTGCTGGAGCCGCCGCATCTCGGAGCGCTGATCGCCAAGTGCGCAGGCGCTTCCGCCGTGCCTGTCAGCGCCGCCACCCCCGCACACATCGAATCTCAGGAGTAATCGCAATGACCGCATGGAATGACTTCAACGACGCCGACGCCCAGCAATCCGGCTTCGATCTGATCCCCAAGGGCACCGTTGTCCCGGTGCGCATGACCATCAAGCCCGGTGGCTACGACGACCCGTCGCAAGGCTGGGGCGGTGGCTACGCCACCGAGTCTTTCGAGACCGGCTCCGTCTATCTCGCCGCCGAATTCGTGGTCACCGCTGGTGACCACGCCAAGCGCAAGATGTGGAGCAACATCGGCCTGCACTCCAAGAAGGGGCCAACCTGGGGCCAGATGGGGCGCAGCTTCATCCGCGCCGCGCTCAACAGCGCCCGCAACGTCCACCCGCAGGACAACAGCCCACAGGCTTCTTCTGCGCGCCGCATCCAGGGCTTCCATGAACTGGATGGCCTGGAGTTCCTCGCCCGCGTCGACATCGAGAAGGACGCCAAGGGCCAGGACCGCAACGTGGTCAAAGTGGCGGTCGAACCCGATCACCCCGACTACGCCAAGTTGATGGGTGTGCCGACCAAGGCTTCGGGCGGCGGATCTTCCGGGGCTCCGGCGCAGGCAGCACCCGCGTACCAAGCACCGGCTCCGCAACGCGCACCCGTGACGGGCAAACCGTCGTGGGCGCAGTGAGGGAGGTGGCCATGAACGCATCCATCCTCACTGCCAGCCACTACGGCGTCGTGCATTTCGGCGATCTCGACTGCGAGGCGGTTGTGCTCACCACCGGCGAGCGCGGCTACGTCCGCAAGGAACTGGCCAAGCTCCTCGGTTTTCACGAATCGCACAAGGGTGGCCGTTTCGCCCGTTTTCTGGCTGACATTGCACCTAACTCATTGTCTCTATTGGAGAAATCATCCGGGCCGATTTTGCTGCCATCGGGACGCCAGACCCAGTTCTTCCCTGCAGGCATCATCGCGGACGTGGCCACCTCCGTGGTGGACGCAGCCATTGCAGGCACGCTGCACCGCGCACGCCAAGGCATCGTCGGTAACTGCCTGACGATCATGCGCGCTCTTGCCACCACCGGCGAGGTTGCGCTGATCGACGAGGCCACTGGCTACCAGCACCACCGCGCACCGGATGCGCTGCAGGAGCTGATCTCCAAGTTGCTGCGCCAGTCGTGCGCATCGTGGGAGCGCCGCTTCCACCCGGACTACTACCGCGCCATCTATCGGTTGTTCGGCTGGAAGTACCAGGGCCACGACCAGAACCCTCCGCACGTCGTCGGCCAGATCACGCTGCGCTGGGTCTATGGGCCGGTGCTCCCGGAGGACTTGCTGGGCGAGATTCGCAATCGCAAGGGCATCTCGCAGAAGCACCACCAGTGGCTGTCCGATCAGGGGCTCGCGCATCTGGAGTCGCAGATTCACGCGGTCACGGCGATTGCGCGCAGCTCGATGAGCTATCCCGACTTCAAGCGCCGCTGCGAGGCCGCCTTTGCTGGCGCTGCCCTGCAGTTGGGCCTGCTGCTCGATGAACTCGAGGAGGGGGCGTGAAATGCTGGGTCTGCAAACGACAGGCCCGGGGCTACGGCCACACCGACAACCGCCACGGTGTGGGCGATCCCCGGCGCTATCCCATCGACTGGGTGTTCTGCTCGCGTCGCTGCCAGGACGCATTTCACGCGCTGTACGGCAACTGGCAGCGGGCCAAGGAAGGTCGCATCGACAAGACGGAGGTCGCCATGATTGATCCGTCTGACGTCGAACTGGCCGCAATGCGCCAGTGCCTCAAGGCCTTCGGCGAGGCAGCGGGCGAGATCGGCTTCACAAAGCCGCTGGGTGATTACTCCGAGGCCGAGGCCCTGCGGGTGATCGACGCCATCGTCACTTGCTGGTCGGACGCAATGGTCGCGCACCACGAGTCCAGCAAGTTTCCGCCCGTGCGGGGCTTGTCGCCCACGCCCGATCCGCTGGCACCCGAAGCCGCCAATCCGTTCGCGGATCTGGAGGACGACCTGCCCTGGGAAGAACCGAAGGGGAAAAAGCCATGATGGACTTCAATTCCTCATCGAGCATCGCGGGCCAGGTCACCGCCCTGGTCGACGCCGGGTTGCAGCAGGCCCGCGCCCGCCAGTCTGAGCGCCGGTACCTCGGGGCCTCGCGCCTCGGGGTGGCCTGCGAGCGTGCGCTGCAGTTCGAGTACGCCAAGGCTCCCATCGACCACGGGCGGGACACCCCGGGCCGGATGCTGCGTATCTTCGAGCGTGGCCATGTCATGGAGGACTGCATGGTCACGTGGCTGCGGGACGCAGGTTTTGACTTGCGCACCCGAAAGGCCGATGGCGAGCAGTTCGGCTTCTCGGTGGCTGATGGTCGCCTGCAGGGACACGTCGACGGCGTCTTCGTCGGGGGCCCAGAGGGCTTCGCCTATCCCGCGTTGTGGGAGTGCAAGTGCCTGGGCAACAAGTCCTGGAGCGACCTGGAAAAAAAGGGCTTGGCCATCTCCAAGCCCATCTACGCCGCGCAAGTGGCGATTTACCAAGCCTATCTCGAACTGCACGAGCACCCGGCGATCTTCACGGCGCTCAACGCCGACACGATGGAGATCTACACCGAGCTCGTGCCCTTTGACGCGGCGCTGGCCCAACGCATGTCGGATCGGGCAGTGAAGGTCATCACGGCGACCGAGGCTGGCGAGCTTCTGCCACGCGCCTTCCACGATCCGACCCACTTCGAATGCCGGATGTGCGCGTGGCAAGACCGCTGCTGGAGGACAACATGAGCAACGACACGCAATTCATCGGTGGCGTCGAACCGATGATCGACGCCAAGCAGGCCGCTGCCGCACTGCGACTGCCGTACTACTGGTTTGCTGATCCGCAGATGCGCAGCAAGTACAAGATTCCCCACTACCTGATGGGCGGTCTGGTGCGCTATCGACCATCAGAACTGTCCGCGTGGGCCGCGCGCAGCACCGCCGCGCAGGGGCGCAACGGGGACGCCGATGTTGAGGAGGCCGAATGACCCTCGACTTCAACGACATCGCGCCACTGCCCGACCCCACCCGCCGCACCCTCGGCGATGCCGAACGCGAAGAACTGCGTGCCGAACTGCTCGCGCGTCTTGAATCAGTTCTGATCACCTTGTTCCCGGCGGGCAAGAAGCGCCGTGGCAAGTTCCTGATCGGAGACGTGCTGGGTAGTCCCGGCGACAGCCTCGAGGTGGTGCTCGATGGCGAGAAGGCTGGACTGTGGACAGATCGCGCCACCGGCGACGGTGGCGACATCTATGCACTGATTGCCGCGCACCTCGGTATCGACGTGCTCAACGACTTCCCGCGCGTGCTCGACGCCGCCGCCGATCTGATCGGACGCTCGCGTTCCGCACCAGTACGCAAGGCCAACAAGAAGGACGTGCCGGTCGACGAACTCGGCCCCGCCACCGCGAAGTGGGACTATCTCGACGCCCAAGGCCATCTCATCGCCGTCGTCTACCGCTACGACCCGCCCGGACAGAAGAAGCAGTTCCGGCCCTGGGATGCGAAGCGGCGCAAGATGGCACCGCCCGACCCGCGTCCGCTCTACAACCAGCCAGGGATGACCAGTACCGCGCAGGTGGTGCTGGTCGAAGGCGAGAAGTGCGCGCAGGCCCTGATCGACGCGGGCATCGTGGCCACCACGGCGATGCACGGCGCGAACGCTCCGGTTGAAAAGACCGACTGGTCGCCATTGGCCGGAAAGGCCGTGCTGATCTGGCCCGACCGCGACAAGCCGGGCTGGGAGTACGCCACGCAGGCGGCACAGGCCATCTTGTCGGCGGGGGCCAAATCCTGCCACGTTCTCTATCCGCCCGAAGAGGCTGCAGAGGGCTGGGACGTGGCCGATGCCATCGCCGAGGGCTTTGATGTCGCCACATTCCTCACCCACGGGCCGCGCCTGCAGATGCACGACGTGGCCGATGACGTTGATCCAGTCGTTAGCAGCGACGAATCCGTCTGGGGTACGGAGGACGCGCTGGCGCTGTCCTTCACGCGCCGCTACCACCGCGACTGGCGCTACGTGGCTGGCTGGGGCAAGTGGCTGGTCTGGGACGGGCAACGCTGGCGCACCGAGGACACGCTGGCGGCCACGGACTTGATCCGCAGCGTCTGCCGCCAGACGGCTGTGCGCGCCGACAACCCCAAGGTCGCCGCCAAATTGGCCAGCGCAGGAACGGTCGGCGGTGTGGAACGTCTGGCGCGTGCTGACCGCCGGCACGCGGCCACCACCGACGAATGGGATGCAGATCCGTGGCTGCTCAACACACCGGGCGGTGTGGTCGATCTCAAGACAGGCCGGATGCGCCCGCACGAGCGCGCCGATCGGATGACCAAGATCACCACAGCCACGCCCAGCGGCGACTGCCCGACCTGGAGGCAGTTCATCGACGAGGTCACGGGCGGCGACCAGGAACTGCAGTCCTATCTGCAACGGATGGTCGGCTACGCGCTGACCGGGTCGACGCAAGAGCACGCGCTGTTTTTCCTGTACGGCACAGGCGCGAACGGCAAGTCGGTGTTCGTCAACACGCTGGCCACCATCCTGGGTGATTACGCGACCAACGCGCCGATGGACACGTTCATGGAAACGCGCACCGACCGGCACCCGACCGATATGGCGGGACTGCGTGGCGCGCGCTTCGTGGCGGCCATCGAAACTGAACAGGGCAAACGCTGGGCCGAGTCCAAGCTCAAGAACCTCACCGGTGGGGACAAGATCTCGGCGCGCTTCATGCGCCAGGACTTCTTCGAGTTCTTCCCGCAGTTCAAGTTGTTCGTGGCGGGCAACCACAAGCCTGCCATTCGCAATATCGACGAGGCGATGAAACGCAGGCTGCACCTGATCCCTTTCACGATCACCGTGCCGCCCGAGCGCCGCGACAAGAACCTGCAACAGAAGCTCTTGGCCGAACGTGACGGCATCCTCGGGTGGGCCGTGCAGGGCTGTCTCGACTGGCAGCGCCACGGACGACTCTCTCCACCGCAGCGCGTGGTGGACGCCACCGAGGAGTATTTCGAAGCCGAGGACGCCCTGGGTCGCTGGCTCGATGAGCGCTGCGTGCGCGAGCCCAACGCCAAGTCATTGACCGCCGAGTTGTTCAACGACTGGAAGCAGTGGGCTGAAGCTTCTGGCGAGTTTGTCGGCGCACAACGCCGCTTCTCCGATCTGCTCATCACACGCGGGTTGGACAAATGGCGCAACGGGATGGGCGTGCGCGGGTTTCAGGGCATTGGCCTCAAGCACCCGCCGACCCCTGCCTACACCCCCTACGCGGACGACTGACCCCTGTGAAAACCAAGCAGTCTGACGCAGCTGACGCAGTTTGTCGTAACCCCTACGCGTGCGCGTGTGCGCGCGCCTCATGGAGAGTTTCGTCACGAAGTGTCAGCTGCGTCAGATCTGCACCGGATAAGGACTGACACCATGATCACAACCATCCTCGCCCTCGATCTGGGCACCACCACCGGCTGGGCGCTGCGCGGCAGCGACGGCCACATCACGAGCGGCTCCGAGAGCTTCCGGCCGCAGCGCTTCGAAGGCGGCGGAATGCGCTTCCTGCGGTTCAAACGCTGGCTCAGCGAGATCAAGCAAACCTGCGACGGCATCGACTGTCTGCACTTCGAAGAGGTGCGTCGCCACGTCTCGACCGACGCTGCCCACGCCTACGGCGGTTTCCTTGCCACGCTCACGGCCTGGTGTGAGCACCATCAGATCCCGTACCAAGGCGTGCCTGTCGGCACGATCAAGAAGCACGCCACGGGCAAAGGCAACGCTGGGAAGGAAGATGTCATCGCTTCCGTCACCGCGCGCGGGCACACGCCGGTCGACGACAACGAGGCCGATGCCCTGGCACTGCTGCACTGGGCCATCCAGCATCACGACGATGGCCAGGAGGTGTGAAATGAAAGTTCCCACACCCCAGTACCGCTGCCCCCTCGGGCGACTGCAACCCCAGGCCACCGATCTGGACGCCATCAAGGAACGTGGCTGGCGCGACCAACACATCCTGGTGGTCAACGCATCCGACGAACGTCTGGACTTCATCGAGCGAGAGATCGTGCGCCGCATTGGCGAACGCTTGTACGGAGGGGCTCGTCATGGCTGAATGGACGATTGAGGATGTGGCGGCCCGCTTCGAGGAGGCCGCCAGCACCGGACGACGCCTGCCCCCTGTGCGTGTGCAGGGCTACTTCAACACATGGCCCGTCATCGTGCGCAAGGAGTGGGAGACGTTCGCAGCCGATGAGCACGTCTATCGACCGTTCCCACCCGCTCCGGACGCCATCGACCGGATGCTGGAGACGATGAAGTGGGTGCAGTGGTTGGAGGTCGAGCAACGACATCTGGTGTGGATGCGCGCCAAGCGCTACGGCTGGCGAGACATCACGATCCGCTTTGCCTGCGACCGCACGACGGCGTGGCGTCGCTGGCAGCGGGCGCTGGAGATCGTGGCCGAGAAGCTCAACAGCGAAGGCATCCGTGCGCCTTCCAAAATCGTAGGCCAAGCAGGGTAATGCTTGCCGCGTTTGTCCTTCGTTTCCTGCGTTTGTCCCTTTTGACGCTCGCCGAGGCTGCAACAAATCACCCCGGTCGGGGGTAGTATTTCAGCTATCTTCTGGACAGCGGTGACGGTTCGGCGAGCGGCCCGAGGCAAAAGGGGTCCTTCCTTCCCGAATCGCCATGCGGGGGGCGCGAGCGCGACGCTTTTTTAGCGTCAGGGTACGGGCAAGGTTACCAGTCGGCCAGGTTACCGGCTCCGGTTACCACCCCCAGGCGCAGTTACCACCCCACCAGAATCTTCATTCAACCAACCCGCCCTGCGGCAACGCTCGGCGGGTTTTGCTTTTGGGATTCCCACTTTGAACACGCTCAACGTCGAGTACCGCAAGGTCGAGGCGCTGATTCCCTACGCCCGCAATCCGCGCACGCACGCCGAAAGCCAGATCGCCAAGATCGCGGCCAGCATCGTCGAGTACGGCTGGACGAATCCGATCCTGGTCGACGGCGACAACGGCATCATCGCCGGGCACGGGCGTTTGGCCGCTGCGCGCAAGCTCGGCCTGGATCAGGTGCCGGTGATCGAACTGGCCCACCTGACCGTCGCGCAGAAGCGGGCACTCGTGATCGCCGACAACCGGCTGGCACTGGATGCGGGCTGGGACGAGGAGATGCTGGCCCTGGAACTGGCTGAGCTGTCCGACGTGGGATACGACCTCGCCCTGACCGGATTCGAGGATGCCGAGATCGAGGCACTGCTCACCGGCGCGGTGGCCGTCGCGGATGATGAATCAGCGTCCGAACCTGACGAGTCTGACGCGGCCGACGACGTGCCGGAAGTACCCTTCGTGGCGGTATCCCGCTCCGGCGATGTCTGGGCCATTGGAGCGCACCGCCTGATTTGTGGCGACGCCACCGACCGGGACGTGGTCGCTGCGCTGATGCAGGGTGAAGTCTCTCGCCTGTGCTTCACCTCGCCGCCCTACGGCAACCAGCGTGACTACACCTCGGGCGGCATCTCCGATTGGGATGGCCTGATGCGTGGCGTGTTTGCGCACCTGCCGATGGCAGGCGACGGTCAGGTGCTGGTCAACCTGGGCCTGATCCACCGCGACAACGAGGTGATCCCGTATTGGGACGCTTGGCTATCTTGGATGCGCCAGCAGGGCTGGCGGCGCTTTGCCTGGTACGTCTGGGATCAGGGGCCAGGGATGCCCGGCGACTGGCAGGGCCGACTGGCACCGAGCTTTGAGTTCGTCTTTCACTTCAACCGTGAAAGCCGCAAGCCCAACAAGACCGTCCCCTGCAAGCATGCGGGCCAGGAGTCCCACCTGCGCGCCGACGGGTCGTCCACGGCCATGCGCGGCAAGGATGGCGAGGTGGGCGGCTGGACGCACAAGGGGCTGCCCACGCAAGACACCCGCATCCCCGACGCTGTGATCCGCGTGATGCGCCACAAGGGCAAGATCGGGCAGGACATCGACCACCCGGCTGTGTTTCCGGTGGCGCTGCCGGAGTTCGTGATCGAGGCCTACACGGACGCGGGCGACATCGTGTTTGAGCCCTTCGGCGGCAGCGGCACGACGATGCTGGCCGCCGAGCGCACCGGTCGGATCTGCTGCAGCGTGGAAATCGCCCCGCAGTACGTGGACGTGGCCATCAAGCGGTTCCAGCAGAACCACCCCGGCATACCGGTCACCTTGCTCTCCACCGGTCAGTCCTTCGAGCAGGTCGCCGCTGAGCGCGCCACCACCCCTGATGCCGAGGTGGTGGCATGAACTGGCTGGCCGACAAGATCGAACAGTGGCCGACCGCCAAGTTGCTGCCCTACGCCCGCAACGCGCGCACCCATTCCGAGGAGCAGGTGGCGCAGATCGCCGCCAGCATCGCGGAGTTCGGATTTACCAATCCGATCCTGGCGGGCAGCGACGGCATCATCGTCGCTGGCCACGGTCGTCTCGCCGCCGCCCAGAAGCTGGGTCTGGAACGAGTACCGGTGGTCGTGCTCGATCACCTGACGCCGACCCAGCGCCGGGCCCTGGTCATTGCGGACAACCGTATCGCCGAAAACGCGGGTTGGGACGACGCCATGCTGAGGATCGAACTGGAAGCCTTGCAACTCGAAGGCTTCGATCTGGACATCACCGGCTTCGACGCCGACGCCTTGGCCGAACTGATCGCGGGCGATGAGCCCGACAACGAGGGCCAGACCGATGAGGATGCGGTACCCGAGGTCAGCGAGACGCCCATCTCCCGCCCAGGCGATGTCTGGATCATGGGCCAGCACCGGCTGCTGTGCGGCGACTCGACCGTGGCCGAGAGCTACGAGCGGTTGATGCAAGGCGCGGTGGCGGACATGGTCTTCACCGACCCACCGTACAACGTGAACTACGCCAACAGCGCCAAGGACAAGATGCGCGGCAAGGATCGCGCGATCCTGAACGACAACCTGGGTGACGGCTTCTACGACTTCCTGCTGGCGGCCCTGACGCCCACCGTGGTTCATTGCCGGGGCGGTATTTACGTGGCGATGTCCTCCAGCGAACTGGATGTGCTGCAGGCTGCCTTCCGCGCCGCCGGTGGCAAATGGTCGACCTTCATCATCTGGGCCAAGAACACCTTCACCCTGGGGCGCGCCGACTACCAGCGCCAGTACGAGCCGATCCTCTACGGATGGCCCGAGGGGGCGACACGCCACTGGTGTGGTGACCGCGACCAGGGGGACGTCTGGAACATCAAGAAGCCGCAGAAGAACGACCTGCACCCGACGATGAAGCCGGTGGAGTTGGTCGAGCGTGCTATCCGCAATTCGAGCCGACCCGGCAACGTGGTTCTCGACCCGTTCGGTGGCTCTGGAACCACGCTGATTGCTGCCGAGAAGTCAGGCCGCTCTGCGCGACTGATCGAACTCGACCCGAAGTACGTGGATGTGATCGTGCGCCGGTGGGAGGAGTTCACTGGCAAGCAGGCCACCCGCGAGGCGGATGGCGCGGTGCTTGATCAGGCGGCCAGCGATTCCTCGACGATCTCGCAGTGAATCACAAAGCCCGTCAGGTAAGAGCTTATCCGTAAATAGTAGAATGTCTGCCCGAGCCGCATGGAGCGCGGCGTCGGAGCAGGCAGATGGCAACCAAGCGACTTGAGTCGTGGGTCGTATCGGATGTGTTCTGGGCGCGGGTGGAGCCGCTGGTGCCGGCGCGTGTGCCAGTTGCGCGAAAGCAGTACTTGCGCAAGCCCGGCGCAGGGCGACCACCCAAGCCTGCACGGCAGGTTTTCGAGGCCATCGTGTACGTGCTGCGCACGGGCTGCCAGTGGAAGGCGCTGCCCAAGGAGCGTTTTGGCAGCGCCAGCGCAGTGCACAAGCGCTTCCTCGAGTGGGAGCGCGCGGGCTTCTTCGAGGCGCTGTGGAAGGCCGGCCTGGCCGAGTACGACGAGATGGCCGGCATCGCTTGGCGCTGGCAGAGCATTGATGGGGCCATGTTCAAAGCGCCGCTGGCCCAAGAAGCTGTCGGCCCCAACCCGACGGATCGGGGAAAAAAAAGGCAGCAAGCGCCACCTGCTGGTGGACGGGCGTGGCGTCCCGTTGTCGATCGTCGTGACCGCAGCCAACGTCAATGATGGCAAGCGCATCGAGCAGGTACTCAGCGCCATCGTCGTCAAGCGAAAGAGCCCGCCGTTGCGGCGCAGCAAACACCTGTGCGCCGATGCCGGCTACCGCAGCGCAGAAGTCTCGCGCATCATCGACAGCCATGGCTACATCGCGCACGTCGTCGATCGCCGTAAGGAAGCCGACACCAAGCGGCGCCAGCCCGGCAAGACGGCGCGGCGTTGGGTTGTCGAAGTCTGCCATAGCTGGTTCAATCGCTTCCGCAAGTTGCTCGTGCGCTATGAAAAACTCGAACGCAGCTTCGTCGCACTCAACCATCTCGCCGCAGCCATCATCGCGTTCCGCAAAGTGCCGTTGAGCATCAACATTATTTACGGATAAGTTCTAAGGCAGGCCGCGCGGGATGCCGTATTGCTTGCTGGTTTGACGGCCAATCGTCCAGCCCATCCAACGCTGGGTGGCTGCGTTGATCGCGTCCGCCATGGCCTTACCCTCGTAAAGCCCGTTCTGGACGTCGTCGGCAAAGTGGCGACCGTGGCGGCTGTCGAGGAAGACCCTGACCGATTCGAGCGGCTGGCTGGTGGCGTCCGAGATGGCGGCCATTGCCAGGGGCCAAGCCGTGCTGGCGTGTTCGTTCATCGTGCCCCAAAAGCCCCTGGCTTCGTTCTGGGTGGCGGGGATCTGGCTGGTGGTCATGGTGGCTGCTCCTTCGGGTTGATCGTTGCGACACCCGTAGTAACGCGCTGTTCGATTGAGAAGCCAAGCTCACTGAGAGAAAATCTTTCGATGCTCAAACCATCTGACAGATCTCGCCAATGTTTCTTGCCGCCGATTCCTGAACTGGACTTGGCGGCAGACTGGTTGTCGCTGGCTGCAGACGCTGTACTTGAAGGTCGTGAGGAAGATGCGAAACAGTTGATTGCCAAAGCAGATCTGCCGATCCTCGGTGAGTTTGCGCAACGCATCACCGGAAAAGTCGATCCAGCGATCCACTGGCAGTCTCGTATGCCCACCGATGTCCTGACTGAGCGAATTAAACAGCGTATGCCCAGTTCGTCGGTTGAGTACGGGATCTACCAGCGCGATGGTTGGCGCTGTCGCTTCTGCAATATCAAGGTCATTTCCCCGAAAGCAAGAAAGTTGCTTGTGGAGATGTTCCCCTCGGTGGCGCGATGGGGTCGGGTCAATCGCGACAAGCACTACGCGCTGAGTGCGTTGACCGCAACACTTGACCACATTCTTCCGCACAGTCGAGGTGGCACCAACGAAGAAGGCAATTTGGTTGCGGCTTGCGGCATGTGTCAGTTTGGACGCGGGCACTGGACGCTTGAGGAGGTCGGGTTTACCGATCCCCGCGAACGGGCCCCCACCGTAGACAGTTGGGATGGGCTAACCCGCCTCTTGCGCTGATTTCGCTTCGGCGATGCGGTACACCCGCTCGCCGCCTTGCTGCTTGTCCGACACGATCGTCAGGCCCAGCCTTTTCTTGAAGGCCCCGGCGAAGGTGCCGCGCACTGTGTGCGCCTGCCAACCGGTGGCGGTGCAGATCTGGCCGATGGTTGCGCCTTCGGGGCGTTGCAGCATCCGGATCACGTCGGCTTGCTTGCTGTTGTCGCGGGTGCGCGGCTTGGCCTGCGCCGGTGCTTGCGTCCACGTCGCTTCGGCGGTGGCCACAGCGTGCTCCAGTTCGGCATCGACTTCCGGTATCGGCGGGGTGACGTCCGGGCGTTTCATGCCCAGTGCGTTGTAGCCCTCGGCGGCGACGAACCAGTCGGTGCCGTCGTTGGTGATCAGGGCACGGTTGAACATCCCGTCGAGCACCTTCTTGCGCGCGCCGCCTTTGATGTTGTCGGGGAACCAGTCGATCTTGCCGCTGCTGGTGTTGATGGCCTTGGCCAGGATGGCGTGCTGGGCCGGGGTCAGGTTGGTGGTGGTCATGGGCTGCTCCTTCGGGGGTGGTGGATGACGATGTGATGAACGCGCTGTCTGGGACTGAAGCCAAGCGCTTTCTGCTTGGCTTCGTCGGTTTCTGATCAGTCCTTGGCGATTTCCGCTTCCGAGGCCTTCGGGCTCGATGCGCCGAATTCGACGCCCGCCTTAAAGGCCGCTTCCAACGCGTCCTTGAGGCACCACACCGCCGTGTCGTGGAAGTCGAGGCTGTCGGCGTTGCGGGTCTGCAGGGTTTCGATGTCGAGATGCTTCTGGGCGATGAGGGTGAGGATGGTGTCGATCTGGCTCATGGCGTTTTCCTTTCGGGGTTGGTTGGCGTGACGTGATGAACGCGCTGTTCCCGATGGAAGCCAAGCTCAATCTGCGGACATGACGAACAAATGATTGAAGGTGACGATGGGACTTTCCATTCGCGCCTACGCGCGCCACCGTGGCGTGTCGCACGTGGCCGTGAAGAAGGCCATCGACACCGGGCGGATCACACCGCTGCCAGACGGCACGATTGATCCGGATACCGCCGACGCGCAGTGGGCACAAAACACATTGCAACCCCGCAAGGCGGCAGCGCCGGAGAAGGTCAGCCCCGCGAAGGCGCGCGTACTGCCTGAGCGTGAGGTGACCGAACCCGGCACCCCACCGTTGTCGACGGGCGGGACATCGCTGCTACAGGCACGCACCGTCAACGAAGTGCTCAAAGCCCAGCTCAATAAGGTGGAGCTGGCGTACCGCAAGAAGGAGCTGGTGGATCGGGCGCAGGCCGTGGCCCACGTGTTCAAACTTGCGCGCATCGAGCGCGACGCGTGGTTGAACTGGCCCGCGCGTATCTCGGGGCAGATGGCATCCACGCTCGGTGTCGATGCGCACCAGATGCACGTGGCCCTGGAGGCTGCCGTGCGCGAGCACCTGATTGAGCTGGGCGAGCTGCGCCCGCGCGTGGATTGATGACGATGGACTACGAAGGCGCGCAGGAGATCGAGCGGGCGTGGCGCGACGGGCTTACTCCCGACCAGCTGCTCACGGTATCGGAATGGTCAGATCGCCACCGGATGCTCTCCAGCAAGGCGTCTGCCGAGCCGGGGCGCTGGCGCACCAGTCGCACGCCGTACCTGAAGGCCATCATGGACTGCCTGTCGCCGACCTCGCCGGTCGAGCGTGTGGTGTTCATGAAGGCAGCGCAGCTCGGTGCGACCGAGATGGGGTCGAACTGGATCGGCTATGTCATCCACCACGCGCCGGGGCCGATGATGGCGGTCTGGCCGACGGTGGAGATGGCCAAGCGCAACTCCAAGCAGCGGATCGATCCGCTGATCGAGGAGTCAGCCGCGTTGGCCGAACTGATCGCACCGGCGCGCAGCCGCGACTCGGGCAACACGATCCTGGCCAAGGAGTTCCGGGGCGGCGTGCTGGTGATGACCGGTGCTAACAGTGCGGTGGGCTTGCGCTCGATGCCGGTGCGCTACCTGTTCCTCGACGAGGTGGACGGCTACCCCCTGGACGTCGAGGGCGAAGGCGACGCGATCTCGCTGGCCGAGGCGCGCACGCGCACCTTTGCCCGGCGCAAGATCTTTATCGTGTCGACGCCGACGATCTCGGGCGCCTCGGCCATCGAACGCGAATACGAGGCCAGCGACCAGCGCCGCTACTTCGTGCCGTGCCCACACTGCAACCACCCGCAATGGTTGCGCTTCGAGCAACTGCGCTGGGACAGGGGGCAACCGGAAACCGCCGCCTACATCTGCGAGTCCTGCGACACCGCGATTTCCGAGCATCACAAGACGTGGATGCTGGAGCGTGGCGAATGGCGTTCGATGGCACAGGGCAAGACGGCTGGCTTTCACCTGTCGTCGCTCTACAGCCCCGTTGGCTGGCGATCCTGGCGTGACATCGCTGCGGCGTGGGAAGCCGCCGTCAACAAGGAGTCGGGATCGGCCGCCGCGATCAAGACTTTCAAGAACACCGAGCTGGGCGAGACCTGGGTCGAGGAAGGCGAAGCGCCCGACTGGCAACGGCTGGTCGAGCGCCGCGAGGACTATTCCGTGGGCACCGTTCCACAGGGAGGCCTGCTGTTGGTGGGTGCGGCCGACGTCCAGAAGGATCGCATCGAGGCCTCGATCTGGGCCTTTGGGCGCGGCAAGGAGTCCTGGCTCATCGAGCACCGAGTCCTGATGGGCTATACCGCACGGGACGCGGTGTGGAAGGCGCTGGCCGCGATGCTGGCCGAGAACTGGACGCACGCCTCGGGGGTGGCGATGCCACTGGCGCGCTTCGCGCTGGACACCGGCTTTGCCACGCAGGAGGCTTACGCCTTCGTGCGAGCCTGCCACGATCCGCGCGTGATGGCGGTCAAGGGCGTGCCGCGCGGTGCCGCACTGATCGGCACACCGACAGCCATCGATGTGTCGCAGGGTGGCAAGAAACTGCGCCGAGGCATCAAGGTGTTCACGGTGGCGGTTGGGATCGCCAAGCTGGAGTTCTACAACAACCTGCGCAAGAGCGCGGATGTGGGCGAGGACGGCTCGACCCCGGTGTTTCCAGCCGGGTTCGTCCATTTGCCCAAGATCGACGCCGAGTTCATCCAGCAGCTCTGCGCCGAGCAACTGATCACGCGCCGCGACCGCAACGGATTCCCGGTGCGCGAATGGCAAAAGATGCGAGAGCGCAACGAAGCGCTCGACTGCTACGTCTACGCCCGCGCCGCCGCGTCGGCGGCGGGACTGGACCGCTTCGAGGATCGCCACTGGCGGGAGTTGGAGCGTCAACTTGGGGTGGCGCCCCCACCGGATGCGCCACCGCCCATTCACAACATCGAATTGAACGAGGCCACCCCCAGCGGTGGCCTCGCTGCTTCTGGAACCCGCAATACCGGTCGACGCGTCATCCGAAGCCGTTGGCTTCGCTGATGGCCGTCGCCTTCAAACCAAGGAGAACAAATGAGTCTTGCCACCCGTATCGAGAGCCTGGTCATCCGGGTCGCCCAGGAGTTCAACGACGTCCGGGCGACGGCGGGAAACCTAGCCAGCCTGTCCACCACCGACAAGTCAAGTCTGGTCGCGGCGATAAACGAACTGAAGGCGGCGGTGCTCTCCGCAACCGCCATCGACGACAACCAGATCGCCACCTCAACCACCTACTCGTCGAACAAGATCGTGTCGCTGCTCGACGCGCTCAAGGCCGACATCCTCGGTGGAGCAGACGCCGCCTACGACACCCTGGTGGAGATCCAGCAGTTGCTGCAGAACGGCACTACGGGCCTGGACGCGCTCCTCGCTGCCGTCAATCTGCGGGTGCGGTACGACGCGGCGCAAACCCTGACCGTTGCCGAGCAACTTCAGGCGCGCACCAACATTGGCGCGGTTGCGGCCGTCGATGTTGGCAACACCGACACGGACTTCGTCGTGATCTTCGACGGGGCGCTGGCCTGATGAGCCTCGCGTCCCGCATCGCCGCCCTGGCTGCGCGCATCGGCTTCGAGGTCAAGACCAAGATCGACGCCACGCACCCTGGACTTGCTCGGGTGTGGGTGAGCTTTGGCTACGTGGGCGGTCAGATCGTGATCGGCAGCGCGCACAACGTGGCCAGCGTCGTGCGTACAGCGGCGGGCCGGTACCGCGTGCATTTTGCGCTGGCGATGCCGGATGCGAACTACTGCTGGACGGCGCTCGCACGCAGCAGCAGCAACAGCGGCCAGCAGCGTGTGGCTGTCGTTCGCGCCAGCTCCGACCTGAAAACGGCCCAGTACGTCGACATCTCCTGCGCGACGACAGCAACGTCGTTCGACGACTCCTCCGAAATCAATCTCGTGGTGTACCGCTGATGGCCTACACAGAAACCCAGCTCCAGGCCCTGGAATCCGCACTAGCCAAGGGCGAACGGCGGGTGACCTTTGCCGACAAGACGGTCGAGTACCGCTCGGTTGACGAACTGATGGCCGCTATCCGCGAGGTCAGGCGCGGACTGCTGCAGCAGGCGGCTGAAACCGGGTTGCTGCCCGGTGCGCCGCGCCAGATCCGTGTCACGACGTCGAAGGGGTTCTGATGGCCTGGTACTCCAAACTCCGTAGCCTTTTTGGTCAGCCTCCCGTCCACGAGGCGGCGGGGCGTGGCCGCCGCTCGCTGGCGTGGATGCCCGGCAACCCCGGCGCGGTCGCTGCGATGCTGGCGACCAACGCCGAACTGCGCGGTAAGAGCCGGGACCTCGTTCGGCGCAATGCCTGGGCGCAGGCCGGTATCGAAGCCTTCGTAGCCAATGCGGTCGGCACCGGCATCAAGCCGCAAAGCCTGTCTGGCGACGAACGGTTCAAGGCCGAGGTGCAGGCACTGTGGCGCGATTGGGTCGAGGAAGCCGACGCGGCCGGACAGACCGACTTCTATGGCCTGCAGGCCCTGGCGTGTCGGGCGATGCTCGAAGGTGGCGAATGCCTGATCCGACTGCGGCCACGCCGTCCGGAGGATGGCCTGTCGGTCCCCCTGCAGCTCCAGTTGCTGGAGCCCGAGCACCTGCCCATCAACCTGAACACCGATCTGCCGTCCGGCAACGTCGTGCGCTCCGGCATTGAGTTCGACAGCCTGGGGCGGCGCGTGGCCTACCACCTGTACCGCTCGCACCCGGAGGACGGGCGTTTGGCCCCGATGTCGGGCCAGGGCGGGATGGACACGGTGCGCATCGATGCCAAGGAGATCATTCACCTGTTCCGCGTGCTGCGCCCAGGCCAGATCCGGGGCGAACCGTGGTTGTCACGAGCCCTGGTCAAGCTCAACGAGCTCGACCAGTACGACGACGCCGAGCTGGTGCGCAAGAAAACCGCCGCGATGTTCGCGGGCTTCGTCACGCGCGCCAACCCCGAGGACAACCTGATGGGCGAAGGCGCATCGGACGCCGACGGGATTGCGCTCGCCGGGCTGGAGCCGGGAACGCTGCAGATTCTGGAGCCCGGAGAGGACATCAAGTTCTCCGACCCCGCTGACGTGGGCGGTTCGTACTCCGAATTCCTGCGCACCCAGTTCCGCGCGGTTGCCGCCGCCATTGGCATCACCTACGAGCAGTTGACCGGCGATCTGACCGGCGTGAACTACTCGTCCATCCGCGCCGGGATGCTGGAGTTCCGGCGTCGCTGCGAGATGGTGCAGCACGGGGTGCTGGTGCATCAGATGTGCCGTCCGGTGTGGGCAGCCTGGATGAAGCAGGCGGTGCTTGCCGGTGCAATCGAAGCCCCCGGGTTCGCGCGTGGCGGGCCAGCCCGTCGCCGCCAGTACCTCGCGGTGAAGTGGATTCCCCAGGGCTGGCAGTGGGTCGATCCCGAGAAGGAATTCAAGGCGATGTTGCTGGCGATCCGCGCGGGCCTGATGAGTCGCTCGGAAGCCATCTCGGCAAACGGCTACGACGCCGAGGACGTCGACCGCGAGATTGCGGCCGACAACCAGCGCGCCGACGACCTCGGCTTGATCTTCGACTCCGACCCTCGCTACACGTCCAAGGACGGTGGCAGTGCTGAACCCAACCGCAGCGCCAACGCGCTGGACATCACCGGCAGCCAAACGTCTTCCTGAACGGCTGCCAGACAGCCTTCCATAAGGATTCCCATGACCGTGCTACCCCATCTGGCGGCGCGCCTGTTCGGCGTGCCGCTGGCGATCCATCGCCCGAAACTCGACGTCATCCTCTCCGTGCTCGGCGCACGCGTCGGCCTCGCCGACCTCACTGCGC
Source organism: Thiomonas sp. (assembly GCF_034007205.1). Classification (GTDB taxonomy): domain Bacteria; phylum Pseudomonadota; class Gammaproteobacteria; order Burkholderiales; family Burkholderiaceae_C; genus Thiomonas. The sequence goes on from NZ_JAVERI010000010.1 coordinate 97,636, forward strand.
CCGTGGGTTACACGCCTGTGGCCCGCGCGCCCGGGCCTCCGAGCAGCAAGGTCGCCGTCATCCCGATCCACGGCACGCTGGTACGCCGAACCTCGGGCATCGAAGCCGAATCGGGTCTCGCCAGCTACACCGGCATCGCCGCGCAACTGGATGCGGCGTTGGCCAGCCCTGAGATCGTCGCGATCCTGCTCGACATTGATTCGCCCGGTGGCGAGTCGGGCGGCGTGTTCGATCTGGCCGACCGTATCCGAGCGGCGTCGGAAGTGAAGCCCGTCTGGGCCGTGGCCAACGACATGGCGTTCTCTGCAGCCTATGCGCTGGCGTCAGCCGCCACCCGCGTGTTCGTCGCGCGCACCGGCGGCGTTGGCTCGATCGGCGTCATCGCGATGCACGTCGATCAGTCGGTGAAGGACGCCCAAGATGGCGTTCGCTACACCGCCGTGTTCGCAGGCGAACGCAAGAACGACCTCAACCCGCACGAACCGATCTCCAACGAAGCCCACGCCGTCCTCAAGGCCGAGGTGGATCGCATCTATGACCTGTTCGTCGAGACGGTCGCGCGCCATCGCGGCCTCGATGCGAACGCCGTGCGCGCCACGGAAGCGGGTCTGTTCTTCGGCCCGGACGCCGTCGCCACCGGTTTGGCCGACGCCGTCGGCAGCCTTGACGACGCGCTTACACAACTCACGCAATCGCTTTCCCCACTCCCGACTCAGGTGGCTCCGGCCAGCCAAGCGGGCTTTCTTCGCAACCACCAGATGGAGTCTTCCATGAATGATCGAACCGACCCCGCTGCTCCTGATCGGCCTCTTGCTGATCCTGCTGGCAGTCCTCCTCAACCGTCCGCCGCCTCCACCGCGCTGAGCGTGGCCGACGCCGTCGAAATCGCCCAGACCTGCACGTTGGCCGGGCGAACCGACCTGATTGCGGGCTTCCTCGAAGCCCAGTCCTCGCCCGCCAAGGTGCGCAGCCAACTGCTTGCGGCGCAGGCCGAAGCCAGTCCCGAAATCACCAGCCGCATCGCCCCCGATGCCGCGCGCCCTGTGGCCAGCAATCCGCTGATCGACGCCGCCAAGCAGATCGCAGCGCAATCCACCAAGAAGGAGATCTGAGATGCCCGCTCTCGCCGAACCTCTGAACCTGGGCGACCTGCTCAAGTACGAAGCCCCCAACCTTTACTCGCGCGACCGCGTCACGGTCGCTTCGGGCCAGAACCTGCCGCTGGGCACGGTGGTCGGCATCGTCACCGCAACGGCCAAGTTCAAACAGCTCGATCCGTCCGCAGAAGACGGCACGCAGGTCGCGGCTGGCGTGCTGCTACAGGCCTGCGACGCCACCTTGATCGACCGTGACGACGGTCTCGTCGTCGCGCGCCACGCCATCGTCGCCCACCATGCGCTCGCGTGGCCCGACGCCATCACCACCGCCGAAAAACTCACCGCCATTGCGCAGCTTAAGGCGCTTGGCGTGCTCGTTCGCCAAGGAGCCTGACCATGAACAACCCCTTCAGCAATCCCGCCTTCTCGATGACGGCGCTGACCGCCGCCATCAACATCCTGCCCAACCGCTACGGGCGTCTGGAAGAACTGAACCTGATGCCGTCCAAGCCGGTACGGCAGCGCCAGATCGTCGTCGAGGAAATGAACGGCGTGCTCAACTTGCTGCCTACGCTGCCACCGGGTTCACCCGGCACGGTTGGCGTGCGTGGAAAACGCAAGCTGCGCTCCTTCGTGGTGCCGCACATCCCGCACGACGACGTGGTGCTGCCGGAGGAAGTCCAAGGCATCCGTGCCTTCGGCTCGGAAACCGAAACCGAGACGGTGGCAGGCGTGATCGCGCGCCATCTGGAGACGATGCGCAACAAGCATGCGATCACGCTGGAGCACCTGCGCATGGGTGCGCTCAAGGGCGTGATCCTCGACGCGGACGGCTCGGTTCTCTACGACCTGTTCGATGCCTTCGATATCACCCAGCAGGCGGTGGCCTTCGAGCTGGGCACGGCGGGCACCAATGTGAAAGCCAAGTGCACCACGGTGCTGGCAACCATCGAGGAGAACCTCAAAGGCGAGTTCATGAATGGTGTCCATTGCCTGTGCTCGCCGGAGTTCTTCGCCGCGCTCACCGGCCACGCCAAGGTCGAGAAGGCCTTCGAGAACTGGCAGAACGGGGCAATCCTCATCAACGACGTGCGTCGCGGCTTCACCTACGGCGGTATCACCTTCGAGGAGTACCGGGGGCAGGCCACCGATGCCAGCGGAACCGCACGCCGTTTCATCGCCGCTGGCGAGGCTCATGCCTTCCCGCTGGGCACCATCGACACCTTCGGCACCTACTTCGCACCGGCGGATTTCAACGAAACCGTCAACACGGTCGGCCAGCCGCTGTACGCCAAGCAGGAGCCGCGCAAGTTCGACCGGGGCACCGATCTGCACACGCAGTCCAACCCGCTGCCGATGTGCCATCGTCCGGGTGTGCTGGTGAAGTTGACGGTGGCGTGATGAGTCTCGTCGAGCAGATCTACGAATCGGCCGCCAATGCCGGGCTCTTGAAGGACTGCCTCTGGCGTCCTTCGGACGGCACGACAGCGCAGCGCCACCCGGTTGGCTTCGCCGCTCCGGACGACACCGTGTTCGACGGCCTGGCCTCGACCACCGACTATCAGATGTCGTATCCGGCCTCGGTGTTCCTGGGGCTGGTTCCGCGCGAGGCGGTCGAGATCGATGGCGTGATCTATCAGGTGCGTAGCACCCGGGCCGTGGGCGACGGCTCGGAGATGCGCGCACAGCTCACCCGGGTGTAGTGCCGTGTCCGGCAACTCGATCCGCGAACAGATTCTGCTCGCGGTGATGGCGGCTGTCCGCACGCCGGTGGAATCGCTCGGTGCCACGCTACACCGCTCGCCCACGGTGGCCATCAGCCGGGAGCAATGCCCGGCGCTGGTGGTGTTTCCCGAGTCCGAATCCATCACCGAGCGTGCCAACGACCGCGTGACGCGTGAGCTCACGGTGCGCCTCGTCGCGCTGGCCCGCGCGGTACCTCCCGCCATTCCGGAAACCGAAGCCGACCGGCTGCTCACCGCCGCCCACGCCGCGCTGCTGGCCGACCGGAATCTGGGTGGCCTTGCCTTGGGCATCCGCGAGCAGGAATGCGAGTGGGATGTCGAGGACGCCGACGCGGTGGCCGCCGCTATTCCCGCGCGCTACGCGATCACCTACCGGACGCTCGACACCGATCTTTCAACCAACGGATGACTCCCATGACATCACTCGTTTTGATCCGCCCGCACACCCACGCGGGCAAGCCGCTGCAGCCGGGCGAACGGCTTGACGTGGAAAGCGGCACTGCCGACTGGCTCATCGCCAACGGCATCGCCCGCCACGACCGTCAGCCCGCACCCGTGCCGCAGCCGGAAGGCGACGGCACCCCCATCGAACCCAAAACCACCCAACGCAAGGAATCCAAATCATGAGCACCTATGCATCGTTTCAAGGCCGCGTCTTCCTCGGCAAGCGCGATATCGACGGCCTTCCCATCGAAGTGCGCTCGCCCGGCAACGTGGCCGAGCTGAAGCTCTCACTCAAGACCGACGTGCTGGAGCACTACGAGAGCCAGACCGGCCAGCGCTCGCTGGATCACCGGATGGTCAAGCAGAAGTCCGCCACCGTGAACCTCACCATCGAGGAGTTCACCAAGGAAAACCTCGCCCTGGCCCTGTACGGCAACCACGTCACCGGCAGTACCGGCACGGTGACCGCCGAACCCATCGGCGGTGCCGCGCCCGTGGTCGGCGACCGCTACTTTTTCGCCCACCCGAAGGTGTCGGCGCTGGTGGTGACCGACTCGGCAGGAACGCCCGCGACGCTGACCGCAGGCACGCACTACACCGCCGACACCGACTTCGGTGCCCTCCAGTTTCTGGATACCACCGGCTTCACCGCGCCGTTCAAGGCGGCCTACAGCTACGGCGTCGCCACGGAGATCGGCATCTTCACGCAGGCACTGCCCGAGCGGTTCCTGCGCCTGGAAGGCGTCAACACCGCGCAGGGCAACGCCAAGGTGCTGGTGGAGCTGTACCGCGTCGCCTTCGACCCCTTGAAGGAAATCTCCTTCATCTCGGACGAGTACAACAAGTTCGAGCTGGAAGGCTCGCTGCTGGCCGACACCACCAAACCCTATGACGCGGTGCTCGGCCAGTTCGGCCGCATCGTGCAACTGTGATGGGGACTGCCATGAGCGATTTGGAAACCCTCATCCCGCAGGCGGTGGAGCTGGTCATCGATGGCGAGCCGCTGGCGATCAAGCCACTCAAGGTCGGCCAGATGCCCGCCTTCCTGCGCGCTATCACCCCGGTGATGCAGCAGATCGGCGGCGATGGCATCGACTGGCTGGCACTGTTCGGCGAGCGCGGCGACGACCTGCTGACCGCAGTGTCCATCGCTGTCGGCAAACCGCGCGCGTGGGTAGACGCGCTCGATGCCGACCAGGCCATCCTGCTGGCGGCCAAGGTGATCGAGGTCAACGCCGATTTTTTTACCCGGACGGTGATGCCTCGGCTCGACGGGCTGATCGCGCGGACGGGCGCGACGGCAGCAATGGCCACGGGTGGTTCGACACCGTCCAGCACCTGATTGCCCACGGCCACCGGCTGCCGGACATCCTCGACTACACCCTGGCGCAGGTGCACGGCTTCGCTGCCGCCACCGTGCGGGAGGACGCCGCACGCGATGCGCGGCTGCTCTCGCTGATCGCCATCGGCGCACGCGGCGATCCACGTCACATCGACCAGACCCTCGACAGGCTCCAAGACCATGCGCATCTCGGTTCGCATCGATAGCAAGGCCGCGCAGGCGCAGTTGCGCCGCTGGGGCGGCGAGTTCCGCGAGAAAGTGCAGAAGGCGGTCGCGCGTGGCATCGCCAGTGAGGCCGCCGAACTCAAGCAGGACGTGCGCAGCCACGTTGCGGGCCAGATGGCGGTGGTCAAGAAGTCCTTCGTCAAGGGCTTCACCGCCAAGGTGCTGGACAAGGACAAGAACCGGCTGCCCGCGCTCTACGTCGGCTCGCGCATCCCGTGGTCGGGTATTCACGAGCGGGGCGGCGTCATTGGAGGCCGGATGCTGATCCCGCTACACGGGCGTGTCGGCCGCAAACGCTTCAAGGCGCAGATCGCCGAGCTGATGCGCGGCGGCAATGCCTATTTCATCAAGAACGCCAAGGGGAACATCGTGCTGATGGCCGAGAACATCAAGGAACACGACCGGCCACTGTCGGGCTTCAAACGCCGCTACCGAAAAGCCGAGGGCATCAAGAAGCTGAAGCGCGGTGCCGACGTGCCCATCGCCGTGCTGGTGCCGCGCGTGCAGCTCAAGAAGCGGCTGAACGTCGAGCGCATCGTCGCCGGTCGCATCCCGCGCCTCTCTGCACGGATCGAGAAGCAGTTACGGCTGGTGGACTGAGATGGCAAACCGCATTTCCATCCTTGTTGCACTAGAAGGCGCGGACGAAGGGCTCAAGCGCGCCATCACCTCGGCCGAACGCAGCCTCGGCGGGTTCGGCTCCAGCGCTAAGACCGCAAGCGACAAGGCCGCTGCCGGGGTGGCCGAGGTCAAGGCCGGAATGAACGCCTTTGGCGATCAGGTCGCCAAGGCCAAGACGCAGTTGCTGGCCTTCCTCACCATCAACTGGGGCAGCGGCAAGGTGCAGGAGATCGTCCAGATCGCCGACGCCTGGAACATGATGTCTGCGCGCCTGAAGCTCGCGACCGCAGGCAGCCGCGAGTACACGGTCGCCCAGAAAGAGCTGTTCGCCATCGCGCAGCGCATCGGCGTGCCGATCCAGGAGACGGCCACCCTCTACGGCAAGCTCCAACAGGCGGTGCGGATGCTGGGCGGCGAGCAGCAGGATGCGCTCTCGCTCACCGAAAGTATCTCGCAGGCGCTGCGGATCTCCGGCGCATCGGCCACTGAGGCGCAGTCGTCCCTGCTGCAGTTTGGTCAGGCATTGGCCTCTGGGGTGCTGCGCGGCGAGGAGTTCAACTCCGTCGTCGAAAACAGCCCGCGTCTGGCCAAGGCGCTGGCCGACGGCCTGAACGTGCCCATCGGACGGCTGCGCAAGCTCGCCGAGGAAGGCCGCCTCACCGCCGATGTGGTGGTGAACGCTCTAATGAGCCAGAAGGACAAGCTGGCCGCCGAGTACGCCCAACTGCCGATGACCGTGAGCCAGGCCTTCACGCGTCTGTCGAACGCCTTCGGGCAGTGGATCAGTCGTCTGGACGAATCGACGGGCTTTACCCAGAAGCTCGCCGAGGCCCTGACGTGGTTGTCGGAGAACCTGGAAACGGTGATGAAGTGGCTGGGGCGCATCGCCGAGGTCGGCCTCGCGGTACTGGTCTACCGCCTGATCCCGGCGCTGATCATCGCGTGGCAGACAGCAGGTGCAGCAGCCGTGACGGCGGCCAGCACCACGGCAGCGGCGTGGGCAGCGGCCAACCTGTCGGTGTCGAACGCCATCGCCACGGTGGGCAAGCTGCGCGTGGCGTTCGGTGTGCTCGGCGCGGCCATCATCGGTTGGGAGATCGGGACGTGGCTGTCGGAGAAATTCGAGATCGTCCGCAAGGCGGGCATCTTCATGGTCGAGGTGCTGATGAAGGGCATCGAGCACCTGCGCTTCCAGTGGGAGGTGTTCGCCGCCATCTTCACTTCTGACACCATCGCCGAAGCCACCAAGCGCCACGAACAGCGGCTCGCGGAGATGAACCGCATCTTCGCCGAAATGTACGCCGACGCCACGGAAGGGGCGAACGCCGCCAAGGGCGCGATGGACACCGCCGCGACCGCTGCCGAGGAAATCGCCAAGCGACTCGAAGCCGTGCGCCAGGGCACGCAGGAAGCGGTCGGGCGCGGCATCGAGGCCGTCCACTCCGCCCTGGAAAAGCTCAAGTCCCGGCTGGGCGAGGTCGAACAGGCGGTGGGCAAGGCCCAAGGCGTGGTCAACGACGCCACCGCCAGGATGGCCGAGGCCTACAAGGGGCTGACCGCCATCGTCGAGGCCAGTCTCGCGCAGCAGGTGCAGGCGGTGAAGAACCGCTACGAGCAGGAGAAGGCGGAACTGGAGCGCACCCAGCAGTCCGAAACCGCCAAAATCGCCAAATCCACCCAGCTGCTCGCCGAGGCGCTGACCCAGCAGGCAACCCTGCGCCGTCAGGCCACGACCGAGACGCTCGGTCTGATCGATCAGGAAACGCAGGCGCGCAAGGATGCCGCCGCCCGGCAAGGCCAGACCGAGGAAGAGCGCCGCGCCAACGTGCAGCGGGTCGAGAACGACATCCTCGCCACCAAGCGCCAGACCTTGACGCAGGCGCTCTCCGAGTACCGCCAGCACATCGACGCGCTCAACGCCGAAGCCAACCGGCATCTGGCCGAAGTGCAGCGCATCGAGGAAGCCAAGCGCCAGTTGTCGATGTCCACGGAGGAGCGCATCCGCGAAATCCGCCGTCAGGGCATGACGGAGTACGAGGCCACCGAGGATCGCAAGCGCCAGATTACTGAGATGCAGGAGCAGGCGCGCCGGGCGCTGGCCAATGGCGAGTTGGAACTTGCCCGCCAGCTGGCTAGACAAGCGATGGACATGGCCGCGCAGGTGGCCACCAGCCAGACCAACGAGGCTAAGCGCGGCGAGGAAGCGCGCAAACAGTCCGAGCAAGCGGTGTCTCAGGTCACGCAGCTGGAAGCACAGTCGCGCGAGGCATACCGCAGGCAGGAGTACCAGCAGGCCGCCGATTTGATGCGGCAAGCCGATCAGTTGCGCGCGGAACTGGCGCAGAAGGCCAAGGATGCCGACGTGCAGGCCGCGCAGGGCAAACAGGGCGTGCGCGATGCCATCGACCGTATTCGCCAGTCCGAGGAGATTCTCAACCAGACGCTGGATGCCGAAGCGAAGGCGCACCAGACGGCGGCACGCTCGGCAATCACGGCGCGCGATGAGATTCAGCGGACGCTGACCGAGACCACGCGCCAGGTCGACGACATCACGGCCAAGCTCAAGGACGGGCTGAAAGTCACGCTCGACGCCGACACCACGCGCTTCGACAAGGCCATCGCTGATCTGGACAAGGCGCTGGCCGAAAAGGAATACCTGCTCCAGATCCAGGCCGATCTGCAGGAAGCGGAGAAGAAGCTCAAGGAATACGAGCAGTTGCTCAAGGAAGGCAAGACGCTGCCGGTCGATGCCGATGTATCCAAGGCCAAGGAGGCACTGGATAGGCTCAAGACCTACGCCGACCAAAACGCGCAGTTCGAGCTGAAGGTGGCGACCGAGAAGGCGCAGGCGGCTATCACCAATGTTGAGGGGATGATCAAGGCGCTGGATCGCATCCAGACCGAGTCGCAGCATCAGGTGGCCAGCAACGTCGGTGCGGCACGCGCGGAGATCGACAGCCTCAACGGGCGAAACACCTCCAGCACTCACACCATCTACGTGACCAAAGTAGAAACCAATGCCACCGGTGGTCTGGTGGGTGGCGTGCGGCGGTTTGCCGACGGCGGTGCGGTGGCTCCGGCCTTTCCACGGATGAGCGGTGGCTCGGTGCCCGGCTCCGGCCACCACGACACCGTGCCGCGCACCCTGGATGCTGGTGCCTTCGTGATCCGCAAGGCGGCGGTGCAGAAGTACGGCAGCGGCGCGCTCTCGCGACTAGCGAACCGCGCAGTGGGTGGTGTGGCGCACTTTGCCAAGGGTGGCCCGGTCACGGTGACCCAGCCCAAACGCAACCGGGACGTGGTCGAGGCCGAAAAGATGATCGAGCTCGGGCTGCAAGGCCTGGGGCAGATCAGCTACAGCGGAAGTTTGGACGCCCGCGACAAGACCTTCGCGTACTGGACTCCTCTGGCGCGTCAGGATCGCTCTGCGTTGGAAAAGATCATCGACCGCAAGACGCTCACCGCCAACGAGCGCGCCAACCTCGACCAGATCAAGCAACGCTGGCGCTTCGCTATGGCCCAGCCGATGATCTACGGCAAGGATCTTGAGCGGGATCTGATCGATTACATGGAATCGCTGGACGGCGAGTTTTTCGCCAAGGGCGGCCTGTCCAAATCCGACACCGTGCCAGCAATGCTCACTCCGGGTGAGTACGTGGTCAACCGATCGGCGGTGGCGCGCCTTGGCGTGGGCTTCTTTGAAGCCATCAACAACCTGTCTGCCCCGGCGCAGGCCCTGGCCGGGCGTGCGCTGGCGGGCATTCAGGGCTTCGCCACCGGTGGTCTGGTGCAACCCGTTGGCAGCAGCCTGCCACGTCCCTCATTGCCCGAAGGTACGCCCACCCGCACCGTGCGCGTGGAACTGTCCTCGGGACAACAGAAGGTCAACGCCACCGTCGATGCGCGCGACGAAGCGCGACTGCTGCAACTGCTGGACAACGCCCGCGCCCGCACGGCTTGACCGTGCGCTCCTGTTTCTCTGCCTGAGGGTTTCCCGATGCAACTGAAGAACCTCGACACCGGGGTGGCTCTGCCATTGCCTGACGACTTGCTGTGGAGCGACGAGCACGCTTGGTCGCCTGCGGTTGGCAATGCGTCCTACCTGATCACTGGGGCCTTGCTGATTCAGTCGGCCACCCGGCAGGCAGGCCGCCCGATCACCCTGGTGGGCGCACCCGATATGGCTTGGGTGACGCGTGCCGCCGTGGAGCAGTTGCGCGGGTGGGCGGCGATTCCGGTGGGCGGCACCACAGGCCGCTTCGAACTCACTTTCGCCGATGGCCGGGTCTTCACGGTCGCTTTCCGCCACCAGGAGGTCGCCATCGAGGCCGAACCCGTGCTGGGCATCCCGGCGCGATCCGGCAACGACTTCTACCGCTTGACTCTTCGATTTTTGGAGATTTAGCAATGCCCCCACGCTCACTTTGTTCGCTGCCCCCCGAGGGGGCTTCAGCCTCCTTGAGGCGGCTCTGCGGAGGCTGAGATGCCAATTCAATCTGGCGACGTGAAGCTGCTCAAGTCCGCCGTGATGGCGGACGTGCCCGAAGGCGGCGGCGCGCCCACGGGCCTCGTGATTGCCGATGGCGTATCGAACGCCATCTTCCCCGACATCTCCGAGCTGGATCGCGCCGGAGGCCGTGTCAACTTGCGCAAGAGCTTCGTGCAAGTGGCCACGGATGACACCGACACCTACTTCGGGGCCAACGTCATCGTGGCCGAGCCGCCGCAGGACGAGCGCGTCAGCGTCACGCTGTTTTCCACCCGAAAGACCTTCGACACCCGTGAGCAGGCCCAGACCCGCATCGAGGCTTACCTCAACAAAGGGCCGGAGTGGGCGGGCTACCTGTTCGAGAACCACATCGCCGGGCAGCGGGTGATCCAGCTCTTCCAGCGCCTGAGCGACGCCGTGCCCAACGTCGGCCAGACTCTCGTCCTGATCGAGAACGAAGGACTGCCCACGCAGAAGGAGCAGTACATCCGCGCCACCGCCGTGTCGGTGGTCGAGCGCAGCTTCACTTACAACACCGACCAGGACTACAAGGCGGCGGTCGTCACCGTCGCCATCAGCGACGCGCTGCGCTTTGATTTTACGGGCTCGCCCGCCAGTAGAACCTTCACGCGGGCAACCAACAGCACGAAAACGCGCGACACGGTGGTGGCCGACGCGGGCACCTACGTCGGCGTCGTGCCGCTGACGCAGGCTGCCAATGTGGGCGACTTCACCATCAAGGGCGCGTCCATCTACACGCAGCTCGTGCCCAGCGCCCAGACCGAGACGCCGATCTCCTTCGTGCCACCCTACGCCGCAGCAGGGTTGCCGGTACCGGGCGCGGCACCCGTGAGCTACACGGCCAGCCACGCCTGGAACACCAGCATCAAATTCAACCTGCCGGGTGGCTGCCTGCCGGGGTCGCTGTCCATCGTCACCGATGGCATCACGATCTTCGACGATGCGGGCCTGCTCAAGACCGCCAGCGGCACGCTGGGCACCATCGACTACGCCAACGGCATCCTGAGCCTGAACTCCGGCTCGATGTCCAACAGCAAGGCCATCACCTACATACCTGCTGCACAACTGCAGCGCGCGCCGCAAAGCGCGGAGATCGCGGTCACGCCGGAATCGCGCAGCCAGTCCTACGTCGGCACCGTAAATCCGGTGCCGCAACCCGGCACGCTTGCCATCAGCTACATGGCGCAGGGCCGTTGGTACGTGCTTTCGGATGGCGGCAATGGCTCCCTCAAAGGGCTGGATGCCAGCTATGGCGCGGGTACTTTCAACAAGAACACCGGGGCCTTCGTCGTGACCTTGGGGGCACTGCCCGACGTGGGCTCATCGCTGATCCTGACGTGGAACGTGCCGACCCAGGAAACGCAGCAGCCAACCGCCGCTCTGAAGGCATCGCAGGCCCTGCTGCTTGCCCCGCCCGAAGGCAAAAGCGTTCAGCCGGGCACGCTCACCATCACCTGGCCACACGAGAGCGGCACGGGCACGCGCACGGCGTCCGCCACCACGTCTGGCGAGCTCAGTGGTGCTGCCACCGGTAGTCTGAACGTCGCGCAGAACCTCTTGAGCTTCGCGCCGAATGTCCTGCCGCCAGTCGGCGCACTGCTGACCGTGGACTACGTTGCGGGCCCCAAGCAGGAGGACAGCTTCGCGCACCCCTCGCGCGATGGCCAGGGCAAGGTGCCGGTGACTGCAACCCTGGGCTCCATCGAGCCGGGTTCATTGGAGATCGAGTGGAACACCCTGACGGACACCGCCGTACTCGGGGTCTACACGCTGCAGCAGATTCAGGCGATGGGGCTAGGCCTGTGGAACGGGGTCGATCCCACGCAATACGCCCGCGACGATGGTGCGGGCAATGTGCTGCGCGCAGGCCAAGTCATCGGTAGCGTCAACTACGCCACCGGGGCGGTGCAGTTCCAGCCCGACGTCACTGTAAAGATTCCAAGTCCTGTCTACGGGGCGCAGCGCCTTGGCTGGGCGTCGGGCGTGGGCCAGATGTTCCGCCTCAACTACGGCGGCATCAACTACGTGGATGCGCCGTCGCTCTACCCGAACGACGAGTCCGGCCGCGTCTTGCTGCGCTACAACAGCGCGGGCTCGACCAGCAACCACAGTGAGACGTTCGCGTTCAGCCCATCGTTTCGGCTGGTGCCCGGCATCAACGCGCAGGTGGTGACCGGCACGGTGTTGCTGGCCATCGCGGGCAGCCAGCCCTGGGGCGACAACGGTCAGGGCACGCTGCGCGAATTCACGCCCAGCGGCTGGGTCACGCGTGGCAGCATCAACTACCTCTCTGGTACGGTGACGCTCACCTCGTGGTCGGCGGGCGCGACCAACAGCATCACGCGCGCCAGTTGCGTGACCACGGTGGGCGAGAACATCTCCAGCGATTACGTGTTCCGCACCGGTGCTGCGCCGCTGCGTCCCGGATCGCTCTCCATTCAGTTCGCCCGCGCGGTGGGTGGAGCCCAGACCGTGACGGCAGGCATCGACGGCACGATCACCGCGTCTGGCGTCATCGGCAGCGTCGATTACGACACTGGCCTTGTGCGAGTGCGGTTTGGCACCGTGGTCACGGCGGCGGGCAACGAGAGCGAGCCGTGGTTCGACGCCGAGAACGTGCGGCCAGACGGCAAGATTTTCCGGCCAGAGCCGGTGGCGGCCTCCAGCCTGCGCTACAGCGCAGTGGCCTACAGCTATCTGCCCCTGGATTCGGCGTTGCTGGGTATCGACCCGGTACGCCTGCCTAGCGACGGGCGTGTGCCGATCTTCCGTCCAGGAGGCTTCGCCGTCGTCGGCCACACCGGTCGCATCACTGCCTCGGTCAGCAACGGCCAGACCATCGATTGCGCGCGGGTGCGTCTGTCGCGCGTGCGTGTGGTCGGCCACAACGGCGTGGTGATCCACACAGGCTACGTTACCGATCTGGAAGCAGGCACCGTCACGTTTACCGACGTGACTGGCTACAGCCAGCCAGTGACCATCGAGCACCGCATCGAGGACATGGCCGTAGTGCGCGACGTGCAGATCAACGGCGAGATCAGCTTCACGCGCCCGCTGACGCACGCCTATCCGCTGGCCAGTCCCGGCGATCCGGTCTCTGGCAGTTTTGTCTCCAGTGCGCTGGTGGCCGGTGACCTGTTCGCCCGCGTGAACCTCGTGTTCGACCAGAGCACCTGGAACGGCAGCTGGTCGGATGAACTGATCGGCAGCGCCGCCACCGCCACCTTCAACCACACCCAGTACCCGATCACGGTCACCAATCGCGGGGCGCTCACCGAGCGCTGGGTGGTTCGGATGACCAACAGCACCTCGTTCGAGGTCATCGGCGAGAACGTCGGTGTGATCGCCACCGGAAATACCAGCGCCGACTGCGCCCCCAACAACCCGGCGACCGGCGTGCCGTACTTCCGTCTGCCCGCGCTCGGCTGGGGCAACGGCTGGGCCACCGGCAACGTGCTGCGCTTCAACACCATCGGCAGCCAGTTCCCGGTCTGGGTGGTGCGCACCGTCCAGCAGGGACCGGAGTCCGTGCCCGACGACCACTTCACGTTGCTGATTCGTGGGGATGTCGACACGCCCTGATGGTGTGGGTGCCCCCTGATCTTTGAACCCTTCTCGCAGGAATTGCTATGACCGACCTGACCGTCAAATACTTCAGCAGCGGTATGACCGGCGCGCCCCAGATCGCCAACAACTGGGGCGATCTGGTGACCATGCTCGATGCGTGCCTGATCAATGGCTTCGCCTTGAAGGCCATCGACACGTTGACCTTCGCCGACGGCATCGCCACGGCGACCATTTCCTCGGGCCACGCATATCGGCCATTTCAGGTGGTCGAGATCGCTGGCGCTGAGCAGCCCGAGTACAACGGACAGTTCCGCGTACTGACGGCGACGATGACCACGTTCACCTATGCGGTGACCGGCACGCCCGTCTCGACCGCCACGACGGCGACGAGTCTCTCGGCCAAGGTTGCCCCGCTGGGGTGGGAGAAGCCGTTCTCGTCGACTCACAAGGCCGCCTACCGCAGCAAGAACCCGCAGTCCCCGCAAAACATTCTGCTGATCGACAACAGCCTCAAGACGCCCAACTACACGACGGGCTGGGCCAAGTGGGCCAACGTCGGCATCGTCGAAGACCTGTCGGACATCGACACCATCGTCGGCGCGCAGGCTCCCTATGACCCGAACAACCCGACGCAGAACTGGAAACAGGTCACCGCCAGCCAGTGGGGTTGGTACAAGTGGTTCCACGCGCGCGGCCCCCAGTACGAGAGCAATGGCGACAGCGGCGGCGGTGGGCGCAACTGGGTGCTGATCGGTGACGACCGCCTGTTCTTCCTCTTCTGCACCAACGCGGCGGGCTACGGCTGGTATGGCCGCAACAGCTACTGCTTCGGGGACCTCATCAGCTTCAAGCCGGGTGACAACTACGCCACGGTGCTGGCTGCCGATGACAACTACTCGGGGATGAGCAACTACTGGAGCTATCCCGGCCAGTTCAGCGGCTACGGGTTGGTCTCGTCCCTGGACTTCACGGGCAAGGTGCTGCTGCGCAACCACACCCAACTTGGCAACCCGGTGCGGTTTGGGCTCACGTCCCTGAACACGAACAATGGCCAGCAGATCTGCGGCCGGGGCCCGACGCCGTTCCCGAATGGAGCCGACTACAGCTTGTGGCTGCTGCCCACCTACGTGCGGCAGGAGGATGGCCACATGCGCGGCATCCTGCCTGGAATGCTGTGGATGCCCCAGGATCGTCCGTACAGCGACCAGACCATCGTCGACAACGTCGTCGGCCAGGAAGGCAGAAAGTTCCTGTTGGTCAGGACGCAGTACAGCTCGGAAACCGAAGGCGCGCAGATCGCGTTCGACATCACCGGGCCGTGGAGGTAAGCCATGAGCTACCCGCTGAGCGAGTCCTTCGCCACGGCGCCTGCCACCGGCTACACCGCAGTCCTGGGCGGAATGTCCGCGACGCACAACAGCGCGCAGCAATCCATCGACATCTCGGCTCCTAACAGCCAGTCCATTCTGCGCTTCAATGAAACCGCCCACGGCGATTTCTGGTTCGAAGCCGACGTCGAGTTGCTGACCGACCCAAGCGCCCGCAAACACATCGGCCTGTGGATGACCACTGGCACTGGCTCCGAAGGCTACCGGTTCGCACACCTCGACGGGGGGTGGAGTGTTTCCCACTGGAACAGTGGTTTCGGTGACGGGGCTGGGGTGACGGGTGGCGTCAATGATGGGGCGAGGCCCATTGCTGGGTTGGCCGACGTGGCGCCGACGTTCAATGTCGGCCAGCGGTTGACCCTGCGCTGCGAGGTGATCGTCGGTGCCTTAGATGCCAACGGCGTGCCCTGGGCCCGATTGATCCAGTTCAAAGCTGGTGGAGTACTGATGTTCCAAGTCGGCGATGCCGCCTACAGGGGCAAACTGATTCCTGGCGTCTTTTTGTACGGGGCCACGGCACGCGTCCACGCTATCGCAGGCGACACCCCGTCTGGTTTGCCTGCTTTTCCGACGACGGTGGGCGTGAACGCCGACGACGATCTCCTGCCCCTGGCCGGGGGCTCGACCTCGGTGCCGCCCAATCCCGCCGCCAACATCGGCGTCAATGCCCAGCTCGACTTGTCGCGTCTCAACAGCCCGTCGAGCAATCAGTGGAACCGAGGTGGTGGCTACGACTGGCAGTTCCATCCGATTCCGAACGGTCGCAAGAACATCCACTTTAGCGGCTCCGGCTTCATCGCCGGAACCGTCAAGGAGAAGGGACAACCCGACCAACCGCTGGTGCGGAGGGTGCAGCTCATCAGCGAGAACACCCGCGTCCTGGTCGCCGAGACCTGGTCAGACACCGGAGGCAACTACCGATTCGAACTGCTGGACCCGGCGCAGCGATACACCGTGGTCAGCCACGACCACAAGCAGATGTACCGTGCCGTGATCGCGGACAACCTACGCCCGGAGATGATGCCGTGACCGTTGCCATCACTGTCGAACATAACGAGGCGCGGCTGGCAGGCACCTTGGCCTTCCTCGACGCAGGCACCAACCCGGCACGCCTGCGCATTTACGGCGGTACGCGTCCCGCCACCCCGGCGACGACGCCCGCGAGCGCGATGCTGGTCGAGATCAGGCTCACCAAGCCCGCAGGCACGATTGCGGGCGGACTTCTCACCCTGACGCAACAGGAGGACGGTTTGATCACCAGCACCGGCGTCGCCACGTGGGCGCGGCTGGTCAACGGTAACGAAGTCACGGCTTTGGATCTGGATTGCAGCGGTACTGACGGCGATGGCGACGTCAAACTGGCCAGCACCAACCTCTATCTGGGCGGTGACGCCCGGATGGTGTCGGCCATCCTGGGGTAAGCCGTGCCTGCCGTGTCGAACGAGGTGACCCTGGTCGCCACGTTACCCGCGCCCGCCGTCACCGTGGTGGTAGGTCCGCCCCTGGTCGATCTGCTCTTCGATCAACCGGCCGCCACCGACGCCAATTTGGTGTTCGGGGCCAACTACATTGCCCCGCGCGACGATGTGACGGTGCGGGCCACACTGCCGCTGCCCGTCGTCACGATCAAGTTCATTCCACCGGCCCGGGCAGAGTTGTTGGCCCAACTGCCGGGCTTGACGGTGCAGTCATTGGTCTTGCGCCCGAGCGTGCCCTTGAACGTGGGGGCTGGCGCTGGCGCAAGCCTGCCCGGCGTCGTGTTCACCGGCGAAGTCAGGTACGCGTCGCACACGCAGCGTCCCACGGTGGGTCGGACTTCGCACCTCTGGCGGGTGGCGCAGCAGACGGAGGACGGCGCGAAGCAGGGCCAGCAGGATGCGGCTGCAACGCCCGCAGGCTGGAAGACGTTCTGGCGGCGCACGATTGCCGCTCCGCAAGGCGTCGACCATCGGTTACCCCCGGTCTTGGCGTCGCTGCCTGCGCAGCATCGCACCGGCCAGCAACAGGCTCGGCGCTTCCACGATCTGACTTGGTTCGCGCATCAGGATGGCACGTCTCTCGAATTGGCTCGACTGAGCTTGTTCCAGAACGCGTCCCGCCTGCGCGATGCGACGAGGTTTCGTCATCAAGACGGCGACCGCACCAAGCGCGCGGGACGGGTGAGCCTTTGGAAAACCGCGCAGCAGCTCACCCAGCGTCAAGGGAGTGATTTTCAGAGCGCGAGTGCCTTCGTGTGGGGTTGGTGTGGCCGGTATCAGGATGCCGTCCCGCCACCGCCTGGAATCAGCATCTGGGTGATCCCAGAGCCGCCCGCGCCGCAGCCTTGCTACACGCCGAGCGCCCACCTGCTGTTCGCCGCGTTGGCCCCAGCGGACAGCCACTTGCTGTTCGTTTGTGAAAACCACATCGACCCGCCACCTCCTGATGGGGAGCCGGTAGTCGTTCCCGTTCGGAGGGTGTATTTCGTGATCAACAACGTGACGCTGTACCGGCTGCCCGATGGCCTGCCGGTGCCGGTGTTCAATCTCTCGCTGTCGCTCGATGCAGCCTCCTGGACGTGGGGCTTCGATGCGCTGCTGCCCGCCGCCGCTACAAGCCTCGTCGCCCCCGGCAGCAACGGCGGCCCGGTTGAACTGGTGGCCAGCGTCAACGGGACGCCGTTCCGAGTGCTGGCCGAGAGCATCAGTCGCGAGCGGGTGTTCGGCGACGCGAGCATCCGCATCTCGGGAAGAGGGCGCAACGCCGTGCTGGCCGCGCCTTACGCGCCGGTAATGAACTTCCAGCAACCGCAGGCGCGCACGGCGCGACAGTTGATGGACGATGTTCTCACGCTCAACGGTATCCCGCTGGGTTGGAGCATCGATTGGGGTCTGACCGACTGGAACGTCCCGTCCGGGGTATTCACCCAGCAGGGTACGTGGATGGAAGCCCTGATTGCCATTGCTAGTGCGGCTGGGGGTTACCTGATCCCGCACCGGTCCGAACAGAGCATCCGCGTGCGCCACCGGTATCCGGTCGCACCGTGGGAGTGGAACACCGTCACGCCAGACTTCGTGCTGCCCGTCGATGCGGTGGCCCGCGAGTCCCTGCGCTGGGTGGAGAAGCCCGGCTACAACCGCGTGTTCGTGTCCGGGCAAGACGTCGGCGTGCTCGGGCAAGTGACCCGGACCGGGACTGCCGGGGATGTGCTGGCCCCGATGGTGGTCGATGCGCTGATCACCGAAGCCGCTGCGGCGCGCCAGCGGGGCATCTCGGTTCTGGCCGATACCGGGCAACAGATCGAGGTGAGCCTGCGCCTGCCGGTGCTGGCCGAGACGGGGGTCATCGAGCCGGGTGCGTTCGTCGAGTACCAGGACGGCAGCGTGACGAGGCTGGGCATCGTGCGCTCGACGCAAGTCGAGACAGGAATGCCGGAGGTCTGGCAGACCTTGGGGGTGCAGAGCCATGCATAACCTCTACGAGCAGTTCCGCCAACTCATTCCCGACCCACCGTTGCAGGCAGGAACGGTGGTGGACGTCAGCTCCGGCGTCGTGATCGTCGCGTTGCCCGGCGGTGGCTTGATCCGCGCACGCGGCAGCGCTGCCATCGGCCAGAAGGTGTTCTTGCGTGATGACGTCATCGAAGGCGGCGCACCCAGCCTGACGCTGGAAATCATCGAAATCTGAAACCCATCTTCCTGATCACCCCTGAACCCGCCCGCGAGGCGGGTTTCGCTTTTCTGGAGACCTGCAATGACTGAACCCGAACATCAACCCGCCGCCCTCGTGGAAAACATGCTCCTGCTGCGCCGCGAGGATTTCGACGAACTGCTCGACCGTGCGGCCGAACGCGGAGCCGAGCGTTGTCTTGCACATCTCGGGCTGGAGAACGGCAGCGCCGCGAAGGACATCCGCGAACTGCGCGATCTGCTGGAGGCGTGGCGCGATGCCCGCCGAACGGCGTGGCAGACCACCATCAAGGTCGTGACCACCGGCATCCTGGCCGCGCTGCTGGTGGGGGCCGCCATCAAGTTGAAGTTGATGGGAGGCGTCCAATGACCGCGAAGCCGAAGATCTGCCTTCTGGACGACTGGCGGCGCGTGTTGCGACGTGCCTGGAGTATTCGCTTCTCTCTGCTGGCCGCTGCCTTCACGGCGGCAGAAGTGGTGGTGCCGCTGTTCGGGGACGTACTGCCGCGCGGCGCGTTTGTGCTGCTGGCCTTTGTCGCCAGCATCGGCGCGACCGTCTCGCGCATCGTGGCGCAGCCGGAGATGCACCGATGATCCGGCCACCGCAAAGACGCACGGTGGCCGCGCTGACGCTGTCCGCCGCCGCACTGGTTGGCATCGTGCTGCACGAGGGCTACACCGACCGCGCGGTGATCCCGGTCAAGGGCGATGTGCCGACCATCGGCTTCGGTACTACCACCGACGTGAAGCTGGGCGATACCACCACGCCGCCGAAGGCGCTGGCTCGGGCGCTCACCGATGTGCAGCAGTTCGAGGGTGCGCTCAAGCAGTGCGTGAACGTGCCCCTTGCCCAGCACGAGTACGACGCGCTAGTGAGCTTTTCCTACAACGTCGGCAGCCGCGCGTTCTGCCAGTCCACGCTGGTCAGGAAACTCAACGCCGAGGACTACGCCGGGGCCTGCGCCGAGCTGCTGCGCTGGCGCTTCTTCCAGGGCAAAGACTGCGCGCTGCCCACCAACGCGCGGCTGTGCGGCGGGCTGGCTACACGGCGAGAAGCCGAATACCGGCAGTGCATCGGGGAGGCGTCGTGAGCGTTATTCCGTGGCCGTACCGGCTGTTGGCCCTCGCGGCGCTCGGCGTCGCCCTGATTGGCTTCGGCTGGATCAAGGGTGCGAGCCACGTTCAAGAGCAATGGGATGCCGCCATCCGGCAGCAAACCCTGCAGGTCGCCGCCGTCCGCGAGCGGCAAGCGCAAGCCACCGTCAAGGTTGTCACCCAGTACGTCGACCGCGTCCGCGTCATCCGCGAGAAGGGCGACACCATCTTCAAGGAGGTTCCCGTCTATGTGCCCGTTCAAGTCGATGCTGCTTGCACTATCAACCGTGGCTTTGTGCGCCTGCACGACGCTGCCGCCGCCGGTGAGCTGCCCGAGCCCGCCCGAGATACTGATGAGGCCGCCGCAGGCATTGCGCTCTCTGCCGTCGCCGGAACCGTTGCCGCCAACTACCAGACCTGCCATGAAAACGCAGAGCAACTGAGGGCGTTGCAGGTGTGGGTCAGTGAGATGAAATCTGCCCCCAAGTAATCAGCGCTTGGCGACTTCGCAACACCCGCTCATTCCATCCCGAATGCGCTTGGCTTTCAGACCGAACAGCGCGTTCATGACATCCGTAACCACCACGGAGCACTAACTATGAGTAATCGATTCAAGCACGCCGTCATTGACGATGTGACCTCGCGCAACATCGACGCCAGCCTGCAAGACCATCTGCTCGACCTGTTTGAATCGGCCATGAAGTCCGTGGCCAAGACGCTGGTGCGCGAAGCCAAATTCGACACCACCGACTTTGCCACCGCCAAGGCACGAGGTTGCGAGGGATTCACATTGCTGGTAAGCCGTACCCGCGCCGACTCCAGCGAGGGTTGGTTCGGTGCCTTTCAGCGCGGCGACGAACGCCTCGACGTGATCGGTCACATGGAATAGCCCATCAGTCCTGCGTTTCGGGGATATCCCAGTCTGCCAGCCGCGCCTCACCGGTCTGGTAGAACTGCTTCACGAGCTTAACGTATTCCAGGAAATCCCGGTTCTCTGTAGCCAGCCGATTGGCCATGTCCCAATCGATCTCATCGCGCTCACGAGCCGGAATCAATATTTGACTGTCGGCAGGGTTGTCCACATCCAGCTTAATGAGGCCGATGCCGTGCGCCGCGAACAGCATCCGCAACTCCTTCAGCGTGTCCTGCCCCTCGATTTCCGCTGCGACCAGATAGCCAAAATTGGCCCATGACGAGTTGGAGACCGCCTGGAAGAAGCACTCGCGCACGTTCGACCGGTTGATCAGCAACTTGGCCTCGAACGACCACAGCTTGGTGCGCTTGTCGGAATACTGATTCACGCAATCCCGCACTTCCTGGTGCCATTCAGCACCCAAGTCCTCCATCCCGACCACGTCCGGGTACAGCCAGCGGTTACCGTTTGGCCCGCGCTTGTTTGATGAGCGCTTCTCGTCGATCCGCTTCGAGTAGACGCCGAACTCTTCCCACAGATACAACGAGAGCAGCGGGTACATCGCGTGCTCCCCGAGTTTGGCATTGCTACTATCTGGGATCGGCACGGCAACCACGCCCTCAGCCGCCGCAACTTCAGCAATGTCAGATTTCTCCGAATAGTAGTACTTGCGTGGCCGACCCTCCGTGGTCTTCAACTCTGGGTGCCGTTTCTGTAAACGGGGGCGCTGGGAGCTGATTTCCGCGACCAGCTGCTGCACCAGTTCAGCGTCAGTGCTGACGTACTGACTGCTCTGCTTCTTCGCTTGGCATTCATCGGGAAATGTGGCGAAAATCCACTCCGCTATCTGCCGTGCAGTCAGCTTCTCATCAGGTCGCTCCTTCAAGTAACCCAGTACGACTTTCGCCAGATTTAATGCCATAGATTTTTCCCTCAGAGCCTGAACAACTTCTTGATCTCGTTCTCAGCCGTCACCGGCATCTCATCCTTTTCGTACTGCCTGACATTGGCCACGATATTCTTTGCGCGTGTGATCTCATTGTTCACCCATTGCGAGTACGACGTACTGGTATTCAGGTTTTCGATGACCGCAAGGAAGTAGTCCTTCTGATTCGCCAGGAACCAGAAGCTCAGGCCGCAGACCCATTTCTCCATTTCGAAGGATTGAAACGGGAATCCGGCGGTTGCGTTCCAATACTTGAAAAGGCGTATGGTGGGCTTGATCAGTGACTTGTGCTCTTTGTTTTTTGCTTCAAGCGTGGCGTTGAAGTCGTTCGGGTTCGTGGTCATCCAGCCACCCGCTCCGTTGGGAATCTGAAGTTCGCCAAGCCAGGTTTTCGTAGCGGGCACCAAATCAAACTTGATGTGGTTCAGCTCGAGAACAATGGTCGGGCTGGACTGATAGATTTCCGATGAGCCGTACCGTTTTTCGACAAAATTCTTTAATCGATTGAGGTACGTCTGCGGGGTGGCGCTGCTGTCGCTGAATACCACCATGTAGTCAATATCCGACTGTTCATCCATCGAACGGGGCAAGATCGTGCCTCGTGTTGACGACCCGAAGCGGAAGTGCTGTGCGATTGCGCCGCTGTCAAAGTGCAATGCCATCCGCGATTGCAGCGTTGTGATCGAGGTCGTGATTGACGACTGCTCGCTTGACGAGAGCACGGCACTGCTGGCCGTGTTTGTCAGAAAACTCAATACCGACATCCTGTCATTTCTCCCTGTCCACTTTGTGGGTGGCTTCACCTTCTTCTATGCCTTTGCGTGCAGCGACAAATGCGCGCCTTGGAATGCTCGGACTCTTTTGATTCAGCTCATTGCGTGCGGAGGAAAGTGCCTTCAATCTCGCAGGAAGCTCTCCGAGCCGATCGGTTTCAAGCAGTTCGATCTCACGAAAAAAGCGGGCTTCATTCCGAAGAGCCAAAAACTGTCCGGCAGCTGCCCGGTGCATTGCGGCGCGCTCGTTGGGCTTGAGAAAGGTCATCAAGCCGGTCAGTAGTGAAGCCAGCAAGGTGAGGGCACTGGCCCACTCGGGTTGGCTTTTGACCAGAGCGGCACCTGCAATCGCACCAAGAGCGGTTGCTGGAACACCGAGCCAGTAGTTGCGCCGAACCCATGTGTATTCGGCATTGAAATGCCCCTTGCTTGAATACAGAGCGTCTTCTTCCAGTCGGTCTGCCTCTCTGCGCAGCGCCGAAATTCTGGCTTGATCCTCTGGGGATATTCCATTCATCGCGTCCTCCCGCACTCAGTCGTCCTCATGCCGACGCCCCGGTCTGCGGTGGCGCCTTCGGCGGCACCGAGCCCCGCTGGTAGGTCGCATCGAACACCGTGTCCGTCAGCCAGCGCTTGAAGTTGGAGTTGTCGCTGAACTGTTTGAACAACTCCGTGTGGTCGGAAAGCAGCTCCAGTACCACGCGGTTGAGTGCCTTGTCGTGCTCCAGCTTGGCGTTTTGCTTGTCAGAGTTCGCCTGCGCGTTCTGGTACGCCTTGTCCTGCGCCACTCGCGCCGGGATTTCCTCGGTGATGACCTTGCGGATCTTGTCCTCGTCCTTCCACTCGATGTTGCCAAACAGGTCGTTGAAGGTCTTGATGATCGCGGAGAGTTTGTCGATGTCTGCCTCGCCCTTGCCACCACCGCCGCCCGGCGGCACTGGATCGACCGTGGCGTCGGCGTCGGCCATTGCCATCTTCAACGCCGCCTTGGCCTCCACCCGGTAGCTGTCCATGTCGATGGTCTCCAGGACACCCTTGGAGAGGTCTTCCTCCTTGGGCGCGGGCAGCTTCGGGATGAGGAAGTTCAGGAAGATCGACAGCTTCTCCCAAGTCGGATGGCCATAGCTCAGGATCGCGGCAAGAAAGCCGTAACTGCGAACGAAAGCCTTGGCTTTGCCCTTGAACTTGACCTGATCGTCCTCGCCGAGCTTGTCCGTGTATTCGGCCACGCACGCATCGAGGATGGGGTCGAGTTTGTCCCGGTCTGCGCCGCTCAAATACAGCGCCACCAAGTCTTCCACCTGCTGCCAGCTGTACACCTGCTGCCCGTCGAGTTCGGCCTTCAGGTCGTGCAGTTTGTTGGCGTCGGTTTCGCCGGTCTGGATGGTGGCGCGGTAGTAGTCCTGGAATGCCGCCTTCACCGCTTCGGCGTTGTCGGCAAAGTCGAGTACGAAAGTGTCGTGCTTCTGCGGATGCGCGCGGTTCAGGCGTGACAGGGTCTGCACCGCCAGCACGCCCGCCAGCGGCTTGTCCACGTACATCGTGTGCAGCAAGGGCTCATCGAAGCCGGTGACGAACTTGTTGGCGACGATCAGGAAGCGATACGGGTCTTGCTTGAGATTGGGCGGAATGTCCTTGCTCGGAAACCCGTTCAGATCGGCCTCGGTTTTCTTCTGGCCGCCAATCTCGAAATCGCCCGAGTACGCCACGATGGCCTT
Source organism: Thiomonas sp. (assembly GCF_034007205.1). GTDB lineage: Bacteria > Pseudomonadota > Gammaproteobacteria > Burkholderiales > Burkholderiaceae_C > Thiomonas. Next base: position 121,688 of record NZ_JAVERI010000010.1, read on the forward strand.
GTATGGGCTCTTGATCTGCGTGAGGTAGTTCGACACCTCGCGCCAGTAGTCAATGGCCCGCGCGATGCCGTTGCACACGATCATCGCCCGCGCCTTGCCACCGATCTTTTGCTTGCCCGCCACATGCGCGATGAAATGATCGACCATGATCTCGGCCTTGCGGCGGATGGCCTTGTCGTGCGATTCGACGTAATGGCGGATCTTCTTCAGCGCCTTCACCTTGTCGAATTCCGGATCGTCCGCCACCGTCTTGGCCACTTGGTAGAAGCTGTCATAGGTGGTGTAGTTCTCCACCACGTCGAGGATGAACTTCTCCTGGATGGCCTGCTTGGTGGTGTAGGTCAGTTCTTCGGGCGAGCGGAACTGCACCTTGTCGCCGACCAGGGTCTTCTCGCCGAACAACTCCAGCGTCTTGTTCTTGGGCGTGGCAGTAAACGCGAAGTAGCTGGCGTTGGCCAGCAGCTTGCGCGAGGCGATGCGTTTCTCGATTTCCGCGTTTACCGCATCCTGCGTGCTGTCCTCCTCGAATTCTTCCTCGGCAGCCTTGCCGCCGAGGGCTTCGTGCATCCGCGCTGTGGTCTTGCCGCCTTGGCTGGAGTGCGCCTCGTCGATCAACAGCGCGAAGCTCTTGCCGGAGAGGTCGCCCAGCTCATCGAGGATGAACGGGAATTTCTGCACCGTGGTGACGATGATCTTCTTGCCCCGGCGCAGGTACTCGCGCAGCTCCTGCGCGTTGTCGGAGTGGCCGAAGATCGCCGCTACGTGGTCGTAACCCTTGATGGTGCGGGCAATCTGCGTGTCCAGCGCGCGCCGGTCGGTGATGACGATGATGGAGTCGAACTGCGCCGTCATCGGGTCGTCCGCGCGGCGCAGCTCCACCAACTGGTGCGCCAGCCAGGCAATCGTATTGCTCTTGCCGCTGCCTGCCGAATGCTGGATCAGATAACGCCTGCCGACCCCATCCGTATGGGCGCGGCGCAGCAGCGCGCGCACCGTGCGCAACTGATGGAAGCGCGGGAAAATCTGCTTGCGTTTCTTGCGCTTCTTGCCGCTGGCGTCTGCTTCTTCCTCTTCCACCACCTGCGCGTAGCTCTCGATGATGTTGGCCAGCGACTCGCGGGTCAGCACCTGCTTCCACAGGTAATCGGTCTTCAGACCATCCGGGTTGGGCGGGTTGCCTGCGCCGCTGTTCCAGCCCTGGTTGAACGGCAGGAACCAAGAGGCTTTGCCCTTCAACTCAGTGCAGAACGCGGCCTCCGCGTCATCGACTGCGATATGAGCCACGCAACGCCCCAACTGGAACAGCAGCTCCTGTGGGCTGCGCGTGGTTTGGTACTGGACGATGGCGTCGGCCAGGGTCTGCTTCGTCAGCGAATTCTTCAACTCGAACGTCAGTACCGGCAGACCGTTGATGAAGATAGCCAAGTCCAGCTCATTGCCGGAATCGTTGCTGTACCGCACCTGCCGGGTGACGCTGAAGATGTTCTTGCTGAAGGCATCCGACGCAGCGGCATTGCCCGGCGTGGGCAGCAGCTTGTAGAGATCGACGTGTACCGGCCCGTGGCTCACGCCCTTGCGCAGCACGTCCACCACGCCGCGCTTGGTGATCTCGCCCTGCAGCCGGTGCAGGAACTGGGTGCGCTTGATGCCGTCCGCCGCCAGTTCCAGCGTTTCTACCGCCTTGGGCTGAGTAGCCTGCAGGAAGGCCAGCAACTGCGCCACATCCAGCGCCACGTCGCGGTTGTAGTCGGTGGGCTTGCCCTGCACGTAGCCGTTGTGGGTGGCGGCGAAGTCCGTGGGAGCCAGCGCATGGCTGTACTCGGGCTGCGGCACACCGGTCAAGCCGCGCACCACGCGCGCCTCGAACCAGCGCTCGCTGGTGTCAGTCTTCGCCATCGCCATCCTCCTCTTCGGTCACATCATCTGGGTCATCACCGAGCGCGGCCAGCGCCGCGTCGTCCACCACATCCTCTGGGCCGGGCTGCCAGCCACGCACGTCCACTTGACCGGTGACCACATCGGCAATCTGACGGTCGCGGTATTCGCGGATCAGCTTGATTTCTTCTTCGGTGCGGGCGATGGCGTCATCCAGCGGCTGGCATTCGTCGGTGATCCAGCGGCAGATGGCTTGCTGTTCGGAGACAGGCGGAACTGGAATGAACTCGTTGGCGAGCACCCAAGTACCGATCTCCGCGAACGTCGTACCGTTTGCGAGAACCTGTAGCCGTTCCTTCATACGAAGCAACAACAGGAACAAGAAGTCGCTGATGGCAATATCCGGCGCGGGCACTACGGCCTTGCAACCCTGATTCGTGCAAAGCTCAACTCGCGCAATGGCAACGTTCCCAACCGGCGCGCGTGAGGTGATGACGATGCTTCCGGGGGGTACAAGCGTAGACGCACAGGACTGCAAGCCAGCAGCCGAGATGGTTCGTAGCGACGTGTGCAAGGAATCAGTTTTGCTGATGTCGCGTGGCGTCACCCAGACGATGCCGCCATCCCAATAGGACGATTCGTCGCTTTTCGGCGTGGAGCCTCCAACGATTCGTTTCGTAGCGAACTTGAGTTTGAGTGCTTTCCAATGCTTCGGCATCTCGCCCAGCCATTCGATGCCGGACAGCTTCAACGCCACCGATGCGTCAAGGCCGCGGGTGATGGCGTGGTCGATGATGCGCAGCTTCTGTTCGGTCAGCAGCTTGATCAGGTCCCGTTTGGCCTTGATGAAGCGGGCGATCTGCGCGTCCTGTGCGCGGAGGTAGGCGACGATCTGGTCTTGCTCAGGGCGCGGGGGCTGAATCAGTGCGATGTCGAGGAACTGGTTCGGGTACAGGCGCAGGCGCGAGGATCGGATGCCAGTCGAGCGCCCGATGTATTCGGCGACGTAGGCGCGGGTGCGCAACAGGTAATCTAGGTACGCCGGGTTGAAGCTGTCGGCGTGGTGCGGGCGGTACACGCCATAGGCCGGACTGACGATGCCCACGTGCCTGCTCGCACCAAGCGCCGCCATCCACGCCCACAGCGTGTTGATGACGATGTCGCCGGGGCGGCACAGTTTGGAGCCAACGTAGCTCGCAGCCTTGAACATCGTGACCTTCTTTTGACTGCGCGGGGTAACGCCGGTGAGGTGAGACACCGACAGCAGTTCTTCCTGTCCGGTCTTCGAACGCTCATCCACCTCGCGGAAAAAGGTCTTGGCGCGTTGCTCGTTCCAGTGTTCCGGAACAGCGGGCAACCAGCGCATCTTCGGTTGTCGGTAGTTCGGGTACGCGCTCGCCACCATCATTACGCGCCCCCCACGATCTTGTGCAGCAAGCCTTCGCTCTGGCGCTCCAGCGCGAGGATGTCGGCGCGGATCTCTGCCAGCGTGCGCAGCGGCACGGGCTTGTAGAAATAGCGGGCGAAGGAAATCTCGTAGCCGATCTGGGTCTTGTCCGTGGCGATCCAGGCGTCCGGTGCGTGCGGCAGCACCTCGCGGGCGAAGAAGGCGTCGATTCCGCCCGGCTCCTTCAACGGCACCTGCTCGGTGTCGCGCAGCTCGCTGTCGGGTTCGTACTCGACCATGAAGCGATCCTTGCCCACGGTTTCCAGGTACGCGCCGTCGAAGCCGGGCTCGAAGTGTTCCCCTGCCTTGAGCTTGCTGCGCTTGGCGATGACCGGCGGCGCGGCTTCGTCGCGCCAGCTCACCGCCTTGTAGATGGCCTTTTTCTCCGGCGCGCCGAGCTTGTCGCCCTGCGCCTTCAGCGCCGCATCGAAGCGGGAGCGGAATTCATTGTGGTCGTCGAACACGGCGCTGCCCAGTGCCTGCTGCGCCCGCTTCGCCACCTCCATCAGCCCCTTGTCACGCTGCCAAGTCGAAGCATCGAGCAGCTTCTTGCGGCGCTTGGCGGGCACGGCCTTGCGGGTGGTGGTGGCTTCGCCGTCATCACTGCTGTCGCTGTCTTCGCTGTCGTCGTCTTCGTTCTCGTCCTCGCCCTTCAGCCACGCCTCGATGGCTGGCTTGCGCTTGGCGAACTCGCTGTAGAGCGCCTCACCGTGGGTGGCGTAGATCTCGGCGCGCAGAGCCTCGTCGCCGGTGGCAAACCGCAGGGGCTCGATGCGTTCGTCTGAGAGCTGGCTTTTCAGGCGCAGCGGGCGCTCGACGGTGATCTTCCAGTAACCGAAGTCCTGAGTGTCGAACCATTTGGACTGGGCGGTTTCCTGTGCCTCTCCGAGGTAGAGGTCGAGGATTCGCTGGATGTCTCCGTCCGCAAGTTCGCAGTTCTTCTTGCCGAGGTTGCGGCGTAGCGGCTGGAACCAACCACTGGCGTCGATCAACTGCACCTTGCCACGGCGCGCTTCGGCCTTCTTGTTTGCCAACACCCAGATGTAGGTGGCGATGCCGGTGTTGTAGAAGATGTTGAGCGGCAGGGCGATAATGGCTTCGAGCCAGTCGTTTTCAATTACCCAGCGTCGGATGTTGCTCTCGCCCTGGCCCGCGTCGCCGGTGAATAGCGCCGAGCCGTTATGCACCAGAGCAATGCGGCTGCCCAGCGGCGTGTTGTGCTTCATCTTTTGCAGCTTGTTCACCTGGAACATGAGCTGCCCGTCGCTTGAGCGGGTAATGAGCTTGAACTCGTTGTTGCCCGCGTGGCTGACGATGAAGCGAGGGTCGTTGAATTCCTTCTTGCCGCCCATGCGCTCCAGATCGGTCTTCCAACTCTTGCCGTAGGGCGGGTTGGAGATCATGAAGTCGAATTCTCGGCTGCGGAATTGGTCGGCGGACAAGGTGGATTTGTCCGCGCCACCGATGATGTTCTCGGCTTCCGCGCCTTCGCCCTTCAAGAGCAGATCGGCCTTGCAGATGGCGTAGGTTTCATCGCTGATTTCCTGCCCGAACAAGTGGATCGACACTTCCTTGCCGTGCTGCTCGGCCAGCTCGTGCAGCGCCTCCTCAGCCACGGTGAGCATGCCGCCGGTGCCGCAGGAGCCGTCGTAGAGTGAATAGGTGCTGGACTCGATCCGGTCGGCCACCGGCAGGAACAGCAGCTTGGCCATGAGCTGCACCACGTCGCGCGGCGTGAAGTGCTCGCCTGCCTCTTCGTTGTTGTCTTCGTTGAAGCGGCGGATCAGCTCCTCGAACACCGTGCCCATGCCGTGGTTGTCCAGCGCGGGCAGCCTGATGCGGCCGTCGGCATCCTTCACTGGCAGCGGCGCGAGATTGACCTCGGGGTCGAGGAAGTCGTCGATCAGGTAGCCCAGGACGTGGGAATCCACCAGCTTCTGGATCTGGTTGCGGAAGTTGAACTTGGTGAGGATTTCCTGTACGTTGGGCGAGAAGCCGTCCAGGTACGCAATGAAGTCATCGCGCAGCCGCTGCCCCGCCGCGCTGGCCTTCAGCTTGGACAGCGTGAACTCCGAGACGTTGTAGAACGCCTGGCCTGCCGCCATGCGCAGCGCGCCGTCCTGCTCGGCCACCTTGTGGGCGTCCAGGAACTTCTTGCGCTCCAGCACTGCGTCCTTGGTGGCTTCGAGCACGGCGTCGAGCCGTCGCAGCACGGTGAAGGGCAGGATGACGTCACGGTACTTGCCGCGCACGTAAACGTCGCGCAGGCGGTCATCAGCGATGTTCCAGATGAAGTCGGATATCCACTTGATTTGGCTTTGGTCTTGTTGTTGCTTCTTCTGCATCGATACGTTCCTCAGTTGGCCGCAGCGCAGGTGACATTGCCTGTGGCGACGGCGAGATGCCAATGTTGTTTGAGTACGCCCACCAGGCGTTTCTGTCGCTCGGCCAGAAGCGTGGGCGTCCACTCGCTTTCTGATCTGACTTCCTGCGTCAGCACGAAGGGCGACGCCTTGCCTTTGCCCCTGAAGTAGGCGTCCTTCTTCTTGGCAAAGTCGTAGTTGCTGGCAGACGAGTTCTTGTTCCTATCCAGCGGAACCAGATTGGCCAAACGGTGGGTCCAGCCATCGCGCTCGTCTTCATCCGGGAACCATTTGATCCAGTCCGAACCGTCGGGCGGTGTTTGCGGCAGGACGTGCTCTAGAGACACGGCATCCTGAAGCTGCACGCCGGGGGCGCGCACCAAGGACTCAAGGCGCAAAACCAGCGCCATCCGTGCCTTGGGCAGATCGTCGTACACGTCGCCATCGAGTGCCGCGACGAACTTGCGCTTTTGCGCGTCCGTCAGGGCGAGCGTAGTGAGCGCAGCCAGATCCCCCTTGAAGGTCTCCGGCTCGATTTCCTTGGTGAGCGCAGCGTAGGTTTCGATGCGCTCGTTGATGCCCACCTTGGTGACCAGCAGGAAATAGGTCAGCCGTTCCAGTGACTGGAAAAACTCCGCGAGCAGTTTGGGTTGCTGCCGGAAGCGCTTGAAGTAGACCAGTGCCGGGGGCACCCAGTCCTTGAAGTCCACGCGGTTGAGCCAAGACAGGTGTTCGTTGATCGTCTCGGCATGTTCGGTGGCCTCGAAGTCGGCGTCGCGCACGAAGTCCCACACCTCGGCGTAAGGCTTTATGACCTTGTCGACGAGGTCGACAGGTGTCTTGTACTCGGTGACGTGCTCCTGGAACTCCTTGACCAGGATGTACTTCTGCTTCTTCTTGGCGTAGATGCTGCGGATGTGGCCAAACAGGTCGCCGAAGGCGTCACGGCCCAGGGAGCTTTCGATTCGGCTCCACTCTTTTGCGTAGGCTCGGCTTTTGACGTCGCCTGCCGTGGTGCGGATCAGGCCCAGTACCTGCGCCTTGATGATGTCGATAGGCGCGAGGTCGAGCCCCCGGTTGTTGAGTACGGAGAAGATGCGGTATGCGGCTTCGAGGTCGGGCGTGGAGATGACAACCAGCGAGCAGTCGTTGGCGAGGAACTGCCACAGCGCAATGAGCTCGGCAGGCGGTAGCGCCCTGGCCTTTTCGAGCAGCAGCGCGGCGTTTTCACGATAACGCAGACGGCTGTCTTTCAGCTTGTCCGTACTGGCGACCAACTGTGCGATGCCACCCGGCTCCTGAATATTGGTGCGGAAGAAGTCGGCATCTTCCTCGCGGGCGGTCAGGCGGTACTCGTTTTTCTCCCCAAGACTGACTTTGCCCTTTTTGTAGAGGAAGTCAGTGATGTCGTCTGCCGCGTCCGGCATCACGGTACGCAACACGGCGAACAGCATCGTGAGCGTAGACAGGCGTTGCTGGCCGTCGACCACCGATGACTTCGGGTCCCGGTCGTTCTTGATCAGAACGATGCTGCCCAGGAAGTATTGGCTGCTGACCCCCGAGACACGCGCGTCCTGCATCGCCGAGTACAGATCATCGAACAGCTCTGAGGCCTGCTCGGTTGTCCAGGCGTAGGGGCGCTGGTAGTCCGGAATCTCGAACTGGTAGCTGCCTTCGAAGATCTCCCGGATCAGTTTGTCGTGGGCTTCAAGTGTCTTGGCCATTGGTTTTCTTCTTTCCTATCTTTTCTTTGGGCTGCTTGGGGCTTGGTAGCCCGGAGCCAGCTTGGCGTTCTCGACGCCGTACAGCGCAAGCGGATCGCTGAGCCACAGTCGGTACTGTTCTTCCTTGAGACGATGGTCGGGCGAGCAGTCCACGCTCCAGCGCAGCAGCATGTAGCCCGCGACGGCGGCGCGAACGCGCATCCGGATCGAGCCGTCGGTCATCCCGTAGTCCATCTTGATGATCTCGGGGCGCTCAAGGCGCGGATGCGGTACCAAGTCCAACTCCACGATCCGAGTCCACTGGATGTCGTTATCCGGGCGCTCGTTGGCCTTGGGTTCCTCATCGACCAAAGTCGGCGCTTCGATGCGGGTGACGACGAAGTCGCGGAACTCGCCGGACTTGCGGTCAAACGCCCGAACGTGCCAGCGCAGGCCGGTGTCAACCAGCGCAAAGGGAACGATGATCCGCTCGGACTCTCCGCTGCTCATCGAGTGGTAACGGATGGCGATGGGTCGCTTGGCGTGGATGGCTCGGCAAATCGGTGCCAGCACATCCATCCGGGGGCTACTCAAAGCTGCGGGGGATTCGCAGGGCAGCAGCGGTTGCGACTCGACGTTCACTCCATCGCCAAACCCAAGAGCAAGCGCCGACAAGACACGCTGCGTCGCGTGCTCGAAGATCGGGGAGAACGTCTTGCCGATACGGTAGATCTTGTTGCTGCCGTCGAAGGTGATGTTCTGCGGCGCGATTTCCCGGTACAGCGCCAAGTCGCGCGTTGCCCCGGCTGGAGCCACCCCAAAGCGGCTCGCCAAGTCTGGGCGGCCGATTTCACCCATGAAGTACAGGCGAAAGTCGATGTACGCCAAGCGCTCGCGCTGGGCATGGCTCAGACTCTCGACACGTTGGGGGTGCATGGTCAGGTGATCCTCACCCACGGAAGATGACGGTTAGACCGAAATTGGTTGTTCGATTGCTCATTGCTAGGCAGTTTACATCATCAAATTGATGACATAATACTCTGCGACGGAAGCTGGGGCAATGAGGTATGGCGAGTGAATGCCGGGGAGTGTGAAGTTGATCGGTTTGCGCTCCTCGCCGTCCAGAATTTCGCTTGTCATCAGCCAGCGCCTACGACGCTTTTCATATGCATATGACCCACGATAGAATGAAATTTATGTAGTCACATAATTTCTTATGCCTGATGCCCACACTTTTTACCTGGCTTGGTAACTCAGACCTTCGCGCCTCGGAAGATGCGTCGGGCACAGACTTCGGCCCCATCTTGATGGCGCTGGAGACCGGGTTGTATGACCGTCTAGTACTCCTATCAGATCACGGTCAGCAGAAAACGCAGAACTTCGTGGCGTGGCTGAGCGGCAAATTCACGGGAGCTACAGAGGTGCGGTACGCAAAACTGCGTAGCCCCACCGATTTCGAAGACATATACGTCGCAGCCAACGGAGCGGTGTCCGCGACGCTCTCTTCTTCTCCTGAGCTGCCGGTCACTTTTCACGTGAGCCCTGGCACCCCTGCCATGGCTGCTGTCTGGGTGCTGTTGGCGAAAGCCAAGTACGGGGCTAACCTCATCGAATCCTCTCGTGAACACGGCGTGCGTCCTGTCGTTGTTCCATTCGACCTGGCCGCTGAGTTCCTTCCCGTTGCGAGCAAGCAAGCTGACGAAGCTCTCGCACACCTGGTCCAAGGATTGCCCCCGGCAGCGCCGGAGTTCGCCAGCATCATTCACCGCTGCAATGCGATGAAGCGTGTAGTCGCGATGGCGCAGCGATTGGCGCAACGGGATCTGCCCGTATTGATCCAAGGGGAGTCCGGGACCGGCAAGGAACTCTTTGCACGTGCGATCCACGCTTCCAGCAAGCGAAAAGGCGCTCCCTTTGTTGCAGTCAACTGTGGGGCCATCCCGCTCGAACTGATCGACTCCGAGCTTTTCGGTCATGAAAAGGGTGCGTTCACCGGTGCCCATGCAACCCGTGCTGGCTACTTTGAGGCAGCTGATGGCGGGACGCTTTTTTTGGACGAAATCGGTGAACTGCCGCTGCAGTCACAGGTTCGACTGCTGCGCGTACTCCAGGAGCATGAAGTGACCCGCCTGGGGGCCAGTAAGTCCCGAAAAATCGATGTGCGCATCGTCGCCGCGACCAACCGGGTTCTGCCGGAAGAAGTTCGGGCGGGGCGATTCAGAGAGGATGTGTTTCATCGAATCGCGGTTGGCATCTTGGCGTTGCCTCCCCTGCGCGCTCGCGAAGGGGACCTCAATCTATTGATCGACGCTTTGCTGGCGCAGATCAATCGCGAAGCAACTTCCCAGCCGGGCTTTAAAAATAAGAAATTATCTGTTGGCGCAAGAAATCTTCTTCTTCGCCACACCTGGCCGGGCAATGTGAGGGAGCTGCACAACGCGCTTTTGAGGGCGTCCATCTGGGCGCCAGGAGAGGAGATAGCCGCCGAGGATATCGATGAGGTTCTCTCGCTCACAACCACCGGCACAGACGACGCCATTCTTGGGGCCGCACTTGGCGATGGGTTTTCGCTACCTGATCTGATGGCAGATGTGGCCCGGCACTACCTGGATAGGGCCATGGAGCAGAGTCGTGGCAACAAGACTGAGGCAGCGAAGCTGTTGGGTCTTGGCAGTTACCAAACTTTGACGAATTGGTTGCTCAAGTACCAGTCCACAAAAGCTGGCACGGATGGTGCATAAGCATAAGAACTATTATGAATTGGAGGCTGGGTCATGGGTTTTGCCAAATACCAAGAAGACATCGTGAGTCGATACGTCGGCGATCTCGCGATGCGTTCCACCAAGGTGCCGGTTTCACCACCCAAGCCCCCAAGCTCGAATGCCAAAAATCAACCTGATCAAAGGACAAAGAAGATGAGCAGTCTCAAAAAATTCGCTGTCGCCACGCCCCGGCCTCTCCCCGTGATCGTCTTGGCAGACACAAGTGGCAGCATGGGGGAGAACGGCAAGATCGAAGCGCTAAATGCTGCGATGAAGGACATGGTCTCGACTTTCGCCAAGGAAAGTCGTTTGCGCGCCGAGATCCAGGTGGGCCTGATCACCTTTGGTGGCAAGGCGCAGATGCACTTGCCATTGGTTGCGGCACATGGCGTCGCAGGGTTCTCGGAATTTAAGGCTGACGGTGTCACGCCGATGGGTGCGGCATTTGATCTCGCGCGTCAGTTGCTGGAGGACAAGGATCGCATCCCCTCCAGAGCCTATCGCCCCGTCTTGATTCTGTTGTCTGATGGACAACCGACCGACGACTGGGAGGCTCCTTTCAAGGCTCTTTGCGACTCCGAGCGGGCACAGAAGGCGACCCGGCTAGCTATGGCGATTGGGCCGGATGCCGATGAAGCAATGCTGAAGGATTTTGCAAACGACGCAGAGGCTCCCATTTTTAAAGCCCACAACGCCCGGGACATCCACCGCTTCTTCCGTGCAGTGACCATGAGTGTGACCACTCGCACGGCAAGCCATAATCCAGACATCTCAACCGCATTCGTTGTCCCGCCGCCGGATGACGACGCACTGGACCTCGACTTCCAATGAGGTTTATTGCCTGCGGCGCGAGCGTCATTGGCCCCCGACACCGGGATCTGGGCGAGCCTAATCAGGACGCGATGGTTCTGGCGGGTTGCCGAGGTGGCTGGATTGCGGCTGTGGCAGACGGATTGGGATCGAGAGCACGTAGTGATCTGGGGGCACGTAGTGCCTGCCAAGTTACCCGGCAGATTTTGCGTGCCACATCGAGCAGTTTCGATCTACCGGCAACGCTGCCCTTGATTCACCAGCAATGGCTTGGAGCGATCGATCCGACAACTCCTCGAGACGCCGCGACCACGCTGCTGTTCGGCCGCGTGACAGATCAAGGCGAGGTCCATGCAGCCCAATTGGGTGATGGTCTTCTGCTGGTGAAATGCGCTGGCGAGTTCCGTCGCGTCACGCCAGAGCGCACAGCTTATGGCAATCAGACCTGGGCACTTGAGTCCACGCACCTGCAGGACAAATGGAGCTGTACGAAAGGCCGATTCACCGAGCCGGGTGATGGTGTTGTCTTGATGACAGATGGCGTGGCCGATGACCTCGAACCTGCACATCTTGCCGACTTCTTTGATGCGCTTTACCAAGACTTAAGCGTTCGAAATCGGCGCAGAGGCAGACGCTGGTTGCAGTCTGAACTGAATGACTGGGCGACACCCTTACACAGCGACGACAAAACACTCGTGGCCATTTTTAGGACTTCTGAATGAGCGCAGCAACACCAGAGGCACCAAAGAAAAACAGGACGGTGCTAGACCAACACGGTCAGTCCTATGAACTGACAGGGCGTATCGGCGAAGGCGGTCAGGGGATCGTTTGCACGACCAACTACCCCAATGTACTCGTCAAAGTCTCTCGCGCAACAACAGAAGAAAAGCGAAACAGTTGGACGAGCAAGATTCGCGCACTTATGCGTCAGCCACTTGAGGGCCTTCCCATCGCACATCCGCAAGCCCTCATCACGCAGCCGCAGCCCGGTTACGTCATGGAACTGATGGATGGTCTGGTCCCAATGACTGAACTGATGCAGGTCGCGACGGACGCCTTGATGTCAGATGAAGGCCTCTCGGGCTATGTGAAAACAGGCGGTCTGTTGCGCCGGTTGAAGATACTCGCGCGACTGGCTCGGGTCCTGGCTGACTTGCATGGCCGAGGACTCGCTTATGGCGATCTTTCTCCTGCAAATGTCTTCGTATCGCAGTCACTAGAGTACGCCGAAGTCTGGTTAATCGACGCCGACAACGTTGCGAGTCAGTCGCATGACGGTCAGCAAGGTGTATTCACCCCCGATTACGGGGCTCCAGAGATTCTGAGGGGAGAGTCCGGCATCAATACACTGACCGACAGCTGGAGTTTTGCGGTCATGGCGTATCGCATCCTCACGCTGGTTCACCCCCTCAAGGGGGACGTTGTGCTTGAGGGTGAACCCGAGCGTGAAGAGGCAGCCCTCCGCGGCGAACTCCCTTGGGTAGATCACCCGGTTGATCGCAGCAATGTCTTGTCGATAGGTCTGCCTCGCGAAATCACGCTCAATGCGCCACTGCGTGCGCTGTTTGAACGATGCTTCAATGCCGGGCTGAACAATCCGGGTGAGCGACCAAGTCTCAATGAGTGGGCAGATGCCTTCGAGGCTGCCACAGGCCATTGCGATCAATGCGAGTCTTGTGGCAGCACTTTTTTTTACACATCTAAGCACATCTGTCCATTTTGCGATCACACCCAGGGCACGAATCGCACGATCCTCTTGCAGGAGTATCGCTATATGCCACCGGACCTGCTCCGGGAGGGCTTACCGGAAGACGTTCCAGAGTCGTTGATTCGAAAAGAGTGCTGGACTCGCACAGGCAAGGCGATGGTTTTGACTATGAGCCCTGCCGAGTTAAAAACTTTGCCTTTAGGAACGTCTCTGTACGCGGACGCACGTCCGCTATGCACTGTCGAGCTTGCAAAGGATGGCTTGTGGATAGAGCCATCAGCCGGTACGCAAGTTTCCTTGCAAAGAGCATCTGACGACAAAGTCGTCCCGGTTGTGCGTCGGCAGCGGCTCAAGTCAGACAGCCGTTCAGGAGTGTCTTTTTGGCTCCACCTAGGTGCAGTAGAAGAAGAGCACGTCGTTTGGCGTTTCAACTGGTGAGGCAACGATGAAACTCTGCGACTTTCCTCTTCTGTCGGGTGAACTTGCCCAGTTCACATGTGACGACCTGGGAGCCGATTGGCAGATCGGTGAGGCCGTGTCAGTACAGGCACACGGTAATGACTATCTTCTCCGACAGGGCGACGCCGTTTGCGTCGGCAAAGTAGAAGGACGCCAAGATCGAACTGCGCTTCAGGTCCAACGAGGTCTGACGTTGTGGGTGTTAAGGCATCGGCATGGGGAGGTTCTCCACCTTCAATCCTTGGATTTGGTCGAGCAGATCCAGTTGGATATGGCGATTTCTGTTGATGAGGCCATTGCGGAGCAATTGGCCAGCAGGGGTGAGATTTCTGCTCCCGACGTACCCACTGCAGTTGGTTGGTTGAATGAGCAATTCATCTCAGCCGAAAAAGCACCGAATTCAGAAATGGATCGTGTTTTTCTTGGCCGCTTCGACAACCCTTCCGATGAGAGTTTCGTTCTGTTTGGTGCAGGCTGGCGCGGCAACGTCAAACGAGATGCTGGCGTGCTCAAACTGATGAGCGTCACTCGTCTCAAGGGGGCTACAGCACGTGTAGCCATGGCCGTTGGCACGATCTCTTTTCAAGATGCCAGTGTCGCCGTGCGTCTCCAGAGTACAGAACAACGCGCACTTCTGGATGCCGCGCTGCGCGACAACGGCAGCTACCTACGTTTATGGCAAGAGTATGGTGCGCTCGAATGGGAGCAGGCTCGAGATTGCGCGAGGGAACTGGGTTCTCTTCGTTTCAAGAGTGCGGAACTCGTCGAAGGTGAACTGTGGGCCTGGTTTCTAAAAGTTGATGCGGATCACCTGAAGGATTTCCGGAAGCGATGGAAAGCTTTGGGGCTGGCGAACACGACGCAAGTCGAGCTTGGGGATCGGGAGCTTGATCTTGATTCCGAGGTTGAAGACGCGCCGAGCAGAGCTGACCGAGCACGCCGTCGCCCCGTTCGTGGTGTATTGCGATTCGAGCGAGAGGGCGTGGTCTTGGTTCCCAGCCAGGACCGGCGCTCAGAACGCCCCCCAACCAAGGGGTTCATCTACTACTCACTATCAGGTGATGAAGCCGTACAGACCCGTCGTGCGCGCGCAAGGCAATCTATTAATGAAGGGCGGCGACTGCCGCAGCTGAGCTACTTGCTGGAAGGGGTGGCTCCACCAAGCGCCCGGCGACGTCAACTCGTTGGCCTATCTAGCTATGCCAAAGCTTGTTTCAAGGGGCTTCCAACCGAGCGCCAGAAACTAGCCCTGGATGTGGCCATCAATACCCCGGACATTGCACTGATCGTCGGCCCTCCAGGTACTGGTAAAACCCAAGTCATAGCTGCGCTACAGCGTCGCCTAGCAGAAACTCTGGGCGAAAATTCATTGCAGCATCAGGTGCTGATCAGCAGTTACCAGCACGATGCAGTCGATAACGCCCTGAATCGTGCCGAAGTCTTTGGCTTGCCTGCCGTTCGAATTGGCGGCCGAGGGCGCCGTGACGAAGGCGGTGTCGACCCCGTTGGTGTTTGGTGTGAACGCAAACGGAAAGAAATCTCTGTTCGACTCGACGCGATTCGGCTGAATGAGCCGCTGACTCAACCATTGGAAGAGCTAGATCGACGTATCACAGCATTGAGACTCGCGAGCATGTCGGCACAGGAACGCCAAACACAGTTCGAGCAAATTGATGTCCTTTTGCGTCAGCTGTTCGATCTAGATGTTCGTCTTCCGGCCCATATTAAAGACCGATGGGATGAGTTTCTTGCTCAGCAGAAAAGAGTCGAAACCCAGCGTCAGGCCAATGAGCCTGCTGGGCTTGTGCGCTTGGCGAGGGCCCTGCGCACCAGTTCTATCGGGTTCGCCGACGACGGTCCGGACAGAGTTCACCAGCTTGAGCGTACGCTGCGACGTAACAAGGTCAACCTTCAAGATTCGGAATGGAGCTTGCTCCAGCGTCTTTCAACGGTTGCCGATGCAACAGAAGCAGACCTTGCTGAATTGGCTGCGTTTAAGCGGTCCATGCTGGATCGGCTGATCCCCGATTACAGGCCCCCGCAGCTTAAGCAGGCGTTGAGCGGAGAAGTGCTCGGGCTCTTGGCCGAGATCGAGCACGCAATAGATGCGCCTTTACGCCAATCTCGCCGTGGCATCTCTGCGGTAGTGGCCTCCTACCAGGCGGCACTTTCCCAAGCCCCCAATGAGGCAGCTAGAGCGGTCCGCGAGTACGCCAGCATTGTCGGTGCGACATGCCAGCAGTCAGCTGGTAAGGCGATGAGCAGCTTGAAGGAGTTGAGCGACCTGGATGCATCAGAAGGAATTGAATTCGACACGGTTGTCATTGACGAAGCCGCAAGAGCAAATCCTCTCGATCTTTTCGTTCCAATGGCGATGGCGCGGCGTCGCATCATCCTGGTTGGCGATCATCGGCAACTACCTCACCTTGTTCAGCGAGAGTTGGAAGATGAACTCATTTCCAGGCAAAGCCTGACTGAGGCTCAAGCGAAGGCGTATGAGCAGAGTCTTTTTGAGCGGCTGGTGAAGCAGCTTAGGGAGCAAGAGAAAGTCGACAACATCAAGCGCGTCGTGATGCTCGATACGCAGTACAGAATGCATCCGAGACTGGGTGACTTCATCAGCAAGCAGTTTTATGAATCTGAGGGATTGGACGTCTTGCACTCAGGTCGGCCTGCGCAGGATTTCGTTCACACGATTCCTGGCTACCAAGGCAAATGTGCAGCTTGGTTGGATGTGCCTCTGCAGGACGGGAAAGAAAAATTCCTAAAACCCGGTTATGAAAGACGGGCGGAGGCAATTTCTATTGCAAAAGAGGTTAAGCGGATTGCAGATTCTTGTGGGCCGTCGCTGAGCATTGGGGTCATCAGTTTCTACTGACCTTGCCCTCGAAAAACGTATCCCTTGCTGAGTGATTCAATCCAAGCAAGGAGAACGGAAATGACGAAGACGACAACGCGGGCGCGCTACACGCTCGAGTTCAAGCAAGAGGCGGTGCGGCTG
>NZ_JAVERI010000020.1:0-38463 GCF_034007205.1 Thiomonas sp.
CACCCCCAATCGTCCACGATGACGCTGAAACAGCGTCCACGATCAGACTGAAACGCCGTCCACGATCACGCTGAAATCCCGTCCACGATCAGCCTGAAATGCCGTCCACGATGGGCTGAAATACGCATGCTGCAGCCAATCAAGGTCGCCGACGACATCTATGCGCTGGTCGGCCCGCTGGGTCAGCGCGACGCTGCCAACGCGGGCGACAACGCCACCTTCGGCGCCATCGTCACGCCGAACGGCGTGATCCTCATCGACAGCGGCGCGGGCGATGCAGGCGCCCGGCTCATCGCCCAAACGCTGCGCGGCGTGACCGACAAGCCGGTGCGCTGGGTCATCAACACCGGCAGCCAGGATCATCGCTGGCTGGGCAATGCCTGGTTCGCCAGCAAGGGCGCCCAAATCATCGCCATGGCCTCGACCGTCAAGGTCGAGAAGGCCAACGCCGATCAGGAGATGCAGGCGCTGAAAATGCAGTTTGGCGGCAAGATGGAAGACTTCTCGCCCATGACCAGCCCCGCCCCTCTGCCCGGCGACGAGGCCCGGCTCACTCTCGGCGGCGTCCCCCTGGAACTGCGCCATTTCGGCACGGGCCATTTCCCTGGCGATGCCGTGGTCTGGCTGCCCAAACAGCGCATCGCCTTCACCGGCGATCTGGTGTTTCTCGACCGCATGCTCGGCGTGCTCGACAACGGCAGCCGCGTCGATCAATGGGCGCAGACTTTCAACACCTTCGCCGCCACGCTCAAGCCCGCAATCATCGTGCCCGGACACGGCAAACCCGGCACGCTGGCGCAAGCCCAGGCACAGACGGGCGACTATCTCGACTGGCTGGTGCGCGAGGTCAAACCCGCCGCTGAAAACATGGATGATCTGGAAAAGACGGTCAACCGCGTGAACGCCGCCACGCCCCAGACCTTTCGCAAGCTCTACAACGCCGATCAGCTCAACCGCAAGAACATCAACCGCGCTTACCTGGAATTTCAGTTTCAGTAAGCCCGCATCTGCGGCTGCACGTCATGGGCGCGCAATTCCGCCCGCGCCAGGCGCATCACCTTCCATCCGGCGCTGACGCCCAGCGCGGCCATGACGGCGGCCACAAGCAAATCCGGCCAGCGCGTGCCGGTGCCGAATACCCCCACGGCTGCCAGCAGCACGGCGATGTTGCCGAGCACGTCGTTGCGGGTGCACAGCCAGACCGAGCGCATATTGGCGTCGCCGTCGCGCCAGGCGTAGAGCAGCGCGGCAACGAGACCGTTGGACAACATGGCGGCGATGGCAATGGCGCCCATGGTCACGGCCTGCGGCGGCTGGCCCGCCCAGGCGCCCCACAGCGCCCGCGCCAGCACGAACACACCGAAAGCCAGCAGCGATGCGCCCTTGATCCACGCCGCGCGCGAGCGCCAGTGCAGCGCCAAGCCGAGCACCGCCAGCGACAGGCCGTAGTTGGCCGCGTCGGCGGCGAAGTCGAGCGCATCGGCCAGCAGCGACGCGGAATGCGCCTGCAGGCCGCCGAACACCTCGACGCCAAACATCGCGGCATTGATGAACAAAGCGATCCACAACACCCGCCGCCACGCGGGACTGGCGGCGCGGGCGGCATTTGCGCTTGCACTCGAAGCGCAGTGGTCGTTCTGGCAGCAGCCGGGCATTGCCTTCTCCTTGATCTGGACAAGGCGGCATTGCACAGCCTGGAGCCGCTCCAGGGTCAAGGGCTAGCATGCAAATAAATTCCTGAATTTGTCGAGGTCGATCATGCGCATCAGTGAACTGGCCGCGCGCGCGGGCACGGAGGTGGACACCGTGCGGTATTACGAAAAAACCGGCCTGCTGCCCGTGCCGCAGCGCCAGGCCAATGGCTATCGCGCCTACACCCCAGCGCATTTGCAAAGACTGCTGTTCATCCGCCGCTGCCGTCTGCTCGACATCAGCCTGGCCGACATCGCCCGGCTGCTCGACTACGCCGCGCAGCCGCAGGCCGACTGCGCCGGAGTGGACGCGCTGATCGACCTGCATCTGGGTCAAGTGCGCGAGCGCATGGCGCACCTGCAGGCTCTGGAGCGACAACTCGGCGATCTGCGCAAGCAGTGCGGAGTGCGGCGCGGCAGTCCACATCCGGTGGCGGAGTGCGGCATCCTCCAAAGTCTGGAAGCCGGGGTTCAGACACCCAAATCCGAGAGGTCTTGGTAGGCGTTTTTCAGCCAGGTTTTCACCCGCTGCCGCTCCAGAATGCCCATTTCGTGCGCACCGCCGCCCTGCGTCGCCGCCCAGAAGCTGCTGCTGGCGGCGTCGATCTTGATCATGGCGGCTTCATGCAGACGCTTGAGCGGCATGAAGCGCGCGCCGAGTTCCAGCGCGCGCTGTTTCTGGCCCGACTGTTCCAGGATGCCGAAGTCGTCGCCGCGCAACTGGTTGAGCACCAGCACGATGTCGAGCCGACCCCCGAAGCGGTCGAGCAGCGCGCGCAGCAGATCGACCGAATCGCGCCCGGAATCCATCACATGCCAGTAACGGATCCGCAGATCGAGTTCCGGGGCGATGTCGAGCAGGCCGGATTCTTCCATCCACTGCTCCAGCGCGGCCTGGGTCTGCGCGGCCAGGTCGACGATCACCCGCTGCTCAGGCTCGGTGCCCGCTGCCTCGACGATGCGATCGAGGCTTTCATAGCGATCGATCACCACGGGCGAGGCGTAGTCGGCATAAAAGCGCATCAGCGCACCGTGCGATTTATCGGTGTCGAAGCCGACAAAAGGCAGCTCGTGGTCGATGCAATACTGTGCCAGCAACCGAGCCATCAGCGATTTGCCGACCCCGCCTTTTTCCCCGCCTACCCAATGAATGCTGCGCATCAATTTCTCCACGTGGCAGATCGAAAACAGAGCCTACAGGACACTTGCGACAGGCCGATGAACCGCGCCGGCTCTCACCCCAAGTTCGCATGCAAAATGCGTGCCTTCGCCTTCACCTGCGCCCCCTTATAACCGCACCGCCCCTGAATGTTCTGATGCACGCCTACCTCTCCGGCTTTGCCCTGGGTCTGTCCCTCATCGTCGCCATCGGTGCGCAAAACGCCTTTGTGCTCAAGCAGGGGCTCAAGGGGGAACATATCTTCTGGGTGATGCTGGTCTGTGCGCTGTCCGATACCCTGCTCATCGCCATCGGCGTGTCCGGGTTTCATGTGCTGGTGGCGCGGGCGCCCTGGCTGACCCCGATCAGCCGCTACGCGGGGGCTGCGTTCCTGCTCGGCTATGGCGCGCGCAGCCTGCTTGCGGCCCTGCGCTCGGCGACGGTGCTGGCCCCGACCGGCGGCAGCAGCGGCGGCTCGCTGGGAAAAGCGCTCGTCACCGTGCTGGCGTTCACTTTTCTGAACCCGCATGTCTATCTCGACACCGTGGTGTTGATCGGCTCGGTATCCACCCAGTATCCTGGGCGTGCCGCGGCCTTCGGCACGGGTGCGGCCTGCGCCTCCTTCGTGTTCTTTTTCGCCCTGGGCTATGGCGCGCGGCTGCTGCGGCCGGTGTTTGCGCGCCCCTTCACCTGGAAGGTGCTCGACGGTCTGATCGGCCTGACGATGTGGACCTTGGCCTTCAAGCTGTTGCTGGAGGGATGATCACGTCGCCCTGCTGTCGTCTGTTGCACCCCATCGGCGCCATTGCTCAAACCGCCTTTCCGGCTACGGCAGGCCGACCCTGGAGTTGCTCTGATGCCTCAACCGTGGCGGTGGCGATGGTGCGCGTCAGGAAAATGCGCATGCGCATGCCGCACCGGAGCATGGTCATGCGGGTGGCTGTGCTGCGTGCCCACAGGCACGGGCGGCACATGCACATGGTCGTGATGACCGTCGTCTCCTGAGAAACCCGCCGGGCCGCCCCAAGGGTTTCTCACCCCCCTGGGGGGCCTGGCGCGCAGCGGCAGGTCTGGGGGCGCCTTCAATCCGCCATGAACATGGCGATGGGCATGGTGCATCGCCTCATGATCGTGCAGATGCGCATGGCGCTCGCTGACGTGCAGCCACACGCCCAGCGCCATCAATCCGCCCGCCAGCACCAGCCCCGGCGTGAGCGCCTCACCCAGCAAGAGCACGGCCAGCGCGGCGCCGAAAAACGGCGCCACGGCGAAATACGCTCCGGTACGGGCCGTACCCAGATGCCGCAGCGCGAGCACGAACAGCACCAAACTGACACCGTAGCTGGCAAAGCCGAGCGCACCGGCCGCCAGCACGATGGGCAGAGCGGGCCAGGACGCGCCGACCAGTATCGCCAGCAGCAGGTTCACCGCCCCGGCGATCAGCCCCTTGCTCATGGCGATGAAACCGGCATCGGACAGGGCAACCTTGCGCGTGAAGTTGTTGTCGAGCGCCCAACCCAGGCAAGCGCCGATCACCGCCAGTCCGGGCCACAGACTGTTCCAGTCCAGCGCCACACCTTGGCCGGGCCAGTTCAGCACCACGCTGCCCAGCACAATGGCCACCATGCCCAGGGCAATGCGACGATCGAAGTTTTCGCGGAACACGAACCAGGCCAGCAAGGCCGTGAGCACGCTCTCCAGATTGAGCAGCAGCGAGGCTCCCGCGGCCGGCATGTGCGAGAGGCCGAACATCAGCAGCACCGGCGCCGCCACGCCGCCGCTGAAAATCGCCGCAGCCAGCCAGGGCCATTCCCCCGCCTGCAAATGGGACGAAGTCTCAGCGCCGCCGCGCAAGGCACGCAGCGCCCGCCAGCCGGCCAGTCCGATTCCCGATCCCAGATACAGCAATGCCGCCAGCAACCACGGACTGGTATCGGCCAGCAGCAGCTTGGCCAGCGGCGTGCTCGCGCCGAACAGCAAGGCCGCCGCCAGCGCCAGGGTGATGCCCTGGTGGAGTAAAGGCTGATGGGAAGGGTTGGGCATGGGAGCCTTACGAAATGTGCGGCGTGCTGTCAGAACGTATGGCTTGTGACGTTTGGTGAACCGAGCTTGCCTGCGGTGATCGGTTGCCTAATTTTCAGAGAAGATCAGTCCGTGCGAATACCCGCATGGACCCAGCGGCCAGCCTTCTTCGATCCACATTTTTATCTCACACACTCGGACTGCATCATGGGAACCAAAATCTACCTGACCGGGCTGGGCATTCTGTTCATTGTCTGCCTGTCTTTGGGCTTTTACCTGGGTTACAGCCACGTTTTCGCGCCTGGTGCCTACAGCGTGCCCGATCAAGGCATCGCGCAGCTTCCCCACAGCCCGATCAGCGCGGCGAGCCAGGCAGTGCCACAAAGCTGAGCTTCAAGCCGGAAACACGCCGGTGCTCAGATAACGATCTCCCCGATCGCAGACGACAAAAACGATGGTGGCGTTTTCCACTTCGCGGGCGATGCGCAGCGCCACCTCGCAGGCGCCAGCGGCGCTGATGCCGCAGAACAGGCCTTCCTCTCGGGCGAGCCTGCGCGCCATGTTTTCGGCTGCGGTCTGGCTGACGTACTCCAGCCGGTCCACCCGCTGCGGCTCGTAGATTCTGGGCAGGTATTCGGGCGGCCATTTGCGGATGCCGGGAATGCTCGACCCCTCCTCCGGCTGGGCGCCGATGATCTGCACTGCCGGGTTCTGCTCCTTGAGAAAATGCGACACCCCGGTGATGGTGCCGGTCGTGCCCATGGCGCTGACGAAATGGGTGATGCGTCCTGCGGTATCGCGCCAGATCTCCGGGCCAGTGGTTTCATAGTGCGCCCGCGGGTTATCGGCATTGGCGAACTGGTCGAGCATCAGCCCCTTGCCCTCGCGCTGCATCTGCCCGGCCAGGTCGCGGGCATATTCCATGCCGCCGCTCCTGGGCGTGAGCAAGAGTTCCGCCCCAAAGGCCTTCATGGTCTGGGCTCGCTCGATGCTGAGGTTTTCCGGCATGACGAGCACCATGCGATAGCCCAGAATGGCTGCGGCCA
The DNA here is from genome assembly GCF_034007205.1 of Thiomonas sp. Taxonomy (GTDB): domain Bacteria; phylum Pseudomonadota; class Gammaproteobacteria; order Burkholderiales; family Burkholderiaceae_C; genus Thiomonas. Next base: position 5,919 of record NZ_JAVERI010000020.1, read on the forward strand.
TCGCCAGCGCGATGCCGGTATTGCCCGAGGTGGCCTCGATCAGCGTGTCGCCGGGCTTGATGGCGCCGCGCTCCTGCGCACGGCGAATCATGGAAATCGCCGCCCGGTCTTTCACCGACCCGGCCGGGTTGTTGCCTTCGAGCTTGCCGAGAATCAGATTGCCGCGCCGCGCATTCTCGGCGCCGGGCACGCGCTGCAACTGCACCAAGGGCGTGTTGCCAATCACCTGGTCGATGGTGAGGTAGGGCATGAGAGAGTCTCCTGAAAGGAAAGCCGCCGCGGTTCGCAGCGGCGGGATGGCCGTGGCGCATCACAGTCGTTCGCCGGCCTTGCCCGACGGGTCGAGCGCGCACAGATCCACCGCCGCCGCGCGCCAGTGGCGTTGGGCCTGGTCTTCGCGCTCGATGCCTTCGAGCAATTGCGCCAGCGCGGCATGGATCTGGCCGCGCAGACGCCTTTCGTCGTCAGTGCAGGACTGGATGGCTTTTTGCAAATGCTGTTGCGCCTTGCCCCAGAGCTGCATTTCGGCACAGGCCGCGCCCGCGGTGAAATAAGCCTGCGCCTCCTGCGGCCAGCGGCCCAGCCATTGCTCGGTCTGGGCGACGAAACCGGCGTCGATGCCCACCAGCATGGCGCGCAGGCTGGGCATCAACAGACCGGGCTCGGCCTGCGCCCGGTTGAGCGCGTCGATCAGCAGTTGCCGCGCTTGGCCCGGCTCGCCGGCCGCGGCAAAACCCCTCGCGGCCACAACCACCAGGGTGGGGTCGGTGCGCTCCTGCGCGGTCAGACGGTTCCAGGTATTGCGCAGGGCCTGCGGGTCGTCGCCCGCCTGGCGCAGCAACCCGGTTCCCGCGCTGTGCAGCATGGCCTGCGCGGCTGCGGGATGCAAGGCGCCATGTTTGAGCAGGATGCGCGCCAGACGCAGCACGGCAGCGTGATCGCCGACCTTGCGTGCGGCCTGCAGCTCGATGCGCAGCGCATGGGTGCGCCGCTGCACTCCGGCGGGCAGGGTGCGCAATTGCGCCAGCGCCTCGCGCGGCTGTTTGGCGTCGAGCAGCCATTGCGCTTTCAGCAGCGCCCCGGTATCGCGCGCCGCTTGCGGCAGTTGTTCCAGATAGGCGTCGCGCCGGTCATAGGCCTGAAGCTGCTGCGCCGACTGCGCTGCAGTCATCAGCGCGGCGGGGGCGAGGTCGGCAAATTCGGCTGCGCGTTGCGCTGCCCGCTCAGCACGGCGAAATCGCCCGCCGAAATAGTCGAACATGCCGTTGTGCAAGGCCTGCGCGGCCAATCGCATCCGGCGCCGCGCACGGAACTCGGCGGCCGCCTGCGGCATGCCCAGCAGCAGCGACAGCCCGCGCAGCACCAGGTAGAACACCACAAAGCCCAGCAGCAGCAGCAAGACTGCGAAGTTGAGCGACACATCCACCCGCCACGGAGGCAGCAGCACGGCGACATTGCCGGTATTGAGCGTCGAGCCCAGCGCCAGCAACACGGCGGCTGCGGCCAGAATCAGCACCCAGATGAGCCAGCGCATCAGGGCGCTCCGCTATCGAGCGTGGAAAGCACGGCCAGCGATTCCAGATTGGCCGACGGATTGGCCGCAAGGTCGAGCTGGGCGGCCTGACGGGCGAGGGACAGCGCCTGCACCATGCGCGGCTGGCGCTTGTCGAAATAGGTTTTCAGCGCCTCGTCGATGCCCCGCATATCGCTGCGATACGCCACCGCGTTGCGCGAGAGCAGATCGAGCCGGGCGTTGAGGATGCGCAGCTTGAGGTTCTCGCGCAGAAATTCGCCCTGCTGCGGCGAAGCCAGCAAGGCATCGCGCGAGCCCACGCGGGTGATGCCGAACAACTGCACCAGCGAGGCGCGAAAACGCTCGAACCACTCGCCCAGCCACGGCGCCCAGGCAGGGCCGGAGACCGATGCCGAACTTGCACTGACGGGCGGCGTGCCTGGCGCCTGGGCGCTGCCAGCCGCCTCGGCCGACGAAACCAGCCGCAGACCGTCGACCAGCGCGGCCAGATCGTTGAGTTTGTGCGCTGCGGCGGCGATGTCGGGCGTGACGGCGCTGCGCAGCCGGGTGAGATCGGCCTGCACCGCGCGGCGCAGGATTTGCGCCTTGGGGTTGGGCGAGCGCGCCAGCCGCGCATCGGCGCTTTGCAGCGTGGCGATGAGCGGCTGCACATTGCCGATGAGCTGCGCCTGCTGCTGCGCCAGGGCGATGAGCTGGCCGGTTTCGGACAGGCGCGCCTGATCGCGGGTCTTGGCAAAGTCTTCGTACAGCGTCTCCAGCGCCTGGCGCTGCGCCGCGAAGTCTTGCTGGCGCGATTCGAGCACGGCGATGCGCGCGGTGAGGTCGCGCACGGTATCGCTGGCCTGCCTGGTCAGGGTCTTGGCCTCGATGGCGTCGGTCATCGCCGTCTGCAGGCGCTGCGCGATTTCCGCCTGGGTGGCGTAGAGGCGATTGTTCAGCCACCACGCCATCGCCGCCAGGGCCACGATGAGGGCAATGAGAACCGGCCAGACCCAGCGCGCGCCCGGCAGGGCGGCAGGCGATGCAACCGCCACGGGCGGCGGGGCCACAGGCGGTGTCGGGACCGCAGGCGATACGTCCTCGACTGGTGCAGTTGCGCTTGTCGAAGAGGTCGCTGCTGTGGGAGGAAGGTTAGACTCGGTCATGCGGGCATTATCCAGGAGTCGGGCTCAGGGAGGAGGTCAGACGCTGCAAAGTCGACAGCACCTCCTCGATTTGTGCACGGGTCAGTTCCACACGCCCGAAGCCGGCCGTGCGCAGGGCATCGGCGATGCGCGGATGAATGGCCAGCGCGCGCTGCTGTTGCAGCACGGCAGCGTTCAGCCCGGCCTGTTCGAGCAGGCGCTGCAGGTTGTGCACAGCCTCGGTGGAGGAAAACAGCCACCAGCCGCCACGACCCAGTGCGGATTGCAGCAAGGCGGCGGTCTGTGCGTTGTAATCCAGTGCCAGTCGGCTGTAGGCCTCGATGACCTTGACCTTGGCGCCGGCCGCTTCGAGCTTGCGTTGCAGCAGATCGCGGCCTGGCCCGCCGCGGAAGATCAGCACATGGCGCCCTGCCCACGGAAAAGACGCCACCGGCCCCGGGGCGAAGGCGAGTTGCAGCGCATCCCACAAGGCTTCGGAATCGCTCTCGCCGTCGTGCCAGTTCCCGGCGTCGGGGGCGATGATCGGCGGCCAAGGCACGTCTTCGGGCTGCGCCGCCAGGGCCCGGCGTACCGCGCGCAGACTGCCCTCACCCACCACGCCGATGGCGCAACGCGCGGGCCAGGGCTGACGCAGCGCCGCGAATACGGCGGCCACCGCCGTGGGGCTGACGGGCAGGGCCAGATCGGTCTGCGGCAGCGCGGACAGGGCGGCGTGAAATCGGGGCAGATCGTCCGGCGGGCCGATGTGTTGCAGCGCGAAGTCGATCACCTGCACCCCGGATGCAGTCAGGAGTTCGTGCGCTGCGCCCGCCTGCGAGGACGCTCGCGTGGAGATCAGCGTGGTGTTGAGCATCGGCGCCACGCACTGAGTGGAGCGCTCAATGCGCACCGAGTTGCGCCAGCAGCGCATCCGCGCCCTGTTCGCGCAATTGCTGCGCCACTTGCTGCCCCAGCGCATCGGCCTGCGCCGAATCGGTGACGCGAGCGCGCTGCTGCGCCTGCAGCGCCAGGCTGCCATCGGGCAGCCCCAGCATGGCGCGCAGCAGCATGTCCTCGCCCTCCAGCGTGGCATAGGCGCCCATCGGCGTGGTGCAACTGCCGCCCAAGCCGCGCGACACCGCCCGCTCGGCATGGACGCACAGCGCCGTCGGGAGATGGTTCAGCGGCGCGAGCGCCTGCACCAGATCGGATCGGTCGGCGCGGATTTCGATGCCCAGCGCCGCCTGGCCGACGGCCGGGAGCATGTCTTGCGGATCGATGACGGCGCGCACGCGCTCGCCCAGGCCCAGCCGCTTCAGCCCGGCGGCCGCCAGCAATATGCCCGCGTACTGCCCTTGATCGAGCTTGCGCAGCCGGGTGTCGAGGTTGCCGCGCAGGGGCTGCACCTGAAGGTGGGGATGGCGTGCGCGCAGTTGCGATTCGCGCCGCAGGCTGGAGGTGCCGACCACGGCGCCCGCGGGCAGCTCGTCCAGACTGGCGTAATGCGGGCTGACCCAGGCATCGCGCGGGTCTTCGCGCTGCATCACCGCGGTGAGCGCAAAACCGGGCAGCAACTCCATGGGCACATCCTTGAGCGAATGCACGGCCAGATCGGCCAGTCCCTGCTCCATCGCCACTTCGAGTTCCTTGACGAACAGTCCCTTGCCTCCGATCTTGGCCAGCGATTTGTCGAGTATCTGGTCGCCCTGCGTGGTCATGCCGAAAATGCGCACATCGCACTGCGGATACAGCCCCTTGAGCAGATCGCGCACATGCTCGGCCTGCCAAAGCGCCAGGCGGCTTTCGCGGGTGGCGATGACGAGGGACTGGGGAGGGGTGAAGGCGGTGGAGATCATGCGCGGATTCTAAGAGCCCGCACGCATCACTTTTCTGGGCAAACGCCCCTGCATTGCGCATGGCGAAAAATCATTTCACCGTCCCTGCGGCAACGCAAATCCTGCAGCGACCTGGGCGCGCATCTTGCTTCCATTTGGCATGGCGCTGATAGCATCAGCACGCCCTGTTTTAGTGCCCCCCAAACACGCCACGCCATGTCGACACGCCCCACCGCCGCACACAACGCCTCCGACCCCGACGCCGCCCTGTTCGACGACATCCGCCTGCTCGGGCGTCTGCTCGGCGACCTGATCCGCGAGCAGGAGGGGCAGGAAATGTTCGACATCGTCGAAACCGTGCGTCAGCTCTCCGTCAAGTTCCACCGCGACGGCGACACCAAGGACCGCCGCGCCCTCGACAAGCTGCTCAACAGCCTCACGCGCGACCAGGCCGTGAGCGTGATCCGCGCCTTCAGCTACTTTTCCATCCTGGCCAATATCGCCGAAGATCACCATGTGCTGCGGCGCGCCGAGCAAGACGCCGAACGCGGCGCCCCGCCGCAGCGCGACAGCGTGCGCGCCGCGCTCGAAACGCTCAAAGACTCCGGCGTGGAGCGCGCGCAACTCCTGCAGTTTTTCGATCGGGCGCTCATTTCACCGGTGCTCACCGCGCACCCCACCGAAGTGCAGCGCAAGAGCGTGCTCGATGCCGAACGGGCGCTGGCGCGGCTGCTGGTCGAGCGCGATGCGACTCGGCTGCCGCAAAAGCGCGCCGAGATCGAAGACGCCATGCGCGCCCGCGTGGTGCAGCTCTGGCAGACGCGGCTGCTGCGCTACGTCAAGCTCAAGGTGTCCGACGAAATCAAGAATGCGCTGTCTTTTTACGGCACGACCTTTTTCCAGCAGTTCCCCCGCCTGTATCGCAACCTGGAGCGCGACATCGACGCGCTTTTCCCGCCGGGCAAAAAAGACGCCGCCAAGACCGACCTGCCCGCCTTTTTCCGCATGGGCCACTGGATCGGCGGCGACCGCGACGGCAACCCCTTCGTCACCGCCGACACCCTGAGCTACGCGCTGCGCATGCAGTCGCGCACGGCCATCGAGTTCTATATGGCCGAGGTCCACGCCATCGGCGGCGAGCTGTCGATCTCGGCCCTGCTGGCCAGCGCCAGCCCGGAGCTCATGGCCCTGGCCGAGCGCTCGCCCGACCTGTCCGAGCACCGCAGCGACGAGCCCTACCGCCGCGCCCTCATCGGCATGTACGCCCGGCTGGCGGCCAATCTGCGCAGGCTCGCCGGGGTGCAGGCGATGCTGCCCGAAGTGGGCAGCGCCGAACCCTATGCCAACGCCGACGAATTCATCGCCGATCTGCGCACCATCCGCGACTCGCTGCGCCAGCATCATGCCGAGCCCCTGGCGCGCGCGCGCCTGGACCCACTGATCCGCGCCGCCGGGGTGTTCGGTTTCAGGCTGGCCACCATCGACCTGCGGCAAAGCTCCGATCAGCATGAAGCCGTGCTGCGCGAACTGCTCGCCGCCGCCGGTCTGTGTCCAGACTACAGTCATCTCGACGAAGACGCCAGGCAGGCCCTGCTCATCCGCTGCCTCAACGACCCGCGCCCGCTGCGCCTGCCGCACCACGTCTATTCCGACTGGACGCGCAGCGAACTGGCGGTGTTCGACCGCGCCTACAGCGCGCGGCGCGACTTCGGCCCGCGCGCCATCCGCCAATACATCATCTCGCACTCGGAGACCGTCAGCGACCTGCTCGAACTGCTGGTGCTGCAGAAAGAAGCCGGACTGTTTCACGGCACCTTGAACGGCCCCGAAAGCCACGCCGAACTGCTGGTCGTGCCGCTGTTCGAGACCATCGAAGACCTGCGCAGCGCCCCGGCCATCATGCGCGACTTCTACGCTCTGCCCGGCATGGTCGGGCTGGTGCAACGCTCCGGCGGCGAGCAGGAGATCATGCTGGGTTACTCCGACAGCAACAAGGACGGCGGCTTTTTCACCTCCAACTGGGAGCTGTACTGCGCCGAGGTCGCGCTGGCCGGGCAGTTCGAGCAGCTCAAGGCCGAGCAGGGCATCACCCTGCGGCTGTTCCACGGCCGCGGCGGCACGGTGGGACGCGGCGGCGGCCCGAGCTTCGATGCCATCCTGGCTCAGCCGCCGGGCACGGTCAACGGCCAGATCCGACTGACCGAACAGGGCGAAGTCATCACCAGCAAGTACGGCAACCCGGACATCGGGCTGCGCAACCTCGAAACCCTGGTGGCCGCCACGCTGCAGGCCACGCTGCTGCCGCAGACTCAGGCCGCGAGCAAGCCTGCTGCCCGGTTCCTCGACGCGGCAGCCGCCCTGTCCGAAGCCTCTATGGCGGCCTACCGCAAGCTGGTATACGAGACCCCGGAATTCACCGACTACTTCTACAGCGCCACGCCCATCTCGGAAATCGCCGAACTCAATATCGGCAGCCGTCCGTCTTCGCGCAAGGCCACCCGCGCGATTGCCGACCTGCGCGCCATTCCCTGGGGCTTCTCCTGGGGCCAATGCCGCGTGGCGCTGCCCGGCTGGTATGGCTTCGGCAGCGGCGTGCAGACCTATCTCGACGCCCATCCCGACGGCCTGAAACTGCTGCAGCGCATGGCCAGGCAGTGGCCATTCTTCGCCACCCTGCTGTCGAACATCGACATGGTGCTGGCCAAGACCGATATGCGCGTGGCCGAGCGCTACGCCGAACTGGTGACCGAGGCCAAGACCCGGCAGAGAGTGCTCAAGGCCTTGCAGCGCGAATGGCAGCTCACCACCGAGATGCTTTCGGCCATCACCGGCCAGACCGAACGCCTGAGCGACAACCCCACGCTCAAGCGCTCGATCCGCGCCCGCTTTCCCTACATCGACCCGCTCAATCATCTGCAGATCGAGCTGCTTCACCGCTTCCGCGAAGGCCAGACGGACGAGCGCACCAAGCGCGGCATCCACCTGAGCATCAACGGCATTGCCGCGGGGCTGCGCAATACGGGCTGAAATCGGGCTCGGTGCTTACGGATTCCAATCGCGCAGCGCGCGCATCGTGGCGTCGTAGCCGATCTGGATCGATTCCTCGGCGCGGCCGAATTCGAGAAACCGGATGTCGCCCAGCGCCGGACGGATGAGCAGATCGGGCGGTTCGACGCGCAGGCGGCTTTCGGTGATGTGCATTTCCATCACATTCACCGAGGCCAGCAGCACCTCGAACATATTGGGCAGCGGCTCGTCGCGCTGCGCCCAGCGCGCGAACTGATCCTTGGCGGGCGCGCCGGGCTCCAGCAGGCGCGATTTCAGCTCGTTCATGACCCGACGGTAATCGGCCACCCAGCGCGCGGCAGTCTCCTGCGCAGGGGGTGAGCGGTCCTGCCGCTGGGGTCGAGAGCGCCGCTTCAATTGATTTTGAACCACGCCGTGATTGAGATCGACGGCGATCACCCGGTCCGCACCCATGGCGCGCGCCACGCTCACCGGCACCGGGTTGCTCAAGCCCCCGTCCACCAACACCCGGCCGTCCACCCGCACCGGCGTGAACACGCCCGGCACGGCGATGCTCGCGCGCACCGCCTCGATCACATCGCCCGAGCGCAGTACCACCTCGGCGCCACTGAGCAGATCGGTGGCAATCGCCGCAAAAGGCGTGCGCAGCGCCTCGATCTGCGTCGCCGGCAGATGTTCGCGCACCATCTCGGTGACTTTGGCGCCGTCGATCAGCCCCGAGCGCGGAAACACCACGTCGAAAAACGACAGGGTCTTTTTCCAGTCGAAGGTCTTGAACGTGGCCTCCAGCCCGTCGGTGCGCCCCGCTGCCGCCACCGCGCCGATCAGCGCGCCGATGCTGCAACCCGCGATGACATCGACCTGCACCCCGGCATCGGCCAAGGCCCGCAGCACGCCCAGATGCGCCATGCCACGCGCCGCACCGCCGCCCAGCGCCAGGCCCACCCGGGGTCGTTTGCCGGAAGTCGAAGGCCTGGAAACGGATACTGTGTGCATACTGCAAGCATAAATCCAGTGCTATGCGTGCGCTAAGACTGGCTTTCTAAAGTCCCTCTCAAGGAAACGCAGGGCCGCCCCAAGTTTCCTTGACCCCCACGGGGGGCGGGTCGGCGAGCCGACCCTGGGGGCGCTCTCACGCCATTGCGGCGCCGTGTTCAACCTTTTCAGGGAGTTCCATCATGCAAGTACGCAAATCCACCCTCGTCATCGCCACCCTCGCCCTCGCCTCGGCCGCAGCCGGGGTCAGCGCCTTCGCCTCGGGCGATGCGGGCAACGACGCCCGCATCATTCCAGGCGCCAGGATCAGCCTGAGCCAGGCTGTCTCCGCCGCCGAGCAGCATGTGGGCGGCACGGCTTCCAAGGCCGAAGTCGAGCAGCATGCGGGCAAGGCGGTGTATGACGTCGAAGTCGTCAAGGGCCCGCAGGTCTTCGACGTGAAGATCAGCCCCGATCAAGGCACGGTCATCGCCTCGACGCAAGACCGCTTCGATCACGACGACCACGACCTTCAGGACTGATCCCGTCGGCTCGCCCCTCGCTTCATGCCCTGAAGTCATGGCGTGATACTGCACCGACTCCGCAATCCAAGGACTTCAGACCCGATGAAACCGACGTTCACTCGCCTGCCGCCTCTTTTGCGTCATGGCGCATGGCTCGCCGCCGCGCTGCTCGGCGGTTGCGCCAGCTATCACCCCGAACCGCTGCCAGCCTCGGCCCATCTGGCCGCATCGGTCGCCAGTCTGGATGTCGCTCGCGGCGAAATCGCGCTGCCCGCGCTGGCGCGCTACGACTTCGACCCCGCAAAACCGCTGGACGCCACGGGATTGGCCATTCTGGCCGTGCTCAACAATCCGCAGCTCAAGGCCGAGCGCGCCAGGCTGGGCGTGACGCGGGCGCAGGCTTTCGACGCCGGGCTGCTGCCCGATCCGCAACTCGGGTTTTCGCAGGATTTTCCGGGCAACAGCGCGGGCGCGACGACCTCCGCCTACAACCTCGGTCTGTCTTACGACATCGCCGCGCTCATCACCCACCACGCCGCGCAGCGTGCCGCACAGCACGCTGCAACCCAGGTCAATCTGCAAGTGCTGTGGGCCGAATGGCAGACCGTGGCGCAGGCCCGCCTGCTCTACACCCGGATCACCGGCAACACCGCGCGGCTGAGCCTGCTGGAACAGGAACGCACCCTGTTCTCGCAACGCCTGCAGCGCAGCAAGGCCGCGCTGGCGCAGGGCAATGTCACCCGGCTGGACGTGGATGCGCAGCTCGTGCCGCTGCAAGCCCTCACCCAGAATATCCAGCAGATCGAGCGCCAGCAGCTCGCGCTGCAATCGCAGCTTCACGCCCTGCTCGGGCTGCGTGCCAACGTACCGCTGCCGCTGGCCGCGCCCGCACCCCAAGCCGAACCCAGCGCCGCCCAGGTGGACGCCACACTCAAAGCGCTGCCGCACATCCGTCCCGATCTGATGGCGCTGCAGGCGGGCTACGCCGCACAGGAGCAGAAGGTCCGGCAGGCCGTGCTCGGCCAGTTCCCCGCTTTCAACCTCGGCTTCACCCGGGCGCGGGACACCGCCGGGGTGAACACCGTGGGCTTCGGCGTGAACATCAGCCTGCCGCTGTTCAACCGCAACCAGGGCGTGATCGCCGTGCAGCGCGCCACGCGCGCACAGCTCCGCACCGACTATCAGGCCCGGCTCGATCAGGCCGATGCCGACGTGCGGCAGGTGCAGGCCGACCTCGCCTTGCTGCAACGGCAGCGCCAGAACCTGCTGGCCGCCCTTCCCGCCCTGGAGTCTGCCGACGCCGCCGCACAGCAGGCGCTGCAGCAGGGCGGCATGAGCCTGCTGGAATTCATCAACCAGCGCACCGCCCTGCTCGACCAGCGTCTGGCGCTGCAGGCCAATGCGCAGCAGCGCGCCGAGCAGATTCTGGCGCTGCAGTTGCTCACCGGCCTGGGCCCCTACCGTCAGGCTGCCGCCCTCGCCTCGCACTCCCAAACGAACGACTCACCGCTATGACCCAGCCCACTCGCGCCCACCTCGCTCGCCTCGCCCCTTGCTTGGCCCTTCTCGCCGCGCTTTGCCTGCCCCTGAGCAGCCTGCCGCGCGCCTGGGCCGCAAATCCCGCCGTCACCGCTCAGGTGCAGACCGCGCCGCTGCAGCGCGGCGAGCTGCTTCACACCCTGCGCGCCTATGCCGTGGTGCAGGTGCCCGCCAGTCAGATTCAGGCCCTCACCTTTCAGCATGCGATGCAGGTGCAGACCGTGGCCGTGCATGTCGGCCAGACCGTGCGCAAGGGCGCCCTGCTCGCCACCCTGAGCCGCGATGCCAGTACCGCGCTGGCCTACCAGCAGGCGCAGACCGCCGTCGTCTATGCTCAGGGCGAACTCGACCGCATGGTCGCGCTCAAGTCGCAACAGCTTGCCACGCAGGCGCAGGTCGATGCGGCGCGCAAGGCGCTGGCCGACGCGCAGGCGCAACTGCGCAGCCTGCAGCAGCAAGGCGCTGGGCAGGCGACGACTCGGGTGCTGGCGCCGCTGGACGGCATCGTGCTGGCGGTGAACGCCGCGCCGGGCGACCTGCTCGCCGCGGGCAGCCCGCTGCTCCAGCTCGGACGCGGCGGCAGTCTGCAGGCGCTCGCCGGGGTGTCGCCAGAGGAGGCGCAGCGTCTGCAGCCGGGGCAGAGCGTGCGGCTGAGCTCGGTGTTCGACCCCGCGCAGCACTGGCAGGGCACGATCCGCAGCGTCAGTGCGGCGCTCAACCCCAAGACTCAGCGTCTGGATGTGCACATTGCGCTGCCATCCCAAGCCAGCCTGCCGCCTGTGGGGGCAAGCGTGCAGGCCGACCTGGTGCTCGGCCGCTGGCGCGGCTGGGTCGTCCCCAGAGACGCCGTGCTGCAGGACGAGCGCGGGGCCTTCGTGTTTCAGGACGACCACGGCAAGGCGCTGCGCGTGCCGGTGAGAATCGCCATCGAAAGCGGCCTGCAGACCGGCATCACCGCCACTTTGAACCCGACTTTGCCTCTGGTCGTGGCGGGCAACTATGAACTTCGCCCCGGCATGGCCTTGCAAGCAAGCGGAGCCGGGCGATGAGCGGCGCTTCGGTCTGGCTGCAGCGCCATCGCCGCTCCGTGTTGTTTTTGCTGGCGCTGCTGGCGGCGGGCGGGGTGTTCGCCGCGTTCAAGCTGCCCGTCGGGTTGTTTCCCAATGTGGACTTTCCGCGTGTGGTGGTCAGCGCCGACGCGGGCGACCGTCCGGCCAGCCAGATGATGCTGCAGGTCACGCAGCCGCTGGAGCAGGCGGTGCGCCGCGTGCCGGGCGTGGTCGACGTGCGCTCCACCACCAGCCGCGGCACCGCCGACATTTCGGTGAGCTTCGACTGGGGCACGCCGATGGCGCTGGCCGCGGTGCAGGTCAACGAAGCCGTAACGCAGATCCTGCCGCAACTGCCGCCGGGCACGCGGGTGGCGAGCAAGCGCATGGATCCCACCGTCGATCCGGTCATCGCCTACAGCCTGACCTCTCGCAGCCTCACGCCGACCCAGCTCTACGATCTGGCCGAATTCCAGTTGCGGCCGCTGCTCTCGAGCATCGGCGGCGTGGCGCGGGTACAGATCCAGGGCGGCGCGCGCGAGGAATATCACGTCACCCTCAACCCGCTGAAGCTGCAGGCGCTGGGCCTGGCGCTGCAGGATGTGAACAACGCGGTCAGCGCCGCCAATGGCGTGCAGGCCGTGGGCCATCTGCAAGACCGCTACAAGCTGCTGCTCGCCTTGGCCGACTCGCGCCTGCACGATGCCGCGCAGATCGGCGACATCGTGCTGCGCGCCGGGCCCGACGGCGTGGTGCGCCTGCGCGACGTAGCGCGCATCTCGCCCAGCACCGTGCCGCAGTGGACCCGGATCACTGCTGATGGCAAGGACGCGGTGCTGCTCAACATCTACCAGCAGCCCGGCGGCAACACCGTGCAGATCGCCCGCCATGTGCGCGAGCTGCTGGCCAAGACCCCGCTGCCACCGGGTGTGCATCTGGCGAACTGGTATGACCAGAGCATCCTGGTGGTCGACAGCGCCGCCAGCGTGCGCGACGCCATCCTGATCGGCGTGGCGCTGGCCGGGCTGGTGCTGCTGCTTTTCTTGCGCAGCCTGAAAATCACCCTCATCGCCATGATCACCGTGCCCGCGGTGCTGGCCGCCACCGTGGTGCTGCTCTACGCCCTGGGCATGAGTTTCAACATCATGACCCTGGGCGGCATGGCCGCCGCGGTAGGTCTGGTGATCGACGACGCCATTGTGATGAGCGAGCACATCGTGCGGCGCTTGAGTCACCTGCGCAAGCAGGACGGCGCGCAGGCGCGGCACAGCGGCATCCTGCACGCGGCGATGGAATACCTGCGGCCGCTGGCCGGGTCGAGCGCATCGACCGTGGTCATCTTCCTGCCTTTGGCCTTTCTCTCGGGCGTCACCGGCGCCTTCTTCAAGGCGCTGTCGCTGACCATGGCCGCCGCCCTGGTCATTTCCTTTTTCGTCGCCTGGCTCGCGGTGCCGCTGCTGGCCGACAAGCTGCTCAGCGCACGCGACATCGAGCGCGAGGCGCAGCGCGAGCAGGGCCGCTGGCTGTCGGCGGTGCAGCGCAGCTATGCCCGGGTGCTGAACGCAGCACTGCGCCGCCCCTGGCTGGCCGCGCTCGGCGTGGCGCCGCTGCTGCTGGCGGGCTGGCTGGCCTACGGGCAGGTGGGCAGCGGCTTCATGCCGCATATGGACGAAGGCGGATTCATTCTGGATTACCGCACCCCGCCGGGCACCTCGCTGACCGAGACCGACCGCATCCTGGCGCAGGTGGCGCAGATTCTGCGCACCACGCCCGAGGTGCAGACCTGGTCGCGCCGCACCGGGGCGCAGCTCGGCGGCGGCGTGACCGAAACCAACGAGGGCGACTTTTTCGTGCGCCTCAAGCCCCCGCCGCGCAAGTCGATCGACGTGGTCATGGAGGAGGTGCGCCGGCGCATCGAAACCCAGGTTCCCGGCATCAAGATCGAAATGGCGCAGTTGATGGAAGACCTGATCGGCGACCTCACCGCCGTGCCGCAGCCGGTGGAGATCAAGATCTTCGACGACAACCCGCAGCAGCTCGCCCAGCTTGCGCACCGCACCGCCGCGGCCATCGGCAAGATTTCCGGCATCGTCGATGTGCGCAGCGGCATCAAGCTCGCGGGCGACGCGCTCGACATCCACATCGACCCCACCCGCGCCGCGCTCGAAGGCGTCGATCCGCAGCAGGTGCAGCAGCAACTGCAAACCCTGATCGGCGGCAGCGTGGTCACGCAAATCCAGCAAGGCCCCAAAATGGTCGGCGTGCGGCTGTGGACGCCGCTGACGCTGCGCCAGACCACCGGCGACATCGCCCGCCTGCCGCTGCGCGCCCCCGACGGCCATGTGTTCACGCTGGAGCGCATCGCTAGCATCAAGGTGCTCACCGGCCAGCCGGAAATCAACCGGGAGAACTTCAAGACCATGGCCGCCGTCACCGCGCGCATCAGCGGCCGCGACCTCGGCTCGACCATTGCCGCCGTGAAAAAAATCATCGACGCGCCGGGCTACTTTCCGCCCGGGGTCTATGCCCAGCTCGGCGGGCTTTACAAGCAGCAGCAAATCGCCTTCAAGGGCTTGATCGGCGTGCTCGGCGCCGCGGTGCTGCTGGTCTTCCTGCTGCTGCTGTTCCTCTATGAGCGCTTCAAGGCGGCCATCGCCATTCTGTCCATGCCGCTGCTGGCGCTGCCCGCGGTGTTCATCGGTCTGTGGGTCGCGGGCATCGAGCTCAACATCTCGGCGATGATGGGCATGACCATGATCGTGGGCATCGTCACCGAAGTCGCCATTTTCTATTTCAGCGAAGTGCAGACCCTGCTGCGCGAGCGCCCGGGGCAAGGGCTGGACGCCGCGCTGGTGGCCGCCGGGCAGAACCGCATGCGCCCCATCGCCATGACCACGCTGGCCGCCATGCTCACCCTGGCGCCGCTGGCGCTCGCGCTCGGCCAGGGCTCGGCGATGCAGCAGCCGCTGGCCGTGGCCATCATCGCCGGGCTGGCGGTGCAGATGCCGCTGGTGTTGCTGGTCATGCCGGTGCTGTTCAAGCTGATGCGCGGCCGGCTCGACGACGCCGAGGCCGACGACAATCCAACCCCGTCTGCAAATCCTCGGTCTGCCGAATGAACCATGCGCATTCTCCTCGTTGAAGACGATCACATGCTGGGCGCCGCCACGCGCGAAGCCCTGCGCGACGCCACCCATGCGGTGGATTGGGTGCTCGACGGCGCCTCGGCGCTGGCCGCGGCGCAAGGCGGCGAGTACGAGCTGATGCTGCTCGACCTCGGCCTGCCGGGGCGCGACGGGCTGTCGGTGCTGCAGGCGCTGCGGCAGGGGGGCAACAACCTGCCCATCCTCATCCTCACCGCGCGCGACGCGCTCGAAGACCGGGTGCGCGGCCTCGATCTGGGCGCGGACGACTATCTGGTCAAACCCTTCGAGAGCGCCGAGCTGCTGGCGCGCATCCGCGCCGTGGCGCGACGGCAGGGCGGGCAGGCGCAACCGGTGCTGTCCAACGGCGTGCTCGAACTCGATCCCGTCACCCGCGAGGTGCGCTTTCAGGGGCAGACGCAGCGCCTGACCGCGCGCGAATACGCCCTGCTGCACGCCCTGCTGCTGCGCCCCGGAGCCATTCTGTCGCGCAGCGAACTCGAGGACCGCATCTACGGCTGGAACGAAGAGGTGGAGAGCAACGCGGTGGAGTTTCTCATCCACAGCCTGCGCAAAAAACTCGCGCCCGAGGTCATCAAGAACGTGCGCGGCGTGGGCTGGCTGGCGCCGCGAGCCGACGGCGCGCAGAGCGGCAGCGCGCCATGAGCGCCCGCGCACGGCCGCCCGAAGGGGGCGCTCTTCCTCCCTCGGGGATGAGACTGGACATGAGCGGACGACTGCTCGCCCGCGAATGCCTGTCGAATCCGAGCGGCATGCTTGCCGCGAGGTGGAGGTGGTCGCGCAGCGACCGGAGGGTAGTTCAGTGAACCCCATCGCCGCGCTGCGCCACTGGGGCGCGCAATCGCTGCTGCGCCGGCTGTGGCTGTGGATGACGGTCAGCGTGGTCGTCGTCGGGCTCGGCACTGCGGCGCTGTCCTACTTTTTCGGCTATCAGGAGGCCAACGAGCTGCAGGATGCGCAACTGCGCCAGATCGCCAGCCTGGTGCAGCGCTGGGGCAGCTTTCCTGGCGGCGCGCTCGATCCCGCCGGCGCCGATGTGGACAGGGACGCCCGCATCGTGGTGCAGCGTCTGGGCGCACCCGTAGGCACGCACGGGCTGAGTCTTCCGCCTGATCTGCCTGACGGCATGCAGGTGGTGCAAAGCGGCGAACATGCCTGGCGGGTGTTCGTGCAGCCGGGCGCGCAGGGCCGCATCGCCGTGGCGCAGCGCACCGATCTGCGCACCGACGCGGCCATCGACAGCGCGCAGCGCACGCTGTTTCCGCTGCTGGCGCTCATCCCGCTGCTCGCCCTGCTGGCGGCCTGGGTGGTGCGGCGCGCGCTGCGCCCGCTGCGGCAGATGGCGCACGGCGTGGACGCGCGCAGCGAAGCCGATCTGCAGCCCCTGCCCGAAACCGATGTGCCGCAGGAAATCCTGCCCTTCGTCCATTCCATCAACCGTCTGCTGCTGCGTCTGAGCGCTTCGATGGAACAACAGCGCCGCTTCGTCGCCGACGCCGCTCACGAGCTGCGCACGCCGATTGCCGTGCTCAGCATGCAGGTGGACAACCTCAAGCCGCTGCAATTGCCGACGCAGGCGCGCGAGCGCGTCAAGGCGCTGCAAGAGGGCCTGCGCCGCGCCCGCACCGTGGTGGAGCAGTTGCTCACCCTCGCTCGCTCGCAGGGCGAACAGGCGGTGCAGCGCCAGCGCATCGACCCGTCCAGCGTGATGCGCGAAGTCATCGCCGACCTGCTGCCGCTGGCCGAGAGCCGCCATATCGACCTGGGCATCGACCGCGCCGATGCGGTGCGGCTGTCCACCGATCCGGCCGCGCTCTACACCCTGCTGCGCAACGCCGTGGACAACGCGCTGCGCTACACCCCGCAGGGCGGGAGGGTGGATCTGCGCGTGCGGGCCGAGGCCGACCGCGTGGTCATCGAAGTGCAGGACAGTGGCCCCGGCATTGCGCCCGAGCAGTTGCAGCGGGTGTTCGACCCCTTCGTGCGCCTGCCCGGCGCGCAAAGCGAAGGCAGCGGGCTGGGCCTGGCGATCATCCAGAGAATCGCGCAGCGGCTGGGCGGCAGCGTTTGGCTGGAGAACGCGCCAGAAGGTGGGTTGATCCTGCGGTACAGCCAGCCGCTCAACGAGGCCAGATCAGGCCAAAGTTGAACGCGATGCGGCACTTGCCCAGATCGAAGCTCAGCGTCTCGTCCACCACGTCGGCCAGCTTGATGTAGCGCCCATCCCGCAGGTGAAAGACCTTGCACACGCGATCTTCCACATTCACCATGACGTAGTAGCGCACACCTTCGGTTTCGTAGATGGTGAACTTGGTGTGCTGATCCTTGAGCGCGGTGGATTTGGAGAGAATTTCAAACACCAGTTCCGGCGCGCGGGTGATGTAGGCCCCCTCGACCGGATGACAGACCACCAGATTGTCCGGCTGCACCACGGTGTCTTCGCTGATGCGCCAGTCCACGGGAAGCAGCGCGCGGCATTCGGCGCAATGCTCCAGCGCGGTCTCCAATTGCCAGGCGATCTTGTTGCTCACCGACTGGTGCTGCACCGACGGCGCGGGCGACATGGCGTAGGCCGTGCCGCCGATCAGCTCCCAACGACCTTCCCACAACTTGTAGTCGTCGTAGGTGTAGTGCGGCGGGTCGAAAGAAAGTGCGTGTGACATGGAGTCGCTCCAGACGGAATCGGTGCAGGTCGATCTTACCGTTGTTTGCCCGTACCCGATTCGGCAGTTTCGCTGGGCGTCGGGGCCCGATCGATTTGCAACACGATGCTCAGTTTGTCCTAATTTGTGACGACGATCATTCACCCGTCGATCATTGACATGAAAGGAATTTCGACATGAAACGCAAACTGTTGAGCATGATTGCAGGCTCCGCGCTGGTGTTGGGCGGGATGGGCGCTGCGATGGCCGCAACGCAGCAAGGTCAGAACGAGGACGAACCGAACATCGGTCAGGCCAAGGTCACGCTGACCCAGGCCATCGCTGCCGCCGAACAAAAAGCGGGCGGCCGCGCCGCCCGCGCCGAACTCGATGACGAGAACGGCAGGCTGGTGTTCGGGGTCGAGGTGGTGAACGGCCAGCAGGCCACCGACGTCAAGGTGGACGCCATGTCCGGCCAGGTGCTGTCGGCGCAGGCCGACCAGGCCGACGCCGAGCACGAGGGCAAGGACGAGGCTCACGACGACTGAAGGCGTTGACACATGGTATCGACGGGGCGATTCGAGGTATCGGGTCGCCCTTTTTGTTGTTATGGTGGTTCGCATTCCAATCCAGGGAGATCATCATGTTGGTCGAAGTGCGGGATTTGAAACTGTCGATCGGCCCGGTGCCGATCCTGCAAGGCGTGCGGCTCGGCATGGACGCGGGCGACATCTACGGCCTGCTCGGGCCGAACGGCGCAGGAAAAAGCACGACCTTGTCCGTGCTGACCGGATTGCGCCGGGCTGGCTCCGGCGCAGTGAATGTGTTGGGCCTGGATCCGGCGACCCAGGCGCAGGCGCTGCGCCGGCGCATCGGGGTGCTGTCCGAGGACTCAGGCTTTTATGGCTGGATGAAAGCGCGCGACTATCTGCGCTTCATGTCCAGCCTGTACGGCCTCGACCTCCCGGCGCAACAGATCGAGGCGCAACTGGAGCGAGTCGGCCTTCCGGGGGCATCCGCTCACCCCGTCGGCGCGTTCTCGCGCGGCATGAAGCAGCGGCTGGGACTGGCGCGCGCCCTGCTGCACAAGCCCGAATTGCTCATCCTCGACGAACCCACCAACGGTCTCGACCCGCGAGGGCGGCGTGAAATCCACGATCTGCTGATCGACCTCAGCCAGCATCATGGCGTGGGGATCTTGCTGTGCACCCATCTGCTCGACGACGTCGACAGGCTGTGCAACCGCATCGGCATCATCGCCGATGGGCGCTCGGTCGTGGAGGGTTCGCTGGCCGATCTGCTCGCCACGCGCACCGGCGCGGGACGCTACCGCTTGCGGCTGCGCGGCGATCCCCCCCTCCCCGCAGCCTTGCCCGAAGGTGTCACGCTGATCGCAAGCGAAGGCGAATGGATGCACGTCGCCCTGCCCGCAAACGCCGATCCGGGACAAGTCTGGGCCGCCCTGCTTGCGGCGGGCTGGGACCTGGTCGAAATTCACAACGAGTCCGGCGGGCTGGAAGATTTCTATCTGGACCTCACGCACAAGGAGTTGACATCATGAATTCCATCCGTCTGATCGCGGCGAAGGAAACCGGGGAGTTGCTCGGCAGCGGCAGGGGTCTGGGCTGGCTCATCACACTGGCTGTGGTGTTGTCGGCATTCTCCCTGCTTCTCGTGGGCAGCACCGAGTTGAGCCTGCTCGACAATGCGCAGGCCGTCTATATGGTGATGGGAACCATCACCGCGCTGGGCGGGCTGCTGGCCGTGGTGGTCGGCAGCGACGCCATCGCCGGCGAGCGCGAACGCGGTACGCTCGTCCCTCTGCTGCTCACTCCGGTCAGCAGCACCGGCATCGTGCTGGGCAAGATGGGCGCACAGCTCGCCGCGTGGGTGGCGGCCTACGTCGTCGCGCTGCCCTATTTATGGGCGGTGGGCAGCAGCGGGCAGAACCTGGGCGCTGCCGTGCTGTATCTGGCGCTGTTCGGCACGCCGCTGGTCATCGGCTTCGGCTTTTACGCGCTGGGGCTGTCTGCCCGGCTGGGCAATGTGCGCAACGCCATGCTGGTGGCACTGATCACGCTCATCCTGGCTGCCAGTCCCCTGGTGCTCGGCCCCAGCCTGCGGCAAAGCGGAATCGGCAAGATGTTCGATGCGGTCAACCCATTCTCCGCCGCGCTCAACGCCTTTGACAGCGTGGTGATCGACTCGGACCCCTTCGGGATGCAGATCGGCCGCCTCGGCGTGGTGCTCGCCTGGCTGGCCGTCACCGCATTGTTCGCGCGCGCCAGCGCTCGGCGGCTGGAAGGCACGTGACCATGACCTGCATTCGACTCGGCAGTGCCTGCGCTTGCAGTCGCGCGCGGATCGACCATCATCGCAACCTTTTTCAGGAGCCTGTCATGAAACATTGGATCCTCGCCTTGGCCTTCGCCTGTATCGGCAGCATGGGACTGGCCCACGCGCAGACGGCACCCCGGCTCAGCATCGCGCTGAGCCCGGCGCCCGGCAACCCGCCATCGCCGGAAATGGGCAACTGGATGCACTTTCGCAGCGTGGTGCGCAACACGGGCGCCGCCCCCGCGCAGTCGGTGGTGGCCTGGATCGGCCTGGTGCGCGTCGACGCCGGCCACGAGCAGCCGATGGATCTGGAAGACTGGAGCGCGCACAAGGCGGTGGTGATCCCATCCCTCCAGCCCGGTCAGTCGTTCACGACCGAGTGGCCGATGCGGCTGATCCAGAACGGCGACTATCGTGTGGTCATCAGCGCCGCGGAACGTCACGCGCAAAGACTCGATTCCAGCCCATTCGTGGACCTGCACGTGCGGGTCAAACCCACGGTCGAGTCCAGGCGCATCCTGCCGGTGGCGATCGGCGTGCCGCTGCTTCTGGGGCTGATCGCCGGCTTGCGTTTGCGCAGGCGGGCTTGAGAGCAGCGCCCCCGGGCCGCCGCTTTGCAGCGGCCGCCCCCCGAGGGGATGAGGCCCGCGGCTCCAGACTGCCCTGCGGCAGTCTGGACGGAGCCGAATCCGAGTGGCCTGCAAGCCGCGAGGTGGACTGACGCCCGCGGCTCCAGACTGCCCTGCGGCAGTCTGGACGGAGCCGAATCCGAGCGGCCTGCAAGCCGCGAGGTGGACTGAGAAAACTTGGGGCGGCCCTGCGTTTTCTCATGCGAACGCCAACCCATCGCCGACCTCGACGCCCATGTACTGCGGTCGAGGCTGGCTAGTGGGCGGCATCCAATTCTGGCTGGACGTTGGCGTGATCATTGGCTGGGGCGCATAACGCAAGCGATCGGCATCGTGGCTCAAGGCGATATGAGCGCCTCCGGCGATCACCAGGGTGGCCAGCATGAGGGCCGCAAATCTTTCGGGGCGGAGTCGATCGTGGGACTGGTATTCGTAGGCGATGGCCAGCGCGGCGATCCAGGTCACGCCGAAGCTCGCTCCGCCCAGCACGTCCGACAGCCAGTGTGCACCGAGATAGAGGCGTGAAAGGGCGATCAGGCCGACCAGCGCGATGGTGAATGCGATGACGGCCCTGCGCAAACCGGGGCGCGCATTGCGGCACAGCAAAAACGCCAGGAAGCCGTAGACCACCACGCTCATCACCGCATGGCCGCTCGGGAAGGAAAACTGTTCGATCCCGCCATAGAACGCCCCGGGACGCTGCCGATGCAGCGCCAGCTTCAGCACCTTGGCCAGCACCTCGGCGACGCCGATGGCCGCGAGCCAGTAGCCCGCGGTCAACCAGAGCCGCTGGCTGAGGAACCACGCCAGGGCGACGAAAATCATCGGCAGCAGGACTTGCGCATCACCCAGTTCGGTGACGGCAATCATCGCCCTGTCCATGAGCGGGTTGCGCAGTGACTGCAACAGGTGATGGGCGAATACATCCACCTCGACCAGCGGATCGTGGCTGATCACGTCCTCCAGCACGCCGAAAAACAGCCAGGCACTGCCCACGACGAGCACCGCCGCGGCCAGGAGAAACCCTTTCGGGCTGTCCGCGCCCAGGAGCCACGTCACAATCTCCGGCCTGCGCAGCGGCCGGGTTTTCAGCGCTTGCACAGGAACGTGGGCGGCGACCGCGGTGCTCCAATGCAGCACACCGGCAGCCGCGCCGGCGATCACGGCCACGGCGAGCCACGCGCCTGGCGACAGGCGGTCCAAGGCAAAGAATGCGCGCAGCGGCGGCACGCCGAGCACGGTCACGAACGCAGTCACCGTTCCCCCGAGAAGAAGCCAGCGGCGCGGCGTGAGCGGTTTCTCCACCAGGACCAGAACCCAGCTCGCAACGGCGAACAGCACCACCGTCGCGGCGGTGCGGGCTTGCGCCAGGCTGCCGCCGGAATAGGTGTGGATGAGCGCGTAGGCGGCAAACGTCGCGCCGGCGACGAACAGGCCGCTGGGCACGGCGAAGCGCAGAACGCGCCCGACGAAGCCGGGCTGCGCCCGCTGGTCGTTGCGTTCGAGGGACAGGAAAAAGGCGGGGATGCCGATGGTCAACGCCCCGACCAGGGTCAGGTGGCGCGGCAGGAAGGGGAAGGTGACATCGGCGATGCCGACGGCAAGCGCCAGGAGCATCGCATAAACCGTCTTGGTCAGGAACAGCGCGGCCAGGCGTTCGACGTTGCCGATCACGCGGCGGCCCTCCGCGATGACCGAAGGCAGGCTCGCGAACCGATTGTCGAGGAGGACGAGGTGAGAGACGGCGCGGGCGGCCCCGGCACCGGCGCCCATCGCGATGCCGATGTCGGCGCGCTTGAGCGCCAGGACGTCGTTGACGCCGTCGCCCACCATCGCGACCACGTGGCCTTTCGCCTGAAGCGACGCGATGAGCGACTGTTTCTGCTGGGGCGACAGCCGGCCGAAGACCGAGCGCGTTTCCACCAGTCCAGCCAGCGCCTGTGCGTCTTGCGGCAGCGCGCTTGCATCGACGGGATCGTTGCCATGCGCGATGCCGAGTCGTGTGGCGACCTGGCTGACGGTGGCCGGATGGTCTCCAGAGAGGACCTTGATCGTGACGCCCTGGGCGTCGAAGTAGCGCAGGGTTTCGGCCGCATCGGCGCGAACCTGCTCGGTCAACAGCACCAGCGCGGCGGGAACGAGAGGGTCCGGCAGCCGGTCGGACGTCAGTCTGCCCGCGGTCCTGGCGAGCAGAAGCACGCGCCGCCCCGATGCGGCATGCTCCTCCACGCGGCGTCGCACCGTATCGCTGCCGGGACGATCCGCCAGCAACACATCGGGGGCGCCGAGAACCCAGGTGCCCAACCCATCCAGCGTCGCGCCGCTCCATTTGCGCGCCGACGAGAAAGGCACGGATTCGGTCACGGCATGGGCTTGTTCCCAAGGATAGGCACGCCCGATCGCCAGCAAGGTGGCATTCGGCTTGAGCTCGGTGGCCGCCAGGGCCGCCAGCGCGTCCATCGCTTCGGGACAGGCTCCCAGCATTTCGACCCCTTCGAGCCTGGGCTCCCGCTCGGTCAGCGTGCCGGTCTTGTCGAGGCAGATGACGTCGACCCTGGCCAGCGTCTCGGTCGCGGGGAGGTCCTGCACCAGCGTCCGATGGCGGGCCAGTCTGACGGCGCCCACCGCCAGGGCGAGGCTGGTCAGAAGCACCAGCCCCTCCGGCACCATCGCCACCACGCCGGCGGCGGAGAACAACAGGGCGTCGCCGACCGGCGCCTGGATGATGAATTGACCGGCAAACAGCAGCACGGCAGTGGGCACGATGGCCCAGGTGATGTAGCCCAGAATCCGGTTGATCCCTGCTCTCAGTTCGGAATGCGCCAGGCTGAAGTGTCTGGCCTCGCTGGCGAGGCGGTTGCCGTAGGCGCGGGCGCCGACCCGGGTCACGCGGCAGCAGCCCGTCCCGGCGACGACGAAGCTGCCCGACAGCACTTCCTCACCGGGCCGTTTGGCAACCGCGGCCGACTCACCGGTGAGAAGGGACTCGTCGACTTCGAGCCCCAAGGCGCCGAGCAGGACGCCGTCGACCACCACCTGGTCGCCCGACGCCAACTCCAGGATGTCGTCCAGAACGATCTCCGCCGTCGGGATGTCGACGCTGCGCCCGGAGCGGACGGCGCGGGCCCTGGGCTGGCTCACCAGCGTGAGACGGTCGAGGGTGCGTTTTGCCCGGAGTTCCTGGACGATGCCGATCAGGGTGTTGACGACGAGCACCCCGCCGAACAGGGCGTCCTGCCAAGGACCCGTCGTCACGATCACGACGAACAGCGCGCCCAGGATCGCGTTGAACCGGGTCAGGACGTTTGCGCGCACGATTTCCAGCGCCGTGCGGCTCGTGGGCATCACGACGCGATTGACATCGCCGCGTGCGATGCGCGCCCGTACTTCGGCGCCTGTCAGGCCCTGCGTGTCGGTTGACATTGCACTACCCGTCGCCTCACCCAGCCTCGGCCGTGCCGAACCACGGGCTTCACGTTGCGGGCTGGACACGCAGGATGCGGCCGGCGGCGCCGTCGGTGACGAGGTAGATCGATCCGTCCGGCGCCTGGCGCACATCGCGGATGCGCTCGCCCAGATCGGCGAACAGCGCCTCGCGCGCCACCACCTTTTCACCGTCGAGTTGCAGACGCCACAGCGCCTGCCCGGCCAGCGCGCCGACGAACAGGCTGCCGCGCCATTGCGGAAAAAGGGCGCCGGTGTAGAACGCCATGCCACAGGGGGCGATGGAGGTCGGCACCCAATGCGTCACCGGCTGCTCCATGCCGGGCGCGCTGGTGGCGCCGCCCACGGGCGGGCAGTTGCCCACCGGGGCGCGCCGTATTCGCAGCCATACGAAATCCTCGGCCAGCCGTAGTTTCGTCCGGCGCGGTCGATGTTGACCTCGTCCCCGCCCTGTGGTCCGTGCTCGCTCGTCCACAACTCCCCGGTGACGGGATGGATCGCCGCCCCCTGCACATTGCGGTGGCCATGGCTCCAGATCTCGGGCATGGCCCCCGTCCGCCCGACAAAGGGGTTGTCCTTCGGCACGCTGCCATCGGCGCGGATGCGCACCACCTTGCCCAGGGTATTGGACAGATCCTGCGCCGCGTCGCGCTGGCTGTAGCGGTCGCCCAGGGTGATGAACAGCGTGCCATCCGGCGCGAACACCAGCCGCGAGCCAAAGTGCGCGGTGCTGTCGATCTTGGGCGACTGGCGGAAAATCACCTGCACGTCGCTCAGGCGCGTGCCATCGGCAGACAGCACGCCGCGAGCCACCGCCGTGCCGTTGCGGCCCGCCTCTGCCCCGGCATAGCTGAGGTAGATGCGGCGGTTGCCGACGAAGTCGGGGTCGAGCGCCACATCGAGCAGGCCGCCCTGCCCGCGTGCGTCCACCCCAGGCACGCCGAGAATCGGCGCCGACGCCTTGCCAGCCACTTTGACCGCAGGCTGCATATCGACTGGAAACGGATTCGACGCCGCCTCGACAGGGCTGTCGCCCCACACCAGCACCGCCCCGCCACCGCAGGCGCCCAGCAGCGTGCTGCCCAGACCCGCGCCCAGCCAGCGCAGGGTGTGGCGGCGAGTGGGCAAGATCGGATGAAAGGACGTTTGCATGGTCAACCTCCTTCGCTCGGGATCACAAGTTCCAAACCGGTTCAGGCGCTTTGCTGCGCGTCGGTGTCGTGGTCGTCGCCGCCGCCGAACACCCGTTGCCGCAGCAGCCCGAGCTGGTCGCGCACCCGCGCGGCCTGCTCGAATTCGAGATTGCGCGCATGCTCGATCATGCGCTTTTCCAGGCGTTTGATTTCGCGCGCCACGTCCTGCGCGTTGTCGATCTGCAGTTCCGCGATTTCACGCTCCACGCTGCCCGCGCGCAAGCCCTTGCCCGGTGTCTGCACCACGCCGTCGATGAGGTCGCGCACCGACTTGTTCAGCGCGGTAGGCGTTATGCCGTGTTCGGCGTTGAAGGCGATCTGCTTGGCGCGGCGGCGCTCGGTCTCAAAGATGGCGCGGCGCATCGAATCGGTGATGCGGTCGGCGTACAGAATGGCCATGCCGTTCACATTGCGCGCGGCGCGCCCAATGGTCTGGATCAGCGAGCGGGTGGAGCGCAGAAAACCTTCCTTGTCCGCATCCAGAATGGCCACCAGCGACACCTCGGGAATGTCCAGCCCTTCGCGCAGCAGGTTGATGCCCACCAACACGTCGAAGGTTCCGAGTCGCAGATCGCGCAGAATCTCCACCCGTTCCACCGTGTCGATGTCGGAGTGCAGATAGCGCACCTTCACGCCGTTCTCGTCGAGGTAGTCGGTGAGCTGCTCGGCCATGCGCTTGGTCAGGGTGGTGATGAGCACGCGCTCGCCCTTGTCCACCCGCAGGCGGATCTCGCCGAGCACGTCGTCGACCTGGCTGGTGGCCGGTCGCACTTCGATGAGCGGGTCGACCAGCCCCGTGGGCCGCACCACCTGCTCGACCACCTGATCGGCGTGCTGCTCTTCATAGTCTGCCGGGGTGGCCGAGACGAAGATCACCTGCCGCATCTTGCGCTCGAATTCGGCGAACTTCAGCGGCCGGTTGTCCAGCGCCGAGGGCAGGCGAAAGCCATACTCCACCAAGGTCTGCTTGCGCGCGCGGTCGCCGTTGTACATGCCGTTGAACTGGCCGATGAGCACATGGCTTTCATCGAGAAACATGAGGGCGTCTGGCGGCAGGTAGTCCACCAGCGTGGGCGGCGGCTCGCCCGGCGCGGCGCCCGAGAGATGGCGCGAGTAGTTCTCGATGCCCTTGCAATGGCCGATTTCGGTGAGCATTTCCAGATCGAACCGGGTGCGCTGCTCCAGCCGCTGCGCTTCGACCAGCTTGCCCATGCTGGTCAGTTCCTTCACCCGCTCGCGCAGCTCCTGCTTGATGCCCTCGGCGGCTTCGAGCACCTTCTCGCGCGGCGTGACGTAGTGCGAGCTGGGATAGATGGTGAAGCGCGGAATCTTCTGCCGCACCACCCCGGTGAGCGGGTCGAACAGGCTGAGCGACTCGATCTCGTCGTCGAACAGCTCGATGCGCACCGCCAGCTCGGCGTGCTCGGCCGGAAAGATGTCGATGCGGTCGCCACGCACGCGGAAAGTCCCGCGGGTGAAATCGACCTCGTTGCGCTGGTACTGCATGCGCACCAGTTGCGCGATCACGTCGCGCTGGCCCATGCGGTCGCCGGTGCGCACAGTGAGAATCATGGCGTGATAGTCCGCCGGATTGCCGATGCCATAGATCGCACTGACGCTGGCCACGATCACCACGTCGCGCCGTTCCAGCAGGCTCTTGGTGGCCGACAGACGCATCTGCTCGATGTGCTCGTTGATCGCGCTGTCCTTCTCGATGAACAAATCGCGCTGCGGCACATAGGCCTCGGGCTGGTAATAGTCGTAATAGCTGACGAAATACTCCACGGCGTTCTTCGGAAAGAACTCGCGGAACTCGCTGTAGAGCTGCGCCGCCAGCGTCTTGTTGGGCGCGAACACAATGGCCGGGCGCCCCATGCGGGCGATCACATTGGCCATGGTGTAAGTCTTGCCCGAGCCGGTCACCCCCAGCAGCGTCTGGTAGCTCAGGCCGTCGCTGAGCCCTTCGACAAGCTGCTCGATGGCGGCAGGCTGATCGCCCGCGGGCGGATAAGGCTGGTACAGGCGAAAAGGCGAATCGGGAAAGCTGACGAATTTGTCCGGGTCGAGCGTGGGAACGGGTTGCAGAGCGGACATGGGCGGTATGGCGGGGGTCGGGAATGCCGTCTGCACCACGGTCAGACTGCGGGCATCGGCAACGGGAACTGAGGCGTAAAATCCGGCCTCCTTGCGCGTCTATTGTCCCGCAAGCCCGGCTTTTTCGTCACCCCACCCCACACCTCCCATGACCCAGTCGCTTTTTTCCCGCGTGGAAATGGCCCCGCGCGACCCCATCCTCGGCCTGAACGAACAATTTGCCGCCGACCCCAACCCCAACAAGGTCAACCTCGGCATCGGCGTCTATACCGACGCCGAGGGCAAGCTGCCGCTGCTGGAATGCGTGAAGGCCGCCGAAGCGCAACTCATGCAGGCGCCCAAGCCGCGCGGCTATCTGCCCATCGACGGCATCGCCGCCTACGACAAGGCGGTGCAGGGTCTGGTGTTCGGCGCCAATCACGAGGCCGTGACCTCGGGCCGCATCGCCACGGTGCAGGGACTGGGCGGCACCGGGGGGCTGAAGGTCGGGGCCGATTTTCTCAAGCGCCTCAACCCCGATGCCAAGGTGCTGATCTCCGATCCGAGCTGGGAAAACCACCGCGCGCTGTTCGAGGCCGCGGGGTTCAGCGTGGGCACCTATCCCTACTACGACGCCAACCAACAGGGCGTGAACTTCGACGCCCTGCTCGCCGCGCTGAACGCCGCCGCCGCAGGCACCGTCGTCGTGCTGCACGCCTGCTGCCACAACCCGACCGGCTACGACCTCAGCCCGGCGCAGTGGGAACAGGTGATCGCCGCCATCAAATCGCGCGGCCTCGTACCCTTCCTCGACATGGCCTATCAGGGCTTCGGTGAAGGCATTGCCGAAGACGGCGCGGTCATCCAGCAGTTTCTCGCCGCCGGGCTCGACTTTTTCGTCGCCACCTCCTTCTCCAAGAGCTTCTCGCTCTACGGCGAGCGCGTGGGCGCGCTGAGCGTGGTGTGCGAAAGCAAGGACGAAGCCGCCCGCGTGCTGTCGCAGATCAAGCGCGTCATCCGCAGCAACTACTCCAACCCGCCCACCCACGGCGCACAGATCGTCGCCACGGTGCTGTCGTCGCCCGAGTTGCGTGCCCAGTGGGAGCAAGAGCTTGCCGGCATGCGCGAGCGCATCCGCGCCATGCGCAGCACCCTGGTGGAAAAACTCGCCGCTGCGGGCGTGAAGGGCGATCTGTCCTTTATTACCCGACAGAAAGGCATGTTCAGCTACTCCGGCCTTTCCGCCGCGCAGATGGAGCGCCTGCGCACCGAATTCGGCGTGTACGGCGTCTCCACCGGCCGCATCTGCGTGGCCGCGATCAATCTGCACAATGTCGACTACGTCGCCAAGTCCATCGCGACGGTGATGCAGCAAGAAAAAACGACGTAGCGCGCCTCCTACACGCCCGCCAGCCTGTCCAGCGGGCTGGGCGTGCCACCCGCTGCCACCTTGAGCACATGCGTGTAGATCATGGTGGTGCTTACGTCCGAGTGCCCCAGCAATTCCTGCACCGTGCGGATATCCGTGCCGCCTTGCAACAGGTGCGTGGCGAAGGAATGGCGCAGGGTGTGCACGGATACGGGTTTGGTGATGTGTGCCGCAGCCGCAGCCAGCTTGATGGCGCGCTGCAAGCGCTCCTCAAACAGATGATGCCGCCGCCAGACGCCGGAACGCGGATCGACCGATAGCCTGGGCGCCGGAAACACCCAGAACCACCCCCAACGGCTCCCCAGATTCGGATATTTCACCGCGAGCGCGTCCGGCACCTCCACGCCTGGCGAGCCATCTTCTCTGTCGCGACACCACAACGCGCGGGAACGTCCAAGCTGCGCCTTCAGCCCCGCTTCCAAACTGCGCGGCAGCATCACCACACGGTCCTTGCCACCCTTGCCTTGACGCACCACCACGACTTGCCGCTCGAAGTCCACGTCCTTCACGCGAAGTCGCAAACCCTCCATCAAGCGCATGCCCGTGCCGTACAACAACTTGCCCAGCAGGGCCATATCCCCCTCAAGGAAGCCAAGAAGCTCCAAGATTTCGGTCTGAGTGAGAACGGCGGGAATACGCTTCACGCGTGTCGGGCGTTGCAATTCGGTGAGCCAGGGCAGATGGATGTCCAGCACTTCGCGATACAGAAACAGAAGGGCGCTCAGGGCTTGATTGTGAGTCGACGACGAAACCCGGCGTTCATTCGCCAACATGGAGAGAAATTGCTGCACCTCCGCGGCGCCCATGTCGCGTGGGTGCTGCATTCGCCCACCTCGGCCACTCCACCGCACGAAAAATCGCACCCAATATCGATAGGCTTCTTCGGTACGCAGGCTATAGTGCTTGTACCGCATCACCTCGCTCAACTGATCGAGTAAGCGTGGCGACTGGAGAGGATAGGCGACCGGGTTCATGGCGGCTTTGATGGCTGTTTTTATAAACAGTACATCGCCCGCAAGTCAGTTGTCAAGCCACTTCCAGTGGGGTCGGCCCTCTCTGGTCAAGGGGGGCTGTGCCAAGATTATTCTGTCGGATAACATCTGATTCACGAGTTATCCGACGATCTACATTACGTTAGCCATGGAAACCATACTCAAGCACTATCGCATTGATGCAGTTTGGCACTTCACGGATCGAGCCAATCTTGAGTCCATACAGAAACATCATGGACTGTTATCGCTCGCTGAGCTTCAACGTCGTGGGGTAGAAATATCCGTGCCGGGTGGTAACGAATGGAGCCATGATGCAGATGCAATAAAGGGCGTCCATGAGTATGTTCACCTTGCTTTCATCGATGACCATCCAATGCTATTTCGCGCCAAAGAAGCGTCTCGGATACCCAACCCTGTGTGGATTAAGATTGACGCTTCAATATTACTGGAGGACGGAGTTCGCTTTACGGTTGACGTCTCGAATAAGTCCGGTGTTCAAATTCTTACGCCTGAGGCCGCCAGAGAGTTGATTGATTTTGAGGTGTTGTTCACGCGTATGGACTGGAAAGACCCTGACGTAAAGGCTAGACGAATTGTTGCCGTAAAATCCGAAATTCTTATTCCAACTATCGTTCCAATCAACAAGATTATTGGGGTCAAGAATGGCTAGTCGACCTGTGTTTACCGCCTTGGGTGACCCATCACATCTTGTAAAAGAGATATTGGTTGATTTCACATGGAACCCAGGCTTTGCGCCGATTCAAAAGAAAAAAAACATTATGGCTATGCATGAGGCAGCCAAGCACAGGGGCTTATTCCCCTTACTTGAGGTTTCTACAAAATCTGAAGAAAAGCTAGGTCAACGGCTTAGTGCCTTTAATCTAAAAATACTAACGCAGGCCGGTGAAATCAGCATTGAGTCGGCATATCAGGGAAGTAAGGTTTTCAAAAACGGGGGGCCATTCACTGATATCTACGACAAAGACAGTCGTGCTGCTAAGAAAGATGAGAGACTGCAAACATCGGGGCCGCTCAAGGAATTCGATTTTTTTGGCCAAAAATGGCCGCTAATACCAAAAACCGCCTTTTATGATTGGCTCTACCTCTCGGCGTTAGCACCTCATCAGGAGTATCTCAAGCGCTTGTTCGAATACAAAGGCTTTACCGATATTGAGTTCAACCCGGAAAAATCGATTAATTGTCAGGCTCGCACATGTGCCCTTCTTGTGTCTTTACTCAAACTTGATTTACTCACTGACGCGCTAAGGTCACAAAGCGGTTTCATAGCCATGATCGCGTCTGACTCATTTAATCAAAGACACTCCAATGACCTTCGACAGCATTTACTGCTCTGACAATGGCTAACAAACGCTTCGAGAGGGACGCTCCGCCAGCAAGCTTTGCTTGCTGTCTCCGCGCCCCTCAAGCTAGACGTTAGGTGCTACAAGGAGCCACGATGTCGGTCGCACTCTACTACTCACCTGGAGCGTGCTCATTTGCCCCTCATGTGATTCTGCGCGAGGCCGGTGTGTCATTTGAGCTTCGCAAATTCTCCACCGCCGATCGCAGCAATTACTTACCCGAGTATCTCGCCGTTAATCCAAAGGGGCGTATTCCAGCACTTTTGATCGACGGCTTTGTCCTTACCGAAAATCCCGCCGTGCTTGCCTTTCTTGGGCGTCGTTTCCCAGACGCACGCCTGTACCCACCGCCGGGCACTGAGGCTGAGGCGCGTTGCCTTGAGTGGCTGGCGTGGTCCTCGAACACTGTCCACGTTGCCTTCGCTCAGATTCTGCGGCCAGAGCGCTTCGTATCCTCGCAAGATGACTACCAGGCAGTTCAAGCGAGTGGACACCAGAACTTTCAACGCTGCCTTGCCGATATAGACACCCACCTGGACGGCTCCGATTTTGCGGTGAAAGGACAATTCACCGTGGTTGACCCATTCTGGTTGGTTTTCTTTCGCTGGGGCGTGCGTCAAGGCTACAACATGAAGTCTAGCTATCCAGCGTACACGCGTTACGTCGAGTCCCTTTCCCAACGACCATCCGTCGTCGCCGCGCTTGAGGCCGAAGGCATCTCGCTGTGGGCGTAGCACCTAACCGGCCCATCGAGACGGACCTTCGCAAGCGGGCTTCGCCCGCCTGCTCGGCCGCTCATGGGCGACGTTCGACCTCTCCGTGGTGATTGTGTGCGGTACGTCTATGACGTATAGTTCAATCCATGTACACGTTCATCGAGACCCCTACCTTTGTGGCGGAAGCCGACAAGTTGTGGGCAACCGAGGAGCGTCTAGAGTTCTTTACATGGCTGGCTGCCAATCCCGACGCGGGAGACGTCATACCTGGCAGTGGAGGCTGCCGTAAGGTCCGCTGGTCACGTGCAGGCTCAGGTAAGCGCGGAGGGGTTCGGGTCATCTATTTCGCTCGATTGACCTCTGGCGAAATCTGGCTGTTACTCGTGTACGCCAAGTCAGTCAGGGACAACATCCCTGGCCATCTACTTAAAGCTATTCGAGAGGAAATCGAAAATGGCTAGCGCTCCCAAACCCCAAGCCGCATCCTCGGGCGAAGCCCTTGGGCTGAAGCTCCTACAATCCGTGCGTGAAATGAAGGCTGCACAAGCGGCTCGCGTCACAAAGGTCGAACCCAACGAAGTCGCGGAAGCGCGTCAAAAATCTGGCTTGTCCCAGGCACAGTTTGCTCAAGCGCTCGGCATCTCCAAGCGCACACTACAAGAGTGGGAGCAAGGGCGTAGGTCACCAACAGGCGCTGCCCAAGCACTAATCCGTATCGCCAAGCGTCACCCTGAGGTAGTGCGTGAGGTCGTTGCGTGAGGCGCTGGTCGAACAAGGCGTTCGAGTGGGACGCTCCGCCAGCAAGCGGTCGCGTCCCGCGACGTGGTGTAGGTCCACAGCCCGGATAGGCTGAGCTACACGTTACTCAGCGAGCCACAGCGGACAGCCGAGTCGGGGCAGTATCGCAGAGCGACTGGAGGCCTTCAAGCTGCATGTACCGGCGATTGAGCGACCACTC
>NZ_JAVERI010000021.1:0-38317 GCF_034007205.1 Thiomonas sp.
GCCCCGGCCCCCGCCCCGGCACCCGCTCCGGCACCCGCTCCGGCACCCGCGCCAGCCCCAGCACCCGCTCCGGCACCCACCCCGGCACCCACGCCGACGTCGACGACTTGTGCCACGCCAAGCGCCAATCTGGCCAGCGGACTGATCGACTACGGCAAAACCCTGCGCCCATTTTCCCCGCTGGCCAAGCCCGCCAAAGGTCAGCGCGTGGCCGATCCCGACTTCCCCGGCACGCATATCGTGCGCATCTCGGACGCCGCTGCCGATTTCAAGGCCGGTGTGGTCATCCCCGCCTACCCCACCACGCAGGCATGGAACTGCGACGAATCGCGCTTCGTGCTCTACGTTACCCAGGCGCAGACCGGCGGTCAGCGCGGCTACGCGATGTACGACGGCAAGACTTACGCCTTCATCAAGTTCCTGCCGATCAACCCACCGGACATCGAGCAGTTCTACTGGAGCCATTCCGACCCGACCAAGCTGGTCTACATCGACAACCGCGAGATGAGCGGGCAGATCATCATGAAAATGATGGAGATCAACGTCGAGACGGGCGAAAAAACCGTGCTGCACGACTTCATGCCCGACGTGCAGGCGCAGGGCTGGCCGACCAGCGGCCCGGTGCGCGCGGGCTATCCGTTCTACTCGGGCGGCGATCTGGAATTGTGGGGCCTGGGCGCCGGGGGCATTCCCAATGTCAGTGGGCAACTCGGCCTGAACGCCTTCGGCTTCAACGCCAAGACCGGCCAGGTCACGCGCTACAACGGCATCCCGGTCGCGCAGGCACGCGGCACCACGCCGTTCCCGCTGAAATCCGGCAAGGGCTGGGCCTGGCCGGATTGGGCGAACCACACCACCGTGGTGTTCGACCTGAACGGCAACATCGTGCGAACCGTGCAGTTCGACGCCAGCGAACACCTCGACAGCGCGCTCAACGCCAAGGGGGAGGATTTGCTGGTGGGCACGCAGTTCGACGGGCCGAGCGGCAGTGGCAACATGATGGTGGCTAACCTCACCACGGGCGAGGTCTACACCGTGGTCGGCATGTCCACCGGCGACGGCTACCCGCGCACCAGCACGCTCATCAGCTCCGGCGCGTGGAAAGTGCCCGGCTGGGTGGCGATGGGCGTGACCGGATCGCCCTACGGCAGCGCGGCAGTCGATGATGGCAACAACGGCCCGGTGGCGAACCCGCAGACCTACATCGACCAGGAAGTGTGGGTCGCCAATGTGGACACCGGCGCGAAGTTTCGCGTCGCGCACCATCGCAGCACAGGCCACTACAGCAACGCCCCGGTGAACAATTATTGGGCGCAGACCAACGTCACCCCGTCGCCCAGCGGCACGCGCATTCTGGTGCAAAGCGATTGGGGCAACGCCGATCCGAGTCACCCGGTCATCGATCCGGGCGCGCAGGTGGACACCTATGTGATCGAGTTGCCTGCGTACCAACCCAAGTGAGAACCGCGGCCACCCCCGCATAGTGCGGGGTGTGAATCGCTGTATGGCCGCTCTATGATGCGGCACGCTTCGAGCGTGCCGCATCGCTTTTTGGCTTCGAACAGGCTCCGGTACGACTCGAATGACTCAATTCCCAGTCGAACCGGCAGCAATGGAAAAACGGCATCGCCTCAAGGTATTGGATGGATTGCGCGCCATTGCCATTCTCTTGGTGATGGGGTATCACTATTTTGTCCGCTGGACGCCGCCGGTGGCCCATGAAAATCTTTATCCGTATGGAGACGCCTGGGCGAATTTCTGGCTGTTTGAATATGGTGATCTCGGTGTTCAGATTTTTTTTGTGATATCTGGATTCGTGATCAGCATGACGCTGTTCAGGTGTCGCACCCTGGGGCATTTCTTCTGGAAACGATTTGCCCGGCTGTTTCCAACCATGCTGATCTGCTCGGTATTGTCTTTTTCCATTCTGCGCTTGCTGCCGCAAAATGTATTCGTTCCCCAGTTGAGGGATTTCGCCCCAAGTTTGACATTCAGCGAACCGATCATTTGGAGCAGGATTTTCGGCATTCCTTTCAATGCGGTGGATGGCGCGTACTGGTCGCTTTTTGTCGAGGTCAAGTTTTATTTCTGGATCAGTGTCATTTATTTCATGGTGGGCTCACGGCGGTTTTTCAATTCAGTGGCCCTGGCTTTTGGCGGTTTGGTGATGGCTTATGTGGTCGCCCGTGCTCTGGACTTCCATCATCTCTGGGCAATCGACTTCATTTTTGTCGTCGGAGCATTGCCCTGGTTTATCGCCGGAATTGGGTTCTATGCCCTCCATGTGGACGCCCGCAGCCGCATTGCCTGGGTATTGCTGATGGAGTCGGTTGCCGCCATTGCCGTGCTCAAACTGGGGCAGCATGTGGGCACGGCAGCCCCTTATCTTGCCTTTGGATTCTGTTTTTTCATTTTCATGGCCATGATGCGGCGACCCAGATGGGTCGCTTGGATGGCTTACCCACCGCTGGCAGCCATTGGCGTGGCCAGTTACAGCCTTTATTTATTGCATCAATACATCGGGGTAGCCATTCTCGATATGATGCGCAATGTTTTCGGGCCCGGTGCGCCGTTGTTTGGCGTATCGTTTTTGACCGTATTGTTTGTGCCCGTCCTGATGGGCTCGTTGATTTTGCTCTCGCTTGCAATTTATCGCTACTGGGAAGCGCCAGCGAAAGATTTTTTACTGGGGTTGCGTCTGACTCGCCCTGCCATTCTCCGCAGCTCGGGCGCTGCTGAACCCTCCGATCCCGCGCCTTGATCGGGATGCCGGAAAAGTGGCTGATGTGAGGACTTGCTGACGTGAGGACTTGTGTCGGCAGTCTTTTTGCCATGGGAGATTGATATGTTGCGTTCTCGCCGCAGATTCATGCAGAAATCGTTACTTTCCTTGCCCGCCTTTGCTGCGCTGTCCGCCTGCGGCGGGGGAGGTGGAAGTACATCGGTACCCAGTCCGACTGATAATCCTTCACCGGGCGCGCCTTCCACGACTCCCGTGCCGTTGGTTGCCGGAGTCGATTTGTCGGCAGGGCTGCAGGATTATGGTCTGAAGCTCATGCCCTATAGCAGGCTCGCCAAACCGGCGAAGGGGCAGACGGTCGTGGATCCGGATTTCGGCACGCGCATCACGCGAATCACCGATTGCCTTTCCGACTTCAACAATCGATGCGTGGCGCCGGCCTATCCCACGGCGATGGCCTGGAATTGCGACGAGACGCGCTTCATTCTGTATGCGCCGGGTTCGACCATGCAGTCGGGCGGGCAACAGGGTTGGGCGATGTATGACGGCACAACCTATGCCTTCATCAAATTCATCCCTATCAATCCTGGAGATATTGAGCAGTTCTACTGGGATCATCAGGATCCGGCGACGCTCTATTACATCGATAACCATTCGGTGGGGAGCACGGTGCACGCCGATCTCACGGCGATCAATGTCGAAACCGGCGTCAAGACCGTCGAATACAACTTCATACCGAATCTGCCCGCAGGCTGGCCGCGGACCGGGCCGGTACGCTGTGGCTATCCGTTTGCGCTCGGCATCAATGCCAAGGGTGAGCGCATCTGGGGCCTGGGAGCGGGCGGCATTCCCAACATCAACGGGCAGCTTGGCCTGAATGTGTTCGGTTTCAACCAGACGACCCAACAGATGGTGTTTTACGATTCAAACTATGTCGCGCAGGGGCAGGCGCGTGGAACGACGCCCTTTCCGCTGTTATCGGGCCAAGGCTGGGTGGCTCCCGACCCGGCCTCGCAGAACAGCACGACGGGGCGGGTTTTCATTCTGGACATCAATGGCAAATACGTTCGCACGGTCGATTTCGACGCTTACGAGCATTGCGACACGGCCATGAATGCTGCCGGCCACGATATGTTGGTCGGCTCGCAGTACAACCGGGCCACGGGGGGCAATGGCAATGTCATCGTGGCAGATCTGACTACGGGCGCCATCCAGAATCTGGTGGGTGAGTCCAGTTCGCCGGTGTATGGCTATCCCGCCACTGGCAGTCTGACCGGATCGACGGCCTGGAAAAATCCGATGTGGGTCGTCACGGGGATGACGGGTGACATCTACGGCACCGGCAACAGCGGACCGACCACCAATCCCACGACCCTGCTCGATCAGGAAATCATGCTCACCAGCCTGACCACCGGATTGACCTACCGCTTCGTCCACCATCGCAGCACCGGGAACTACAGCAACGCGCCGCAGAGCAACTATTGGGCGCAGACCAATGTCACGCTGAGCACCAGCGGCACGCGGATTCTGTTCCAAAGCGACTGGGGCAATGGCGACCCGAGCCACCCGGTGCTGAACCCGGATGCTGCGGTGGATACCTACGTCATCGAGCTGCCGAGTTACAACAAGGCATAAGCCGCGCAGGCCTCACGCGCCCTGCACGCAGAACACCGCTTCCGAGGCCAGCAGTCCGGGGGCGAAGTGGATGCGGCGGCTGTTGCGCACGCCGAAAGCGTCAACTACGCGCAGGCCACAATGCGCAGCCAGACGCTCGAAGTCGGCATAGGTGGCCACGCGCAGATTCGGTGTGTTGTACCACTCGTAGGGCAGCTCGGGCGTGACAGGCAGGCGGCCCGTCAGGATCTGCAGGCGAATGCTCCAGTGCGCGAAGTTGGCGAAGCTCAGTATGCCCAGCCGCCCCACGCGCGCGGTTTCGCGCAGCGCGTTTTCGGTGTGGCGGATATTGGGCAGGGTGTCGATCTGCAGCACCACGTCGAAACTGCGGTCGCCGAACAGGGACAGCCCTTGCTCCAGGTCGTACTGCAGCACATCCACGCCTTTTTCTGCTGCGGCAATCAGTTTTTCCGGGTCGATCTCCACGCCCAGACCCGAGCAGCCGCGGGTGTCGCGCAGATGCGCCAGCATGCGGCCATCGCCGCAGCCCAGGTCGAGCACGCGGCTGCCGTGAGGCACCAGGTCGGCGATCACGCTCTCAAGAAAACGCCGGGCCGCCCCAAGTTTTCTTGTCCCTCTCGGGGGGCGGGTCGGCGAGCCGACCCTGGGGGCACTCAGAGGGGTGGTCATGCAACAAGCTCCTGCGCGATGCGGTTGAACCAGGCGCGCACCACGCCGTGGTAATGCGGGTGGTCCATGAGAAAGGCGTCGTGGCCTTGCGGCGCATCGACTTCGGCATAGGTCACGGCGCGGCGGTTGGTCACCAGCGCCTGCACGATCTCGCGCGAGCGCTGCGGCGAAAAGCGCCAGTCGGTGGTGAAGCTCACCAGCAGGAAGCGCGCGCGCGCCGCGGCCAGCGCGGCGGCGAGGTCGCCGTCAGTCGTGCGCGCCGGGTCGAAATAGTCGAGCGCGCGGGTGATGAGCAGGTAGGAATTGGCGTCGAAATAGCCGCTGAACTTGTCGCCCTGGTAGCGCAGATAGCTCTCGATCTCGAAGTCCACGCCGAAACCGTAGCCCAGCGCGCCGTTGCGCAGCGCGCGGCCGAATTTGGCCGCCATCGCGTCGTCGCTCAGATAGGTGATGTGGCCGATCATGCGTGCCACCGCCAAACCCTGTTTGGGGACGACGCCGTGCGCGTAGTAATCGCCGCCGTGAAAGTCGGGATCGGTGATGATGGCGCGGCGGGCCACCTCGTTGAAGGCGATGTTCTGCGCCGACAGGCTGGGTGCGGTGGCGATCGCGGCGCAGTGGGCCACGCGGTCGGGATGGCGCAGCGTCCAGCTCAGCGCCTGCATGCCGCCCAGGCTGCCGCCGATCACTGCCGCCAACCGCGCGATGCCCAGGCGGTCGAGCAGCCGCGCCTGCGCATCGACCCAGTCTTCCACGGTGACCACCGGAAAGCGGCTGCCCCAGGGTCGACCGGTTGCGGGGTCGAGGCTCATCGGCCCGGTGGAGCCAAAGCACGATCCCGGATTGTTGATGCACAGGACGAAAAAGCGCTCGGTGTCCAGCGGCTTGCCGGGGCCGATGAGGTTGTCCCACCAGCCGCGCGACTTCGGGTCGCCGTCATGCGTGCCCGCGGCGTGATGGCTGGCGTTGAGCGCATGGCACACCAGCACGGCGTTGCTGCGCGCGGCGTTGAGCGCCCCATACGTCTCGTAAACCAGTTCGTAAGCGGGCAGTTGCGCGCCGCTTTGCAGCGGCAGCGCCTCGTCGAACGCC
This sequence comes from Thiomonas sp., assembly GCF_034007205.1. Lineage (GTDB taxonomy): Bacteria > Pseudomonadota > Gammaproteobacteria > Burkholderiales > Burkholderiaceae_C > Thiomonas. The sequence continues at coordinate 6,137 of NZ_JAVERI010000021.1, forward strand.
ATGCGCTGCGGCGTGACGTCACCGAGAGCGGAAGGCGAAGCACTCATGCGTGTTCCTGAAAAACAAAACCGGCGGCGCTGGCAATGCAGCGAAAACCGCCGGTGGTCTGCGCTGTTTTAGCGGTATTTGTTACGCGCCCGCAAGCCCAGGGCAAATCGGCGCGAAGGCAAGTATAGGAGCATCGGCGCAGGCTGTCGGCTTCGCTGCGCGTTCAGCCCGGGGCTCCGGTCCGCGACCACTGCTGAGCTTGAAGAGCGCGGGCGATCAGCACCTGCTGCCGCTGCCCGCACGACAGCGCCGCGTCGCTGTTTCCGGCCAGGTTTTGCAGGCCGAGTTGGCGCAATAGGGTGTGTACCGCTGCGAAGTCGTCGGGCTTGGGGCGGGCATCTTGTCCTCCAGGCGGATTTCCAATATTCTTTTCGCAATGTTTCACGGAATATAACGAAATCCTTCCAGGGCCTCCTCATGTCGATATCAGAGTTGCGCACCGTCAACATCCCGGCAACGCAGCAGGCGCCCGGTTCCGGCGCCTCATCGACAAGGCGCGTAGCCGTTCTCGGCGCTGGCGACGTGGGCGCCGCGGTGGCGCATGCGCTGCACCGGGCCGGATGCCGCGTGCTGCTGGTCGAGGGCGCGGCGCCGACCAGCCCGCGCCGCGGCATGTGCTTCGTCGACGCGGTATTCGACGGCGCCTGCGTCGTGGATGGGGTGACGGCGCTGCGAGTGGACTGGCCCGACGCCGTCGAGACCGCCTGGGCGCTGAATCGATGGCTGCCGCTGGCGGTAGTGCCCGACCTGCCGCGCTGGCTCGACCGGCTCGGCATCGACTTCCTGGTCGACGCCCGCATGCGCAAGCACGGCGGCGTCCATCCCGATCTGCGACCCTTCGCCCACCACACCCTCGGCCTCGGCCCTGGATATATCGCTGGACATAACGCGACGATCGCGATCGAGACCGCTTGGGGCGATCATCTCGGACAGGTGATCGACACCGGCCCGACCCGCCGGCAAGCTGGCGACCCGCGCCCCATCCTCGGCGCAAGTAGAGAGCGGCTGGTCTTTTCTCCGATCGACGGCGTGTTCCAGAGTGACCTGCACATCGGCGAAGCGGTGATGCGGCGCCAGCCCGTCGGCTGGATCGAAGGCCGCGACGGCCGCACCGAACTGGTGTCGCCGCTGACCGGAAGTCTGCGCGGGCTGACACGCCCGGGGCTGCGCGTGGCGAGCGCAACCCGGGTCGTCGAAGTCGACCCGCGCGGAGATCCGGCGCTGTGCTTCGGCCTGGCGGAGCGTCCGCGCCGCATCGCCCAGGGGGTGCTGCAGGCGCTGGACCGGCTGTCCCCACCTACTGCGCTGCAACGTCCGCCGGGGAACGGTGCGGTGCAGGCTTGCCTCCTCCGGGGATCCGCGTTGTAGTTTTATGGTTATATCGTTGCCGACATCCAAAACTCAGACGCGCTCAGCGAACGCAAGCCGGAAATTGGCGATACGCAAATATTTCCGCCGGATCGCGGGGGTTTTGGCCAATCCGATGGGGTTTCTGCTCAAATCAACCCGCAGCCCTGACGTCATCCATATTTCCATTCATATATATCCGAGGAACCCGCACCATGAAAACCAGCGCACGCAACCAGCTCCACGGAACCGTCCACGCCGTCCATGACGGCGCAGTCAACACCGAAGTCATCGTCGACCTGGGCGGCGGCCAGCAGCTCGTGGCCATCGTCACCAAGGACAGCGCCCACCAGCTCGGCCTGACCGCAGGCAGGAAGGTGTTCGCGCTGATCAAGGCGTCGTGGCCCATCCTGGTCGAAGGCGCCATGCCCAAAACCTCCGCGCGCAACACCCTGTGCGGCGAGGTCAAGACCGTGCACACCGGCGCTGTGAATACCGAAGTGGTGCTGCAGCTCGCCGGCGGGGCGGAACTGGTGGTGATGATCACCACCGGCAGCGAAAGGAAGCTCGACCTCAAGCCCGGCGACCCCGCCTGCGCGCTCATCAAGGCCAACCTGGTCATCCTCGGGGTGGAGGAGTAGATCTCCACTCTCTTCGCGGCTCCGGGGCGACCCGGGGCCGTTTTTGTTCTCCTGTCATCACGACACGCATCGAAAGGTCTCGACATGTTCCTGCGCTCCCGTCTGCTGCAACGCCTGCTGCTCGCCGTGGCCCTGCCCATCGCGGCGCTGACCTCGGCCCACGCCGAAAGCCTCACCGTGGCCGTCGCGGCCAACTTCAAGAAGCCCGCCGGGGAAATCGGCGCGGCGTTCAAGGCCAAGACCGGCGTCGAGGTGAAGTACGCCTTCGGCGCCACCGGTCAGTTCGCGGCGCAGATCCGCAACGGCGCGCCCTTCGACATCCTGCTGGCCGCCGACGACACCACCGCCCCGGGGCTGGCGAAAGACGGCTTCGCCGTGGCGTCGAGCAACTTCGTCTATGCCCGCGGCACGCTCATCCTCTACAGCACCACGCTGCCGGTGAAGGAGCAGGGCGAGCAGATTCTGCGCCAGGGTGATTTCGCGCATCTGTCCATCGCCAACCCCAAGACCGCGCCCTACGGTGCAGCGGCCATCGAAGCCATGAAAAAAATGGGTGTCTACGACGCGGTCAAACCCAGGATCGTCGAAGGATCGAACATCGGCCAGACCTTCGATTTCGTCGCCACCGGCAACGCGCAGCTCGGCTTTGTCGCGCTGTCGCAAGGCATTGGCGCAGGCAAGGGGCAATGGTGGGTGGTGCCACAGGCGGACTACACGCCGATCGACCAGAGCGCCATCCTGCTCAAACCCGGAGCCGACAAGCCCGCGGCCAAGGCCTACCTCGATTTCCTGCGCACCAGCCCCGAGGCCCACGCGGTGATCGCGAAGTACGGCTACTCGATTCCGCAATGAGCGGCTCCTAGCCCGCGCGCCAGGCCAGGGTTGTGACCCATCGCCATCGCCACCTCGACCCATGATCCTGTTCGGCCATCCGCTCGACCTCGGCCCGCTGTGGCTCACGCTGCAGGTAGCCAGCATCGCCACCGCCATCCTCCTCGTTCCCGGTCTGGCCATCGCCTGGTGGTTGGCGCACTGGCGCTCGCCGCTGCGCGCGGTGGCCGAAGCCGTGGTGGCGCTGCCGCTGGTGCTGCCGCCGGTGGTGCTGGGTTTTTACCTGCTGGTGTTTCTCAACCCGCAGGGCTGGGTGACGCAGACCTTGCACAGCCTGGGCTACGAGGGCCAGCTCACCTTCAACAAGACCGGTCTGATCATCGGCTCGGTGGTGTATTCGCTGCCGTTCATGGTGCAGCCGCTGCTGCGCGCCTTCGAAGCCTTGCCGCGCAACCTGCTCGACGCCGCCGCCACGCTGCGCGCGGGCTGGTGGGACCGGTTTTTCCATGTGGTGCTGCCGCTGTCGCGCGGCGGGCTGATCGTGGCGCTCACCCTCACTTTTGCGCACACCGTGGGCGAGTTCGGCGTGGTGCTCATGCTGGGCGGCAACATTCCCGGCAAGACCCGGGTGGTGTCGATCGACATTTACAACCACGTCGAGGCGATGGAGTATGCGCAGGCGCACATGCTCTCGGGCTTGATGCTGGTGTTCGCCGTCATCGTGCTGACCATCGTGTACGGGCTGTATCGCCGCGGCGGCGATGAGCACGCATGAAGTCACCGTCCGCGAGCGGCGCACAGATCGAAGGCGCGCTGCAGGCGCGGCTGGGCGCGTTCAGCCTCGACACCGGGGCGTTTGCCTGGCCGCTGCAGGGCATCACGGCGATTTTCGGACGCTCGGGCTGCGGCAAGAGCACCTTGCTGCGCGCCATTGCCGGCCTCATACCACGGCTCGACGGGCGGCTGTCGGTGGGCGACGCCGTGTGGCTCGACGGGCGGGAGCAAACTCCGGCGCACCGACGCGATGTCGGCTATGTGTTTCAGGACGCGGCGCTGTTTCCGCATCTGTCGGTGCGCGGCAATCTGCAGTTCGCCACCCGCCGCGCACCCAGCGCCACGAGCGAGGACGACATGGCGCGCATCGCCGCAGAAACCGGAATCTCCGCTTTGCTGCCGCGGCGCATCTCCCTGCTTTCGGGCGGGGAAAAGCAGCGGGTGGCCATCGCCCGCGCGCTGCTGTCGCGGCCCCGTCTGCTGCTGCTCGACGAGCCGCTGGCCGCGCTCGACTGGCGGGCCAAGGACGAACTGCTCGACCTCATCGCGCATCTGGCGGCCACCCAGCGACTGCCCATGCTGCTGGTCAGCCACGCGCCGGAAGAAATCGAGCGCCTGGCCGACCGCGTGGTGTTCATGCAGGCCGGGCGCATCGAACGCATCGAGGCGCTGCAGCAGGCCTTGATGCACCCCGACTCGCCGCTGTTCGACCGTCTCGGCCCGGTGGCCTTGCTGCAGGGCGTGGCGCAGCACACGCAAGACGCGCTGGCGCGCATCGATCTGGGCGGACAAACGCTCACCATCCCCGCGTTTGCCGCACCGGGCCCGGCGCGGCTGCGCATTTACGCGCGCGATGTGGCGCTGGCGCGCAAGGTGCCGCAGGACATCAGCATGCTCAACCATCTGTGCGTGCGCCTGGCCGGGCTGCACCCCAGCCGAACGGGGCATGTGCTGGCGCGGCTTGAGCTGGCCGACGGGCAGGCGCTGTGGTCGGAGATCACCGAAGTCGCGCGCAGGGCGCTGGCGCTGACCGAGGGCGACGCGCTGGTGGCGCTGATCAAGACCGCATCGGTGGAGCGCTGAACGATGCGCGCACGACCATCCTTTTCCCTACCGGAGGTTTTGCATGTTTGAATGCCACGACATCCCCCTTTCTCGCCGCCGCTGGCTGGCGTTGACCCTGCTGAGCGCCGCACCGCTGCCGCGGGCCTGGGCGCAGCCTGAGGACGCCAGTCCGCTGCTGCTCATGGCAGGCGCGGGCTACAAGCGCCCGGTGGAGGCGCTGTGCGCCGACTTCACCCGTGAGACGGGCATTGCCGTGGATCGCAGCTATGGCAATCTGCAGCAGATTTTTGCGCAGGCGCGCGCCAGCGGCCGGGTGGATGTGCTCATCGGCGACGCCGACTTCATCGATCACGCCAAGGGTCTCGACCTGCCGCAGCGCCTCACCCTCGGTCAGGGCAAGCTGGTGCTGGCCTGGAGGCGCGAGCTGCTGGGCCGTACCAGCCCCGACCCGATCACCGACCCGGTGCGCGATCTGCAGAAGATGCAGTCCATCGCCCTGCCCAATCCGCAGCAGGCCATTTACGGCCGCGCCGCCGAGCAATGGCTCAGGGCCAAGGCCTTGTGGACGCCTTTGCAGGACAAGCTGAAAATCGTGCAGACCGTGCCGCAGGTCAGCGCCTACCTCACCACCGGTCAGATCGACGCGGGTTTTCTCAACCTCACCGAAGTGCTGGCGGTCAAGGGTCAGCTCGGCGGCCATGTCGAACTGCAGCCGGGCGCGGGCAGTTACGCGCCGATCGACATCGTCGCCGCCTTTCCTGCTGCGGGCGCGCAGCCGTCCACCGTCAGCGCGCGCGAGCGCTTCAGGCAGTTTTTGCATAGCCCGCAGGCGCAGGCGGTGCTGCGCCGTTCCGGGCTGTGACGCGAGGCGATGTTGACTCTGTCGGCCGAGGCGGCTGCGGCGCTGTGGCTGAGCATCAGGATCGCGCTGATCGTCACCCCGGCGTATGCGCTGGCTGCGGTGCTGCTGGTTTACGCCTTGCAGTTCGGCCTCAGGCACCCCGGCTGGCTGGACGCCCTCGTGACCGTGCCGCTCGTCTTTCCGCCGGTGGTCATCGGCTTCGGCCTGCTCTGGCTGCTCGGGCGCGAAAGCCCGCTCGGGCGGGCGCTGCACCAAACGGGCATCGATTTCATTTTCACCTTTCCCGGCCTGCTGCTGGCGGCCTTCATCGCCGGGCTGCCGCTGGCGGTCAAAACCCTGCAGACCGCGCTGCAAACGCAGCCGCGGGTCTGGCACGAGGTGGCGCTCACGCTGGGTCGCGGCCCGCGCAATGTATACCTCACCCTGCACCTGCCCATCGCCCTGCCGGCATTGCTCGGCGGTCTGCTGCTGGCCCTGGCGCGCGGCATCGGCGAGGTCGGTATTTCGCTGATGCTGGGCGGCAATATTCTCGGCCGCACCGAAACGCTTTCCCTCGCGATTTTCAATACCGTGACCACGGGCGACTATGCCCAGGCCGCAGGGCTGAGCGCGCTGCTGGGCGCGTTCAGCCTGCTGCTGTTCGCCGCGGTGCGTTTTCTGCAAAACAAGGAGCTTGCCAAGCATGATGTACTTCACCCAGGCTGAGATCGACCGGATCATCCTCGAAGACCTGCCGCTGCACGATGAAACCACGCGGGCGCTGGGCCTGCCCGATGCGCCGGGCGATCTGACCTACACCGCCCGCCAGCCCGGCGTGCTGGCGGGCATGGCGCCGCTGCGGCGCCTGGCGCAATCGCTGGGGCTGCGCGCCGAACCGCTGGCCGCGGACGGCGACGCCACCGTGCCGGGGCAGGCCGTGCTGCGGCTGCACGGCAACGCCCACGCCCTGCACATCACCTGGAGGCAGGGACTGAACCTGCTCGAATATCTCGGCGGCATTGCCACGGCCACGCGGCAGATGGTCGATGCCGCGCGCGCCGGCAATCCGCGCATCCAGGTGGCGGGCACGCGCAAGGCGCACCCCGGCGCGCGCAGGCTGCAGCACTACGCCGTGCTGTGCGGCGGCGGCATGGTGCATCGCGCGGGCCTGTCGGAGTCGATCCTGGTGTTCGCCCAGCACCGCGCCTTTCTCCCCGGAGTGGATATGGCCCAACTGGTGGCGCGCGCCAAGGCGCACAGCCCGGAGAAGTTCGTGCTCATCGAGGCCGAAAACGAGGACGAAGCCCTGGCTGCAGCCCGTGCCGCAGCCGATGGCGTGCAGCTCGACAAAATGACGCCTGGGCAACTCGCCGCGCTGGTGCCGCGGCTGCGGGCGCTGCAGCCGCGGTTGATCCTCAACGCGGCGGGCGGCATCCACCCCGACAACGCCGCGCAGTATGCCGCCAGCGGCGTGGACGTACTGGTGACCTCCAGCCTGTACAACGCCCGCGCTGCCGATTTCGGCGCGACGATGCGCGCGGCCTGAGGCGGCACACCTTCAGGCGCATTGCACCGGCGATCTCACGGGCGCGCGTCGCCGCCAGGCTTTTTCCAGCTCCACCGCGCCGAACACCGCGGCGGCGCAGAGCAGGCTCAAGCCCAGTTCGCCCATGCTCAGCGCCTGGGTGTGAAACACGGCTTGCAGCGCGGGCACATACACCACCGCGAGCTGCAGCACGAAAGTCAGCGTCACCGCGCCCAGCAGCGGCAGATTGCTGCGCAGGCCGAGGGTGAACAGCGAGTCGCGCTCGGAGCGTATCGCCAGCACATGCGCCATTTGCGTGAAGGTCAGCACGACGAACACCAGGGTTTGCGCATGCGGATTGCCCTGCGCCACGGCCCAGGCCTGCACGCCCAGGCAAAGCCCGCCGATCAGCAGGCCGACCCATAGCGCATGCTGCCACAGGCCCTGCGCGAACACGCTCTCATTCGGCGCGCGCGGCGGGCGCTGCATCACCCCGCGCTCGGCGGGTTCGGCGGCCAGCGCCAGGCCGGGCAGGCCGTCGGTGACCAGGTTGATCCACAGGATGTGGATGGGCAGCAGCGGCACGGGCAGGCCCAGAAACGGGGCGAGAAACAGCGTCCAGATCTCGCCGGAGTTGCTGGTCATGGTGTAGCGCACGAATTTGCGGATGTTGTCGTAGATGCGTCGGCCTTCGCGCACTGCGGCGACGATGGTGGCGAAGTTGTCGTCGAGCAGCACCAGGCTGGCCGCCTCGCGCGCCACGTCGGTGCCGCCCTTGCCCATCGCCACGCCGATGTCGGCGGCGCGCAGCGCCGGGGCGTCGTTCACCCCGTCGCCGGTCATGGCGACGAACTGCCCGTGCTGCTGCAGCGCGCGCACGATGCGGATTTTCTGCGCCGGATCGGTGCGGGCGTACACCCGCACGTCCTGCACCACGGCGGCCAGCGCCGCATCGTCGAGCGCGGCGAGTTCGGCGCCGGTCAGGGTGCGCGCGCCACCGTCGACGATGCCCAGATCGCGGGCGATGGCCAGCGCCGTGGCGGGGTGATCGCCGGTGATCATCACCGGGGCGATGCCCGCAGTGAGGCACTGCGCCACCGAGTCCCGCGCCTCGGCGCGCGGCGGGTCGATCAGGCCGATGAGGCCGATGAGGGTGAGGCCGGACTCCAGGGCGTCGACTGCGGGGGCGGCGGCCCACTCGCGCTGCGCCACGGCCAGCACGCGCATGCCCTGAGCCGCCAGCGCCTGCGCCGCGTCGAGCACCTGCCCGACATCCAGCGGCTGGCGGCCCTGCGCGGTCAGCAGGTCATCGCACAAGGGCAGTACCGCCTCCGGCGCGCCCTTGGTGTAGCCGCGCCAGACGGCGGCTTGCGGCAGATGATGCACCGTGGTCATGCGCTTGCGTTCGGCGTCGAAAGGCAGCTCGCCTGCGCGCGCAAACTGCCGCCGCAGCGCCTGCACGTCCAGCCCTTCGGCGCGGGCCTGGTCGAGCAGCGCGGTTTCGGTCGGGTCGCCCTGCCATTGGCCATCCACCGACGTCGCCTGGGCGTCGTTGCACAGCACCGCGGCCGTCCACAGCGCCCTGGTCGGCAACTCGCCCCAGGTCAGCGCCCGCTGCACCTGCATGCGGTTGAGGGTGAGCGTGCCGGTCTTGTCGGAGCAGATGGTGGTGACCGATCCCAGGGTTTCCACCGCGGGCAGCTTGCGCACCAGCGCGTTGTGCCGCGCCATGGCGCGCGCGCCCAGCGCCAGCAGCACCGTGACCACGGCGGGCAGCGCCTCGGGGATGGCGGCCACGGCCAGGCTGATGGCCGTCAGCGCCATGAGCAGCACCGGCTCGCCGCGCAGCACCCCGGTGACGAAAATCACTCCGCAGATCGCCAGCACCGCCAGCGACAATCGCTTGCCAAACGCGGCCAGGCGCCGCTGCAGCGGTGTGCTGCGGTCACCCGCAGCCTGCATCAGCGCGGCAATGCGGCCCAGCTCGGTGTGCTCGCCGGTGGCGACCACCAGGCCCACGCCGCGCCCGTGGGTGACGAGCGTGCCTTTGAACGCCAGGTTCAGGCGGTCGCCAAGGGGCAGATCGTCGCTCGGGTCCAGCGGCATGGTGTGCTTTTGCACATTGAGCGATTCGCCCGTCAGCGCCGACTCGTCCACCCGCAACTGCTCGGCCTCGATCAGCCGCAGATCGGCGGGCACGCCGTCGCCGGCTTCGAGCAGCACCACGTCGCCCGGAACCAGCTCGCCCGCCTCGACCACCTGCACCACCCCGTTGCGCCGCACCCGCGCATGCGGCACGGCGAGCTGGCGCAGCGCCTGCATGGCGTGGTCGGCGCGCCATTCCTGCACCACGCCGATCACGGCGTTGAGCACCAGAATCACCAGTATGGCCACGGTATCGGCCAGCTCGCCGACCAGCCCGGAGAGCACGGCCGCCCCCAGCAGCACCAGGATCATGAAATCGCGGAACTGGTCGATCAGCCGGCGCATCCATCCGCGCGGCGCGGCCTCCGGCAGGCTGTTGTGGCCATGCTGTTCCAGGCGGGCCTGCACTTCGGGCGGGCTCAGTCCGTGGTCGGGTCGCACATCGAGCGCCTCGGCGACGGCCTGCGAACTCAGCGTATGCGAAGCGGCAAGGGGTGGGGTGTCATGCGCCATAGAGAAAAACGGTATAGGTGTTGAACAGATAGACCGCCGCCAGCGCGATGCTGACCCAGCCCACGGTACGCAGCACCCGGCTTTGCGGGCGGTAGAACAGGCCGATCATCGCCAGGCCCGTCATCACCACCGCCGACAACGCGGTGACGGCATGCAGCGGCGAGACATGCGCCAGCAGCACCCCCTGACGATACGCGACATCGTCGATCGCGATGATGACGACATTGAACAGATTGCTGCCCAGCAGATTGCCCACTGCCATGTCGAGCGCCCGCAGTTTGATCGCCGACAGCGTCACCGCCAGTTCGGGCAGCGAAGTCGTCAGCGCGATGAACAGCGTGCCGATGAAACTGCGGTTCCACTGCAGCGCATCGGCCAGTTGCGCGCCTGCGACGGGGAGCCACACCCCGGCGGCCGCCACCACCAGCGCCGAGAGCATGAAACGTCCCAGACTCTGCCATACCGATGACTGGCGCGCAGCCCCTTCGTGCGGTTGCGCGGCCTCGGCAGGCGACGAAGGGCGCCGGCGCTCATGCTGAAACACCAGGCGCAGCGCCACCAGATACAGCAGCACGATCACCGGGCTGTACAGGCCGACGCCATCCACCGCCGGATGACTGAAGCCGGGCGTGCCGGCCAGCAGGATGTTCATCGCCACGAACCCCAGCATCACCACGCCGAACGCGCCCGAAAGCAGATGCGACGCACTGGTCTTGCGATACAGCGGCTCGTCGCGCAGTACGAAATCGACCACGACCAGAAACCCGAGGTTGATGACGCAACTGCCCAGCGCATCGCCCAGCGCGATATTGGGCGAATGCGCCAGCGTGACCGCGCTCACTCCCGTGAGCAGTTCGGGCAGCGAAGTCACCGAAGCCAGCATCGCCAAGCCCACCCAGCTTCCGGTCAGGCCCCAGGCCTGGCCGATGCGCTCGCCTTCCACGGCCAGCCGGTACCCGGCCACCGAGACGGCGGCGGCACAGACGAAAAATTGCACCAGGACCCAGATCAATGAAAGGTTCATGGATTCCTCGACTTGCAGCATGCCATACTGCGCGTCATTCTGCGTTGATCGCTGAACGGTGCTGCCGAAGTCGCGTGAATGTGAATTCCAGGCCGATGAATTCCATGCAAAGTCCTTCCCCGAAACTGCCGCTGGCGCTTGGCGCCCTGGTTCTGCTCGCGCTGAGCGCTTCGGCCATTTCACCATACGACCGTGGCACCTGGCTGCTCGAAGTGGCGCCGGTGCTCATCGCGCTGCCCGTGCTGGCCTGGACCTGGCAGCGTTTTCCGCTCACGCCGCTGCTGTACTGGCTGATCGCGGCCCACGCGCTCGTCCTCATCCTCGGCGGCGCCTACACCTACGCCCGCGTGCCGCTGGGCGACTGGATGCGCGAAGCGTTCCACCTCGCCCGCAACCCCTACGACAAGCTCGGTCATTTCATGCAGGGGCTGGTGCCCGCCCTGGTGTCGCGCGAAATCCTGTTGCGCGGACGCCATGTGGCGGGCAGGCGCATGGCGGGTTTTCTCAGTGTCTGCGTGGCGCTGGCGATCAGCGCCTTCTACGAACTGATCGAATGGTGGACTGCGCTGGCGCTGGGCGGCGGCGCAATCGACTTTCTCGGCACGCAGGGCGACCCTTGGGATACGCAGTCCGACCTATTTCTGGCCCTGATCGGTGCCACGCTGGGTCTGCTGCTGCTTGGCCGCTGGCAGGACCGGCAGATTGCCCGGCTTGCCGGTCATCGAGTTGAAGGCACAACACCCTGCAACATCTGAACGCATCTGCTCACTGCGCCGCTCGCTGCGACGCCGCACAATCGGCCCAACGTACCGGGTAGTCGCCCGCGCTGCTTGGCGCATTGCTTCGTTGAGGAGACCGATCATGCCACGTCCGTTCGCCGTGCCCGCCCTCATATCCACCTTGTTTGCCGCTGCCCTGGCATTTGGCACCGCAAGCGCCTCGGCGGCCACCGCGCCGCCGGGCCAATTCACTGCCACGGCCAAAGTCTCGTCCCTCGACGAGGCCGCGGCGCAAGGCGCGCAGATCTTCGCCAATGACTCCTTCGGCAGCAAGCAGACCTGGGTGCCGCCAAACGCCTTCAGCAGCCACGCCATGACCTGCGCCGCCTGCCATACCGATGGCGGCAAGACCGAAGGCACCACGCCCACGGGCGCGCATCTGCCCAGCCTGATCGGGGCGGCGGCCAAATATCCCAAGTTCAAGGCCAAGAAACACGCCGTCTACACCTTGGAGCGGCAGATCGTGCATTGCGTGCGCGCGGGCATCATGGGCAAACCGCCTGGGTACAACAGCCCGGAGATGATCGATCTCGTGGCCTATCTGACGCAAATCTCCAAGGGCGCCACGATGGGGCAGCAGTTCAAATGACGCGCCGCAGAGCCATCCTGCTGGGGGCTGCGCTCGCGGCAGCAGCCTTGCAGTCGGCTCAGGCGGCCTCCGCTGCCGACATGCAAAAACTCGCCGAGTCGCAGGGCTGTTTTTCCTGCCACGCCATCGACCATAAAAAAGTCGGCCCGGCCTATACCGCCGTGGCGCAGCGCTATGCCCACAACCCCCATGCTGCCGCCATTCTGCAAGACGCGATTCTCAACGGGCATCAAGGCACCTGGGGCGTGATTCCCATGCCCGCCTACGCCCCGGACGGCTACCTGAACAAGCATCAGGCGCTCGATCTGGCGAAATGGATTCTGAGCCTGAAACCCAAGCCCTGAAAGGGAGCGCCCCCAGACCTGCCGCTGCGCGTCAGGCCCCCCGAGGGGGTCAAGGAAACTTGGGGCGGCCCGACGTTTCCTTGAGAGCGCCCCCAGACCTGCCGCTGCGCGTCAGGCCCCCCGAGGGGGTCAAGGAAACTTGGGGCGGCCCGACGTTTCCTTGAAAGCGGATGCACAACGAGCGTGGCGCTTATTTTTTCTTGTGGCGATCCGGCACGAAGGTGACGATTTCTGGCCGCACCGCGTCTGCCGAGATCGGCTTGGCAGGGGACTTGTCCGCCTTGGGTTTTTTAACTTCCTTGTTCGTCCGTTGTTGACCTTTGGGCATGGTGACTTTCCTTATTGTGTGTATCGTTCCGCATCGAGAATAAAAAAAACCGCAGCCTTGGCTGCGGTTTTTTGTTTGAGCCCCTGCGGGATCAGATCGTGATTGAAGCGCGTGATCAAATCGCAGTGACGTTCGAGGCTTGCAGACCCTTGGGGCCTTGCTTGACTTCGAATTGCACGCGCTGGTTTTCGGCCAGGGTCTTGAAGCCATTGCCTTGAATTTCGCTGAAATGCACGAACAGGTCGGCATCGCCGCCGTCCTGCGCGATGAAGCCGAAGCCCTTGCTTTCGTTGAACCATTTGACGGAGCCAGTTTGCATAGCCATTTTTTCGTTCCTAAAAAGTGAATGAGCTGCGCAGCAACGTGCCAGCGCAGTGCAGAAACACGCCAGAAATCACTTGGGGAATTCAATCAGGCCGCAAACCGCTGCAGAACAGGCGGATTGGGTTTCGACGATCTTCTTCAAAACGACCTACTTTTGCGTTTACTACTTTGGTGATGTTAACCGATTTTCCGTCCGTGTGCTCGGTTGAAGAAGAGAGCGTGGTGCAAAATGCAGAGCCTGGCTGCAATCAGTGTGGCAAAAACCGGAGCATCCCCTTGATCGAACCCCTGCTTCTCACCACGGCGCGCGTCTCGACATTCAACAATGACCAGGCGTTGACCGGAGCGAGCGGTTTTTTCTTTTTGCGTGATGAGCACCTGTTCCTGGTGACGAGCCGCCATGTGGTGATCGATGTCCCGAGCGGGCACCACCCCAACCGCATCGAAATCGAATTGCATACTGATGAACACAACCTCACACAACATACGGCACTGTCGGTGCTGCTCTACCGTGACGGAAAAAGCGTCTGGCATCAAGGCAAGGATCCGGGCGGGGAGATTGATGTGGCAGTCATCGAGCTGGATCGCAGCGTCATGCCCGAGTCTTTGGCGATTCGCTCTTTCACCCCTGCGCATCTGCAAAGCTCGCTTGACGATGTGGAGGTGGGGACTTCTCTGCTCGTAGTGGGCTTTCCGCTCGGTTTTCACGATACGCTGCATCACCTGCCCGTGGTGCGTCAGGCGGTCATTGCCTCGTCATTCGGTCTGCGTTTTCAGGGACAGGGTTACTTCCTCACCGACGCACGCACGCACCGCGGAACCAGTGGTGCGCCCGTAGTGATGCGCAGCCCGGAATCGCGCGATGATCTGCCCTGGAAGCTGCTGGGTGTGCATTCCGCGCGGATCGATATGGGCGGGCGTGATCTGCAGCGCGATGAATCGCTTGGACTGAACTGCGCCTGGTACGCAGACATTTTGCTGACCCTTACGGCGGCTGCGGCAAAAAAAGTCCCCGAAGTCGGCGATGCAGGGAGCCAAGGCGCCGCTGCAGTCAAACCAGAAGGGCGTAGCAGCCGCTAGCCTGTCGGACTTGGGGAGCGTCGGCATGACTTATGCTCCTCAGACTGCTTCAGACCCTTCGCTGCGACTGCTCCGCCTTGATGACCGGCCTCGAACTCACTCTGCTCTATCTGGTTGCCGCCGTGCTGGGCGTGGCCTTGTTTCGTGCTCTGTCCATGCCGCCCATGCTCGGTTATCTGGCGGTCGGCGTGGTCATCGGGCCCAACGCGCTGGCGCTGGCCGGAGACACGGCGGGCATGCAGCATCTGGCCGAATTCGGCGTGGTGTTCCTGATGTTTTCCATCGGCCTGGAGTTCAGCCTGGGCCAGCTCAAGGCGATGCGTTCGCTGGTGTTCGGGCTGGGCGCGGCGCAGGTCGCGGCAACTCTGGCCATCGTGCTGCTGGCCAGCCTGGGGTTTGCCTATGTCATGCCGAAGTTCTGGTCGCAGCCGGTGGCCGCGGGTATGGCCATCGGCGGGGCGTTCGCCATGTCGTCCACGGCCATCGTGGTCAAGCTGCTGGCCGAGAGAATCGAGCTCGATTCGCCGCATGGCCGCCACATCATCGGCGTGCTGCTGTTTCAGGATCTGGCGGTGGTGCCTCTGCTGATTCTCATTCCGGCGCTCGCTTCGCACAGCAGCGATCTGTCCTGGCTGCTGACGGCGGCGCTGGTCAAGGCGGTGCTGGTGCTGGCCGTCATCCTGCTCGCCGGGGGGCGGCTGCTGCAGCCCTGGCTGCGCATCGTGGTGCGGCGCAAGTCGGACGAGCTGTTCATGCTCAACCTGCTGCTGCTCACCCTCGGCCTGGCCTGGTTCACCGAGATGGCGGGCCTGTCGTTGGCGCTGGGGGCTTTTCTGGCCGGGATGCTGATCGCCGAGACGCCCTACAAGGCGCAGGTGGAGGCGGACATCCGCCCCTTCCGCGACGTGCTGCTGGGGCTGTTCTTCATCACCATCGGCATGCTGCTCGACTGGCGGCTGGTGCTGGCGCAGTGGTGGCTGGTGCTGCTGCTGGCGGTGCTGCCGCCGCTGCTCAAGGCGGCGCTGGTGTTCGGCATCGAGCGCCTGCGCAAGACGCCGCCGGGCTTGAGCCTGCGGGTGGCGCTGTGGTTGGCCCCCGCGGGGGAGTTCGGCATCGTGCTGCTCAATCTCTCGGCGGGGAACAAGCTCATTGCGCCCGAGGTGCTCAACCCGGTGCTCGCGGCCATGGTGATCAGCATGCTCTACACCCCGCTGCTCGGGCAGTACATCGACCGCATCGTGCTCAAGGTGTCTTCGGCCGACTGGATGCTCGCCTCGCTGCAGCTCACCCACATCGCACGCAGCACCATCCAGGCGCAGAACCACGTCATCATCTGCGGCTTCGGCCGCTGCGGGCAGAACCTGGCGCGTCTGCTCGACACCGAGCACATCGCGCATGTCGCGCTCGATCTGGATCCCGATCGCGTGGCGCAGACCAAGGCGGCCGGGCAGAACGTGGTCTATGGCGATTCCACCCGGCTGGCCACGCTGCAGGCGGCGGGCTTGCAGCGCGCCAGTGCGCTGGTCATCACCTATGCCGAAACGCAATCGGCGCTGCGCATCCTGCGTCTCATGCGCGAACATGCGCCGCATGTGCCGGTGGTGGTGCGCACCATGGACGACGCCCCGCTGGAGGCGCTGCGTCAGGCCGGGGCGACCGAGGTGGTGCCGGAGATTCTCGAAGGTTCGCTGATGCTGGCCTCTCACACCCTGGCGCTGGTGGGCGTGCCGCTGCCGCGTGTGCTCAAGCGGGTGCGTCACGCGCGGGCGCAGCGCTACGGCCTGTTGCGCGACTGGTTCCACGGCAGCGACGATACCTCGCTGGAAGACGCCGATCAGCCGCGTCTGCAGTCGGTCACCCTGACCGCCGAAGCCGCCGCCGTGGGACAGACGCTGGGCGCCGTCAGCCGCGAAGGCGCGCGCGTCACGCAGGTGCGCCGCAGCAACGGCCAGGTCCTCAAGCCTGTGCCCACCTTGCTGCTGCAGGAGGGCGACACCGTCGTGCTCTCCGGTCTGCCCGATGCGCTGGCCGTGGCTGAGGAGGCGTTGTTGCGCGGTTGATCTATGCTGTGCGGATTCCCAGCTCTGCGCCCTGCTCGCCGTGCCCATTCAACCTGATGCCTTTGCCGCCAGCCCCGCGCGGGTGATCGATGCCGCTGCCGTGTCTCCGCAGGAGGCGGTGGTCGAGCGCGCGCTGCGCCCGCAGCAGCTCGACGACTACGTCGGCCAGGTGCGGGTGCGCGAGCAGCTCGACATTTTCATCGGCGCGGCGCGCAAGCGCGAAGAAGCCCTGGATCACGTGCTGCTGTTCGGCCCGCCCGGGCTGGGCAAGACCACGCTGGCGCACATCGTCGCGCGCGAAATGGGGGTGAATCTGCGTTCGACTTCCGGCCCGGTGCTGGAGCGCGCGGGCGATCTGGCGGCGCTGCTGACCAACCTCGAACGCAACGACGTGCTGTTCATCGACGAGATCCACCGCCTCTCGCCGGTGGTCGAAGAGATTCTGTATCCGGCGCTGGAGGATTATCAGATCGACATTCTCATCGGCGAAGGGCCGGGCGCGCGCAGCGTGAAAATCGACCTGCAGCCCTTCACCCTGGTGGGCGCCACCACGCGCGCGGGCATGCTGACCAACCCGCTGCGCGACCGCTTCGGCATCGTCGCGCGGCTGGAGTTCTATACCGCCGAGGAATTGACGCGCATCGTGCTGCGCTCGGCCCGGCTGCTGGGCGCCGTCATCGACCCGGCAGGCGCCTCCGAGATCGCCCGCCGCGCCCGCGGCACGCCGCGTATCGCCAACCGCCTGCTGCGCCGGGTGCGCGACTATGCCGAGGTGAAGGCCGCCGGCCACATCACGGCGCCGGTGGCCGACGCCGCACTCAAGATGCTCGACGTCGATCCGCTGGGTTTCGATGTGATGGACCGCAAGCTGCTCGAAGCCGTGGTGCATCGCTTCGACGGCGGCCCGGTGGGGCTGGACAATCTGGCCGCGGCCATCGGCGAAGAGCGCGACACCATCGAAGACGTGATCGAGCCCTATCTCATCCAGCAAGGCTATCTGCAGCGCACCCCGCGCGGGCGCATCGCCACCACGGCGACCTACGTCCACCTCGGCCTGGCCGCGCCGCAGCGCAGCGGCGATCTGTTCGGTCAGTAAGCCAGATAGCCGTAAGGCGTGCTGGTACTGGAGCCTTCGAGACCGGTGGCGATGGTGCGGCTGTAGAAGAACGGCAGGCCCAGATCGACAAAGCCAGTAATCGCTGCCGTTCCTCCCAGCGCGGGAAGGGCGGCGTTTTGCGTGGCGAACATGGCTTGCGCATTGCCGATGGTGAGGGTCTGCGCTGGGCCATACGACTTGTCCGCAAGCTGCAGGCTGGCCGCCAGACTGAACGCCTGTGACGGGCAGTAAAAGCCTGCGGCCTGCGAGCAGGTCGGCACGCCGCTGAGTGCCAGGTAATAGCCGTTGGAGCCGCTGTCGACGAAGCCGCTCAAGGCCGTGCCGTTCAAGGTCATCTTCAGATTGCCCTGCCGGTCCAGCGGGTAAATCTGCGCCGTGCTCAAGGTATTGTTCGCCTGCGTGTCGATGCCGAAGGTCAGCGTGCCATTGGCGCTGGGAGCGCCATCCGGCAGGGGCACGCCGGGCAGGGCGAGGATGCTGCCGTTGTTGTCGCTGGCGAAGGCGGCGATGGGGTTGATGCCCTGTTGCGAGGTCGACGCCGTGGCCGGGGTGCACGAGGTGCTGCTGCAGGCGTAATACACGCCGGGAAAAGTGCTCGACGCGCAGGCACTGCCGCAGTCGTACCTGAAATTGCTGATGCCCAGAATGCCGTTGGCGATGCCATAGAAGCTGCTGGCAAAGTCGCTGCCGCCCTGGGAGGTGCAGGCGCTGGGCGCCGCAGGCAGGGTCGGGTCGTCCATGATCTGGATCGGGACGGCCGCGGTGGTCGTCATGCCGCCGATGCGCACCAGGGATTGCCGCATGCCGCCCCAGGCATAGCCCGAGGCGAATTGCGCGCAGGCGGCGAGCTCGCCGCTGCCGCTTGCGATCTTCGGCAGGGCGTTGAAAGTGGCGCTGGAGACGGCTTTGGAAAACAGGCGCAGCCCGGCGGAGCCCGTGTCCACCAGCACATCGGGAATGGCCTGGCAAGCGCTGCCGTCAGGCGCGCAGACCGTCACGGTGACATACGGCGTGTTCGCCGTGAGCGTGGTCGTGTTGCTGCCGAGTTGACGGATGCTGATGGCTGCCACATTGGGTGCGGCGGGGGGCGCAGGTGGCGTGGAGGGTGCGCTGGCGGCTGGAGGGGGCGCGGGATCGGCCGTGGTGCTTGGGGTCGAGCCGCCCCCGCCGCATGCGCTGAGCAGCAAGGCCGTGCCGAGGGCGACAGGGGTCAACAGACGACGAAACCGCGGAAGACGAGAAGTATCGGACATGGAGAGGGCCTTTTTTGCTTCAGGATCGATACAAGTGCATGCATTGCATCGCACTTCGGTGACATTTGCTCTTCGATTCAGAACGCCCAATACCCATAAGGCGCGCTGGTCAACTTGCCTTCGAGCCCGGTGGCGATGGGACGGCCATAGAAAAACGGCAGGCCGAGATCGGCAAAGTGGGCGACGGCGGCCGTGCCGCCGAGTGCGGGCAGAGCGGTGAACTGGGTGTCGAACATGGCCTGTGCGTTGCCGATGACCAGGGTCTGCGCGCTGGAGGCGCCATTCAACTGAACGGTGAGCGCAACCGGGCTGCCGGGGCAGTACCAACTCGATGCGGCGTTGGGTGTGCAGCGGGTGACGCCGGGATCGAGGTCGAGAAAGTAGCCGTTGGAGCCGCTATCGATGAAGCCTCGGCCCGCAACACCGTCGATGCGGCCGCTGATGTAGGCGTCCTGCGCGATCGGGAAAATCTCGGCGCCCGCGGGCAGCGCGTTGTTGGGCTGCGTGCCGATGCCGAAAACCAGCGTGCCGCTGGCGCTGGCGGCACCGCCGGGTGTCGGAACGGCGGGCAGGTTGAGCATGCTGCCGTTGTTGTCCACGGCAAACGCGGAGATGGGGTTGGTGCCCTGTTGAGACAGTTCGGCGCTGGTCTCGGTGCAGTCGCCGCCGGTGCAGCGGTAGTACATCGCGGGACGGTTGGCGGCCGGTGTCGCCGCGGCGCAGCCTGCGCCGCAATCGTGAATGAAATTGCCGATGCCCGCAATGCCGTTGGCCACCGGGGCGAAGCGGGCGGCGAAGTCGATGCCCTGCGCCGCGCAGGTGGACGGCGCGGCGGGCAGGGACGGGTCGTTCATGAACTGGATGGGGATGGGCGATGTCGTGACTTCGCCGCCGATCTGCACCGTGGCCAGGTGCATGCTGCCCCAGGCATAGCCCGAGGCGAACTGGGCGCAGGCCGCCAGCATGCCATTGCCCGAGGGAATGCCGGGAAGAGGGAGCGCGACCTTGTTGGCGAAAAGCCGCAGCCCGGCCGAGCCGGTGTCCACCATCACGTCGGGAAGGGTCTGGCAGTTGCCGCTGGCGTCACAGACCTTCACCGCGACATACGGCGTATTGGCGGTGATGGTGGCGGTGTTGCTTTCGAGCTGGTGGATGCTGAGCGTCACCACATTGCTGCCGCTCGCAGGATTGCTCAGCGCGACCGATGGGGATGCGGGTGGCGGGCTGCTGCTGCCGCCGCCGCAGCCGGTCAACAGCAGACCCGCCAGCGCAGCGGGTGCGGCCAGACGCATCAAACGGCGGCGCAGGCGCCAGACGCGCAGTCCGGGAAGCATGGAAGGCGCTTCAGGGCTGCAGCGTGGCGGGGTCGAACCCGGCGGGTACGAGCGAGGGCACCCAGGCCACGCCGAGAAAGCCGCGCATGCGGCCCGCGCTGTGCACCACGACGTCGCTGCCCTTGACCATGGACAGGTTGAGCTGTTGTGGTGAAGCCTTCGCGGCCTTGACGTAAGGCGCAAAGTAACTGCCGAGCAACTGCTGCAGATCCGGCTTGAACGGGCCTTTCCAGGTGATGGCGAACACGGTGCCTGCCGCATTGGCGTATTCGGTCACGGTGACGCCCTGCGGGGTTTGCACCGTCTGCGCTTGCACGGCCGACGCATCGCCGGCTGCGACCGCGCCAGACGCCGCCTGCGCTGCGACCCGCTGCACCTGGCCGATGGGCTTGCCGTCCTGCGCCGCATCGAGCAGGGGCCGACCCAGCCCGGCGTGGGCGCAGGCGCTGCCGAGCAGCAAGGCGAAACCCGCAAGGGGCGCAAACAGACGTGCAGAAAAGGTGGACATGGCAAATGGACGCAGAGAAGGCATCAAAAACGCGGATTTTGAAGTCTAACGACGCGCAGCCGCGAACGGACTCAAGCTGAAACCCAATGAAACAAAAACATCAGGGCTGTGTGGATTACTCCACGCCTTCGTTCAGACTGCGATCGAGATGCGCGGTGTCGCCCCAGCCCACCAGGGTGAGCTGACCCTGGGCGTACAGCAGGCGGTTGAGCGCGGCGTTGCGCAGCTCGAAGCTGCGCGGCGCCTGCAGTTCCTGACCCGTGGCGGCGCGGTAGAAGGCGTCGAGCACGCCGCCGTGCGCAACCACGACGATAAGCTGCGCCGGATGGCGGGCGGCGATCTGTCGCAGGGCGTTCTGCGCGCGAGCAGCAAAATCGCGCAGGGTTTCGCCGCCGGGCGCGGCGAAGCCGGGGTCGCGGTGGCGCCAGCGCGCGCACAGTTCGGGATGCAGCGGCTCCAGCGCGGCAAAGCTCTGGCCCTCGAAGGCGCCGAAGCTGCGTTCGCGCAGCGCGGGATCGCGGATGACGCTCAAGCCGTGCCGCGCCGCAATCGCCTGCGCCGTCTGCCAGGCCCGCTGCAGATCGCTGGCGTAGACGGCGGCCACAGGCTCTTCGGCCAGGGCTTCGGCGGCCAGCCGCGCCTGCTCCAGCCCGCGCGCATTGAGCGCAATATCGGTATGGCCCTGGATGCGCGAGGCGGCATTCCAGTCGGTCTCGCCGTGGCGCAGGGCGATGATGCGGGTCGGCTCTGGCGGGTTGTCATGCATGGTGCCCGCATTGTGCCGCAGCGCTCAGGTCTTGCCGGGATGCGGGCTTGCCCGAAGAACGCGCAAGGTGGCTGTCATGCCGGCTGCGAGGCGCAGGTGAGGCGGCAGGCTCGCCGGGTCGATGGCGATGCGCACGGGAATGCGCTGCGCCAGCCGGACCCAGTCGAAAATCGGGTTTGGCTCCAACAGCAGGTCACGGCCCACCGGGTTTTCGCGCGACGCGATGCCGCGCGCGATCCCGGTGACCGTGCCGCGCAGATGCACGCCGCCGGCCATCAGGCGGATGTCCACCGGGTCGCCCTCGTGGATTCGCGGCAGCTTGGTTTCCTCGAAATAGCCCTCGACATATAGGCTGTGACGGTCGACCAGGGCCATGACCGGGGAGCCGACGGCGGCATAGTCGCCCGCTTCGAGCTTGAGGTTGGTGATGAAACCGTCGGTCGGCGCGCGCACCTGGGTGCGCGCCAGATTGAGCTGCGCCAATGCCAGACGCGCGCGCGCCAGTCGTTCGGCCGCAAGCGCCCTGCTGCGCTCGGCCTGCGCCTGGCCCAGCCGGGCGCGCGCCTGCAGGACCTGCGCCTGGCCGACGTCGGCAGCGGCCAGCGCGTCGGCCCGCTCTTCCGCGGAGACCGCCCCGGGCGCGGTATGGTCGCGCCGCTGCGCTTTTTCGCGCAGGCTGCCGTACTGCGCGAGCGCCGCGGCGACACCCGCCTGCGCCGCGCGGATGTCGGCCTGTGCCACCTGCAACGCCGCCTGCGCCGACGAGATGTCGGCCTTGGCCTGCTGCACCGCATTCTGAAAACGCGCAGGGTCGATGGTGAACAGCACCTGTCCGCGCCGCACGGTCTGGTTGTCGTGCACCGCCACGGTGTGAACCAAGCCGGAGACGTCTGGAGCGATGCGCACCACATCGGCGCGGATGCGGCCGTCGCGCGTCCACGGGGAATCGGTTTCCTCATACCACAGCATGCGGGCCAGCAAGAGGGCTGCAGCCACCACGGCCAGGGTGATGACGACGCGAAGGGCAGACTGGAGTGTCTGGGTTTTCATGATGGGAAGGTCAAAACAACAGCAGCGCGGCGGTGGTGAACACAACGACAAGCACGGCCAGCCGGAACAGCGCGGGATGCCAGACATGGCGATACCCGCCCAGCCGTCCGAGCAGTCCGTCGATCAGCGCCGTCGCAGCAAGGCCGCCGAAAAAAATCACCAGCAGGCCCGGAACGAGCACGCCGAACAGGTCGATTTCACGTGGCATGTGTGGAATTTGGAACGGGGATGGGCAACGGACCGAACAGCGGGGATTCGGTGTCGTGCAGCGCGCTGTGGATCTGGTAGAGATGGTTGCGCGCCGGGCCTTCGGGCATCGCCGCGATCGCGGCGTTCACCGCGGCATCCGCCTGCTGCCAGTGCGATGAATCCGGCATGCGATAGAGCCTGTCGATCGCACCGATCGCGGCTTCGGTGCGCGCGCGGGCCTCATCCGGCAGGGTGCCCGCAGCGAGATCGTGGCGCAGCTCGATCAGCGTGCGGCCGCTTTCCTGCACCGCCAGCGACCAGGCCATCAGGATGCGCGACTGCGCACTGCCCGCAGGGGTGTGCACGACGGCCTGCTGCACCAGATCGCGCAACCGGGTCTCGAACTGCCAGACCAGCCCTTCCAGCCGCGCGCTCGCCGCCGTTGCCACCAGTTGCCGCAGGCGCCGCAGTTGACGTGACAGGCTCACCTGTCCCGGCAGCAGCATGAAGGCGGCAGCGGCGGCGGCGAGCCCGCCGAGCTGTGACAGCGCGCTGTTGAAGTACACCTCCGGGTTGTAGAGCATGGGCTGGCGCAGCCCGAGGTTGAGCAGCACGCTGATGGTGTAGCCCGTGCCGAAGCCGGCGAACCGCGGGCGGGTGCTCAGGTAGGGGCCGAGCAGGAGAAACGGCAGCGTGGCGGCAACGAGGAAGGGAAAGCTGTCCCCCATCGGCAGCATGCGGAATTCGACAAACGCCGCGACCAACATGCCCGCAGCGAATCCATACAGCGTCTTGAGCACCGCCGAAACCGGATTGGGCGCCGAGGCCAGCAGGCCGCTGAACACGGTTGCCAGCAGCATGGTGGTGGCGCCAAAGGCCCAGCCGCTCTGGATCCAGAACACGCTCAGGACCGTCATGGTGAGGAAAGTCCGCAGCGCGGTGAGTCCGATGTCGGACCAGTCGTTGCTGCGGTGAAAACGCATGCGTTCCTGCTCCGCACGGATGACGCCGGCGCGCAGCGCGCCGTCGGTGCGGGCGTAGTCGTGCAGCTCGGCGGCGAGCCGCTGCAGCAGCGCGGCGCCGGTGGCGAATTCGAGCGAGCCCGACGGCTGCGCGAGTGCCTGGCGTTGCGCGGCGATACTCTGGACGAGGGTGTGCTGAAAGCGTTCGAGCCGCTGCGCCAGCAGACCGCTGGGGTTGGGCGCGCGTGCGGCGGGCAGAGTCAGCGCTTCGTGCAGCGGCTGGTACAGCGCGGTCAGTGCGCTCACGACCTCGGTCTGCCCCTGGCGCTGCAGCCGGTTGAGCAGATGGTGCAGCGACTGGAATGTGGTGGCTGCCGCCATGTAGCGCTGGTTCAGCAGGCGCAGGTGGCTGCTGCGGGCGCGCACTTCCGGGTCTTCGAAAATCACCGAGGCGCGCAAATCCTCGAGTTGAACCGCCGCGCGCACGAATTCCAGGTTGACTTCCTCCATGCGGGTCTGGGGCAGGCTGCCGGCCAGGCTGTCGCGCAGGAACGCGAAAAAGCGGTCGAACTGCGCGTGCGCGCTGCGGCGCAGCACGGCGCGCAGCCGCTCGGGAAACACCACGTCGCTGACCACGCCGGCCACCAGGATGCCCAGCAGCACCTCGCTGACCCGCATCTGCGCCGACTCGAATCCGGCCAGCGGGTTGCCGATCACCGGCAGCGCGACGATGGCTGCGGTATAGCCCGCCAGCACGAAGCCGTAAGCCATGAAATTGCGATAGAGCACGGCGCCGCTGGCGCACAGCGTGATCCACAGCGACAGCCCGAGCAGGAACACCTCGCGCTGCTGGGGGAAGGTCGAGATCAGCAGCAGCCCGGCGAGACTGCCGGCCACCGTGCCGATGGCGCGGTAGAAGCTCTTGGCCAGCACCATGCCGCTTTGCGGGTGCATGACGATCGCCACCGTGATCATGGTGGTCGACGGTTGCTCCAGGTGGAGCAACATCGCCAGCCAGGCGCCGACATACACCGCCAGCAGGCTTTTTGCGACGAACAGCCAGGCCCTGGCCTCGTCAGCGGCGAAGCTGCGCAGCCAGGGGGCGGAACGGGGTTCAGC
Source organism: Thiomonas sp. (assembly GCF_034007205.1). Lineage (GTDB taxonomy): Bacteria > Pseudomonadota > Gammaproteobacteria > Burkholderiales > Burkholderiaceae_C > Thiomonas. The sequence goes on from NZ_JAVERI010000021.1 coordinate 30,693, forward strand.
GGACGGGGTGGCGTCGGCCATCGGGCGCGGTCATCAGAAGCTGTAGCCCAGACGCACCTGCAGATAGTCCTGCCCGGGGTTGGGGCGCTTGATGTCGGCGTTGGAATAGTGGGTCAGACGCGCGCCCAGCGTCCAGGGCGTGCCCGTGAAGCGATGCAGCAGGCCGATGGAATCGCCGAACTGGAAGGCGGTGGAGATCCGTTTGCCGCCGATATAGGTGCCCGAGAACACATTGGCGCCGATGCCCAGTTCCATCGCCGTCTGCGGCGTGAACCACCAGCGCGCGAACGGCGTGAGGCCGGCGTGGATGAGGTGGCTGTCGCCCGGACCCGTCGAGCTGCTCACCCGCCCCAACGAGGCTTCGAGCACCACGTCGAGCTTGGTGTGCGCGAACAGATCGTGTTGCCAGAGCGGGGCGGATTGCAGGGCCAGCGTCACGTTGCGGTATTCGTCGCCCTTGTCGATGCCCCAGAGCGCGGAGAGTTCTGCGGCCTGCGCCTGGGTCAAGCCTGCTGCGAGCAGCAGCGCGGCGCTCAGGGCGGCGCGGCGAAGCGTCGCCGTGGCGAAAACGGGCCGATTCGCCCCGCACGGGGAAAGGCGAGCTTTTTGAAAACCTGGGTTTTGCATGGGAGACCTCTTTGGGGTTCTTGGAGGATGACGCGCTTTCAGTGCGCGCCCGCGGCGGCGTCGCTGCCCGCGGCGCCTTTGGACGGCTTGACCAGCCAGACCAGCGCGATCAAGGCGAGGAACAGCCACGAGCTCAGGCGGAACATCTCGTCGACCGCGATGGTGTGGGCCTGCTGGTCGATCAGGCGGTTGACCACGCCCAAGGCCTGTTCGGGCGAGAAGCCCTGCGCCTGCATGCCCTGGATGATCGGGCTGGCGACCGGACTGCCCGCATAGATGTGGCTGACCAGTTGCTCGTGGTGCAGATCGGCGCGATCGGTCCACCAGGTGGTGTAGATCGAAGTGCCGAACGAACCCGCGGTGATGCGGGCAAAGTTCGACAGTCCAGACGCCGCGGCGATGCGGTGCGATGGCAGGCCGCCCAGGATGATGCTCAGCAGCGGGATGAAGAAGGTCGCCGTGGCGATGCCCTGGACCACCGTGGGCAGGGCATACTGCCAGTAGCTGTCGCCGGTGGTGAACAGCGAGCGCATGTAGAACACCAGCGCGAACACGAGGAAGGAGAACGTGGTCACCCAGCGCGCATCGAGCACCGGCAGAAAGCGTCCGATGAAGGGCGAGAGGATGAGCGCGAACAGCCCCACCCAGGCCAGCACCTCGCCGGCGTCGGTCGCGGTATAGCCGATGAACTCCTGCAGCCACAGCGGCAGCAGCACCAGGCTGCCGAAAAACATGCCGTAGGACAGCGCCAGCATGATGGTGCCCAGGGTGAAGCTGGGGAGCTTGAACAGGGTGAGATCGACCACAGGATGGTCGTCATAGATCTCCCAGATCAGAAACAGCACGAAGCCCACCACGGCGGCCACCGCCAGCGCGATGATGACCGGACTGGAGAACCAGTCGAGCTCCTGCCCCTTGTCGAGCATGATCTGCAGCGAGCCGACCCAGATGATGAGCAGGCCCAGCCCGGTCCAGTCGATCGGCAGTTTGCGGATGGGGGTTTCGCGGCGCAGATAGATCGACGCGGTGACCGCCGCCGCCAGCAGGCCCACCGGCACGTTGATGTAGAAAATCCACGGCCAGGAGATGTTGTCGGTGATCCAGCCGCCGAGCAGCGGCCCCATGATGGGCGCGATCAGCGTGGTCATCGACCACATCGCCAGCGCCATGCCCGAGCGCTGCGGCTTGTAGCTGGAGAGCAGCAGCGTTTGCGACAGCGGAATCATCGGCCCGGCGCTGGCGCCTTGCAGCACGCGGAACAGAATCAATATCTCGATGCTCGGCGCCTGCCCGCACAGAAACGAGAACAGCGTGAACAGCAGAATGCTGGTGAGAAACACCTTGACCGCGCCGAAGCGCTGGGTGACGAAGCCGGTGAGCGGCACCGCGATGGCGTTGGCCACGCCGAACGAGGTGATGACCCAGGTGCCCTGCGACGAGCTCACGCCCAGGTCGCCCGCAATCGCCGGAATCGACACATTGGCGATCGAGGTGTCGAGCACGTTCATGAAGGTCGCCAGCGACAGCGCGATGGTGCCCACCACCAGCGCCGAGCCGGTCAGCGGCGTCAGGTGCGTGGTGGTGTCTTTCGCGGCCGCCGGGTCCGGCACGGCGCCGGCCGCGCTTTCTTCGATTTCCTGTGGGGTGGCCATGTCAGCTCCGCACGGCCGTTCCGAAGGAGCTGACACCCCCCTCGGGGGGCAGCGAGCACAGCGAGCGAGGGGGCTGTTTCATCTTGCTCCGCACGGCCGTTCCGAAGGAGCTGACACCCCCCTCGGGGGGATGAGCGGGACATGAGGCAGTCCCTGCGGACTGACTCATGCCATGCGAATCCGAGTGGCTTGCAAGCCGCGAGGTGGAATGCGAGCACAGCGAGCGAGGAGGCTGTTTCATTTTTGTTCTTTCAGCGCTTGCCGCCCGCATTGGCGGCGATGATGGCGTTGACCAGCGTGTCGGCCTTCTGCCAGTCGGCGGCGTAGATGTCGGTGCGGGCGGCGGGCTGGGTCGGCGGCTCGTCGACCACCAGAGGCCCCTTGTGGTCGCTGATGTCGATGGTCACTTCGGTGGACATGCCCACGCGCAGCGGATGGCTAGCGAGTTGCCTGGGATCGAGCGCCACGCGCACCGGCAGGCGCTGCACCACCTTGATCCAGTTGCCCGTGGCGTTCTGCGCGGGCAGCAGCGAGAAGGCCGCGCCCGTGCCCGCCGACAGCCCGACGACCCGACCGTCGTAGATCACGCGGCTGCCATAGGTGTCGGCGGTGACCGTGGCCTTCTGCCCGATGCGAACGTCGCGCAATTGCGTCTCCTTCAGGTTGGCGTCGACCCACACATCGTTCAACGGCACTACCCACATCAGCGGCACGCCGGGGGCGACGCGCTGACCGAGCTGCACCGTGCGCCGCGCCACCACGCCGGTCACCGGCGCCGGAATGAGGGTGCGCTCGTACGCCAGATAGGCTTCGCGTACCTTGGCCGCTGCCAGCTTCACCGAGGGGTTGTTGGCGATAACGGTACCCGCGGTCAGTGCTTGGCTGGCGGCGAGTTGTTCCTGCGCGGCCTTCACCCCGGCCTGTGCGGTGGTCAGCGCGGCCTGAGCGGCCTGCACCGCGATCTGCGCCTGGCGCAGTTCTTCCGCGCCGACCGCGCCGGTGCCGGCCAGCTCCTGGCGGCGGCGCAGCGCGTCCTGCGCCTTGGCCAGATTGGCCCGGGCGACGTTCACATCGGTCTGCCGCACCGCGACCTGCGCGGCGAGGGTGCCGTTGTTGGCGAAATTCACCCGGACCTGGCGCACCGCCTGGGCGAGCTGAGCCTCTGCCTGCTGCAGCGCCACATGGGTGTCGGCGCCGTCGAGCTGCACCAGTGGCTGCCCGGCCTTGACGAGCTGGGTGTCGTCGGCGTCGATGGCCACGACCGTGCCGCCCACCTGCGGGGTGACCTGCACCAGATCGCCCTGCACATAGGCGTCGTCGGTGTAGGCGTAGTGCAGCGAATCCCAGTACTGGTAGCCGCCATAGGCCGCGCCGACGATGATGAAAAAGCCGATGGCCAGCAGCATCAACTGCCGCCGCTTGGCGGCCTTGCCGTTGCCATTTCCGGCGGACAGGGCCGCGCCTTCAGTTTTGTCGTTGTCCTGGGTACTCATGGATGCATTCCGTTGGGATTCATGTTTTCAAGGGGGGCGATGCGCGCGTCAGGGCGACTTGACCAAAACCCGTTCGGGCAGTTGTTCGGCCTTGTAGCCGCCGCCCAGGGCGCGGATCAGCGCCACGTCGTCGGACAGCGCCTGCGCTTTCAGGTCCACACCCATCTGCTGCAGTTGAAGCACGCTGGTTTCCACGCTGAGCACCGTGAGATAGTTCGACAGCCCGGCCTTGTAGCGCTGATCGACCAGGCGCATCGCGTCCTGCGCGGCGGCCAGCGCCTGCTGCTGCTGCGCGATCTGCTGACCAATCGACTGGCGCGCGGCAATGGCGTCGGCCACCTCGTGCACTGCGCCCACCAGGGTGTTGTTGTATTGCGCGATGGCCTCATCGGCTTGCGCCGACTTGCTGCGGAGCTGGGCGCGCAATGCGCCGCCCTCGAAAATGGGCAGGGTCAGCGCCGGGCCGACGCCCAGGGTCTGACTGCCGCCGGTCAGCCATTGGCTGAAGCCCAGCGCGGAAAACCCGGCAAACGCAGTGAGGTTGACATTGGGGTAGAACGCGGCACGCGCTGCCTTCACGCCGTGCAGCGCCGCCTCGACCTGCCAGCGCGCGGCGACGATGTCGGCGCGGCGGCCGATCAGCGCGGCGGGCAGGGTGTCGGGCAGATCGATCGTCGGCAGTGTGGCGAGCTGTGGCGCCAGCGTGGCCGTGGCCTGCGGGCCCTGGCCGATGAGCGCGGCCAGCAGGTTGCGCGCCTGCGTGATCTGCACCCCGGTCTGGTCGATCTGCAGACGGATCTGCGGCACTTCGGCCAACGCCTGCTTCTCCTGCACCGTGGTCTCCAGGCCGGCGCGCACGCGGTCGCGCACCAGTTTGAGCATGTGCTCACGCTGCTGCAGGGTCTGCTGCAGCACATGCCGCATGGCGATCAGCCGCGCAAGGTTGACATAGGCATTGGCCACGTTGGCGGCGAGCAGCACGCGCGCGGCCTGATCCTGCGCGGCGGCGGCGTGGGCCTCGCCAATGGCGGCCTGCAGGTTCTGGCGGTTCTTGCCGAAAAAGTCCAGCTCCCAACTGCCTTGAAGCAGGGCGGAGTTGTCGTAGAACCAGTCGCCGCCGTAGGGTCCGTAGATGGAGTTGTTGCTGAACTGCTCGCGGGTGGAGCTCACCGCCGCGTCCAGTTTCGGTTTGAGGACACTGCCTGCGCTTTCTACCTGCGAGCGCGCCAGCGCCAGGCGGGCCTGCGCGACCTGCAGCGTCGGGTTGTCGGCCAGCGCCGCGGCGATGAGGCGGTCGAGTTCCGGGTCGTGAAAGGCGGTCCACCAATCGGTTTTGGGAAAGGCCGTCTGTACGGGCTGCAGGCCAAGCTGCTGCGGTGCGGTGAGGTGGCCGGTGGGCTTGATGCCCTCGGTGCCGGCGCAGCCCGCCAGCAGCAGGGCGGCCAACAGCGGCACGGCCAGCAGCGCACGGCGCGGTACGGCGGATCGGGGCAATGACGGGGTGAGCATGGCGAGAGTGGGTCAGGAGGGGTTGGAGTCGTCGTTTTGTTCGGGGTCGCGTTCCTGCACCATCAGATGTGGCCCGGGACCCGCCTTGTTGGCTTCGCCCAGCGCCTCGCCATTGGCGATGAAGCGCCGCAGCAGGTCGAGCAGTTGCTTGAACTCCTCTGGGCTGAAGCCGCGCAAATGTTCGTTGAGCACCTCGGAGAGCATGTGCGGGATCTGCGCCGCCACTTCGGCGCCGCGCGGGGTGAGCGCGAGGTTGACCACCCTGCGATCGCTGCTGCTGCGCTCGCGCACCAGCAGGCCCTTGGCTTCGAGGCGGTCGAGCATGCGGGTCATCGCGCCGGCGTCGGTCTGCATCTCGCGGGCGCAGGCGGCTACGGTGTCGCAGCCCAGGTGCACATGCAGCAGCGGATGCCATTGCGTGCCGGTGAGTTCGAGCGCCTGCAGTTGATGCTCCAGATTGCGCACCAGGACGGCCAGTGCGACCTTCATCAGAAAGCCGACCGAGTTGTCCTTGACATACTCCGAGCCGTCATAGAAGCGTGGCGCATCCGACTGAGGCGGAGTGGGGGCGGAAGAATTCATGCCGCGTAGTTTATTGCCTAGGCAAATACTGCCTATGTCATATCTTGATACCCATGTTATTAGAATGGTTTTGTGAAGCGGGCCCTTGTGTTCCCATCGCAGCGGCGATCGGCTTACCATCGAACCCCCGTTTTCAGCATGCTGCCGCAGATGGACCGCGCTCCCGATTTCGCCGCTTCGCTCCAGCAGACTTTCCGTGTGCTGCGGGCGGCGTTCGACGCAGCGCCCTATCCCGACTGGGCGCAGCGGCGCAATCGCCTGAGGCGTCTGCAAGCGCTGTTGCGCCAACATGCGGCCGAATTCGCCGAAGCGATCGACGCCGATTTCGGCGGCCGCCCACCGCCCGAAACCGGGCTGCTCGAACTCTTGCCCAGCCTGAGCGGCATCGCCGATGCGCTGCGACACGGCAAGGGCTGGATGCGCCCGCGCACCGCGGCGGTGTCGCCCTGGTTTTTTCCCGCACGGGCGCGGGTGCTGCCCCAGCCGCTGGGCGTGGTGGGCATCATCGCGCCGTGGAATTACCCGCTGGTGCTGGCCGTGGCCCCGCTGACGGCGGCGCTGGCCGCGGGCAACCGGGCGATGGTCAAGCTCTCCGAGTTCACCCCCACGTTCAGCGCCGTGTTCGCACAGCGCGCCGCGCAGACCTTTGCAGCCGACGAAGTGGCCGTGGTGCAGGGGGATGCAGAAATCGGCGCGGCCTTCAGCGCCCTGCCGTTCGACCATCTGCTGTTCACCGGCTCCAGCGGGGTGGGCAAGCGCGTGATGGCAGCGGCGGCGGCCAACCTCACCCCCGTCACGCTGGAACTCGGCGGCAAGTCGCCCGCCGTCATCACGCCGGGCTACGACTTGGCGCACGCGGCGCAGCGCATCGTCTACGGCAAGCTGCTCAACGCCGGGCAGACCTGCATCGCGCCCGACCATGTGCTGCTGCCGCGTGCCCAGCAGCAGGACTGGGTGGCCGCCTGCCGCGCCGCGGCGCACAAACTCTATCCCGACGGCCTGCGCAGCCCCGACTACACCAGCATCATCGACCATCGCCAATACAGTCGGCTGCTCGGCTTGCTGGGCGAAGCCCGCGCCGCCGGGGCGCAGGTGCATGCCTTGTTCGACGGCGTGCAGGCCGACGATCTGCGCCACCGCCTCGCGCCCGCGCTGGTCTGCGACGCCCCGGCCACGCTGCAGCTGATGAACGAAGAAATCTTCGGCCCGCTGCTGCCCGTGGTGGCCTATGACGACCTGGCGCAGGCGCTGGCGCATGTGCGCAGCCAGCCGCGTGCTCTGGCGCTCTACTGGTTCGACCACGACCGAGAGCGCACGGCCGATGCCCTGCTGCACACCCATGCCGGCGGCGTGACGGTCAACGACACCCTGCTGCATTTCGCGCAGGACAGCCTGCCCTTCGGCGGCGTCGGGGCGTCGGGCATGGGCAGCTATCACGGCCGCTGGGGATTCGACACTTTCAGCAAGCTCAAGCCCGTGATGTTTCAGGCGCGGTTTTCCGGCGTCGGCCTCGCCGCGCCGCCCTACGGGCCGCGCACGCGCTGGCTGATGAAACTGATGGGACGGTTGTGATGCGTGGGCGTTGGGTGAAGCGACTCCTGTCATCGTGGCGCTGAGCGTGATCGCGGATACAGCGAACGTACAAGGAGCCTGTCTGACTTGTGGCGTCGATAGCGAAAAACGGCCCCGGCGAGGACAGTTTTTGCCGATTTCGCCGGGCAATAGTCGAACTATTGCCCAAGACCAGCCCGCAGGGCGCAGG
>NZ_JAVERI010000037.1:0-6074 GCF_034007205.1 Thiomonas sp.
TGCTCCAGCGTGGCGGAAGTCTGCTCGACCGAAGCCGCCTGCTGCGAGGTCGATTGCGCGATGCTCTGCGAGGTGCTTGAGACCTGGCCCGATGCCGAGAGCAGTTGTTCGGCAGACGAGCGCACCGAGCCGATCACCGCCGTGAGTTGCGTGACCATCTGCCCCAGGGCGGCGAGCAGTTGACCCGTTTCATCCTTCGACGGGGAAAGCACCCGCACCGAGAGATCGCCGCCTGCCACGCGCCGGGCGACTTCCACCGCCTGGCTCAACGGGCGGGTGATCGAGCGGGTGATCCAGAAACCGCCCGCCGTCGCCGCGAGGACGAACCCGAGCGTGATCCACAGCGCCTGGCGCGCCGCGCTGGCATAGTCCGACTGGCTCTGCGCATAGGCGGCCTGCATCTGCGCCTGCTGATGATCGATCAGGGTCTCGATGCGTTGGTGCATGGCCAGCACGATGGGCGCGGCCAGTTGGGTGTAGAGGGTGCTGGCCTGCGGGTAGAGCCCTTGCCGCATCAGGCTGATGACCTGCTGCTGCACGCCCCGGTTTTTCGCGATCAGGCTCTTGATTTGGGCAAGCTGATGGTTGACCTCGGCGTTCGGGGGCAGGGCTTGCAGCGCTTCGAATGCTCGCTCGGTGCTTTCGCGGTTTGCCGCAAGCTGTTTTTTCAGGGCGAGCTGCGCTTGTTCATGCGCCGGGTTCAGCAGGGCTTGGTAGAACGCCGTGGTGGTGCTCTGGAAGTTGGTGAAAAAGGTGTTGAGCAGGTCGATACGCCGGGCTTGCACGTGCACGATGGAACCGAGCCGGGCGTTGGATTGCGCCAACTGCTGCTGCGCCAGTACGGCACTCAGCACGATGACGGCGAGCATGCCGATCAGCCCCAGGGTCATGCGGGTGCGAATGCGAAGGTGGTTCATCAGGAGCGGGGAAAGGATGTTGTTCGACGCCTTTGGAACGACACCCTCGCGGCCCCGCCGTATAGGGGAAGACCCCCGTTGCCGTCATCAAAGGCGACCGTATTCCACCATCGCCGCGCCGATGTCGCCCAGCGCCAGGGTGCGGTCGGCCGCACCGAGTTTCACCGCTTCCTTGGGCATGCCGTAGACCACGCTGCTGGCCTCGTCCTGCGCGATGGTGCGGGCGCCGGCGTCGTGCATCTCCTTGAGGCCGCGAGCACCGTCGTCGCCCATGCCGGTGAGGATGATGCCCAGCGCGTTGCGTCCGGCGCATTGCGCCACCGAGCGGAACAGCACGTCCACCGAAGGCCGGTGGCGGTTGACGGGCGGGCCGTCGCGCACTTCGACGTGATATTGCGCGCCGCTGCGCCGCACCTGCATGTGGCGGCCGCCCGGCGCGATGAGCACCAGGCCCGGAATCAGCCGGTCGCCGTCGCGCGCTTCGCGCACGTCGAGCGCGCACACCGTGTTCAGGCGTTCGGCGAAGGCGGCGGTGAATTTCTCCGGCATGTGCTGCACCACGGCGATGCCCGGTAGGGCGCGGGGCAGGGTGGTGAGCACGCGCTCCAGCGCCACGGTGCCGCCGGTGGACATGCCCATGGCGATGATCTTCTCCGTGGTGTCGGTCAGTACATGCGCGCCGGGGGTGAACGCAGGCTGCGCCGCGGCCTGGGCCACGCTGACCACGGGCCGCGTCCAGGCGCGCAGATTGCCGGTATTGGCGCGGGCCGCGGCCTTGATGGTCTGCGTCAGCTCGGCGGTCTGCTCCAGCAGAAAATCCTTGAGGCCCACGCGCGGCTTGTTGACCACGCTCACCGCCCCGGCTGCCAGCGCATCGAGGGTGATCTGCGCGCCCTTTTCGGTGAGAGTGGAGCAAATCACCACGGGCAGCGGGTGTTCCACCATGAGTTTTTTGAGGAAGGTGATGCCATCCATGCGCGGCATTTCGACATCGAGCACCAGCACGTCGGGCCAGGCGCCCTGCTGCATGCGCTGCAGCGCGAACAGCGGGTCGGGCGCGACGCCGATGACCTCGATACCGGGATCGCGCAGCAGCACGGCCTGGAGTACCTGCCGCATCACGGCGGAATCGTCGACGATGAACACCTTGATCCTGTCGCCGGGCATCATGGACATCCGGGGTTGTCGGTGCCCGGTAGCGCGCATCGGCTGATCGACGCTTCAGCATTCTGGCCCCAGAACTTCAGATAGGCATCGCCGCTCCAGATCTCGAACAGCAGGTTGCGGTGGCCCTCGCCCCCCAGATGCTCGGCCTTCAGCCGCAGGCCATGCTGGCGCACGAGTTCGCGCCCGCGCAGCACATTTTTGCAGGGCACATCCACGCAGCCGACCTGCGCAGGCAAGGGCCGGTCTGGTGCGAACATGCGCCCGCCGCCGAACAGCTTGGCCTCGTATTCGTCAGGCCGGGTGCCCGCCGCGCGCATGTCGCGCAGGAACAGCAGCATGGCCTCGTCGGCATAGCGGCCGTCGAGTTCGCGGTGCGCGCCGTGATGCGCGCCGCGTCCGGGCAGCATGTAATGACACAGCCCGCCGATTCTCAGCCGCGGATGCCACACCGCGATCGCGACGCAAGAGCCCAGCAGCGTGCGCACGCGGGTGCGCCCTTCGCCGAAGTACAGCTCGCCCGGCTGCAGAAAGATTTCCAGCGGCTCTTCCTGCGGCGCTTCGCCAGGTGAGGCAGACGGTGCGGTATTCATCGTAGAACTGACTTCGGTTTGAAACCCCGCCCTTCAGGGCGGTGGGAGCCGCAGACCTCGGCCTGAAGGCCGAGGTTTCGGTGACCGTTTTGGCAGGGGATGCAAACCCCTTCCAAAACACATTTGACCGACAGGCCTGAAGGCCTGTCGCTAATTTCTTGCTTGCGGCTTTTGGTAAACGGCGGGCTGAATGCTGCGCACCGGCAGATCGAGGCCGTTCAGGCTTTCGGAATGGCCGATGAACAGATGCCCGCCGGGCCTGAGCACATCGAGCAGCCGACGGCATACGGCGCGCTTGGTGTCGGCATGGAAATAGATCATCACATTGCGCAGCACGACCAGATCGAACAGGCCGATGTCGGGCAGGGGTGCGTTGAGGTTGATGACGGCAAAGCGCACCCGCTCGCGGATCGCAGGCTGCAGCGTGAAATAGCCTTCCTGCGCGCCCGTTCCCTTCAGGCAGAAGGCCTTGAGGTAGGGCTGGGGAATTTTTTCGGCGCGCTCCATCGGGTAGATGGCGCGGCGCGCCTGCTCGATCACCCGGGTGGAAATGTCGGAAGCCACGATCTCCCACGGCCGCTGCCCCATGCGCTCGGCCAGCACCAGGGCGATGCTGTAGGGCTCTTCGCCGCTGGAGCAGGCCGCGCTCCACACCCGGAAGGGGCGCGAGGCGTCCGCCTGAGGGACGATTCTCTCCGACAGATAGGCGAAGTGGCGCGGCTCGCGGAAGAAATAGGTTTCGTTGGTGGTGAGCAGGTCGATGGCCTGCTGGCGCTCAGTCGGGTCTTGCCGCAGATGCTGCAGGTAAGCGGTGAAACTGGACAGGCCCAGCGCGTGAAGCCGCTTGGACAGGCGGCCTTCGACCAGCGCCTTTTTCGACGGCGCCAGGGTGATGCCGGCGGCCTCGAACATCAGGCGGGAAAAACCGCTGAGTTCGGTGTCGGAGAGAACGGTCATGGCCCCGTTCAGGCGGCTATCGCGGCCGCCTGCGCCAATCCCGCCATGTCTTCGACCGACAGCACGCGACCCACGTCGAGCAGGATGATGAAGCCGGCCTCGGTGCGCGCCATGCCGCGGATGAATTCCTGCCGCAGCCCGACGCCGAAGCTGGGCGGCGGCTCGATCTGCTCGGCTTCCATGTCGAGCACGGCATTCACCGCATCGACCAGCACACCGATGGACATCGGCCCTCCATCACCTTCGCCTTCGACCTCGATGATGACGATGCAGGTGCGGGGCTTCAACTCCGTCGGCGCGCGCCCGAAGCGCTGCGCCAGATCGATCACCGGCACCACATTGCCGCGCAGATTGATCACGCCATGGACGAAGGCCGGCATCATCGGCACGGTGGTCGGGCGGGTGTATTCCAGAATCTCCCGCACCCGCAGGATGTCCAGGCCGTACACCTCGTTCTGCAGGGTGAAGGTCAGGTACTGGCCGCTGGCTGGCCGGGCGACGCCGGATGGCGGCAGGGCAGCGGTGGCAGACGGGTGCGCAAGGGCGGTGGTCATAGGGGCTCCTCGAAGAATGGGGGATCAGAATTTGACAAAGTCTCCCGCACCCGCGGCGGCCAGCGCCGGGGCAGGCGTGACAGGGCGCCTGAGCGGGGAGGCTGGCGGCGCATGCGAGCGGGCTGCATTCTGCGCCGGTTCGACGCCGGTTTTGAACTGGCTGACGAGCGCTTTCAGGGCCTGGGCATGGGCATTCATTTCCTCGGCGGTGGCGGCGAGTTGTTCCGAAGCCGAGGCGTTCTGCTGCGTCAGCGCCGAGAGTTGGGCGACGGCCTGATTGATTTGCTGCATGGTGGTGGACTGCTCGTTGGAGGCCGCTGCGATCTTCTGGACGAGATCCCTGTTTTCGTTTTTCAGGATGACGAGCTCACTCATCATGTGGCTGGCCTGGTCGGCATGTTTGACGGTGGTCGAAGCCAGGCCGCCGATCTCCTGGGCGGCGGATTGACTTTTCTCGGCCAGTCTTCTCACCTCGGCAGCCACCACGGCAAACCCCTTGCCATGCTCCCCCGCGCGGGCGGATTCGATCGCCGCGTTCAGCGCCAGCATATTGGTCTGGTAGGCGATGTCGTCGATGAGCGAAATGCGTTCGGCAATGGTGCGCATCGCCGCGGAAACTTGTTTCACCGCGGCTTGGCTGTCTTTTGCATGGGCGAGCACCTGCTGGGCAAGGGCATCGGCGGCTGTGGCGTGGTCGGCGTTCTGGCGGATCGACGCTGCGGCCTGCTCGACGGTGGCCGAGGTTTGCTCCACCGAAGCCGCCTGCGCCGAGGCCGATTGAGACAGGCTTTGCGAGGTGCTGGAGACCTGGGATGAGGCCGAGAGCAACTGCCCGGAGGAAGCATGCACCGAGCCGATGACTGCCGTGAGCCGCGAGATCATCCGATCCAGCGCCGTGAGCATGCGGCCGGCCTCGTCGCGGAAAGCCGAAGCCACCCGCACCGACAGGTCGCCCTCGGCCACACGTTGCGTGGCGTCCACCGCCTGACGCAGGGTGCGGGCGATCGCGCGCGACAGCAGCCAGTTGGTCAGCACGTTCAGCAATACGGCGGCTGCGGCAGCGACCAGCGCGATCATCAGGGCGTTTGCCGCATCGCGTTGGATGGCGGCCTGCTGGCTGGCCGTGCTGTCGTTCTGCGCGGCGGTCAATGTCTGCAACTGGGCTTGAATTTGCCGATCCCGGGGAAACAGGTCATTGACCAGCGCGTTGATGCCGTCGATCTGGTGGTATTGGCTGGCTCTGAGGATGCCCGGAATCGCGGTCTGCTCCTGTTTGTGCAGCGCGGCGATGGCCTGGAGCGCGCGGGTCTGTGCGGCATCATGGGCTTGCAGCGCCAGGGCCTGCTGCAGGGCCTCGTCGAATTGTTTTTGCACCGCATCGAGCGCAGCCTGTGCCTGGGCACTGTCTGCAGACATGACCCGGCTGACTATCGCTTTGGTGTACTGTGCCTGCAGCAGTCCCAAACGGTCCAGCGCGCTCTGGTAAGCGCTGGTGTGGCCCACGTAATGGGCAAATTCCTGCCGCAGATCCTGCAAGCCCGTCAGGCTGATGGCCAGGGCGATGACAAACAGCAGCGACGCCAGCCCTGAATAGAGCATCAGGCGCAGGCCGATGCTGAGGTTTCTCAGGTTTTGCGGAAAAGCCGTCATGGTTCAACTCCTCGGGAAAACGCCTTACGCGGTCTGTCAAATGAAACACTGAAAACTCATCTTCCACTGCGGGGGAGGTTGGGAGAAGAGGATTTTGACGGCATTTCGTTAAAACTTCACGAATTCCGGCGTCGTGTCCGCCGGGGCGGGCTGCCGGGGTTCGGTGGGCTGCTGTGCGGGTTGCTGGCGCGGGCGCTCGGCAATCGGGCGAGTCTGACGCGCTGCGCCGCTTTCATCGG